>CANMZT010000003.1 GCA_947502405.1 uncultured Algibacter sp. | reverse complement strand
ATAAAACGCCGAATATGGTATATAAATTAACAGCGTAAATCAATTATTAACCTGTAGCCATATTTCAGGACTAGACACCCTCCAAAAGCAGAACTAAATTTCTAAAAAACAACCAAGCCAGCAAACACACCCGCGTTAGGGATTGAACGGCATGTTTGAAATCCCCGACGTAGGAGGGATTGAGTAGTGAAAGCCCGACCCCTTTTCGGTGTAACGCCCTAAAACATCTAGAGTTGTGACCTAATGCTGTAAGTTCTTTTTATACAGTTGTAGCCATACGCAGATTTGTAATATAGGGTTTCGGCTATAATAGTATCGCCATGTTCATGCCCTTGTTGTGTAACGTTTTCTGTGGTTTGAACATACTTGCCTATGGCACCATCTATCCATACTTTATCTGTGATAATTTTATGTCCGTTTTTTACAATAACAACGGTTTTGTAGGTTTTGGGGAGTTTACTCCTATCAATGTATTTAGGAATTATATTTACACTTGGCTTTTCTGTAGATACATTTACTTCATCAAGCCCCTTTTGTACTAAGTTGGTTAATTTTTTAACTGCTGGTCTTTTTAAAACTATGGGTTTCTCTTTTGAGATACGTATTTCATAAAAATCTGAATATGAATAACACAGTGCATTACTTAAATTTTGGGCGTTTTCGGCAACTTTTGCCCTGTAAAAAACTTTAGAGCTTGTGGATGGTATTTTATAAGTCTCCTTTTGGGCTCCTGGAATATCCTCCCAGTTTTTGGCATCTTTACTGGTTTGCCATTGGTAAAAGTGATTGGAAAAAACAGTATAATCTGGCTTTAAGGTTAAAGTGGTTGAGAATGGTAAATAACTTTTGTTTACAGAAATGCGCTTTTTATTATTTTATCTTTAATTACGACGTTATCTCCGCAGGGTTTAAATTCAATATCATCTAATGCTAAATCGTTACCACAACCGCCTCTTCCGTTATTACGAATTTTTAAAATAACCGATGTTTCGTTAGGTCTGGTTTGAAATACTAACGCATATTGCCTCCATGTTGGCTTGTTGCCTCCATATATTTCTCCTGTGCTTCCACTAGCAAGTAGCATCATATTTGATTTATTCCATATTTCAAAAGTAACATCAATAGGAATACCTCGACCACACGCTTTGGTATACTCTCTGGTTAGGTTAACTATCCATGATGAAAATTCATAGGATGTATTTTCACAAAGCCCAGAAATTGGTACTCTAAAAAACTCTCCCGGGAAATAATCCGCATTAACAATAAGCATTCTCCCGTTTTTATCTCCGGGTGTATGATCCTTAAGTTTAAACCAATTAAAATGTTGATGCCTATTGGAAACCACATAACAACCATCTTTTGGCCTATTTGCTGTAAACCTATATGTGGTTGTTCCTGATGGAAGCTTTACATTACCACTACCACTCCCAAAATCTTCTGTAAAGATAGGATCGCCTTTATTGCCTTTACAAAAGCCTAATTGGGCCTCTACATTAAAAAGGCATAAAAAAAATAGAAGAATTGTTATTGTAGTTTTTGATAAAACTAATCGCATGATTTTACGTTGATTGATGTAAGTTTATTTATATGTAAATGTAATTGATAATTTGTTACATTTTTAATTTATTAATTCTAAAGAAAACTTAAATATCTAACTTTATAAACTCATCTTAAAATACATCCAAATACTTATTTAAGTAACTAGTTACTATATATGAACAACATAATAGGCTAGATAAAGAAGTTTAGGTTTTCAATCCTTCTCTGGAAAGTCTCCTGACTTTAATGGTATTATTATTATTTTCTTAAGACTTACCCGAACGAAACATAAATCTCATAGTTTTAATATTGTCTTTTAGGATATAAACTGACTGCTGATTGAAAATAAGTAAAAGATTATAGTAGAAAGCTCTAATCTTTTAGGCTTATAAACGATTTATCGTTTTAATGTAAAATGCCCAGTGAATTTTTGGTTCTCTACTATAATTTGGTACCAGTAATCTCCTGTAGGTAGCGGTTGGTTATTGTATGTGCCATCCCAAGAAAAAGCTGTATTAACAGCGTTTTTTATAAGCTTACCATATCTGTTAAAAATGGACACTTGCGAGTAGCTGTAAAACTCTATACCTTTTAGACTAAAGGTATCGTTTACATTATCTCCATTTGGTGTGAAAAATTTAGGGATGTAAAAATGAATGTGCTGTTGGGTAAATGTTTGGTTGCAATCTTGGTGTTTTACATAAATGGTATATTGGTTGGCTTCAATATTTAAAAAAATAGGACTGGATTGAAATGTTATACCATCTATGGAATAGAGAAAATCTCCAGAATTTACTGTTGCGACGATAATATCTGTATTATCAGATTTAATGGACTCTATTACTGGGTTATCTATCTGCGATAGCGATATAGTTTTTGTAACGTTACATGAATTATTTGATACTATTACCGTGTATAAACCAGGGGTATTTACATTTATTTGCTGACTTGTTGCACCATTATCCCAGAGGTAGGCTGTTACCAAATTAGGGTTAGCAGGATTTGCATTAAGTGTTATGCTGGTATCTTCGCAAAAAGATAAAGTTTCATCGCTAACTTCTGGTATTTCAAAATAATCTATTTTAAGTGCTACTCGAGATGTAGATTTACACCCACTATCTAAAGTTTCTGCTTCTGCATAGTATAATCCTGAACTTTGTGGTTTAAAAGTGGTACTATTTTCTAAAAGTAGATTCCCTCCAGTTCCGGCATCAAACCAATTGACTTTTATACCACCTGAAACATTAACAGAAAGCGGTGTAGTATCATTTTCACAAATCATTAAATCGCCATTACTAATTGGAGGGTTGGGAAAGGCAACCACACGAATTTCATATATTTCAGATAATGAATTACAAGAATTGTTATTAACGTTAATAATATCCTCTGCTACTTTTACTCGGTAATATGTTGTAGTGCTTATAGGTGCTGTAGTATACGTGTTGCTTGTTTGCCCTGAAATATCTGTCCAATTAAATCCATCTGTACTTTCTTGCCATTGATAAAAATGAGATGAAAAAATTGTAAAATCTGGTTTCGCTGTTAAAGTTGTAGTGTAAGGTAATTGGTCTTCACATAGTGTAACAAGACTCTGATTTGAGGTGTCTTCTATATTAATAGTATCACCACAAGATTTAAAAGCAATATCATCTAAAGCCAGATCGTTTCCGCAGCCTCCAATGCCATTATTTAACATTTTTAGAATAACAGATGTTTGACTAGATAATGTTTGAAACACCAAGGCGTATTGCTGCCAATTAGGGCTGGATGTACCGTTAATATTTCCTGTATCACCACTTGCTAAAAGGTTGGTATCTGTACTATCCCATATTTCAAATTTTACATTTATTGGAATACCCACACCACTACAACCTGAGGCTGGTAATAAATTAATCATCCATGAAGAAAACTCATAGGAAGTGTTTTCACATAGTCCTGAAATTGTAGTCCTGTAAAATTCTCCTGCTGTAAAATCAGCATTAACTATTAACATTTTTCCATTTGTATCACCATTTGTATGATCGGTTATGTTATGCCAATCAAAATGTGCAGAGTTGCTAGATACTTGGTACTGCCCATCAGAAGGTGATCCAGAGAAAAAAGTATAGCTTGTTGTACCAGGAGGTAATTGAGTACTTGTAGTACCAGTGCCAAAATTTTCTGTAAAAATAGGATCTCCTGAATTACCTCCGCAAAATCCAAGCTGCGCATTGGCTTTTATAAAAAACACCAATACAATAAAAAACAAGAAAGATTTGTTTATAGGAAGCTTTTTCAGGATTATATTTTTATATAATTTATTCATATCATTTTGACTTTTTCTATTTCCAAAAAAAAGACAGAAATTCAGTATAAGTTCTTAGCTATATTAGCAAAAAATTTACTAAAGGATGGGTGTTTTTAATGTTAAAACTAAATTAGAATCATAAACTCATTAATTTCACTAAAACAAGTTGTTCTGATAAAATTATCTTAAAATTAATCTAAACGCTTTTAGTCGGCGTATATTTTTAAAGTGAATTATTTAATTAATTATATAAAAACGCACAAAATAAAATTTACAATAGTTGTAATACTACTTATTACATATCTATTTTGCTTACCAAAAGAGTTATTTAAAAATCCAACTTCTACGGTAATATCAAGCTCCAACAGTATGCTTTTAGGTGCTGTAATAGCCGATGATGGCCAATGGCGTTTTCCGCATAATGATTCGGTTCCAGAGAAATTTAAGACCTGTATTATTCAGTTTGAAGATGCATATTTTTATAAGCATCCGGGGTTTAATCCTATTTCAATTTTTAAGGCCTTCAGAGAGAATTTAAAGTCTAACAGCATAAAGCGTGGTGGTAGTACCATAACGCAACAGGTCATTAGACTTTCTCGAAAAGGTCAAGAACGCACATATTTAGAGAAGCTGAAAGAATTGATTTTAGCCACACGATTGGAATTTCGCGAGCCTAAAGCTACTATTTTAAGCTATTATGCAAGTAACGCGCCTTTTGGCGGAAACGTTGTAGGTTTGGATGCTGCTTCGTGGCGGTATTTTAATAGAAGTCCGTATGAGTTGTCCTGGGCTGAAAGTGCCACTTTAGCGGTATTGCCCAATGCCCCAAGTTTAATTTATCCTGGGAAACGTCAAAACCGTTTATTGGAAAAGCGTAACCAATTGTTAAAAAAACTATTAACTAATGGAATTATAGACAAGTTGACTTACGATTTATCTGTTGCTGAAACCTTACCTCAAAAACCGTATCCGCTACCTCAAATTGCCCCACATTTATTACAAAAAATAGCACAAAATAATGGTGGAGAATTTGTAAAAACGAGTATTGATAAGCATTTGCAGGAACAAATAAACCGCATTGTAAAAACACATTACCATCAGTTAAGCCAAAATGAGATTTATAATGCTGCCGTACTTGTTTTAGATGTAAAAACCCGAAAGGTTTTGGCATATATAGGTAACACTCCTACTGATAAGGCACACCAAAATCAGGTAGATATAATTGATAAGCCACGTAGTACAGGTAGTGTATTAAAACCGTTTTTATATGCAGCGATGCTTGATAGTGGCGATTTGCTTCCCAACACATTAGTTGCCGATGTCCCCACACAATTTGGAAGTTATAATCCTGAAAATTTTAATAATAGCTATGATGGTGCAGTACCTGCAAGTAAGGCTCTATCACGATCGTTAAATGTCCCTGCTGTAAGGTTATTACAGCAATTTGGTTTGGATAGATTTCATCACTATTTAAAGCAGTTAGAGCTAAAAGACTTAAAATATTCGGCGAATCATTATGGTTTATCTCTAGCATTAGGTGGTGCAGAAAGTAATCTTTGGGATTTATGTAAAAGTTATGCTGCTTTGTCTTCAACTTTAAATCATTTTTCTGAAACGTCTAGTGAGTATTTCTCAAACGAATTTTGTGAGCCTATACTTTTAGCATCTGAAACAGTTGATTTTGGAAAGAAAACTACAGATAAAACCCTTTTTGATGCGGCTTCTATTTATTTGACCTACGAAAGCTTAAAAGAAATAAACAGACCTGAAAGCGATGAAAGTTGGGCGTTTTTTGATGGCTCTAAACAAATTGCTTGGAAAACAGGTACAAGCTTTGGCTTTCGTGATGCTTGGGCTATTGGCACTACAAAAGACTACGTTGTTGGTGTATGGGTTGGTAATGCTGATGGTGAAGGACGACCCGGATTGGTTGGTGTGCAAGCTGCAGCGCCAATACTTTTTGATGTGTTTGATGTTTTACCCAATAGCGAGTGGTTTGCAAAACCTTTTGATGAAATGCAAGAAGTGTCTATTTGTAAATTAAGTGGGTATCGTGCTTCACCTAATTGTGATGTTGTTGAAGAAAAGTACATTCAATTAAGTGGATTAAAGACAAAACCTTGTCCGTTTCATCAATTAATTCATTTAGACCCTAGTGAAACCTATCAAGTTAATTCCTCTTGTGAAGCGGTGTCTAATATGGTTCATAAATCGTGGTTTTTACTACCTCCACTTATGGCGCACTATTACAAAACAAAAAATCCGTTTTACAAACCCTTACCAAAGTTTCGGCAAGATTGTTTAGAAAACATATCTATTTCAATTGAATTTATTTACCCCAAAGCAAATAACACCATGTTTTTACCCAAAGATTTTGATGGAGAAACCAATGATTTAATTCTGAAAATTGCTCATTCTAAACCTGAAACAAAAGTGTTTTGGTATGTTGATGAAACATTTGTAGGAAGTACTACTGATATTCACGAATTAGGAATTAAGCCCGATTCTGGAAAACACCTATTGACGGTTGTAGATACTTTTGGAAATGAGGCGAAGCGGTGGTTTGAGATTTCTAATTAACGTTTTAAAGTGAAATGTCCTGTGAATTTTTGACCTTCAATAATAATAAGGTACCAATAATCGTCTGTGGGAAGATTTTGCCCTCCAAGAGTTCCGTTCCAGTTAAAAGCACTATTTCTAGAATACCGGATAAGTTTTCCGTATCTATTAAAAATTGATACTTCAGAAGATGTAAAAAACTCAATACCACCTAAATTAAATGTATCATTTACACCATCATTATTAGGAGTAAAAAACTTAGGGATATAAAAATGTAAATGTTCTGTTGTAACGTTTTCTATACAATTTGATTGTCTTACTGTGATTGTGTATAAACCACCATCAACATTAAAAAATGTATTATTATCTTGGAAAATGTTATCTCCTAACGAATATTGAAAATTCCCCGGATTTGAGACGTTAACAATTATGTTTCTTCCATCAGACTCAACAGAATCAATTATAGGTATTTCAAAAATACTTACATTAAAAATTCTTGTTTCAAAAGAACAAACACCACCACTTATTTCAACTGTATATGTTCCTTCTGTTGCTATTTCAATGCTTTCTGTTATTTCTCCATTGCTCCATAAATAACTTGGATTAGGTATATCTGTTTGTGCTGTTAATTGTTTGTCATCATTAGGACAGAAATCTACAAACGTTTCAATGATATTTCCAGGTTGTGTTCCTTCAACCTCCCACGTACAATTTGTTTCGTTAAAGGATGCCGTTTGCCAACATTCTAAACTAGGTTGCACAGGTTGTGTACCTGTAACTTCCCAATCACAAATTATAGTATTAAATGTTGCGGTTTCCCAACATTCTGTTGCTGGTTCTAGTGGCTGTACTCCAGAAATATCCCAAGAACAGGTCATCGTGTTAAATACAGTTGTTTGCCAACATTCTAGTGTAGGTTGCGTGGGTTGAGTTCCCGAAACATCCCAAGTACATGATGTCGTATTAAATGTTGCGGTTTCCCAGCAATCTAATACTGGTTGTATAGGCTGCATTCCTGAAACATCCCACAAACAAGTAGTATTGTTAAATGTTGCCGTTTCCCAGCATTGGGTGTTAGGTTGGGTGGGCTGCGTACCTGAAACATTCCATGTACAAGTTGCAACATCAATTGTGGCAGTTTCCCAACACTCTATATTAGGCATTGGGGGTAGTTGATTTACCGTAATTTGATACTCATTAGAAAAAGCGACGCATAATGGGTTTGTTAAATTAATTGCAACTTCAGCAATTTTAGCTCTATAATAAGTACTTGTAGAAACAGATACTCCTAAAGTTTGGTTATTTTCACCCACTACATCATTCCAAGTAATACCGTTATCAACACTAGATTGCCATTGGTAAAAATGAGCACTGTATACTGAAAAATCAGGAGTAGCTGTCAAGGTTTCAGTAAACGGTGCTTGCGAACTACATATACTAAACGCGGTAGCATTTGAAGTATCGTTAACTAAAACTGTATCGCCACAAGATTTAAACTCAATATCATCTATAGCTAAGTCGTTTCCACAACCACCTAAACCATTATTTATCATTTTTAAAATCACTGTCCCTTGAGCTGGTAATGTTTGAAATACTAAGCCATATTCTTCCCAATTTGGCGCAGATGTTTGTGTTATATTGCCTGTATTTCCACTAGCTAGTAGATTAGTATCAGTACCATCCCAAATTTCAAACCTAACATTAATTGGTATAGTGCCACCTGGTTGTCTAGAACAAAATGTACCCGCACGTACTAAATTTAATACCCAAGCTGAAAACTCGTAAGTTGTAGTTTCGCAAAGACCAGTTACCGTAGTTCTATAAAACTCCCCAGGAGAAGCCGCAGCATTTACTATTAAACACTTACCATTACTATCAAAAGGTGTGTGATCTAGAGTTTGGTGCCAATCAAAACCATTGCCAAAAGTACCGTCTGATACTGTGTAAAACCCATCAACAGGATAGCCCGTTGAAAACGGATACGTTGTTGTACCAGCAGGAAGTGGCGTATTGGTTGTGCCTATACCAAAATTTTCCGTAAAAATGGGATCACCAGAATTTCCAGTACAAAATCCTAATTGCGCTAAGGCATTTTGTGTAAAAAACAACACGCACAAACAACTTAAATAAAAGATTGGTTTTTTGATTTTTCAATAACTTTAAGTCGATAGTTTTTACTGTAATATCTAATTTAACTATCTATTTTAAGCTATATTAAGAAAAGTTGTTTAAATATAATTGCATTAAAAACGAATGATACCCATACAAAAACTATACAAAACGATAAACTTCAATATTTATCTTTGTATAACAGTTTTAATCATACTGTGATCCGACTTAAATGTTACGATTTTTTCTGCATTTAAAATATTTAAATCTTTAGAAACCCAAATATGATCAAGAGATAAAAGTGGGATATTCCAAAACCAAGTCTCTCGGAAACCATTTCCTTTTTCATCTAAAACATGTCTGAAATTATTTTTGATATTCTCTAAAAATTTTGACTCTAATGGTGTATTAAAATCCCCTAAAAGAATAGTCTTTTTTTCTGATTCTACACATTCTTGAACAAATGCTATTTGATTTTTCCTAAATACATTCATACTAGAAGCCACATCAATAGCGTAAAAATTAATTCCGTGGGAGGTAAAATTAATTACTACGGTTTCATCTTCAGAGGTAAATACCTTTTTTACGTCAATAGCTTTTTTTGAAAACACCCCAATTTCACTTTGCTCATGCCAATAATAATAGTAATCAGGAAGCTTCAATTTAGTTTCTTCTAACTCTTCAGCATGGTATTCCACTAGAACAACTAGATCTGGTAATTTTTCAGCTTTTTCAAAAACGTGTTTGAATTCTCTTTTATGAGTAGCATTCCAAAAAACAACCTCTATGTCTGTTTCATTGATAACTTCAGAGGTATTCACTTTAAAGCTTCTTCCAAACCAAACAACCAATAATAGTAATGTTAAGATAAGATTGTATTTTCTTGTTTTTTTATTTTGAAATATTGACAAAAGTCCAATAGCAATAATAATAATTGGTAACGGAAATGTATAATAAAACAAAGACGAGACATAATAACTGTCCTTTAATACAAAATGACTAATGAGCAACCCAATAATCACTAAAATATTAATTCGCTGAAAAAAGGTTTTAATAAACTTCAACATTATCTATCTTAAAGGAAATCCTTTACCAGCCCACCAAGGATGAATTTCTATTTCTAATCTTCCAGCAATAACCATAGGATCTGAATTTGCTAAACTATCTGCCATTTTAAGAGTTGGTACATTGTATATAGTTATTCCTCTCATATTACCATCATCTCCAAAAGGTCCAGAAATATCTGCATAACCTAAGTCGTACATTTTTTTTAAATGTGCCATATGCAGTTTCTGTAGTTCGGCAGCTTCTTCTTCATTTTGCCCACGAATAGGTCCTTTTTTTAAAAATGCCATAAAATATTGCTGCATTAAAACAGTATCTTTAGTTTCTTTATCAACATAATCAAAAGTTTTGTAACCTTTTGCATTGAGCTCATCTTTAATTTGTTTTATGGTTTTAGGAACAACTTTCTCAATAACGTTTTTAGATTGAATGACCATTGAATCTGTAACTTTATTTGAAACCTCTTTAACAGTTTCGTTTTTATCAGATATTGTTGTTTTCGATTCTTGATTACAAGCGAAAAAGAACGAAATGAATAGTAATACTACTGCTAATTTTTTCATAATTTCCATGTATTATAAGGTTGCTTACTTAGTTGAGAATTATAATATGGCACCTGTCCTGTAACTTCATCTCCTATCCAATTTGGCTTTTCAAAAGATTCATTTTCGGTATTTAATTCTACTTCAGCAATTATCAACCCTTTATTATCTCCAAAAAACTCATCCACTTCAAAAATATGATTTCCTAACTTGATTTCGTAACGTATTTTATCAATAACTCCTGGTTCGCACAAATCTAATAATTCTAAAGCCTCGGATTTTGTTATTTGTTTTTCCCATTCAAAACGTGACAACCCATTTTTTGAAGATTCCCCTTTTATTGTTAAATAACCTAACTCCCCTTTTAGTCTAACTCTTACCGTACGTTGTTTATTAGAGTTTAAATAACCCTGAATGATACGGGTTTCTTTAAAGGCTTCCGTTTTATAAGCCTCAGATGTTACTAAAAATTTACGTTCTATTTCAATCATTTACAATTTGGTAAAAACATTATTTAAAAGGCATTTAATGCCTAAATTTACAGTATGTCTGTCGATTTACCAATTAGAAAAATTATTCATGTTGATATGGATGCCTTTTATGCCTCTGTTGAGCAAATGGATAACCCAGACTTAAAAGGCAAACCCATTGCTGTTGGTGGCGGCGGAAAACGTGGTGTTGTAAGTGCCGCAAGTTACGAAGCTAGAAAATTTGGGGTGAAAAGTGCTATGGCTGGAAGGCTTGCTGCAAAATTATGCCCTGAATTAATTTTTGTCAGACCTCGTTTTGATAGGTATACTGAAATATCGAAAAAAATTCGAGCTATTTTTTATGATTATACCGATTTGGTTGAACCTTTATCTTTAGATGAAGCCTATTTGGATGTTACCACAAATAAAAAAGGGAATCCTAGTGCTTCAATGATTGCTGAAGATATAAGAACACGTATTTTTAATGAAGTTGGTTTAACCGCTTCGGCAGGAATTTCTATTAATAAATTTATTGCAAAAGTAGCTAGTGACTACAATAAACCTAACGGTCAAAAAACGGTAAACCCTGAAGAGGTTTTGGAATTTTTAGAGCAATTAGACATTAGGAAATTTTACGGCGTTGGTAAGGTTACCGCCGAAAAAATGTACCAAAAAGGCATTTTTACGGGAATGGATTTAAAACAAAAATCTATTGAATATCTGGATGAAAACTTTGGCAAATCTGGTAGATATTATTATTACATAGTAAGAGGCATTCAGAACAGCACCGTTAAGCCTCATAGAACTCGAAAAAGTTTGGCTGCTGAGCGAACATTTAGAGAAAATCTATCTTCTGAAATCTTTATGCTTGAAAAGCTAGACCATATAGCAGAAGAAGTTTCCAGAAGATTAGCAAAAAGCAAGGTAGCTGGTAAAACCGTAACTCTAAAAATAAAATATAGCGATTTTACATTGCAAACTAGAAGTAAAACCTTGCCTTATTTTATAAGTGATAAAAGCATAATTTTAGAAACTGCTAAAGATTTATTATACCAAGAGAAATTGAATAATTCTGTTCGGTTATTGGGTATTTCGATGTCTAATTTAAATAATGAGAAGAAGAAAAAACCTGAGGTAAAAAAGAGTGTTAGTGTGCAGTTAAGATTTGAGTTTTAAAATTTAAATTCATCTACAAAAAATAAATCAACTTCATTTAAAACTTTCTATAAGTTATAAATTAATGCTTAACTGCAAACACTATAGTCGTTTAAGTATTTAATGTGCCTTTTCTTCAAATTTTAAAATAAAATTTAACATTATTTTGATGACATTTTCGCAGAAGAACGATGAGTAGATATTAAACAAATAAAAACAAAATTTTTATGAAACAATTACTCTACTTTTTAAGTTTTTCAATGGTTTTTACATTTATATCATGCTCCAGTAATGAAGATGATGGTAATGACCCAAACAACAATCCTCCTTCAATTTTCTCAGCAAATACAACTGATACGCGTTTTGATGGTGCGACCATTGAATGGACTGAATCTCTAGACCCTGACGGCGACACTATAACGTATGCCATCATTCTTAATGGACAAGAAATAGCTTCTGGGGGAACAACCTTAACTTATAGTTTTTCTGGGCTAGAAGCAGAAACTAATTATGAAGGTTATGTGGAAGCTAGAGATGGAAGAGGAGGCACCTCTCAAGCCTCATTCTTTTTTACAACTGAACCTGAAGTGATTATTTATGAGATTGATGATATTGAATGTAGATGGTGGGAAGGCGCTGGTGGTTATGGTATTGTATCCTATTTTGAAGTGCTTGCCGTAGAGAACGCTATAAGTTACAGACTAGAAATACTTACTTACGCTCCTGACCCAATACCCTCTAATGTTGGAAGAACCTACTCATGGAAACCTGGAGATGTTCTGCCAACAGGTAATAATATAGGTTCTGGTGCTAGCCAACTTACCGAATACACACCTGGTGTTTACCACGCCAATACCAGTAGTGGAAGTGGTTCATTAATTTATCTAGATAGCGCAATAACTAATTGCGAAGCAGTAATTGCTAAAGCTAGAGTGACTATTTTAGTAGGAAAGAATTAAAAACTGCTTACACTGGAAGAAAGAAAACCAACATGATCTAAATCCAAAAGTTAGCAGACAGACCCGCGTTAGCGATTGTAGTGGCATCCTTTTACACAAAAAAACCTGCTTTAAAAGCAGGTTTTTTTGTGTAAAAGATATAACGGAAAGCGCGACCCCTTGCGGGTAACGCCCAAATTTTTATTATAAATTAAAAATTACAGGTTTGAATTTCTGTAACTCGAAGCGTGTTAACCATTCCTTTATCTTGTATTGGCATTGCTGCTAAACTAATTAGCATGTCGCCAACATCTAAATACCCTTTTTTACAAGCAATGGCATTTACATCTTCAATAGTTTCATCAGTACTTACAAATTTATCGTAATAAAATGCACGAACCCCCCAAAGCAAGCTTAAACGCGTTAAGATACGCTTGTTTGATGTGAATACTAAAATATGACATGATGGTCGCCATGCTGAAATTTGAAATGCTGTATAACCACTATTTGTTAATGTTGAAATGGCTTTTGCATTAATTTCGTTTGCCATATTTGCGGCATGATAACATATAGATTTTGTGATGTAACGGTTAGTACGAATATGTGGCGGCAATTGCGGTACTTTGATTAAATCTGAACTCTCAACACTTTTTAAAATGTTTGCCATTTGCCTGATAACCTGCACGGGGTATTGCCCTACTGAGGTTTCTCCAGAAAGCATTACGGCATCTGCACCATCCATTACGGAATTTGCTACATCATTTACTTCTGCTCGTGTTGGTGTTAAACTATCTATCATAGTCTCCATCATTTGCGTAGCAATAATTACTGGAATTCTAGCCTTTTTGGCTCTAAGTACTAGTTGTTTTTGAATAAGTGGCACTTCTTGTGCTGGAACTTCTACACCTAAATCGCCACGGGCTACCATTAAACCATCACAATGTGCAACAATTTTATCTATATTTTCAACCGCTTCTGGTTTTTCAATTTTTGCAACGATTGGAATTTTATGATCGGCGTGTTTAGCGATTAAATCTCTAAGTTGCATTAAATCTTCTGCATGACGTACAAAGGATAGCGCTATCCAATCTACATCTTGGCTTATTGCAAAAATAGCATCTTCAATATCTTTTTCAGTTAAGGCAGGTTGCGATATATCTGTATTTGGGAGGTTTACTCCTTTTTTAGATTTTAATGGACCTCCTTGAATAACTTTGGCTTTTACTTCAGATTTTTTATCTGTTGATACCACTTCAAAAATTAACTTTCCATCATCTAAAAGAATTCGTTCTCCTGGTTTTGCATCTTGTGGAAACCTTTCGTAAGTCATGTAAACACGCTCTTTTGTGCCCTCAAAACGTTCTCCTGTAGCAAAAATAATTTCGTCACCAGGGTTTACAACAACTTCCTCTTTCATTACACCTACACGAAGTTTTGGCCCTTGTAAATCTCCTAAAACTGCAGCGGTATATCCAAATTCTTCATTAAGGTCTCGTATCATCTGGATACGTTCTTTTACATCTTTATAATCGGCATGAGAAAAGTTTATTCTAAACACGTTAACGCCTTCTTCAAGCATGCCCTTTAAAACTTCTTTTGTACTTGTAGCGGGTCCAAGAGTTGCTACTATTTTTGTTTTCTTATCTACAGCCATTAGCTAAATATTAAATTATCTTTAGATTTCAATGTGCTAGAATCTACACTGTAAGCGGTTGCAATTTGAGGTATTTTTAATATACTATCAAGAATATATTTTTCTTTACTGAAACTGAATTCGCTATCTATTTTTAAAAAATAGTTTACCGTTTTATATTCTGGCAATAATTGAAATGTTTTTGTTATTTTATGTTGGTTATCAAACAACGATTTATAGTCTGATTGTTGGAGTTCCTCAATTTTACAAATATTTGATACTAAACTCCAGGTTACTAGTTGTTTTTGATCTTCCCATTCGAAAATAGAATAGGAAATCTGTCCGTCATTATAATCTATATCTGATTTTTTTCTAGAAAGTGTTATTCCCAAATGCTGATTTAAAAGATATGCTAATCGATAATCTTCCAATCTACAATGTATTGCTATTAAGGTATATAACGCTTCATCAAAAGCATCATCAAGAATAAGTTTGTGAACAGCCATAACTTATTTTAAATTTCGTAAATATAGTATTTATAACGGTGAGTTATGTTAAGTTTATGCTATTCTTAACGAGAAAAACCACTAAAACGTTATAGTAAAATAGCGTTAATAGAATAGACTAAATCATTTTAGACATTCTGCTCTGGAAAGCAAAAAAGGCTCGTTTTGAAGCTTTTTCTTCAGCCTTTTTCTTTGAAGTAGCTCTGGCTTTAGAAATCACTTTATCATCAATAGATAGTTTTACTGAGAAATGCCTAACATCATCATTTCCAGTATCTTCATAAACGTTGTAACCAAATGTCTTTTTTTCCTTTTGGCACCATTCTATCAATAAACTTTTATAACTAATTACTTTTCCCTCAAGCGTTTCAATATCCACATATGGGATAATAACGCGATTGTAGATAAATTTTTCGCAGTATTTGTAGCCTTTATCTAAAAAAATGGCTCCAACTAGGGCTTCAAATAAATTGCCATGAATATTATCTCCAAATTGCCCTGACGGGATTTTACTTTGTACTAATTCTATAAGCTTTAAGTCTTTCCCTAACTCATTTAAGTGTTCTCTACTTACTACTTTGGAGCGCATTTTAGTTAAGTAACCCTCATCGCCACTAGGAACTTCTAGGTATAAATGTGATGCAATTACGGAGCTTAACATGGCATCTCCCAAAAACTCCAAACGCTCATAATTAAATGGATTGCCTTTACTATCTCTTATATTCATCGAGCGATGGGTAAAGGCCTTTTTGTAGAATTTAATCTTCTTTGGTTTAAATCCAAGTATTTTTGTTAATTCCATAAAAAAATTCCCGTTGCGTTTAAAACGGGAATTTAGTATGTTACGAATGCTATCCATTCGGGATTTAATCTATTTTCTTGAATAATACACAAGCGTTATGACCGCCAAATCCAAATGTATTACTCATTGCTACTTTTACATCACGCTTTTGAGCCTTATTTAAGGTTAAATTCAATTCAGGATCAATATTTTCATCCACTGTAGTATGGTTAATTGTTGGAGGCACAATACCGTTCTCCATGGCCAATATAACCGAAATGGCTTCAATAGCACCTGCAGCACCTAAAAGGTGACCAGTCATTGATTTTGTTGAATTGATATTTATGTTCTTAGCGTGACTACCAAATACTTCTGAAATTGCTTTAAGCTCAGCAACATCACCTAGAGGTGTAGAAGTTCCATGTGTATTAATATGGTCTACATCTTCTGGCTTTAAACCTGCGTTTTCAAGGCAGTTTTTCATTACAGCAATAACACCAATACCTTCTGGATGAGGCGCCGTCATGTGATGCGCATCAGAAGATAATCCTCCCCCAATACACTCAGCATATATTTTAGCTCCTCTAGCTTTTGCATGTTCGTATTCTTCTAGAACTAGTGCGCCTGCTCCTTCCCCTAAAACAAAACCATCTCTGGTAGCGTCAAAAGGTCTTGAAGCCGTTTCTGGACTTTCATTTCTAGTAGATAGGGCATGCATCGCGTTAAATCCGCCCATGCCAGCAATAGTTACTGCAGCTTCACTACCTCCTGTAACCACAACATCAGTGTGCCCTAAACGTATTGAGTTTAAAGCATCAAATATTGCATTAGCAGAAGATGCACAAGCAGAAACCGTCGTATAATTAGGCCCCATAAAACCATGTTTTATAGAGATATTACCTGGTGCGATATCAGCAATCATTTTTGGAATAAAGAATGGATTGAATCTTGGTGTACCATCACCCGCAGCAAAGTTTAAAACTTCTTGCTGAAAGGTTTCTAATCCACCAATACCTGCTCCCCATATAACACCAACACGTAATTTATTGACCTCATCAAGATTCAATTTAGCATCAGCAATTGCCTCGTCTGCCGCTACCATAGCGTATTGTGCAAACTTGTCCATTTTACGAGCCTCTTTTCTGTCTAAAAAGTCTGTTACGTTAAAGTTTTTAAGTTCGCATGCAAACTTTGTTTTAAACTTTTCGGTATCATAATATGTTATAGGCGCAGCTCCACTTTTACCACTAATTAGTCCTTCCCAATATTCATCTTTGGTATTACCAATTGGTGTTAAAGCGCCCAATCCTGTGACTACAACTCGCTTTAATTCCATAAAGTATTTTGATTGTTTTACTTATTTTGCTTCTTCTATATAAGAAATAGCTTGACCAACTGTTGCGATGTTCTCTGCTTGGTCGTCTGGTATTTGAATATCGAATTCT
Organism: uncultured Algibacter sp.; assembly: GCA_947502405.1. GTDB lineage: Bacteria > Bacteroidota > Bacteroidia > Flavobacteriales > Flavobacteriaceae > Algibacter_B. Next base: position 314,129 of record CANMZT010000003.1, on the reverse strand, counting down.
TTTTCGAACTCCATAATTAATTCCACAGTGTCTAAAGAGTCTGCTCCTAAATCGTTTGTGAAGCTAGCTTCAGTAACAACTTCGTTTTCATCTACTCCTAACTTGTCTACGATAATCGCTTTTACTCTTGATGCAATGTCTGACATAATCTTTTAATTTTAATGTTTTAATTAGTTGGCAAAAATAAAAAACTTTATTTTAAAACACACTTTTACTATAAAAATGTGCTTCTAATTTACTAAAATAACTTTGAAGAATTTAGTTTTTACCTTCTAATTGTTAATAATTATTCTTTTTTTTGTTTGAACAATTTTAACACTATAGTCTGTAAAATGAAACGTATTGTAATTTTTGCGTCCGGAAGTGGTACTAATGCTGAAAATTTAATTAAGTTTTTTCACAACAGCGATAATGCGTCTGTTATTCAAGTACTCACTAACAATCCTCATGCCAAAGTTTTAGATCGTGCAAAAAAACTCAAAGTTAGCGCGCTGTCTTTCAATAAAATAGCGTTTTCAGAAACGGAGGATGTGTTAAATATTTTAAAATCTTCAAATCCCGATTTAATTATTTTAGCAGGATTTCTATGGAAGTTTCCAGAATCTATTTTGAATGTATTTCCTGATAAAGTCATTAATGTTCATCCAGCTTTACTTCCTAAATATGGAGGTAAAGGTATGTATGGCATGCACGTTCATAAAGCTGTTGTAGACAATAATGAATCTGAAACAGGAATTACGATTCATTATGTAAATGAACATTACGATGAAGGAGCAATAATTTTTCAGGCTAAATGTAAAGTTAATAATAATGATTCTGCTGCTGATGTGGCAGCGAAAATTCATGAATTAGAGATGGAGTATTTTCCGAAGGTCGTAAATGATTTATTAAAATAAAAATGTCATTCAGAGCGAATCGAAGAATCTCGACGTTTTAATTTAACAGATTCATCAGTCGTTCTTCCTTCTAAATGACAATAGTAATAAATTTTTGAACTTAAAGTTAAGAGATTCCCGCCTTTGCGGAAATGACAAAATGAGTAAAAAAAAGAAAAAATATTATACCGTTTGGAAAGGCCATCATACTGGGGTTTTTGAGTCTTGGGAGGATTGTAAAGCCCAAATTAAAAATTTTGAAAACGCACAATACAAATCTTTTTCAACATTTGAAGCTGCTAAAAAAGCTCTAAAAGGTAATTACAAAGATTACATCGGGAAAAGTAAAAAATTCACTAGTGAACTCTCTGAAGCACAACTAAAAAAAATAGGACAACCAAATTACAACTCTATATCTGTAGACGCTGCTTCTAGTGGTAATCCAGGGAAAATGGAATATCGTGGGGTTGACACAAAAACCAAAAAACAATTATTTATTCAAGGGCCTTTTGAAGAAGGTACTAATAATATAGGTGAATTTTTAGCCATAGTTCATGGCTTAGCGCTTTTAAAAAAGAAAAAAATCAATCGTATTATTTATACCGACTCTAGAACGGCAATGAGTTGGGTAAGAAAGAAAAACTGCAATACAAAACTAGAACGCAATAAAAAAAATGAACCCGTTTTTAAATTAGTTGATAGAGCTATTGATTGGTTAAAAAACAACACTTACAATACTACTATTGTAAAATGGGAAACCAAAGCATGGGGAGAAATTCCTGCTGATTTTGGAAGAAAATAAAAACTACTAATAGTTTAAAAAAAAAGAGGAACATAATAAATTACATCCCTCAATTTTAAATTGATAATAGCATTCGGTTTTAAGACACATCATTTTTTAAATAGTCACATATTTTTTCAAAATATTGAAAACACTTCATGTTAAAAAAATATAGTCGTAGTAATCTATAAAAAGACTTATATTTGCAGCTTAATTCCACATCTCATTTATGAGTAAATTAGTTATAGTAGGTACTGTAGCATTTGATGCTATTGAAACACCTTTCGGGAAAACCGATAAAATCCTTGGTGGAGCAGCCACCTATATAGGTCTTGCTGCTTCTCACTTCAATATAAATGCTGCCGCAGTTTCAGTTGTTGGAGGCGATTTTCCTCAAGATTATTTAGACTTATTATCTAATAAAAATATTGATGTTTCTGGGGTTGAAATTGTAAAAGAAGGTAAAACATTCTTTTGGAGTGGTCGTTACCATAACGATATGAATTCTCGTGATACTTTAGTAACAGAATTAAACACTCTTGCTGATTTTAATCCTATTGTACCTGAAGCTTATAAAGATGCTGAAGTGGTGATGTTAGGAAACTTACACCCCATCGTCCAATCTAGTGTTTTAGACCAAATGACAACTAAACCAAAGTTGGTTGTTTTAGATACTATGAATTTTTGGATGGATTGTGCTTTAAATGATTTATTAAATGTTATAAAGCGTATTGATGTAATTACTATTAATGATGAAGAAGCTAGACAATTAACTGGAGAATACTCTTTGGTTGTTGCTGCCAGAAAAATTCATGAAATGGGTCCTAAATATATTGTTATAAAAAAAGGAGAGCATGGTGCTTTGTTGTTTCATGATGATTATGTGTTTTATGCACCAGCTTTACCATTAGAGGAGGTTTTTGACCCCACTGGAGCAGGTGATACTTTTGCAGGAGGTTTTGCAGGTTATTTAGCAAAAACCAACGATTATTCATTTGAAAACATGAAAAAAGCGGTTATCTACGGATCTACATTGGCTTCTTTTTGTGTTGAAAAATTTGGAACAGAACGCATGCAAAATTTATCAAACAGTGAGGTTCATAAACGTTTATTGCAGTTTAAGCAGCTAACACAGTTTGAAATAGAATTAACATAAACCAACGCGCTCTAAAATAGAGGGCGTTTTTTAATTTACAATATGAGTGATGCCTTAAAACACGAATGTGGAATTGCCATGATAAGACTTTTAAAACCATTAGAGTTTTATAAGAAAAAATATGGTAGCGCATTTTATGGTGTAAACAAAATGTATTTAATGATGGAAAAACAGCACAATCGTGGACAAGACGGTGCTGGTTTTGCAAGTATAAAATTAGATACTAAACCTGGACAGCGTTATATCAGCAGAGTACGCTCCATTGCACAGCAACCTATTCAAGATATATTTGGACAAATTAACGATAGAGTTAATAAAGAATTTGAGGCTCACCCAGAATATAAAGATGATGTAGCAGCTCAAAAAAGAAATCTTCCATATATAGGAGAGGTTTTATTAGGGCACGTACGTTACGGCACATTTGGAAAAAATAGTGTAGAAAGTGTGCATCCGTTTTTAAGACAAAACAATTGGATGCATAGAAATTTAATTATGGCTGGAAACTTTAACATGACCAATGTTAAAGAGCTTTTTAGCAATCTGATTGAACTCGGACAGCACCCAAAAGAATATACCGATACTATTACCATTATGGAAAAAATCGGTCATTTTTTAGATGATGCCGTTAGTAAAATATATAAAGACCTAAAAAAAGAAGGCTATAATAAAAGAGAAGCTTCTCCATTAATAGCTGAGCGTTTAAAAGTTGCAAAAATATTAAGACGCGCTGCAAAAAATTGGGATGGAGGTTATGCCATGGCAGGACTTATTGGACATGGAGATTCTTTTGTGTTGAGAGACCCAGCAGGAATTCGTCCAGCATATTATTATAAAGATGATGAAATTGTAGTTGTAGCATCCGAACGTCCAGTAATCCAAACTGTTTTTAATGTAGACTTTGATGATGTTAAAGAACTAGAACCTGGACAAGCAATAATTACAAAAAAAACCGGAGAGGTTAGGTTAAAGCAAATTCTTGAGCCTTTAGAAAAAAAATCGTGTTCTTTTGAGCGCATCTATTTTTCTAGAGGAAGTGATGCCGAAATATACCAAGAACGTAAAATGTTGGGTAAATTATTAATGCCTAAAGTTCTTGAAGCTATTGAAAACGATACGAAAAATACGGTTTTTTCATATATTCCTAATACTGCTGAAACTTCGTTTTTTGGTATGATTGAAACTGCTGAAGCATTTATTAACAAAACAAAAACAGCAGAAATTTTAAACGGACAACGCTCTTTATCTGCTGCAAAGGTTACAGAGATTTTATCCGAGCGTGCTAGAATCGAAAAAATAGCAATCAAAGATGTAAAGCTTAGAACGTTCATCACTGAAGATAGTAGTAGGGATGATTTGGTTGCACATGTTTATGATGTTACTTATGGCGTTATAAAACCAAACGATAACTTGGTTATTATTGATGATAGTATTGTACGTGGTACAACCTTGAAGAAAAGTATCTTGAAAATGCTAGACCGTCTTAATCCAAAAAAGATTGTAGTAGTATCTTCTGCTCCACAAATTCGATACCCAGATTGTTATGGTATTGATATGGCTAGATTAGAAGATTTAATAGCGTTTAGAGCTGCTCTAGAACTTCTAAAAGATGCTGGTTTATATGACGCTGTAGAAAAAGTGTATAAAAAATGTATTACACAAACGGATTTAGAAGATAAATATGTTCAGAACTTTGTAAAAGAAATTTATGATCCGTTTACAGATGAACAAATCTCTGATAAAATTTCAGAGTTGCTTAGTGATGCCTCTGTGAATGCTGAAGTAAAAATTATATTTCAGCCTGTGGAGAATCTACATAAAGCTTGTCCTGAGCATTTAGGCGACTGGTATTTTACTGGAAACTATCCTACAGTTGGCGGTAATAGAGTGGTAAATCGTGCCTTTATCAATTTTTACGAAGGCAACAAAGAACGCGCCTATTAATTATCAAATTAGTAATTTTTGTGTGGCAAAACCGTAAAACACGTATTTCATCCCAAAAAATTGCGTTTTATCTAAAAAAAGCACAGAATATTTAAAATACACATAAATTGGTCTCACCATAACATAAGTAGGTTAAGTTCATGGTAGATTTGGGGCAAAAAAAGGTGAACATCTGTTCGCCTTTTTTTATGCCCTTTAGTTTTTTATCACTTTATTTTTTACTTACTACAGTTCATCCAGATAATGTGTCAGAATCTCTTTTAAGCCAATATTTACGTCGTTTAACTAAAATATTTTAGCATCCTGTATTGTCATCATATATTTGAATCACCATAACATAAGTAGGTTAAGTTTATGGTAGATTTGGGGCAAAAAGGTGAACATCTGTTCACCTTTTTCATTTTATATATTTTACTCTTTTTAGAATTGCCAAAAAACTCATTTCTTAATTCTTCAGATAAGGGTAATTGCCACCTTTAAACAAGAACGCTTTTAGACTATATTTGATAAAATGATTATGGTTATTGCTGGCGGATTGGTGCGTTAGGGATAGAAACGGCATCCTTTTGCTTTAATTAAAACGCGAAATAACCAAGAGGTAAATATTTTATGGTTAATAGATTTTTGCCTTACTAGAAATGACATAAAAGCAAAAGATATAGTGGATAGCCCGACCCTTGGGTAACGCCATAAAAAAAAGCAAATCCATTTCTGAATTTGCTTTTGTATTTAAGATTTTAAATAAACTACTTTGCAGCAGCATATCGCTTTTCAACTTCGTTCCAGTTAATTACGCTGAAAAAAGCTTTTATATAATCTGGACGACGGTTTTGATAGTTTAAATAGTATGCGTGTTCCCAAACATCAAGCCCTAAAATTGGTGTTCCGCCACAACCTACAGTAGGCATTAAAGGGTTGTCTTGATTAGGTGTTGAGCAAATTTCTACTTTACCTCCTTTGTGCACGCACAACCAAGCCCAACCAGAACCAAAACGTGTCGCAGCTGCTTTTGAAAATGCATCAATAAAATCGTCTTTTGATCCGTAAGCTGCCTCTATAGCATCTTTTAAATCTCCAGATAAGTATCCTCTATCTTCTGGATTCATTACATCCCAAAATAACGAATGATTGTAAAAACCACCTCCATTATTTCTTACACCACTATTTTCCATATCTAAACCTGTTAAGATATCTTCAATAGATTTTCCATCTAAATCTGTACCCTCAATAGCAGCATTTAATTTACTTGTATATCCTGCATGGTGCTTAGAATGGTGTATTTCCATTGTTCTTGCATCTATATGAGGTTCTAAGGCATCATAAGCATATCCTAATTTCGGTAATTCAAAAGCCATAATTATTTTGTTTTAATTTATTAATATTTAATTTCTTTCAAAATTACGCATAATACGGGGCAATAAAAAATAATAAATTGTTATGAAACCATTGATAGTTTTTATCTTGTAAGCAAATCCAACTTCATGCAACAATCATCACCTTTTACCATTTATAATGCCTCGGCAGGAAGTGGGAAAACATATACGCTTGTAAAAGAATACTTGAAGATTTTATTTGCATCAAACCATCCTGAACCTTTTAAACGCATTTTGGCAATAACCTTTACCAATAAAGCAGTGGCTGAGATGAAATCACGTATTGTAGACACGCTTAAAACCTTTGCAGATGAAACGGTTTTGAAAAGTAATGATAGTATGTTTAAAAGTATTAGTAATGAGTTGGAAATTGATCCAGCTAAACTGCATACTAAAGCCAAACTTTTACTTAATAGCATTTTACATAATTATGCGGCTTTTGATATTTCTACAATTGATGGATTTACACATAAATTGATTAGAACTTTTGCGCACGATTTGCGCTTGCCTTTGAATTTTGAAGTAGAATTAGACCAAGATGCATTATTGAATGAAGCGGTTGACAGTTTAATTGCAAAAGCTGGAAATGACGATGAGCTTACCAAAATTTTAGTTGATTTTGCCATTGAAAAAGCAGATGATGATAAAAGTTGGGATGTGGCTTTTGATTTTAAAAAGATTGCTAAACTCTTGGTGAATGAAAACGATATGCCTTACATAAAAAGTTTAGAGGACAAAACCCTAAACGATTTTAAGACGCTTAAATCTCAACTGAAAAAGGAAATATCTGAGTTAGAAAAAAGTATTGTTGAAAATGCCACTACTATTCTAGAGTTAATAGAAGAATCTGGATTAGAATTTAAAGACTTTTCGAGTAGTTTTTTACCTAAACACTTTGAAAAATTAGCCAATGGAAATTTTACTGTAAGTTTTGGAACTAAGTGGCAAGAAGATATTGAAACTAAAACGCTTTACCCCAAACGGGTAACAGATGCTATAGCAACAATAATTGAACAAATACAACCACAATTAGCAGCGAGTTTTAATGCAACAAAACAGGCTGTTTTTCATTTAAAGTTTTTAAAAGCATTTTATAAAAATGTAACACCTTTATCGGTTTTAAAAGTTATAAATAATGAGTTACAGTTGCTTAAAGAAGACCAAAACAAAATGCTTATTTCTGAGTTTAATTCCATTATAAGCAACGAAATAGCAGAACAACCCACACCTTTTATATACGAACGCTTAGGCGAAAAATTCAAACATTATTTTATTGATGAATTTCAAGACACTTCTGTGATGCAATGGGGAAATTTAATTCCGTTGCTTGAAAATTCGTTATCTGGTATCAACGGAAGTACAATACTTGTAGGTGATGCAAAACAAGCTATCTACCGTTGGCGAGGGGGAAAGGCAGAACAATTTATTAATTTATTCAATAAAAAAAACACCCCTTTTCAAATTAAGCAACAAGTAAAAACTCTTGAAGAAAATTACCGTAGCCATAAAGCTGTAGTAGAATTTAACAATGGTTTTTTTAAGTTTTTATCGCATCAGGTTTTTAATAATGAAGATTATGCAGCACTTTACGAAAACGCACATCAAAATATAACCAAAAGTAATGAGGGTTATGTATCGCTTTCTTTTTTAGAGATTAGTAAAGATGATGATAGAGACGAAATTTTTACAAAATCGGTTTTTAATACCATTCAGCATTGTTTGGCAAAGGGGTTTAGTCTTCAAAATATTTGTGTTTTAGTTAGAAAGAAAAAAGAGGGTGTTGCTATTGCTGATTATTTGAGTCAAAATAACATCCCCATAATTTCTTCTGAAACGTTATTGATTAACAATTCGCCAGAGGTTGCCTTTACAAATAATTTGTTGCAACTATTGATTCAACCTAATAATAATGAGGTAAAAATTAAAGTTTTAAATTATTTAACTGCTCTTTTTAATATTGAAGATAAGCATGATTTTTTCTCAAAACACATAAATCTTTCCACTGAAAAATTGTTAAAAAGTCTTGACATATACAATGTTTATATTGATAATAATGCCCTTTTACAACTTCCGCTTTATGAGTTAACGGAAACGATTATAAGAGATTTTAATTTAGTAAAACAATCTAACGCCTACATTCAGTTTTATTTGGATGTTGTTTTAGACTTTTCACAGAAAAAGGGGTCTGATATTTCTTCTTTTTTGGAATACTTTGACAAGAAAAAAGATAGCTTAAGTATTATTTCGCCTATAGGTCAGAATGCTGTGCAAATCATGACCATTCATAAATCCAAAGGACTAGAATTTCCTGTGGTAATTTTTCCCTATGCAGATTTAGATATTTATAAAGAGATTGAGCCTAAAGAATGGTTTAGTTTAGATAAAGAGCGATATAACGAATTTTCACATACACTTCTCAACTACAATAAGGATTTTGAAAATTATGGTGAAGAAGGGTTACGTTTATACAACAAACATAAATCTGAACAAGAATTAGATAACATTAATTTAATATATGTAACATTAACTCGAGCCATTGAACAGATGTATATCATTTCAACAAAAGATATATCATCAAAAGGTGTAGCTAATTCGAAGAAGTATTCTGGTTTACTGATAAATTATCTTCAAAATAAAGGCATTTGGAATGAATCAGAAGATCATTATAGTTTTGGGAATTCAGAAAAAACTTCTGAAGATATTGTCAATGATAAAAGGATACTACTTCATAAAGAATTCATTTCAACTGCTAAAGAAAATCACAATATAAAGGTGATTACAAAGTCTGGATTGCTTTGGGATACACATCAACAAAAAGCTATAGAAAAAGGAAACTTAATTCATGATATTATGGCTCAAATTAAAACCAGTGATGATGTTGATTTTGTAATTGATGATTTCTTGAAATCTTCTATGATTAATAACGAGCAAGCCATAGCTATTGGAGAAACCATTAAAAATTTATTAATTCATCCCAAACTTCAAGATTATTATACTGCAAACTACACCATTTACAACGAACGCGACATTATCTCAAAAGACGGTATTATTATAAGGCCAGATAGGATTGTAATAAATTCAAAAAATGAAGCAGTCATAATAGATTATAAAACTGGCGAGCAAGACAAAAAGCATGAGCAACAATTACAATCTTACCAAGATGTTTTAGAAGCTATGAAAATAAGCGTTCAAAAGAAGATTCTTATCTATATAAATGATGATATTTTAGTAAAAGATATTTAAATTTGCATAAAACGCAATAAAATGTATGGAAAACTGAAAAATCATCTTCAAAAAGAACTACAAGAGATAAAAGACAATGGGCTTTATAAAGAAGAGCGAATTATTACTTCTGCACAAGGCGCAGAAATTACTTTAAATACAGGTGAAACCGTACTAAACTTTTGCGCTAACAATTATTTAGGGTTATCATCTCACCCGGAAGTTATTCAAGCAGCCAAAGATACTATGGATACGCATGGGTTTGGGATGAGTTCGGTACGCTTTATATGTGGCACTCAAGATATCCACAAAACTCTAGAGCAAAAAATAGCAGAATTTTATAAAACTGAAGATACTATACTGTATGCTGCTGCTTTTGATGCTAATGGAGGGGTTTTTGAGCCTTTACTTACTAAAGATGATGCTATTATTTCTGACTCACTAAATCATGCTTCTATTATTGATGGTGTACGTTTGTGTAAAGCTGCCAGATATCGTTATCAAAATAACGATATGACAGATTTGGAAAAACAACTTATAAATGCTAATTCTAATGGTGCTAGGTTTAAAATTATAGTTACTGATGGTGTGTTCTCTATGGATGGGTTAGTCGCGCCTTTAGATGAGATTTGTGATTTAGCTGACAAATATGATGCTTTAGTTATGATAGACGAATGTCATGCTACAGGTTTTATAGGAAAAACAGGTAGGGGTACTCTTGAAGAAAAAGGTGTTTTAAACCGTATAGACATCATTACAGGTACACTTGGTAAAGCCTTAGGTGGTGCTATGGGTGGTTATACCACTGGTAAAAAAGAGATTATCGATATGTTACGTCAACGTTCCAGACCTTATTTATTTTCAAACTCTCTTGCCCCTGCTATAGTTGGTGCATCAATCAAAGTATTTGACATGTTAGCAAATAACACTGAATTAAGAGATACTTTAGAATGGAACACAAATTACTTTAAAAAAGGTATGAAACAAGCTGGTTTTGATATTGTAGATGGTGATTCAGCCATAGTTCCTGTTATGTTATACGATGCAAAATTATCACAAACTATGGCAAACATGCTTTTAATCGAGGGAATTTATGTTATAGGCTTCTTTTTCCCTGTGGTACCAAAAGAGAAAGCTAGGATTAGAGTTCAACTTTCTGCAGCTCATACAAAAACCCACTTAGACAAGGCTATTGCTGCGTTTATTAAGGTTGGGAAGCAACTAAAAGTTATCTAAACTCATTCTTAACAAGTAAATGAGTTAAAGTAATCGCTAATAGGTGTCAACTTAATGTATAATATTTTTTTATATTTGTCTTTGTTAATAACATTTAACAACTTACTTTTGTTCACAATTAACACTTAAAAATTAAACTTTTGAATATGAAAAATCTTAGCAGATTATTGTTCGCTATGTTGCTTGTACTTGGTTATAGCAACGTAAATGCGCAAGACCAAAACAACCCATGGCAAATTACTATTGGGGTAAATGCAGTTGATGCATATCCAACTGGATCAGGTGATCTTACAACAGGTGGTTTCTCAAGTGAATCATTTGGAGAAGAATTCTTGAATGCAACTGATCACTGGAACATCCTACCTTCTTTATCTACAATCTCTGTATCGAAATATCTTAGTGATGGTTTCTCTTTCGGTATTGCTGGTTCTATAAATAAAATAAGTAAATGGGGAGATATTAGTACAGCTCCAGATGTAACCAATGATGTTGATGATTTATCATACTACGGAATTGATGGTACAATTAAATATAACTTTCTAGAAGGTAAAACTTTCGATCCTTTTGTTGGAATCGGTGGTGGTTACACTTGGGTTGATGAAATTGGTGCTGGTACATTAAATGGTACTTTAGGATTCAATGTTTGGTTTAGTGATAATGTTGGTTTAACATTACAAACTGCTTACAAACATGCCTTCGAAGATTATTTAGATACACACTTCCAACATACTGCTGGTCTTTCTATCAAATTTGGTGGAACTGATACAGATGGTGATGGTATATATGACAAAGATGATGCTTGTCCAGATGTTGCTGGTTTACCAGCATTCAACGGATGTCCTGATTCTGATGGTGATGGTATTGAAGACAGTAAAGATGATTGTCCTAATGAAGCTGGTTTAGCTGAGCTTAATGGATGTCCTGATACTGACGGAGATGGTGTTGCTGATAACAAAGATAACTGTCCTACAGTTGCTGGTTTAAAAGCTTTAGCTGGTTGTCCTGATGCTGATGGTGACGGTGTTACTGATGCTGATGATAAATGTCCTAATGAGGCTGGACCTGCTGCAAACAATGGTTGTCCTTGGGCAGATAAAGATGGTGACGGTGTATTAGATAAAGATGACAAATGTCCTGAAGTAAAAGGTACTGTTGCAAACAATGGTTGTCCTGAAGTTACTGAAGCTGTTCAAAAAACACTTAATGAATATGCTAAAACTATTTTGTTTGATACAGGTAAATCAACTATCAAAGCTCAATCTGAAGCTGTATTAGGAGATATTATCGGAATTCTTAAAGAATACCCAACTGCTAAATTTACAGTTGAAGGTCATACTGATAGTGTAGGTAGCGAGAAATTAAACCAAAGATTATCTGACTCTAGAGCTAATTCTGTGAAAGAATACTTAGTGACTAATGGTATTGATGCCTTCAGATTATCTGCTCTTGGATATGGAGAGTCTAGACCAATTGACTCTAATAAAACTAGAGCTGGTAGAGCTAACAACAGACGTGTAGAAATTAACTTAGCAAAATAATAACTGCTGAATTAATTTAAAATAAATAAGTTTACAAAAAACGCTTCGGGTTTCCGAAGCGTTTTTTTATTTTTATACAATGACGACTTTCATCCATGATGTTTTAAAAGATTTACAGCACAACAAACATAACCTATCCCAATTAACATTTATTTTACCCAGTAAAAGAGCTGGGATTTTCTTGAAAAATGAACTTTTATCAATTGTTGATGAAACGATATTCTCTCCTATTATTCTTAGTGTTGAAGAGTTTGTTGAAGAATTATCCCAACTAAAAACTGTTTCCTCTACAGAGCTTCTTTTCGAATTTTATTCCACTTACACACATTTAACAAAAAAAGAAGATAGAGACACTTTTGAATCGTTTTCAAAATGGGCTCAAATACTAATCCAAGATTTTAATGAAATAGATCGTTATTTAATTCCTCAAAAAAGTGTTTTTAACTATTTAAGTGCTATTCAAGACTTAAAACACTGGTCTTTAGAAGAGAACCAAACAGAATTCATTAAAAAATATTTATCCTTCTGGAATAAATTAAATGCCTATTATCAGCATTTAATTACTCAACTCCTTAACAAAAAAATTGGATATCAAGGATTAATTTATAGAGAAGCTGTTGAAAACCTTGAGGCTTACATTCAAAACAATTCAGAAAAAAAGCACGTGTTTGTTGGCTTTAATGCCCTTAATACTGCTGAGGAAACAATTATTCAAGAACTACTTCAAAATGATTTAGCTCAAGTTTACTGGGATATTGATGATACATTCATAAGTAATCCAAAACATGACGCAGCGCTATTTATCAAATCGCATTTAAAAAACTGGAAATACTTTGAAAACAATACTTTTAGCTGGATTACCAAAAATTATTCAAAAGATAAAAACATATCTGTTATAGGTATTCCTAAAAATATAGGTCAAGCAAAATACATAGGTTCGCTTTTAAAAGACTTACAACAAGAAAATCCTCAATTAAATAGTACTGCTGTTGTTTTGGGTGACGAAAGCTTATTAATTCCGGTGCTTAATTCTTTGCCAACCAGTATTCAGGCTTTAAATGTTACCATGGGTTTTCCTTTAAAGTCAATTCCTTTAGCATCTCTATTTGATGCTCTTTTTCAATTACATAGAACCAATTCAGAATCATTCTATCACAAAGATATTATCAATATTTTATCGCATCAGTTTATAAGACCTTTACTTATGATAGATAGTGTAGATAATGCTTCAAAAATTATTGAAACTATAGACAATAATAATCTTGTTTATTTGAATAAGGAGCGACTAACGAAAATTATTGAGGGTGAGTATCAAACTATAGATTTATTATTTTCTAGTTGGAAAAACTCAACATCTATAGCTTTAAAGAGTTGCTCAAAACTCATATTATCTATAAAATCTTATCTAGATGAAACATCTAACCTACTCGCATTAGAATACACGTTTCGCTTTAATGAATTGTTTAATGAATTGATAAGATTAAACTCAGAATACCAACATATAAAAGATATTTCAACTTTATACAGTATTTATAAAGAACTTTTAAGTAGTGAAACTTTAGATTTTCAAGGAGAACCATTACAAGGTTTACAGCTAATGGGTATGCTTGAATCTCGTGTTTTGGATTTTGAAACTGTTATTATTTCCTCTGTAAATGAAGGTATTCTTCCTGCTGGAAAAAGCAATAATTCGTTTATTCCTTTTGATGTAAAACTTGAAAACAATTTACCTACCTATAAAGAAAAAGACGCTGTTTACACCTATCATTTTTATAGGCTTTTACAACGTGCTAAAAATGTTTTTTTATTGTATAATACCGAAGCTGATGTGTTAACTGGTGGAGAAAAAAGTAGGTTTATAACGCAACTGGAACTGGAAGGTATCCATAAAATAAATCATCAAATTAATACACCGATAGTTCCAACTATTGAGCACGATTTAAATATTATAGAAAAAACAAGGAATTTACAAGAATTGATAATTAAAATCGCAGGTGAAGGTTTTTCGCCTTCATCGTTAACTAACTACATAAGAAATCCAATTGATTTTTATTATCAGAAAATTTTGAAAATAAAAGATTATGAAGAGGTTGAGGAAACTGTTGCTGCTAATACGCTTGGAACAGTCGTACATAATACCCTTGAAGATTTTTATAAACCTTTTATTAATGAATTATTAACTGTTGAAAAAATAAAAAGCTTAAAATCTAAAATAGATAAAACTGTACGCTATCACTTTAAGAAAGAATATAAAGAAGGTGATTTAACAAAAGGAAAGAACCTTATTGTTTTTGAAATAGCTAAACGTTATGTTTCTAACTTTTTAAATTTAGAGTTAAAAGGCTTAAACGCAGGAGATGTTATTAAAATTATTGCCATAGAAGCTGATAATGATATATCCATAACTATTCCTGATTTAGATTTTCCTATAAAAATAAAAGGAAAAGTAGATAGAGTTGATGTATGTAATGGAATAACTAGAATTATTGATTACAAAACAGGTAATGTAAATCAAAATCAAGTTGAAGTAGTAGACTGGAATTACATTACAACTGATTACACAAAGTACAGTAAAAGCTTTCAAGTTTTAACATACACCTACATGATGTATAAATCTAAAACAATCACCCTTCCTATTGAAGCTGGTATCATTTCATTTAAAAACTTAAATTCAGGATTTTTAAAATTTGCTAAAAAGGAGAGCGCAAGAGGAAAAAAGGACAGTCTAATAACAACTGAAACCATTGAGGCATTTGAAACAGAATTGAAAGCACTTATTTTAGAAATCTGTAATCCGAATACCGATTTTACTGAAAAAGAAATATAATTATGATTATTAAAAAAAATATTACCCTTTCGGGTAAACACGAAAAACCTATCCTAACAGATGTTTTTTTTATTGAAAATTCAAACCCTAAACCTATTGTTATATTTTGTCATGGTTATAAAGGTTTTAAAGATTGGGGGGCTTGGGATTTAATGGCAAAAACATTTGCCGAAGCAGGTTTCTTTTTTATAAAGTTTAATTTCTCCCACAATGGAGGTACTGTGGAACAACCTATAGACTTTCCAGATTTAGAGGCTTTTGGGAATAATAATTATACTAAAGAGTTAGATGATTTGGAAACAGTAATTGATTGGATACAATCTAATAATGATTACAATAAAGAGGCAGATTCTAAAAACATAAACTTAATAGGCCACAGTAGAGCAGGTGGTATTGTTACCATTAAATCTGAAGAAGACCAAAGAGTAAAAAATGTTGTAAGTCTTGCTGGAGTGTCTAACTTTGGTAAACGAACATCTACTACTGGCAACTTAGAACAATGGAAAAAAGACGGTGTTAAATATGTTATGAATGGAAGAACCAAACAACAAATGCCACATTACTATCAGTTTTATGAGGATTTCATTCAAAATGAAGAACGCTTAACCATAAGACGAGCGGTTTCAAACTTAAAAATACCTTACCTAATTATTCATGGAAATAAAGACACTAGTGTTTTAATTGATGAGGCGCATCAACTACACCAATGGAATTCTGAAAGTCAGTTAGAAATTGTTGAAGGGGCAGACCATGTGTTTAATGTCAAACATCCCTGGGAGAATGAACAAATTTCTGAGGAATTAAAATTGGCAACTGATAAAATAATTGATTTTTTTAAATAAATAATTATACAGTGCAAGCTTCAAAATTTTCGATATTACATAGATCATCTCAAATAGCTAAACTAGTTTCAGAAACTTTTGATTTGGCTATTATTGGTGGTGGTATTACTGGAGCAGGCATTGCATTAGATGCTACGGCTAGAGGGCTAAAAGTTTGTCTTATAGAAAAAAATGATTTTGCTTCGGGCACTAGTAATAAATCTACAAAACTCATACATGGTGGTTTACGTTATTTAAAGAACTTTGAAATCAGTTTAGTTAGAGAGTCTGGATCAGAACGTGCCATTGTGCATAATCTAGCACCACATTTAGTAACACCCCAAAAAATGTTACTTCCCTTAATTGAAGGCGGGACCTATGGAAAATTAATGACTGCTTTAGGTTTAAAAGTATATGATTTTCTGGCAGATGTTAAAGGAGATGATAGACGAAAGATGTTAGATAAAGAAGAAACGTTACACAAAGAACCTTTGCTTAATAAACAAACTGTTATAGGAGGTGGTTTGTATGCTGAATACAGAACAGATGACGCGCGATTAACTATTGAAATTTTAAAAAAGGCAGCTACTATAGGTGCTACGATTATAAATTATTGCGAAATGACATCTTTTAATTACGATAGTCAATCGAAAATAGAAAGTTTAAATTGTAAAGATTATAACTCTGAAAGTATATTTACGGTAAAAGCTAAAAATTATGTTTCTGCTGCTGGTCCTTGGGTTGATCAAGTTCGTAAAAAAGATAATTCAATAAATAAAAAACGACTTCATCTTACTAAAGGAGTTCATCTTGTATTTCCGTTTGAGAAATTACCCGTTAAACAATCCATTTATTTTGATGTTCCTGATGGCAGAATGGTTTTTGCGATACCCAGAGGTAAAATAACCTATGTAGGCACTACGGATACTAATTATTCTGGAAGTTTAGACCATGTAGTTGCAACAAAAGCTGATGCTGATTACCTTTTGAATGCTATAAATAGTATGTTTAAAACGGTAAATTTAACTATTGATGATATTGAATCTAATTGGGCTGGCTTAAGACCACTGATTCATGAAGAGAATAAATCAGCTTCAGAATTATCCCGAAAAGACGAAATATTTGTTTCAGAAAGCGGTTTAATATCTATGGCAGGAGGAAAGCTTACAGGCTACAGAAAAATGGCTTACAGAGCTTTAGAGGCCGTTTTAAAAACACACAGTAATAGTAAAACTTTGCCAAAACTTGAAGAATCAAAGACAGAAACTATTAGCTTGGTAAATCCGCCACTTAAATCTACTGATGAAGTAGAAGCGTACCAACTCGAACTCAAAAACGTTTTATCTAGTCTAGGAATTACTGATAGCTATTATTCTTGGTACTTATCTTCATCTTACGGTAAACAAGCGGACATTATTATTGAGAAATCAAAAGATTTTAAATCTAACAACCCTTTAGAATGCTTAATTAGAGCTGAACTCTGGTATGGTATACATCACGAGATGATAAACAGTTTAAACGATTTTTTTATAAGAAGAACAGGTCGCTTGTATTTTGATATTGAAAGTGTAAAAAAGTATATGAAAATTATTTCTAAAGATTGTGCAAACTATTTAAATTGGAACACAAAACGCATAACTTCTGAAGAAAAAAAACTAAGTCTTTCTGTACAAGACGCCACAACATATTACAATAACGAACTGAAATAAGAGCCCCCTATTATTAAAAATGACTCAGCATTAAAAATTATAAATAACCATCATTCTGATTAACCCCAGGATTCAAGTTTATTTCTATTTGAGGAATCGGGAATATATATTTATATGGCTGATAATTTTTTGTATTCTGCGGGTTACTAGTATTATAATTTTCTATAACACTTTGTAATTTTTGTGTTCTAACTAAATCATCTTTTCTATGGCCCTCATAACATAACTCAAGACGTCTCTCATTGAGTATTATATCTAAAAAAGCTTCTTGACTAAGTCCAGTGTTTAAATCATTATCAGTATTTCCAAAAGCCCTTCTTCTAACTAAGTTAACAGCTTCATAAGCTTTTGCAGTTGGTCCGTTAATTGCATTTTCAGCCTCAGCTATCATTAACAAAACATCAGCATATCTTAAAAATGGTAAATGATATGGTACTCCTTTTTGATAGCTTTCACTAAACTTATATGGCCGCCAATCGTCACTATTCTCTGCATTAGTAGTTATATCATTTTGTGATTTGAAAGATGCTATGTTTTCGAAAAATCTAGTATCATCGGTATCCAAAGGAAATGTAATTGGGCTTATTAAATCATTTGAAGACTTAAAATAGCTTTTTACAAAACCAGTTGTTAGTAAATAAAAGTCTCTTTCACTAACACCTAAAGGGCCCCAATAGTTCCAATCCCAAACATTTGAATTACCAGGTAAACTAAAATCTATTGAAAAAATAACTTCATTACTAGCATTTACTTTTTCTGCTTCAAAATTGGTCTTGTATTCTGTTTCAAGAGTATATTTTCCATCAAGTTTAGAAAATTGTTCTAAAGCCTTAGCATATTTATCATTTTGTAATAATGGAAAACCCGCCATTTGTAAATATACTTTTCCTAAAAGAGCTTGAGCAGCAGACTTAGAGGCTTTACTTTTTAGATTTGAATCTTCTAAATTGTTTTCAGCAAAAATTAAATCTTCTTCAATAAGTTGGTAAACTTTTATGGGATCTTGAATTACAGGATTATTAGATTGAGAAACATCAGCTGATGCCACTAATACTGGGTTTCCAAATAGTTTTACTAAGTTGAAATAAACAAGAGCTCTTAAGAATTTAAATTGTGCTTTAGCAACATTTTCATCTGTATTAAGTTCGCTTATAAATTCTGAATTTTCAATAGCGTCAATACCAATATTAGCATTTCTAATTACTATGTAATGATTTGTCCAGATATCTTCAATACTTCTATCAGTAGAACTAAATTCATAATTATCTAGTTTACGAATCAGCGCATTTGAGCTATTAGATGTTAAAATATCTGAACCAATATCTCCCCAAATTGAAGCATAACCAGAAGCTCCAAAAATACTCTCAGTTACTAAACTCCCGTATGAAGCATCTAATAATTTATCTATATCTAATTCGTCAGGAGTTACAACGCTAGGTCCATCTACTAATATAATAACATTGGTTGTTTTGTTATTTTCGACAGTAACAATTTGTTTGATAAAGGTGGTGCTAAAAGGAATCTCCACTGAAATTTCATAACTACCTACTTCTACATTGCTAAAAAGAACAGTACCTTCTACTCCGGATACTTCTTCTTTTGCAATTGAGTTTATTGAAACAACTGCATCAAATACTGGTTCGTTATTTTCTTCTATAAGAACACTTACTTCAATACTTCCAGTCTGAATTTTAGAATCACTCTCTTTAGAGCATCCATAAAAAAAGGTAATTAATGATAAAAACAGGTAGGTTTTTAATTTCATAGCAAAGATTTATTCAAATATAAATAAAGAAAAAATCTGACAAAATATTTTGTCAGATCTTATTAAATTTTAGTGGAGCATATCGGATTCGAACCGATCGCCTCTACGCTGCCAGCGTAGCGCTCTAGCCAAATGAGCTAATGCCCCTTTTTTATTTTAAACCACTCAACACCAATACAGGGATGTTACTATGGAAATCCCTTTTCAAAATGGTATTCTTTTCCCATTTTTTGGCAAAGAAACCTCTTTTGCGTCTTACTACACAAAGTATATCTGGATTATGAGATTGAAAGTGCTGGAGTACGCCTTGAAAGGTAGTCGCATTTTCAGTTTTAGTAATGTTTTTTACTAAACCAGATAATTCGGTGTTAAGATTAAAATCCCCCTCATTATGATATGGCGTTTTAACCAACAATAAATCAACATTAGATTCAAACTTTTGTTTAAAATCAGTTAGTGGTTTTAAAACACCCTCTTTCTTAATAATAGCCGACTTAATAGCCATTAAAATTGAATTTGGCTTAGAGAACTTATAGCCTTCAGGAATAATAAGTGCAGGGACATCCATTTGTTTTATAATTTTCCCTGAAGTTTTACCCAAGTATACTTCATCCTTAATAGAATTTGTTCTTGGCTCAATTAAAACCAAATCAACTTCAGCTGCCTTACATGCTAGCTCTAAAGTATCAATTAAATTACCTTTTAAGGTTTTTACAATAACATCAACACCCTTAGTATCAACCTTGGAAATTAAATCATTTAAAAAAGATAAACTTTCTCTCTCAATAATTTTATCTACCTTAATCATAGTACCAGCTTTAGTGTATACATTATACACTTGCACTACAAAAAGTTTTGCATCAAAAGCCTTAGCAAAATCTACAGCATACTGTAAATGGTTTACAGCATTTCTTGACGAGCCTACTGGAACTAAAATATTCTTCATGCTTATAACTTTAAAAACTAAATTTACAATAAATTTGATGCAAAAGTATAACAATTAAATGATTCGAAAAGGAACTGCAGCTGACATAGATAATATTTTAAAAATCACAAAGGCATGTGCAACATATATGATTGCAAAAAATATTTTTCAGTGGAATGAATTCTATCCTAGTAAAACGCCTTTTTTAAATGATGTAAACCGAGGGGAATTATATGTTTTAGAGATTGAAAATGAGATTATAGGTTGTGTAACAATTTCAACGTTTATGGACGAGGAATATATTCCAATCTCTTGGTTAACTCCAAATAAAAATAATATTTACATCCACAGATTAGCTATTCATCCAAAGCAACAAGGAAAAGGTTTTGCCCGAAAACTTATGGAATTTGCCGAGGATTATGCTCAAAAAAATAATTATCAATCCGTTAGATTAGATACCTTTTCAAAAAACAAAAGAAACCAAAAGTTTTACGAACTTCGTGGCTATAAAAAACTTGGCGATATTTACTTTCCTAAACAAAGTGAATATCCCTTTCATTGTTATGAACTTGTCTTGTGAGCACTAACATTAGCTTAAAACATATTAACAAGTTGGCTATTCCAGCTTTAATTTCTGGGGTATCAGAACCAATTCTGTCCTTAACTGATGCAGCTATAGTAGGTAATATTCAAGTTAATGCAACAGAATCGTTAGCCGCCGTTGGTATTGTAACTACTTTTATCTCTATGCTTATTTGGGTGCTGGGTCAAACCAGAAGTGCCATTTCCTCTATTGTTTCTCAATATGTTGGTGCTAATAAACTAGACAAAATAAAAAATCTGCCAGCTCAAGCTATTTTTATAATTACCTCGCTAAGTATATTAATTATTTTTGGCACCTATCCCATTACCAAACAGATTTTTAAACTATATAATGCTTCAGATTTAATTTTAGATTACTCTGTTGTATATTATAAAATACGAGTTTTGGGATTTCCTTTTACTCTATTTACCATAGCTGTCTTTGGTGCTTTTAGAGGCCTACAAAACACCTTTCACCCAATGATTATTGCTATTATTGGTGCAACATCAAACATTATTTTAGATGTAATTTTAGTTTACGGTATTGATGGCTACGTAAAACCTATGAATATTGAAGGTGCCGCCTACGCCAGTGTTATAGCGCAAATACTTATGGCTTGCTTTTCTGCGTTTTATTTACTCAAAAAAACATCTATTCCCTTAAAACCAAGTTTTCCTTTCAATCCAGAAATAAAGCGATTCATTTTAATGATTCTAAATTTGTTTGTTAGAACAATAGCGCTAAATGTAACACTCTATTTTGCCAGTGCCTATGCTACCAGCTATGGTGCCGAATATATTGCAGCCTATACTATAGCCATAAATTTATGGTTTTTAGGTGCCTTTATAGTTGATGGTTATGCCAGTGCTGGTAATATTTTATCAGGAAAACTATTTGGAGCCAAAGACTATAAGGCATTAATAACGCTAAGTAATAAACTTATAAAATATGGAGTTATAATAGGAGTTATTTTGGCTGTTATTGGGGCGTTATTCTATTACCCCATTGGGCGAATCTTTACTAAAGAACCCTTAGTGCTAAAAGTCTTTTATAATATATTTTGGATTGTTTTAGTTATGCAACCGCTCTGCACACTAGCCTTTATTTTCGATGGTATTTTTAAAGGCTTAGGAAAAATGAAATATCTGCGTAACGTACTTCTATTCTCAACTTTTTTGGTTTTTATACCCATACTTTTTTGGTTAGACAGTTTAGATTATCAACTCCATGCTATATTTATAGCCATTACATTTTGGATAATTGCGCGGGGAGTCCCGCTAATCATAAAATTCAGAAAAATATTTATCCCACTAGCACAAAACAATTAACTTTGCACAACAGCATTATAAACTAGTATGCATCTATTTATCGCTACACTTCAAAAAGTAAATATTGAAGAAAAAATTCAAAACGCTCCAGATAAAGGCTACGAAATAGGTGTTTATATTGGGGGTATGCTACCCTTTGTTGTACTTGTGGCACTAGCCTATTTAATGTTTAAATATCACAAAAAAAGAAATCAATAAACAGCACTATGGATATTATGTCATTCATCAGCGGTAACGGATTATTTCTAATATTAGGCTTAGTTCTAATCATCGTATACTTTATAAATAAAAGAAAAAGAAGATAATGGGAAACAACATTCGTATCACCAAGCAATTCTCTTTTGAAACCGGTCATGCCCTTTACGGTTACGACGGAAAATGTAAAAACGTACACGGACATAGTTACCGTTTAGATGTTACGGTAATCGGTAAACCCATTTCAGATACCTCAAACGTTAAATATGGGATGGTTATCGATTTTGGTGACCTAAAAAAAATTGTAAAAGAAGAAATCGTAAACGTCTTCGATCATGCCACAGTATTTAATAAAAATACACCACATGTAGAACTCGCCAAAGAGTTAAAAGACAGAGGGCACAACGTTTTGTTAGTTGATTATCAACCTACTAGCGAGATGATGGTTATCGATTTTGCAAAAAAAATAAAAGCACGCCTTCCAGAAAACATCAAGTTACATTCTTTAAAACTCCAAGAAACCGCAACAAGTTTTGCAGAGTGGTTTGCCAGCGATCAAGATTAATCTTTTGGGCGCTACCCACAAGGGGTCGGGCTTTACGCTACAATCTTTTTGCTCGTGCCTCACAAAAAGGATTTTCACTGCAATCCCTAGCGCACTTATCAGCAAAATTTAGGATTATGAAGTTAAGCAATAGCATTTCTGCTTAATTTATAACTAATTAAAAAAGTTATAATTCTTAAATGAGATTCCAGCGTTTGTAGGAATACATTATATTTACACCATGCAAATACCCAAAGGCAAAAAAATATATTTCGCATCAGATAATCATTTAGGAGCGCCTACCAAAGAAGCATCATTTCCTCGTGAAAAAAAGTTTGTAGCATGGCTAGATGAAATAAAAAAAGATGCCGCGGTAATTTTCTTGTTAGGCGATTTATTCGATTTTTGGTTCGAGTACAAAACCGTTGTTCCTAGAGGGTTTACCAGAACATTGGGCAAACTAGCCGAAATTGCAGATTCTGGTATCCCAATCCATTATTTTGTAGGCAATCACGATTTATGGATGAATGGCTATTTTGAAGAAGAATTAGGGATTCCCGTTTACCACAAGCCTAAAGAATTCACCTTTAACAATAAAACATTTTTTATAGGCCATGGCGATGGTTTAGGCCCCGGAGATAAAGGTTATAAGCGATTAAAAAAAGTATTCACCAATCCGTTTTTTAAATGGGTTTTCCAATGGGGGCATCCAGATATTGGCATGCGAATTGCACAATACTTCTCGGTAAAAAATAAGCTCATTTCTGGTGATGATGATGCTACATTTTTAGGGGAAGAAAACGAATGGCTTGTTCAATATTGCAAACGTAAACTAGAAGATAAACATAGAGATTACTTTGTTTTTGGACACAGACACCTACCTCTTGACATAAACCTCAATGAAAACTCAAAATACATCAATTTAGGCGATTGGATTCAGTACTATACTTATGGTGTGTTTGATGGTGAAACTCTAGAATTAAAAGAGTTTTAAATCTCATTCTCACTAGCATTAACATCTTCAGTTAAATCCAACTCTCTTAATACGGGGTTTTTCACACCTATAGCAAATACGGTAATCAAGGTCATTGTTCCCCCAAAAACTACAGCAGCAACAGGTCCAATTAATTTAGCAGCTAAACCACTTTCAAAAGCACCTAATTCATTGGAAGATCCAACAAACATAGAATTTACAGATGAAACCCTACCCCTCATATCATCAGGCGTTTTTAATTGTAAAATCGTCTGACGGATAATCATAGAAACCCCATCAGCAGCACCACTTATAAATAACATCAGTACACTTAACCAAAATATATTAGATAATCCAAAACCAATAATACTCACACCAAAAATAAACACGGCAATAAGTAATTTTTTTCCCGTATTCTTACTAATCGGAATATAGGTAGTTGCAAACATGGTAACTATGCTTCCCATAGATATCGATGCATTTAAAATACCAAAACCTTCACTACCAACTTCTAAAATATCTTGTGCAAAAACAGAGAGAATAGCAACGGTTCCTCCAAACAAAACGGCTATCATATCCAAGGTTAAAGCTCCTAAAATAGCTTTATTCTGAAATACAAAACGTACACCAACCTTTAAACTTTCTTTCACGGGTTCACCAATATTTTTATTCAAAATAGGCTTCTTCTCAATTAGAAAAACCATAAAAAAAGATATAACAACAAGAAAAAACACAACGCACAATGTACTAGCTACACCTATCCAACTGATAAAAAAACCTCCGAAAAGCGCCCCTAAAACAGCTGCTGTTTTCCATGTACTAGTGCTCCATGTTGCTGCATTTGGGTATATTTTTTTAGGGACAATTAATGCCACTAAAGAGAATATTATAGGGCCAAAAAAGGAACGCAAAAACCCACCAAAAAACACCAACGCATAAATACAATATAAAATAGATTGGGTAGACCAATCACCAACAACCTTATCAGATGTTAATAGAAATAACCCTAAACTTATAAGAGAAAAAGCAGCAATACACAAGGCAAATAGGTTTCTCTTTTCCTTTTGGTCTACAATATGTCCCGCAAATAATGCCATGGTAAATGCTGGAATAATCTCCATAAGACCTATAATACCTAGTGAAAGTGGGTCTTTTGTTATGCTATAAACTTGCCATTCAATAACAATAAATTGCATCGACCATCCAAACACTAAGAATAAACGCAATAATAAAAAAATATTAAATTCCTTAATTCGGAGAGCTGCGTATGGATCGGTTTTTGGCATCTATAAATTACTCTTGCTTTTTAATATCTCTCAATTTAAGCTGTAAACTTATATGCCCTCGCCACTCATTCTCATCAATAGAATAAACCGCTCTAAAAGGTTTTCCATTAGAAATCAAATCAAACTTATCACCCATACTAAAACCAATACTTACCATTCTACTGTTAGATTTTGGTTGTGTAGCAGTCAAACGTAAATGAGTTTTATCTGCTCCAACACATTTTCCATAACCTGTGTCAATCAAATCTTCAGTCATAAAAACTGGTGTCATGTTACTGGGGCCATAAGGCGCAAATTGTTTTAAAATACGATAAAACTTGGGTGTAATATCTTTTAAATCAATTTTAGCATCAATCTTAATTTCTGGAGTTAATAAATTTCTATCAATGGTTTCAGAAACCACATCTTCAAAAGCTTGTTTAAATGCGTCGTAATTTTCTTCTTCAAGTGTTAATCCTGCTGCATATTTATGCCCACCAAATTGTTCAATGTGTTCTTTACAAGCTTCCAAAGCGTTATAAACATCAAAACCTCTAACTGAGCGTGCAGAAGCAGCTAGTTTATTGCCACTTTTTGTAAATACTAAAGTAGGCCTGTAATAGGTTTCCGTTAGTCTAGAAGCCACAATACCAATAACACCTTTATGCCAATCTTCATGGTAAACAACAGTAGTAAGGCGGTCCTGTTCTTTTTGTTCTTCAATTTGTGCAAGAGCTTCTTCTGTAATTTGCTTATCTGTTTCACGTCTATCAAGATTATACTCATTAATTTCTGCAGCATATTTTACAGCCATTTCTGGCTCTTCCTCTGTTAATAAGGATACTGCATAGTTACCGTGTTTCATACGTCCTGCAGCATTTATTCTTGGTGCCACCACAAAAACAACATCAGTAATTGTTAATTCTGTTTTTTCTACTTGGTCTAAAATGGCTTTTATTCCAGATCTAGGATTGGTATTTATTACCATTAAACCAAAATAGGCTAATATTCTATTTTCACCATCTATAGGTACAATATCCGCACCAATAGCTGTAGCCACCAAATCTAAGTATTCTGTTAAGTCTTCTGCAGTTTTACCATCTTTAGATGCTAAAGCTTGAACCAATTTAAAACCAACACCACAACCGCACAATTCTTTATACGGATATTCACAATCTTCACGCTTAGGATCTAAAACTGCTGCTGCATCAGGGATTTTGTCCGCTGGCCTGTGGTGATCGCATATAATAAAATCGATACCTAACTTTTTAGCATGCTCAATCTTTTCAACTGATTTAATTCCACAGTCTAAAGCAATCACTAACGAAAACTCATTTTCAAGAGCAAAGTTGATTCCCTTGTAAGAGATGCCATAACCTTCATCATACCGGTTTGGAATGTAGGTGTATACTAAACCATGTTTGGTTTTTAAATAAGACGACATTAATGCTACAGAAGTTGTTCCATCAACATCATAATCGCCATAAACTAGAATATTCTCTTTATTGGCAATAGCCTTTTCAATTCTAGCCACAGCTTTATCCATGTCTTTCATTAAGAATGGATCGTGTAAATCTTTTAAACTTGGCCTAAAAAACCTCTTAGCATCATCATAGGTTTCTATACCTCGTTGCACTAGTAAAGTAGCTGTAGTCACATCTATTTGAAGTGCTTTTTGTAAAGCCTCAACTTTTTCAACTTGTGGTTTAGGTTTTAATGTCCAACGCATCGAGAGATAGGTTTATATAATAACAATTTAACGAAAGTATCTCCCTTTATTGTTTATGGAAGTGCGTTTCTATATCTAACACTGAAAATTGACGAAACATTTCCATAACACCACAATATTTTTCAATAGACAAATCAACTGCGCGTTGCAACTTCTTTTCATTTAAATTGCCCCCATAAAAGTGAAAATGCATCGCTACTTTATCGTAGTATTTTGGGTGTTCTTCAGTTAGGTTAGCCTCAATTTCAATATTAAAATCATCAACATCTAGTTTCATTTTTTTAATTAAAGCAGCTACATCTAATCCTGAACATCCCGCTAAACCAGATAGCATTAAAGCTTTAGGGCGATAGCCTTCACTTTTACCACCATTTTCCTCACCTGCATCAATAAATAAGTTGTGCCCTGACGGATTTGTACTTTCAAACCGCATATTTCCCAACCATTTTGTAGTCACTTTATTTGTCATTTTCCGAATTATTTTTTGTTAACTTGTAACTTCAAAAATACTATTTAAAAAATAAAATATGCCTTTAGTAACACCATTATCTGCTGACCATGATTTAGAAACCAAAAAGCTTGCTGAGTTTTTTAATGAAACCTTAGGGTTTTGTCCAAACTCAGTGCTTACAATGCAACGCAGACCAGCAATTAGTAAAGCCTTTATAAACTTAAATAAAGCAGTAATGGCTAATGAGGGTCGTGTAACCTCAGCTTTAAAACGAATGATTGCATGGGTTTCAAGTAATTCAACAGGGTGTAGATATTGTCAAGCCCATGCGATAAGAGCTGCGGAACGTTATGGCGCAGAACAAGAACAACTAGATAATATCTGGGAATACAGAACACATCCTGCCTTTAACGAAGCCGAACGTGCTGCTTTAGATTTTTCATTACAAGCCTCTCAAGTACCAAACGGTGTTGACGAGGAAATAAAAAAACGTTTATATGAGCATTGGGATGAAGGTGAAATTGTTGAAATGCTGGGTGTAATCTCTTTGTTTGGTTATCTCAATAGGTGGAATGATAGTATGGGAACTTCTATTGAAGGTGGTGCTGTTGAGAGTGGTAACCAGTATTTAGGCAAGCATGGTTGGGAAAAAGGGAAACATGTTTAATCCCTGCGAAGGCAGCAATCTCATGATTCGACGTTATTTGTTTACAAAATTAAATTTACATTTATAATAGAAAACAATGTTTCTGTTCATTTTGTCTTGATACAAAACGAAACAAAAAATCAAAACGATTATTAGTAAATTGCTAAAGCACCATTCGCTAATAAATTCATATTCAAACGTTTTATAAATGTAGTCTTTACAATCCTAAATCATAGTTTTTAATAAACTTTACAGCTCATTATTTCTGAAAATCGTTGATTCCGACCTTGTCGGAACTTCAAGTCATTTTAAACTATTCTGTTTTTTTAATTAAGGGTATAGTTTATAACATATTACAAACTCTAGTAGTTTTAAAAAACTACTAAATATAGCATTAGATATAAATAATTTAGTTTGAACCTTTTCAGAAATGGGGAG
The DNA here is from genome assembly GCA_947502405.1 of uncultured Algibacter sp. Taxonomy (GTDB): domain Bacteria; phylum Bacteroidota; class Bacteroidia; order Flavobacteriales; family Flavobacteriaceae; genus Algibacter_B. The sequence goes on along the minus strand of CANMZT010000003.1, from coordinate 285,808 downwards.
GTTTTTTTGTGTGATTAAGTATCCAACTGTTGTTGTTTTTATTTAGACTTATTATAAACAAGTTGTCGTAAATTTACTTTAACTATTTAAATTACAAATTAGGTTATGTAACGGGACACTTAATTTAGAAAATAATATTTTATTTAGCGTTAATGATTAATATAGACATCAACATACTATCTAGATTTAAAGGTAAATATTTCCAAGAGTCAATAAAATGGATTTGTTTACTTATTGGATTTATTTTTTTAATGTTACTTCTACTTATAATTTTCTTTAATGAACAAATAATCGACATTGTTAGAGCCTTTTAAATTATCTTTTTTTTTACAAGTAAGTTTTATACACCAGTTCAATATTAAAATCTCCTAATCTTCTCCCTCAACTCTGGCAACACCTCAATCTCAAACCAAGGATTCTTAGTCAGCCAAAATCTATTTCTAGGCGATGGATGTGGTAAAGGCAAATACTTTGGTAAATATTCTTGAAAATTATAAACCGTCTCCGTTAAGGTTTTTTTTGCGGCCTTTCCTAAGTAATACTTTTGGGCATACATGCCTATTAAAATAACTAACTCCACATTTTTGAGTTCATCAAACAGCGGTTTGTGCCATTGCGGTGCACATTCTGGTCGTGGTGGTAAATCGCCTGTTTTTCCTTTTCCAGGGTAACAAAAACCCATAGGGATTATGGCAAACTTTGTTTCATCATAAAAGTCTTTATCTGAGACATTCAACCATTTTCGTAATTGTTTACCACTGGCATCATCCCAAGGTACTCCAGACGCATGCACTTTAGTTCCTGGTGCTTGACCAATAATTACAATTTTAGATTCTGGATGCCCGGAAACTACAGGTCTTGGGCCTAAAACCAAATGTTCTTTACAGATGGTGCATTGTTTTATCTCCTCCAGAAGGGCTTTCATGTTTTAAAAAATAAAGAAATCTATTTTTTTATTAAAGGATTAGTTTTAAAACTCAAACCCTCAAAACCAGTTTTTATAAAATTTCTAATATTTTGATGTCCTTCACCATTTGGGTCTTCTAGAACATCTTTAAAATAGTATTGCCCAAAACAAGCCAATGTTTCTTCTTTTGATAGTCCTTGGGCCTTTGCAAAAGCAAATAATTTGCATGATCCTGAATTTTGACCCTCGTCATTTTTTAAATTACCATTTTGAAAAGTCGTTGGTATAAACTCATAGTTTTCATCAATAATACTCATGGTTTCAGAAAACTGAATTGTTTTTGGACTAGTTCTTAGCTTATTTATAAATTCTTCTATATTCATTTTAAAGTTTATATGATGCTGTTAATATAAAAAACCAAATAGATATATGGGGATGATATTTAAGCTACCCACTTCCATATCATCTCTTACAACATAACTATTTTCAACACCTTTAATTTGTTTTGTTGTCTTGTTTTTTCCTCCAATTTCAAAAGTATATGTTCTATCTACTAAAAAATCACCTTTTTCTGCTAAATGAATCTCATGTAAATATTTCATTTGATTTGCAAAGAATGTTTCTCTTAATGTCCCTATTTCTGCATTTTGTTTTCCTAAGGCATAAACTAAATTTGAGTTGTTAAGAAATAATTTTTCTGGTTTAGTTAACATACCAACTCCTTTTGTGGGTTTAAACAACTCCATAACTAAATCTGCTCTATTTAGTAATTTTATAGCATTAATTAAAAATACTCTAGACATACCTAAACGCTCACTAAGCTTAGTGATATTTGGAACAAACGGTGCGCTTTGAGCAATAGCTACCAACAATTTTTTTATCTTTCTACTATCTGCATATGGCATATTTTCAACTGCATTTAAGTCAACTTCTAAAATTAAATTTATAGTTTGATTTAATTTTGTAGTATAACTGCTCCTATTTTCTAAATAGTATGGATAAGCCCCATATTTTAAGTATGCATCAAAGTGTTTTATTGGAGAACTTACATGTTGTGATTTTATCTCTCTTGCTATTTGCTTATGATTTTTTAAGATATCTTTTAAATGAAATTTTGGAATATCTCTATAATCGTCTTCAAATTCGAGAAACTCCCTAAATGATAATTCCTTTAAATGGTAAATTATAACTCTCCTGCTTAAATCTGATTCTCCTTTATAGATTTCCAACATTGATGAAGATGTAAACACTACTTGAAGTTTTGGAAACTGATCATATATTAATTTTAACTCTCTTGACCAATTAGGGTATTTGTGTACCTCATCTAAAATCAAATGAGTACCGCCTCTTAACACAAAATCTTTTGCTAAAGAAACTAAATTATTATCTAAAAAATACAAGTCGTCTAAAGTAGCATACAGAGCCTCGTCCGTTTTAGAAAGTTTAAACTTTATATACTGAAGTAAAAGTGTTGTTTTGCCTGAACCTCTTGCGCCCTTTATACCAATTAAACGGTTAGACCAATCTATTTTATTTAATAAATATCGGGTTTTTGAAGAAAGGTTTTCTAATAGTTGCTCTTGAAGTGAAAATAAATCGTCCATTAATGTTTTTTATCTAAAACAAATATAGGTTTTTTTGTTTTTAATGAAAAACATTTTAATAAAAAAACGTTTTTCATTAAAAACAGTTTTTTGTATATCAATGAAAGTCTACTTTCTACCTCCAACCACAACAACAATTTCTCCTTTTGGTGGTTTATTGGTGTAATATTCTAATACTTCTTTGGCTGTTCCTCTGATGGTTTCTTCAAACAGTTTTGTTAACTCTCTAGATACTGAAACTGGTCTATCCTCCCCAAAATACTCACAAAAATGCCCAAGAGTTTTTACCAATTTATGCGGACTTTCATAAAAAATCATGGTTCGAGTTTCTTCAGCTAGTAATAGTAATCGTGTTTGTCTTCCTTTTTTTACTGGTAAAAACCCTTCAAATACAAATTTATCGTTTGGTAATCCTGAATTTACTAGTGCTGGCACAAAAGCTGTAGCTCCTGGTAAGCATTCAATTTCAATGTTGTTTTCAATACAAGCTCGAGATAATAAAAACCCAGGATCAGATATTGCCGGTGTTCCAGCGTCGCTTATAAGTGCAACAGTAGTTCCTGCTTTTAATTTTTGAATGATATTTTCAACCGTTTTATGCTCATTGTGCATATGGTGAGATTGCATATGCGTAGAAATTTCAAAATGTTTTAAAAGCTTTCCTGAAGTTCTGGTATCTTCTGCTAGAATTAAATCAACATCTTTTAAAACTTCAACGGCTCTAAAGGTTATATCTTTTAAATTTCCTATTGGAGTGGGCACTATAAATAGTTTACTCATTTAAGTTTTAAATTAAAATTATGCTAAAGATACAGACTTATATAGTTTTTGCCCTTTTAAAGTTAAATAAGGAAAAATAGACTGATAAATTATTTCTGAATACTGATTTACTGAGGCTCTAGTGATTTTTCCCTGTTCCACAACTATTGATGACATCCAGAAATCGCTTAAAATTTGAAAACGCTTGAAAAGATTATTGTATTCATCTGAGAATAGAGGTTTACGGACGAGGTCTTCATTAATCAATACATCAATTATATTTAAAAACTCTAGTTCTCTTTGCTCAATTAATTTCACATAATGCGCTTTAATCTTTTTGTGCTCTCGCATAATTAAAACAAAATCCAGTAAGAAAAATTGATACTTATAGAATGTTAACATGATTGCTTTAGAAGTACTAAAAACACTTTCCAAATGATTTTTAGATTGCATACTATTTGCAATAACTCCATTTATACTTTCTACAATTTGAAAATAAAGAGCTTCAACTATATCCTCTCGTTTTTTAAAATGATAATTTAAATTTCCTTGGCTAATCTCCATTTTACTAGCAATAGTCCTTAAAGTAACCTTAGCCATTCCTTGCGTATTAAATAACTCTAAAGCTGTTACTAGAATTTTATCCTTAGTCTTCCCCATAAATCAAATATATTAAATTTAGTAACATTGACCTAATTATTAAAAAATTAGTATATTTGACCTAATCTTAAATTAAACGCTAATAATGGTCGTAAAAACAGAACAGTCTCCAAATACAAAGATTATAAAACAGGCACTTTCTAGAATAGATTTTACAGATACGTTTTCAACTACAAATCATAAGGATTCACTTGAAAATATAGCGCATTTAATTTTTGGAACTATGCCTAAATGGGTTGCCTTCCTGATGCGTTTACGCAATACAATAGTTAAAATGTTTGGTTTAAAAACAGATATGGATAAAGACTTTAAACCACAATATAAACCTGGTGAGAGTCTTGGCTTTATTAAGGTATTTAGTGTTGAAGATGATGAGATATTACTTGGTGCTGATGATAAACATTTGGATTTTAGAGTAAGCATTTTTAATTCAGAGGAGCATCAACATAACATAAAGGTTACAACCTTAGTAAAATATAATAATCTGTTTGGAAAGATTTATATGGCTTTAATTAGACCATTTCATGTAGTTATTGTAAAGCGTATGGTAAAGCAAGCTTATAAGGTTTAGTTAAACTTAGCCTCGATAATTTCTATAAAACGCTCTTCAAATTCTTCTTTTCCTTCCCAATTATTATAATCTGGTTTTACCATATTTTCAATAAATCGCTTTGCGTCATCCAAAGAAACAGATGTATTTAGTTGAGATAAAACACGATCATAATCTTCACTTTTACCATCAAATAAGTGTTTGATAAAAGCTATTTTATCATTAAGCCCAATATTGAAGCCACCAACTTTTAGTTTATCATTTAAGGTTTTTTTGCCATTTGAAACACCATTTTGGGTTTTAGAAATAGGTTCAAAAATTGGGGTGTCTTCAAATCCCGCAGTAATATCTTCTAAATTGTGACGCTTTACAGGTTCTTTAGGAATAGCTTCCTCAAAAACAGTTTCAATGTCTTCGGTATCTTCAGGCATATGCGCCACCATATCCTTAATCTTGTTCATTACGGGCTCCATAATATCATCATCCTCTACCTCATCCAGATTAATATATATTTTATCTTCTACCTCAATATTATCGCTAACCTTATTGTTGAATGCGCTATCAAGCATATCGAAAAATGAAGAATCACTGCCTATAGTTGGTAGATCGCCTTCAAAATTTTCATGCGCAAATTTTAATACCGAAAGTTTTTCATAAAGTGCAGAAACCTCGGTATGCATTTTAATAACATCTTCCTTCCCTTTTAATTTAAGAATTCTGTGTGCTATACTAATAAGTTCCGATTCTAGTCTCTTCTTCATTGTTTATAAATTTTTAATTATTGCACTTTAGGCTTTTGATTTTTAATAAATTTACGCCACCTTTATACAAACGAATAATTATTCCCATTTAGTGTTAAAATTACAAAATGTTTCTTGAAAATACAGTAAATCATAAAGAACAATTTGGTTGGATAGAAGTTATCTGTGGCTCCATGTTTTCTGGAAAAACGGAAGAATTGATTCGTAGATTAAAGCGTGCTCAGTTTGCTAGACAGAAAGTTGAGATTTTTAAACCTGCTATTGATGTGCGTTATGATGAAGATATGGTAGTCTCTCATGATGCTAACGAAATTCGCTCTACGCCTGTGCCTGCAGCAGCAAATATTCCAATTTTGGCTGATGGTTGTGATGTAGTTGGTATTGATGAAGCTCAATTTTTTGATGATGAAATAGTGCGCGTTTGTAACGATTTAGCAAATAAAGGCGTGCGTGTTATTGTGGCTGGGTTAGATATGGATTTTAAAGGTAACCCGTTTGGGCCAATGCCTAACCTTATGGCTACAGCAGAGTATATTACCAAAGTTCATGCTGTTTGCACAAGAACAGGGAATTTAGCACAATATAGTTACAGAAAAAACCAAGATGATAATTTGGTTTTATTGGGTGAGGTTAACGAATATGAGCCTTTAAGTAGGGCGGCTTATTATAAAGCAATGCTTCGAGATAAGGTTAGGAATATGAAGGTTAACGAAGCTGAAGAAGTAGATACTAAAACAAAAGACACCAATGCCTAAAGCACAAGAAACTGTGCTTGAAATAGACTTAAAAGCACTTAAACATAATTTTGAGTATTTAAAATCAAAATTACAGCCTAAAACTAAATTTCTAGCGGTAGTTAAAGCGTTTGCTTATGGCGGTGATGCCGTTGAAATTGCAAAATATTTGCAAAACTTAGATATTGATTATTTTGCTGTAGCTTATGCTAATGAAGGTGTTGCATTACGAAAAGCTGGTATTACTACCTCTATTTTAGTGCTTCATCCATTGGCTATTAATTTCAATATTATTATAGAGAATTGCTTAGAACCTAATCTTTATAATGCTAAAATTTTAAATGAGTTTATTGATTTTGCTTCTGCTAAAAAGCAAAATGAGTATCCTATACATATTAAGTTTAACACTGGTTTAAATAGGTTGGGTTTTTTGGAAAGCGATGTGGAATATATCGCTGATACAATAAAAGCTGCTCAAGCCATAAAGGTAAAATCTTTGTTTTCTCATTTGGCAGCAAGCGAGGACTTAAAAGAACGTGATTTTACAATAAACCAAATACATAGCTTTAAAACCATTGTTGCTAATTTTAAAACAAAAACTGGCTATACACCCATGTTGCATATGAGTAATACCTCTGGTATATTAAATTATCCTGAATCTCATTTTGATATGGTGCGTTCTGGTATTGGTCTTTATGGTTTTGGGAATTCTGAAAAAGAAAGTGCTTATTTAAAACCTATAGCGACTTTAAAAACTGTTATATCTCAAATACATAACATTGAAAAAGGCGAATCTGTAGGTTATAATCGTGCCTATAAAAGCGATGGGGTGATTACAAAAACAGCTACACTCCCTTTAGGACATGCTGATGGTATTAGTAGAATTTATGGAAACGGAAACGGTTTTGTTACCATAAATGGGCAAAAAGCATCTATTATTGGTAATGTTTGCATGGATATGATAATGGTTAATATTACTGATATTAATTGCAAAGAAGGGGATGAGGTTATAGTTTTTGATTCTAATACAATTACTGCTGAAACTTTGGCTAATACTGCAAATACAATTTCTTACGAGTTAATTACTTCTATTTCCCAGCGAGTGAAACGGGTATTTAATGGTTACTAACTAATACATTATGTGACTTTTTTAATTATCTTGGTCACAATTAATATATTTAACCATTAAAACTTATTAAAATGTTAAAAGAATTTAAAGAATTTATTACTGGCGGTAATGTTATTGAATTTGCTGTTGCAGTAATTATGGCAGGCGCAATTGGTGCTGTTGTTACAGGATTTGTAAATAATATTGTAATGCCATTTGTTGGTTACTTTACTGGTGGAACAGATTTCGCAGACAGAAAAGTAGTTTTAACAGAAGCTGTTGTAGATGCAACAGGTGCAGTAACTACTCCAGAGAATGCTATTATGTGGGGTTCTTGGGTTAATACTATAATTAACTTATTAATTGTTGGTCTTGTAATGTTCTTAATTGTTAAGGCTTATAACAAAACAAAAAAACCAGCAGAAGAGCCAGCTCCTGCAGGACCATCTCAAGAAGATTTACTTGCAGAAATAAGAGATTTACTTAAAAAATAACAAAGTGTTAATTAAATAACAACGTGTTATTTGTTGTTAAAAAGCCCTTGTTTTCTGAAAATGAGGGCTTTTTTTGTGTTTAAAATTGCAATTAATACTTAGTTTTGTGCTCTCAAAACAATAAAAAGAAAAGAAAAAATGAAAGTAGCTGTTGTTGGTGCCACTGGTATGGTTGGCGAAGTGATGTTAAAAGTACTTGCAGAACGTAATTTTCCTGTAACGGAATTAATTCCTGTTGCTTCAGAACGCTCTGTTGGTAAAACATTAACCTACAAGGGTAATGATTATAAAGTAGTTGGTTTGGAAACTGCTGTTTCTATGAAGCCAGATATCGCCTTATTCTCAGCAGGCGGAGGAACATCCATTGAATGGGCTCCTAAATTTGCTGAAGCTGGTACTACAGTTGTAGATAACTCTTCTGCTTGGAGAATGGATCCTACAAAAAAATTAGTAGTTCCTGAGATTAATGCGAGCGAATTAACTAAAGATGATAAGATTATTGCAAACCCTAATTGTTCTACAATTCAGTTAGTAATGGCTTTAAATCCGCTTCACAAAAAATATAAAATGAAACGTGTAGTGGTGTCTACATATCAATCTGTTTCTGGTACTGGAGTAAAAGCCGTACGTCAGTTAGAAAATGAGATTGCTGGTGTTGAAGGTGAAATGGCTTATCCATATCCTATTGGAAGAAATGCGTTACCACATTGTGATGTTTTTGAAGATAACGGATACACCAAAGAGGAAATGAAATTAGCTAGAGAGCCACAGAAAATTATGAATGATAGAACATTTTCTGTTTCAGCTACCGCGGTTAGAATTCCTACTGCTGGTGGACATTCAGAATCTGTGAATGTTGAATTTGAAAATGATTTTGATTTAGCTGATGTTCGTAAATTGTTACACGAAACTGCTGGAGTGGTTGTACAAGATAATACGGATACAAATACCTACCCAATGCCAATTTTTGCTCATGAAAAAGATGAGGTTTTTGTAGGACGTATTCGTCGTGATGAAACTCAACCAAACACATTAAATATGTGGGTTGTTGCCGATAACCTGCGTAAAGGCGCTGCAACGAATACCGTTCAAATTGCTGAATATTTAATTGAAAATGATTTAGTGTAGATTTTAATCTTAGATTATCTTAAAAAACTCCTACGTAATGAATTACGTAGGAGTTTTTTGCTTTAAGGCTATAATCTGATTATTTAACAGGTTATAAAAAAGCAATTTTGTATATTTAAAACTGCCTAATTTTTACTTTTTTAATTAATTGCTGTGATAATGAAAGGTATAATTATTGTTTTAATATTATTCTTGTCTTTAAACTCCTTCTCCCAAAACGAAGCTAGTAACTGGTTTTTTGGGAATAGACTTGGTTTAGAATTTAATGGGCTTTCTAAGCCCACAGTTAGATATGATGGTGCTTTAATTACTTTAGAAGGATGTTCGTCAATCTCTGATAGTGCTGGAAATCTTTTGTTCTATTCAGATGGCTCAACTGTATGGGATAGAAATCATCGAATAATGCCCAATGGCACTGAATTACTTGGAGATGAATCTAGTACTCAATCCGCAATAATTGCACCTCACCCAACTAAAAGTAATATCTATTATTTATTTACTGTTGGATCGACTCAAGTCCCTACGGGATATCATTATTATACTATTGATATGACACTAAATGGAGGTTTTGGTGATGTTTTTGGCTCTTCTGTAGACTTATCAGGAGATAGTAATGGTTTTGATTGGTCAGAAAAAATTACTGCAGTTTATGGTGATACTTGTAATACGATATGGGTGATTTCATTAGTAAAAAATAAGTTTTATGCCTACTTAATTGATGAAAATGGAGTTAATCCCACACCAATTGTATCAGAAATTTCTTTTGAAGCCTCAAAACTTTCTAGAGGTTATTTGAAAGTTTCACCAAATGGAAAAAAATTAGTTGCTGCACATCAAGGAATAAACGGAAATGACAATGGGCTCTATTTATATGATTTTGATAATAAAACTGGAGAAGTTATTGAAACAAACACTACATTATTTGACAGGTCTACGCAGGTATATGGGATTGAGTTTTCCTCTAAAACTACAAAGTTATATGCATCAACTATTGATGACGATGAATATAAACTTTATCAATTTGATTTAACAGCTCCAAACATTAAAAATTCGGGTGTTATAATTCACGAAGAAGATTCTGCATTTAGAGGCGGTTTACAACTTGGTCCTGATCGTAAAATATATGTAACTATTCCTGAAAGCTATGTTATAGGTAGTAATTATTTAGACGTTATAAATTATCCAGAATTAAAGGGAACTCAATGTGGTTTTGAAGAGGATTACATTTTTTTTGGTAACACTAATTCTGTTATGCAGGGTCTTCCACCTTTCATCCAATCGTACTTTTTTGAAAATGAAATTAACATAGTAAATCCGTCAGAGGATGTTATCAATATAAGCAATGACTTAGAACTCTGCAAAGGTAATTCCTATACTCTTAAATGGAAAAATATACCAGGAGCTATATATCAATGGTCTTTTGATGATGGTGGTATTGTAAGACCAATCCCAACACCTTCACCTGCTAATGAGCTAATCGTTAACCCATTGGGAAACAACACTGTGGGAACATATTCTCTTAACGTTACAACTAATGATGAATGTAATACAATATTATTTGGAAGAGCCAATGTCTCCTTTACTGATCCTCCAATTATAAATACACCCGTTTTATTGTCAAGTTGTGATGCTTTTGATAATGACTCTAACGATGGTTTAACAACTTTCAATTTAAATGAAAGTATAACAGATATAGTAAATGGATTTGCAGATAATTTTGACGTGTATTTTTATCTAAGTGAAACTGATGCCACAGCAGATATTCACAATCAAAACGCTTTACCACAATTCTATTATAACAACACGCCAAATCAATTAGTTACTGTAAAAGTTTACAGAAAAAACTCTGATTGTTATGTTTTAGGAGAATTGCAGCTTATTGCAGATCCTAGTCAAAACCTTAACGCCTTAGATATACAAGGTTGTGATGAGGACGATACAAATATAGTTTTGTTTGATTTTGACGAACAAATAAATAGTATTCGCTCATTAAACAGTTTACCAAACAATATAGATATTGAATTCTTTGAATCTATTGAAGATGCTGTAGGTAGAACAAATTCGTTAAGTGGTGAGCACCTTTCATCAGCAAACTTAATCTATTTTTATGCATCAGTAAATGGAAATTGTTATGGTTCTGGTTCGTTTAATATTACCGTTAACCCAATACCTCCAATAGATATTGAAGAAGAAATTCTAACATTATGTGAAAGTCAATTCCCTGCTACTTTAAACTCATCTATTCCTTCTAATTCAATAAGCAACTATAATTACGCTTGGAGTTCTGGTGAAACAAGTAATTCCATAATTGTTTATTACCCTCAGACAATTACTGTTACAATTACGGATATTAATTCACTCTGCGAAGTAACTAAAACCTATAAAATCGAAAGATTAACTTCTCCTATAATTACGGGAATAGAGATAAATGTTAATAAAGGAAAGGTTACCGTTTTAACTACAGAAAACCTTGATAATATGTATGCCATTAATGACATCAACGGCCCCTACCAAAGTGATAATGTATTTTTAAATGTTCCTGCAGGAGAACATATCTTATATGTTAAGAATAGTAATAACTGTGAAATTACTGAACGAGAGTTTTATGTACTCGGGTTCCCAAGGTTTTTTACACCAAATAACGATTCGCATAATGACTATTGGGGTGTTAGAGGCTTAGATTCAGATAAGTATACCATATCAAATGTTCATATTTTTAACAGATATGGCAAACTTTTAAAGGTATTAGAGCCTGAAGGAAAATGGGATGGCACATACAATGGTGAAAGCCTTCCTGATTCAGATTATTGGTTCTTTGTAACTATAAAAGATAAAGACCAGAATACTCGAGTATTTAAAGGCAATTTTAGTATAGTACGTTAGTCAAAATTACCATACCTCAGTTTGTAACCATGTAACAGCATCCTTTAAGTGTGGAACGTAATCACATGGAGTATAGTGTGATAAACCGTCAACAACAACAAATTCTATATCGCTTCCTGCTGTAACTGAGTCTTCCACAAAAGCTTGTGTTGTAGCTACTGGAAAAAGTTCATCTCCATTACTATGAATTACATAAAGCGGAATAGCTATTGCTGAAATCGATCCGTCTAAACGTCGAGAATTATATGAACTAGCCATGGCTATAGATGCTGTGAAAAATTGAGGAAAAAAATCGGCATATAACCAACTAGCATTCCCACCATTACTATAACCAGTAACCAAAACCTTACTGATATCTACATCCCAATTAGCAGTAGCCAATTGTACAAGATTTATAACTTGCATTTGGTTATTTACACTATACCACTGCTCTGTACCAGCATTCGGACTTATTATATATGCATTTAAGTCTTCCAAACCTGGTTCAATATAACAACTTGTATTTTGGTGAGCAGTAGAGCTTCCTCTTGAGGCGCCATGCAATGCAATAACTAAAGGCCTCTTATTACTTTCTGAAGTATCAGCAGGTGCTATTACACGAAAATTCCAAAAAACTCCTGCTGTAGTTGACTCTATAGTTAAATCATTTACCCCAGGCTGAATATTTAAATTCTGAAAATCTTCGGTTACTTGTTCAATAGTACGCGTATCAATTATCGTTATATCATCTTCTTTATCTTTGCTACAACTCGAAAAAACAACGACAAAAAGTAGTAATATTAGTTTTGTCTTCATAACTAGGGTATTATACCCAAATATACCTAAATTAATTTTAAACCTAATTTATTGTAGTCTATGCTTTTGAAATTCATATTGTTAATTCATTTAAGTATAGTACTTTTGATAAATTATAAATTCATCAATCATGAAAAGATTAACACTCATACTTCTTAGCTTAATCTCATTGATAGCTTGTAAAGAAGAAAAACAGAAAACTAACATTTTGTGAATTACCCTGAGACGAAAACTGTAGATACCATAGATACTTATTTTGATGTAGATGTAAAAGACCCTTACAGATGGTTAGAAGATGATAGAAGTAAAGAAACCGAAGCTTGGGTTGCAACTCAAAACAAAACAACTTTTGGTTATTTAGATAGCATTCCTTACCGAAAAGACCTTAAGGAGCGTCTCTCTAAATTATGGAATTATGAAAAAATAGGCTCGCCATTTAAAGAAGGTAATTACACCTATTTCTACAAAAATGATGGGCTTCAAAACCAATATGTAATTTATCGTTACAAAACTGGAGAAAATCCAAGTACAGCAAGTATCTTCTTAGACCCTAATACCTTTAAAGAAGACGGTACAATTTCACTAGGAGGGATTAGTTTTTCCAAAAACGGGAAAATACTAGCCTATTCTATTTCAGAAGGTGGAAGTGACTGGAGAAAGATTTTAGTTATGGATGCTGAAACTAAAACCATTATTGAAGACACTCTGGTAGATATTAAATTTAGTGGTATGTCTTGGTATAAAAATGAAGGATTCTACTATTCTAGTTATGACAAACCAGAAGGCAGTAAGTTATCCGCTAAAACCGATCAGCACAAAGTATATTACCATAAGTTAGGCACACCTCAAAAAAATGATAAGCTCATTTATGGAGGTACTAACAAAGAAAAGCATCGCTACATTTATGGATCTGTTACAGAAGACAATCGTTATTTAATTATTTCGCCTAGAGTCTCAACTTCAGGCAACAAATTATATATCAAAGATTTAACAAACCCCAATAATAAACTTGTAACTATTTTAGATCATACGGATAGTGATACCTACGTTATAGATAATGTTGGTAGTAAATTATTTTTAGTTACAAATTTAAATGCACCAAACAAAAAAATCGTTACAGTTGATGCTTCTAATCCAACCCCTGATAATTGGGTTGATTTTATTCCTGAAACCGAAAATGTATTAAGCCCTTCTACTGGTGGTGGGTGTTTCTTTACAGAATATATGATTGATGCTGTTTCAAAAGTGTTACAATATGACTACCATGGAAAACTAATACGAGAAGTAAAACTTCCTGGAGTTGGTTCTGCGGGTGGTTTTGGTGCAAAAAAAGAAGAAAAAGAATTGTACTATTCATTTACAAACTATAAAACCCCAGGTAATATTTATAAATATGATATTGATAATGGTACTTCACAATTGTACCGAAAGCCAGATATCGATTTTAACCCTGAAGATTACGAAAGCAATCAAGTATTTTATACCTCAAAAGATGGTACAAAAGTACCTATGATTATTACCCACAAAAAAGGCTTGGAATTAAACGGTAAAAATCCAACAATTCTTTATGGATATGGCGGGTTCAATATTAGTTTAACTCCTAGTTTTAGTATTACTAATGCCATTTGGATGGAACAGGGTGGAATTCTTGCTGTTCCAAATTTACGTGGTGGTGGCGAATACGGTAAAGCATGGCATAATGCAGGTACTAAAATGCAAAAACAAAATGTTTTTGATGATTTTATAACTGCCGGTGAATATTTAATTCAGAAGAAATATACTTCATCTGATTATTTGGCTATTCGAGGCGGGTCAAATGGCGGGTTATTAGTTGGTGCAACAATAACACAACGCCCAGATTTAGCTAAAGTAGCATTGCCTGCAGTTGGTGTTCTAGACATGTTACGTTACCATACTTTTACATCTGGAGCAGGTTGGGCTTATGATTATGGGACAGCAGAAGACAGTAAAGACATGTTTGAGTATTTAAAAGCTTACTCGCCTCTTCACAACATAAAAGCTGGCGTAGAGTATCCAGCAACATTAATTACCACAGGAGATCATGATGACCGTGTAGTACCAGCACATAGTTTTAAATTTGCTGCTGAATTGCAAAGTAAACAAGCTGGCAATAACCCAACACTTATAAGAATTGAAACCGATGCGGGTCATGGCGCTGGAACTCCAGTGAGCAAAATCATAGAACAGTATGCTGATATTTTTGGTTTCACATTATATAATATGGGCTTTGAAGTATTGCCTAGTAAAGTTAATGAGAAAGTAAAAGGTTAATTAAAGCAAACTTTATCAAAAACACGCTTCCTTCTAAGAAGCGTGTTTTTTTTATCTATTTTTGCAACGCTATGTTGAACGTTAAAAACCTCACTTTCTCTTACAATAAAACCCCCGTTTTAAATGACGTTTCATTTAACGCAAAACAAGGCGAAAATGTTGCTATTATTGGCGAAAGTGGTTCTGGAAAAAGTACTCTACTCAAAGTTTTATATGGTGAATATGATTTAGATGAAGGCCATATTTTTTGGAAAGACGAAGAGATTTTAGGTCCGAAATTCAACTTGGTAATCGGCTATGATTTTATGAAATATGTGGCTCAAGAATTTGATTTGATGCCTTATATAACCGTAGAAGAAAACATTGGAAAACACTTATCTCGTTTTTTTCCTGAAGAAACTCAACAACGTATTGACGAATTAACTAAAGTCGTAGAACTTGAAGCTTTTGCAAAAACTAAAGTTAAAACCTTAAGTGGAGGACAAAAACAACGTGTTGCCCTAGCTAGGGCCTTAGCCAAACAACCTGAAATTATTTTATTAGATGAACCTTTCAGTCATATTGATAATTTCAAAAAACAAAGTCTTAGAAGAAAGGTTTTTAAATATCTAAAAGAAAAAAATATTACCTGTGTTGTGGCCACCCATGATAAGGATGATGTACTTGGTTTTGCAGACCGCATGATTGTTTTAAATGATAATAAAATTGCTGTAAACGATTTACCTGAAACACTTTATAAGCACCCTAAAACCCCTTTAATTGCTTCTTTTTTTGAAGAATTTAATGTTATAAACGATGAGATTATTTATGCTAATGATTTAAAAATCATTGAATCTTCAGATTTAAAAGTAGTTGTTATACAATCTTTCTTTAAAGGTAATTTTTATTTAATTGAAGCTGATTTGAATGGAGATTCTATATTTTTTGAAAATCAAAAAAATTTAGAAACAGGTATTGAAGTTTGCCTTTCTATCATAAAATAGATAACTATAAAATTTTGGTTACTTCAAATGCTTGCGTTCTGAATGATATCTTATCACCAACTTCCTTTGCAATTAAAAGCTGTCCTATTGGCGTGTTTGCTGAAATGGCAAAAAATTTATCTCCCTTAACTTCTATTTCACCCGCACTAACAGCAATAAAATAGTTTGATTTTGTAGTGAAAACAACACTTCCTAATCCAATCCTTTTAAGTTTATTTTCAATATTTACTTTTAAAAGTGAGGCTTTTGTTTTCTCTATTTCTGCTAATTGTGCACCAGCTTTTTCTCGTTCTAATTGTAACATGGCACGACCTGTTTCGTGCTTATCACCTGCACTACTTTTGGTTTCTGAACGCAATGAAACTTGAATTTCTTTTATTGTATTTTGAACCGTTTGATGTCGGTTTTCAATAAATTCCAAACATTGATTATAAAGTTGTTCTTTAATGTACATATTACTCAAAATAGATTCTAGACTTCACATAAATAACAAATTACTGAATTAATTCTGCCAATTTTTTACCTACCAAACTTCCAATAGCTACACCCATACCACCCAAACGCACACCACAAAACACATTTTTACCAATTGGCTTTACAATGGCTTTCTTCTGATTTCCGACACCCATAATCCCACTCCATCGGTGTTCAATTTCAAACGATGTTTTAGGTAAAATTGTTGTCTTTAATAAACCTTCTAGAGTGTTTTGAATATAATCCGTTTGATTTAACTCTGTGGTTTCCTCACCTTTAAAATCTAGATGTCTACCACCACCTAAAAGAATTCTATTATCTATATTTCTAAAATAATAATAGCCCTTATCTAAATGAAAGGTCCCTTTTACTTGTAAATCCTTTATAGGTTTAGTTATTAACACTTGGGCTCTTGCTGGCTTTACATTTTGATTTATTAATTGTGATGCAAAACCATTTGTTGCAATACACAATTTGGAAACTGAAAGCTCAATTGTGTTAGTTCTTATTTTTACTGAATCCGTGTCTTCTGAAAATTCTTTAACTTGTGTATTATTTAAAATCTTAATGCCTTTTGTGTAAACTTTCTCTAATAGAGCTTCCATCATTTTTCCTGTATCAATTTGTCCCTCAAATTGGTTGAAAATATATTGATTGTTTACATTATCAAAATTAAAAATGTTGTCTTTTAGACTGAATATACGATCCTTAAAAATAGGTTTTAGCCATTTATTAATGCTTTCTTTTTTTGAAATACAGTTTTCAAACAATAGCTTGTCTGATTCCAAAAACAACTCGTAGCCACCTAATTGCTGGTAATTAATTGCTTTGTCTCCTAGAGTTTGCCTTAGTAATTTTAAGCCATTTACTCGTTTTGAAATGAGTTGAACAACATCATCTTCAGTATGTGTTTCCAAATCATCTAATATTTCACTTAGACTCCCAAAGCAAGCAAAACCAGCATTTTTTGTGCTAGCACCTTGTGGAAGCATCCCTTTTTCTAGAATTAAAACTTTAGATTTTGGATAGCGTTCTTTTAAATGAAGGGCACAATTTAGCCCCACAATGCCGCTACCAACAATACAGAAATCAATATTAGTTAACCATGATTTTATTTCCCAATAGGACAAATTCATGAAGCTAAGTTAAAATTTAAAATTGAAGTTTTATACTTCGTTAGTCCTAATAGTTATCTGGAAAAACGGCATCCTTTTTTACTTTTTCTACAAATAAGATATAGTGAAACATTTATGCTCATGAATTGTTTCATTTAAAATAAAAACTCGTCAATAAAAGCCCGACCTCTAGCGGTAACACCAAAAAAAATCCCGATTTACATCGGGACTTCATTATTTATTCTTCATTTTGTTTTTTCATCTCAAAATCTTCCATGAATTTAGTGGTATAATTACCTGCTAAATAATCTGGATGATCCATAAGTTGTCTATGAAAAGGAATTGTGGTTTTTATACCTTCTATAACAAACTCATCGAGTGCACGTTTCATTTTGTTAATCGCTTCTTCTCTTGTTTGAGCGGTTGTAATCAACTTAGCAATCATAGAATCGTAGTTAGGCGGAATGGCATAACCTGCGTAAACATGTGTGTCTAAACGAATACCATGACCTCCTGGAGCATGCAAAGTTGTAATAACTCCTGGTGAAGGCCTAAAATCATTATAAGGATCTTCAGCGTTTATTCTACATTCTATAGAGTGTAATTTAGGTGTGTAATGCTTACCTGAAATTGGTACACCTGCAGCTACTAAAATTTGCTCACGAATTAAATCAAAATCGATAACTTGTTCAGTAATAGGGTGTTCTACCTGAATACGTGTATTCATCTCCATGAAGTAGAAGTTACGGTGTTTGTCTACTAAAAATTCAACAGTTCCTGCACCTTCATACTTTATGTATTCTGCTGCTCTAACTGCTGCTAGCCCCATATCTTTACGAAGCTTATCTGTCATAAAAGGAGATGGTGTTTCCTCAGTTAATTTTTGATGGCGACGCTGAACCGAACAATCTCTTTCTGATAAATGACATGCTTTTCCTCGAGAATCTCCAACAATTTGAATTTCAATATGTCTTGGCTCTTCAATAAGTTTTTCCATATACATATCATCGTTCCCAAATGCTGCTTTAGATTCTGTTCTTGCAGATTCCCATGCATTTTGCAAATCTTCAGGTTTCCAAACCGCACGCATTCCTTTACCACCACCACCGGCGGAAGCTTTTAGCATAACAGGATAACCTGTTTCCTTTGCAACTTTTTTACAGTCTTCAAAGGTTTGAATAATACCATCACTTCCTGGAACGCATGGTACACCAGCTGCTTTCATAGTGGCTTTAGCATTGGCTTTATCACCCATTCTATCAATCATTTCTGCAGAAGCACCAATAAACTTTATTCCATGTTCTTCGCAAATTTTTGAAAACTTAGCATTCTCTGATAGAAATCCGTATCCTGGATGTATAGCATCTGCATTTGTAATTTCAGCTGCAGATATAATATTAGACATTTTTAAGTAAGATTCGCTACTTGCAGGTGGCCCTATACAAACCGCCTCGTCTGCAAATTTAACATGCAAACTTTCTTCATCAACAGTAGAATAGACAGCTACTGTTTTTATACCCATTTCTTTACAGGTTCTAATAACACGAAGTGCTATTTCTCCTCTATTGGCTATTAATATTTTTTTAAACATAACGTCTTGAATTAAAAATTTCAAATTCCAATCGCCAAATTCCAAATATTGGATTTTGAGATTTGTGTATTGGAATTTTTAATAGGTTATGATGGGTCTACCAAGAATAATGGTTGATCAAACTCTACTGGAGAAGAATCATCAACTAATATCTTTACAATTTTTCCTGAAACTTCAGATTCAATTTCATTGAAAAGTTTCATAGCCTCAATAATACAAAGCACATCACCTTCTGCAATGGTTTGTCCTACCTCAACAAATAAAGGTTTATCTGGAGATGGTTTTCTATAGAATGTACCAATTATTGGTGATTTGATTGTGATATATTTTGAATCTTCAGATGCTGCTGGAGCTGCTTCAGATGCTGCTGCTGGTGCCGCAGGCGCTTCTGCCACTGGTGCAGCTGCTGTAATAACTTGTTGTGGAATTTGTGCAGCAGGAACTTGTTGGACAATTGTTGTATCCGAATCTGATCCTGTTCTGATGGTGATTTTTATATCATCCATTTCTAATTTAACCTCACTTGCTCCAGATTTAGCAACAAACTTGATTAAGTTTTGAATCTCTTTTAAATCCATAGTTTTACTATTAGTTAGTGGTTAGTTTTTTGAATTATAAGCCCATTTTAAATATGTAGCTCCCCAATTAAATCCGCCACCAAAAGCGGCGAAAATAATATTATCTCCTTTTTTAAGTTGTGTTTCATAATCACTTAAAAGTAATGGTAAAGTAGCCGATGTTGTGTTTCCATATTTATGGATGTTCATCATCACTTTATCTTCATCTAAATTGATACGTTGTGCTGTAGCATCAATAATTCGCTTATTGGCTTGATGCGCTGCTAACCAGTCAACAGAATCTTTATCTAAATTATTACGTTCTAAAATTTTAACGGTTGCATCTGCCATATTAAAAACAGCATTTTTAAATACTGTTCTACCTTCTTGAAAAGCACAATGGCCACCTTGTTCTAAGATTTCGGCAGTTAACGGATGAGATGAACCACCATAGGTGGCTTGTAAAAACTCTCTTCCAGTGCCATCACTTCTTAAATATTCATCTTGAAGCCCTAAATTCTCTTCATTAGGTTCAAATAAAACAGCACCAGCACCATCTCCAAAAATGATACATGTAGCTCTGTCTTTATAATTAATGATTGAAGACATTTTATCGGCTCCTATAAGAAGTACATTTTTATAACGGCCAGATTCTATATACGTTGATGCCACTGACATTCCATAAAGAAAACTGGAACATGCAGCATCCATATCAAATGAAAATGCATTTACAGCACCTATTTCGGAAGCTGTAAATGATGCTGTTGAGGCAGCTTTCATGTCTGGAGTTGCAGTAGCAACAATTACAAGTTCTATATCCTTTGGATCAATACCCTTTTTGTTTATTAAGTCTTGAGCGGCTTTTATGGCTAAGTAAGATGTGCCTTTACCTTCTTCTTTAAGAATTCGGCGTTCTTTGATTCCAGTTCTTGTGGTAATCCATTCGTCATTTGTATCAACCATCGTTTCAAGAATTTGATTGGTTAATACATAATCTGGCACATATGCGCCTACAGCGGTAATAGCTGCTGAGATTTTACCCATACCTTTATAGTTAGTTTGACCAAAAAAACATCAAAATTGAGCAATAATGCTCAAAATTTCACGAAAACTACTAAATTTTGGTCTAATAATGTACAAATTACGTGTTTTTGTTAGTTAGAAAAAGTATTTCATAAAAAAAACGCTCATTCAATGAGCGTTTTATATAAGAAAGCATAATTATTTATGCTACGTTTTCTACTTCTTCAGAGTTGTCAATTAATACTTGACCTCTGTAGTATAATTTTCCTTCATGCCAGTGGGCTCTGTGGTATAAGTGAGCTTCACCTGTTGTTGGGCAAGTAGCAATCTGTGGCGCAGTTGCTTTGTAATGTGTTCTTCTTTTATCTCTTCTTGTTTTCGAGATTTTTCTTTTAGGATGTGCCATTTTATATGTTTATTTATCCGTTAATAATTTCTTTAATGTATTCCAACGAGGATCTATCTCCTCTTCTTTGTCTTTATTTTCTTTAAGCTTTGGGCTTAGTTCTTCTAATTTATCAAGTATTTCTGAATCTAATGTTCCATCTTCAACTCCAGGATGAACTCGTTTTATTGGAACCGCAAGTATAATTAATTCATAAATATATTGCTGAATATTAACTTCGTAAGTTCCGTGAGGAATAATAAGAATGTCAATATTTTCATCATTATATTCATCTCCAAACTTAACCACCAAGTCAAACTCGTTTTCTATAGTTTGATTGTAAGGTTCGTTTGTTAAATCACAATTCACGTTAACCCATCCAGAAATTTTAAAATGTAACTCTAATAATGTTGTCTTTTTTTCTAAATCAAGATTAACATTAATATTTACGTCATTAAAATCTTCATACTCAAAATGTTCAAAGAACGCTTGCTCAATTTGATAATCAAAATGATGCTTTCCTATTTTTAATCCCACAAACGGAATTGTAAAATCTTTCAATAGCTTCATTATCACATCTATTTTGAGCCTGCAAATATATAAATTTTTATTTAGGTAGCATGAGTTATAAACATTTTTTTGCTCGTGCTTTTTTTATCGAAAAAAATAACGGGTAGTAATTAAAAATCAGAGATTTAACGTCTGTCTTTTCTGGGTGCTTTTTGTAATGGATTTGCTGTAAGTTGTTCATAACTTACTCTGTTTCTGTAAATCTTAATCGCACTAAAAACAGCTTCTTTAAATGAATTTTCATCAGCACTTCCTTTTCCAGCTATTTCATAGGCTGTTCCATGGTCTGGAGATGTTCTAACCTTATTTAATCCAGCTGTGTAATTAACACCTTGACCAAATGATAAGGTTTTAAAGGGAATCAAACCTTGGTCATGATACGAAGCAATTACAGCATCAAAGTTTTTATAGTTGTTAGATCCAAAAAAGCTATCAGCAGCATAAGGTCCAAAAACTAGTTTTCCACCTTCCTTAATTTTTTGTAAAGTTGGCCGCAATACATCATCATCTTCACTTCCAATAACTCCATTATCCCCAGTATGTGGATTAATACCCAAAACCGCAATTTTTGGTTTCTGAACTTTAAAATCCTTCTTTAAAGATTGATATACTGTATTTATTTTTTCTTCAATTAATTCAGATGTTATATGTGCAGATACATCTTTAACAGGAACATGGTCTGTAAGCAAGCCAACTCTTAGTGTATCTGTAATCATAAACATTAGGCTTTCTCCTTCTAGTTCTTGTGCCAAATAATCTGTATGCCCTGGGAATTTAAAATCTTCTGATTGAATATTGTGCTTATTAATAGGTGCAGTTACCAAAACATTAATATCATTATTTTTTAATGCCTTAGTAGCTAGCTCTAATGATTTAATTGCAAAAGCCCCTATTTTAGGATCTTCTTTACCAAATTCAATATTAACTGATTCGTTCCAACAATTAAACACATTAACTTTTCCGTGACTTAATTGATTGAAATTATTAATGCTATGAAAGTTAATTTTAGACTTGAAATGCGATTTTAAAAAAGACATCGTTTTTATGGATGCAAAAATCACAGGGGTACAAAAGTCTAAAATCCTAGAGTCTTCAAACGTTTTTAAAATGATTTCACTACCTATTCCGTTTAGGTCTCCAATAGATATTCCTACTATTATATTTTCTTCCTGCTTCATTAAAAATAACAACTTTTGTTCGTAATTTTGATTGCAAATTTAACTAATTAAATAAGGAATAAAATGTTTACAGGAATTATTGAAGATATAGGTGTTGTTTCAAATTTAAAAACTGAATTAGATAATCTTCATATTTCGGTAAAAAGCAAAATAACATCTGAGTTAAAAATTGACCAAAGTGTGGCGCATAATGGTGTATGTCTTACTGTAGTTAACATTAATGATGATGAATATACCGTAACTGCAATAAAAGAAACCTTAGACAAAACAAGTCTTAATAATTTACAAATTGGTGATAAAATAAATCTTGAACGGGCTATGAAACTGGGAGATAGACTTGATGGCCATATTGTTCAGGGGCATGTTGATCAAACCGCTATTTGCAACAATATTAACGAAGAAAATGGGAGTTGGGTTTTTACTTTTGAATATGATAGCGCTTTAAACAATATAACTATAGAAAAAGGTTCTATTACTGTTAACGGCACAAGTTTAACGGTAGTGAATTCGCAAAAAAACACATTTAGTGTCGCCATTATACCTTATACATATCAACATACCAACTTCCATACCTTTAAAAAAGGAACGGTAGTAAATTTAGAGTTTGATGTTTTAGGAAAATATGTTGCTAAACTTGTTGAATTAAAATAGTACTAACTATCTTTTTTCACCCTTAGTTTTTTGATTCCATAAAGTATCGCAAAAGCAACGCCATAAAGTAATCCACCGTCAATAGGAAAACCCCTCGGTGGCGGTGGCCCTGGAGGAGGAGGTCCTGAACCAGGAATTTGGGCTACGCATACAAAACTTATTAATACAAATAAGATTGAGGCAATTATTCTTTTATTTTGTATCATCATGGGGTCACAAATGTATAAAAAAAAGCGAGCTTACAAAATATTTACAAACATATGCATCAAAAAACATCCACGAAGTGTTAAAAAACATCGATGAAATGCATTTTTTTGGTTCTGGATAAACATTTGTTAACATATTATCCAAAAAAAAAATTTTAGTGTAAAATTAATCCCTCACTTTTATTTTACAAAGCAAATATATGTAATTTGACTATAAAACTAAGTTATATTTTAAACCTTGTTATTTTCTAAGCTTTTATTTCAAAACTTTCTGATTATTTAACGTTTGATGTGGCATATCATTGTGTAAATAAAACTAATCTCGGTTTCTTAAAAAGAAAAAACCTTCCGTAAAACGAAAGGTTTTTCAAATTAAAGTGGGCCCACCTGGGCTCGAACCAGGGACTTTCTGATTATGAGACAAAAAACTTAGTGCTGTATATCAATGTGTTATGTTCATGTATTTATACTACATACACTTTACATACACACTAAACGCTTACAGATGATGGAAAAGCAGCACTATCAATACCGGTTATTTCATCATATTTTTTTGGATTGAATTTTTTTAATCCTTCTTCCCATACAATATAATGGCCAATGCCATACCTACCCCTGTTCTCCATTAAAAAATCTTCAACTGTAACAATTGCATCTACAACATGTGTCCATGCTTGATCTCCTTTAAAATCACCGCTTTTTGTAACTTCAAAAATCAAGATAAAACTTGTTTTAGGAAACTGTTTTATAAATCTATCTTTAAACTCTTGGGGGGTAATTTTTTCTTTGTTTATATAGTCATTAATCATATCAATAAAAACAAACCTATAACCACCTTCTTTTATTACTTTTTCTAAACTATCCAGATCATCTATATCAGATGGTTCCGCATTACTTTTATTTGCTAAACCAGACATGCGCCATAAATCTTGGGTAGACTTATTAAACCCTTGGTCTACAAAATTATAAAAAACACTTCCTTTTTTTGTTAAGTAATTAGCTAAAGCTAATGCTCCAGAAGTTTTACCGTTTTTAGGTTTTCCCCAAATGGCAAGTTTCATGTTTGCAGCTGGTTCTTGCATAAAGTTTTCCCAGCCCTCATCCATATCAATAGTATCAAAAGACATATCCATTAATCTTGATGATGTTTTTGATTTATTTACAACAGGCTTTTTCTGGTTTTCTTGCTCGTCATCTAAAACCTTTGTATTTTGTTGTGGTGTAACTTCCAACGGAACTGCCGAAACTACCCCTTCATTTGCAGTAACGGCAGGTGTTGGTGTTGGCGTACTAACATCTATTAAAACTGTACCTAGGCTTTTAACTTGGGTTGGCTTTTTGTTTTTAGTACCAAATAAAGCAAGTTGCTTCTTATTTTTTTTTGAAATCAAAGTATTGCTATACTTTTTTCTCAATTTTTCAGCACCAGTAATTGGCAACCTTGTTAGTTCTTCTAGCTTATTACCAATAACCAAATATTCATAAAATGCTTCAGCATTATCATAATTATACAACCCATCAGCTTCATCAAACCCTAAGCCTTTAATTTTAAAAGCACCTTCGTAGCCTTCTTTTACATTTTGCCCAAATACATCTAAAACCAAACCACCTACATCTTGAAAATTTAATTGATATTGCGTATTCTTTTTACCTGTAAACAAACTTTCAAGAGTGTGCTTTTTAACAATATTGAAACCGTTTTGTTTTAGCCATGTTTCTAAATCTTTCCTAGATTTAAGTGTGGTAATTATTTCTTGGGGTTTTACGGGTTTATTATAAACTTTTTTCTTTTTTTCAATTTTCTCTATCTCACCGCCTTTAACATATTTATATCCAGTCTTTAGCCTTCCACATTCTGTTAGTGCTTCTTTTGCAATTCCTTTGTGTCTTGGTGCTGCAAGTGAATTATTCGATTTATTGAATACATCTTTTAAAAACTCCAAAACTAAAGGTTTAATAGTGTCTTGATATGTTTTTAAGGTTACAAAATTATCAGCATCTACATAACGTGTTTGTAATGCAGCAGGACCTATCATTTCATCATAGAACAATATAGCATCATCACCAAAATTAGTTATTGCAAAATGCATCTCTACTGCTCTAGCTAAACATTCTTTCGTGCTGTTTGTATAGTTGCTTTTTGTAGGCTTATTTAGTGCTTTTCTGAAAGTTTTAGCCAACACCCCTGCGCTACTTTCAAAATTATCACTATAATATCGTTTTCCGTTTTTTGAACCTAAAACATAGTCTAAAAAGTGTGCTAACTCATGGGCTAATGTGGTTTCAAAATCCATAGCACTAAATTTAGCGGAAGAAGCTACTGCCTTATGGTATGGTGAAAATATACCTACGGCTTTTCGAGCATAAACTAATGTTTTACCTGTGTGCGAAACTTTTAACCCAAACAATCTGCATATTTCAGAAATATCACCTATAACATTAAAAATATTTTTTAATGCAGTTTCAATCTGTTCAATTTCTTTAGGATTTATAATACTACCGTTCTGGCGTTTCACTAATACACCGTATTCTTTTAATAATGCTTTTTTAACGTTTGTATTACCAAAAGACGTTTCCATGCCTTTAGTTCTAGTTTCGCTATAATCTTTTCTCTGTATATCAATATCTATAAGCTTAAACTTTAAATCATCTCTAAACACCTTCCAATAATCAAATACTTCGGGGTTAGCTGTTCTAGGTTTAGGCATTGTAGCTTTTGGGTTAATAAAACGCTCGTACATTTGATGTAAAGAAGCAAACATGTGCTTGTCATCTAAATTACTTTTAATACGTTTTGACCCATGACGTTTGTAAAACTTATAAACTGATTCCTTCGCCTTCCAAGGTAACGCCTTGTATTTTTCTAACGAAATTGTTTTTTTTACTTTTGCTGGCAAACTTCTGTATAACGCTTCACCGCTATTAACAGTATAAAACCTTTCTTTTTTATCTTCTGGTAAATTATTCCAACGTTCTAACTCTCTTTTTGTAGTGTTTTTAGCATTTTCAGCATATTGCGCTTTAATCCTGGTTAAATAGTAATCAGAAATTAAAACCAGCTGATCTAATGTTACTAAAACATATTCTGTTTGCAATTTTTCGTCATGCTTTTTAGTAGATGCTAAGTAGCTATCTTCATCGTGTTTAATAGCATCAAAGACAAATCCTCTTGATTTTAGGGTTTTTTCATGGAAAAGGGGTATATATTTTGGGTGTTCTGTTGTTAAAATAGTTTCAGTATCAAACACAAAGTTTTCTGTAGATATGTTTCTAAAATCTGCGATTTCAGTATGTAATTTCCCTTTTTTGTCTTTAATATCAATAACATCACCACCAGCCGAAATAGCAGCAAGGATATTTAAAGTTTTAGATTCACTTTGTATTCTTGAATCTTTTAATACTAACAATGCATTTTTCTTTTCCCATAGTTTAGATTTTAATTTAAAATCTTTTTCAGCCTTAATAGCTTCATTATTTTTTTGAATATCTAAATCGTTTCGTTCAATTTCAAGTTTTAATTCTTTTAATTTTTCAAAATATAATTTTAGTTTAGGATGATTTTTATTAGTAGGTTGATTTTTAGATTTCGTTTTAGGTTTAACTTTTACAATATCACCACCTTTAACAAACTTGTAACCTTTTAATAATCGCCCGCAGGAGTTTAGTGCTTTTTCTGCTATACCTGTATGCTGGGGTGCGCCTAACCCTTTAGAGGTGTACCCCAAAACCGTATAATCCAAACCGTCTTGGGTGTTTTTTGATGTTTTAATAGCTTTTTTTGCTATTTTCCTTTTTGTTTTTTTTATCTTAATTTTTTTCTCTTTTGCATCAGTATCAACATCGCCATATCTCAATGTAACTTCAATATTAGAAATAATTTTACTAGACACTAAAATATTTTTTATAGCTTTAAAAATGGCATCTGCATTTTCTCCATAGATATACAATATACCTTCATGGAGTTTAAAAGATATGTCGTGTCCATCGTATTCACCAATCCCTTTAACGGCTTTAATTATCTTTTCTTCAAGAACATGTAATCCATCAATACTATCATCGTTGTATTTAAAATAAATTAATACTGCATGATCTTCTTTTGATCCAGCTAATGCCTTTTGATTTAATTTAGCTGGAGTATCAATTTCTAATTCAAAATTTTGGGCTTCCGGATGCTTTTTTACTAAAGCAGAAATACGACTAAAAACTTCATGCTGGTTTTCATCTGAAGCTTGATTTCTAATTTTTATTAAGTCTGTTCTGGATATAATTTTGCCATTTAAGGCATTGAATTTTTCAACGCTAGTTTTCATGTGGTATGGTTTTAAGTATTACGCTTCTAAAGTTAACAAATTCCCAAAAACTTCAACATCTATTTTATATTTAAGCTGGCTAAAATCGTTGTTTAAATAGTTTTGATGATTGCTAACAAACTCGTTAAAAGCATGCCCTAAATCAAAACTAAATGTAGCTTCAGGAAGTTCTATTGTTTGCTTAGATGGTAAATTTATTTTATAAATATCAGTATTGGCTTTTCCTAAATAGGTGCCATTGGCGTTATATACTTTAATAGTTTTAATTACAATCTTGCTACTAATGGTTGCGCCAAAATCTATATTGGTTTGATTTTGCAAAGTAAGTACTGCATTAAACTTAACATCTCTTAATGAAAACTTGAAGTTTGATACTTTTTTAATACCTAACTTTATGTGGTTCATTACATACAAAGCTGTTTTGTACTTGCGTTGCCCAAACACAAACAAACCACCAATAAAAATAGATGTAATTATTAATCCCTTTTTTAAACTACTTTTTTTCATTTTCTGTAACAGGTTTAGGTAGCAATGCTTTTTTATCCAGCCACTTGTTAAAATAATAAATAGCAATACCATTAATTACGCTTAATACAACAATTCGTTTTAGGTTTTTATCCATAATGCAATTATTTTAACCACCTGTTAATCCTGTTTTTCTGGCTTTTTGATAGTTTGTTGTAATCTGAAATGCTTATAGCACAACTATCAGTTTTAACAATTGTGTTATTTGGGTGCTGATCGTTTAATGGCTCCTGGTTAATATTAATTTGAAGGGTGTCTGATTTTTTTATTTTATCAACTTGAACTTCAATTTTATTAACAATATCATTAGCAATAGTTTCTTTATCAATTGCTTTTTCTATGGTTGGTGTTATTGCAGCAAGAACATCATCAGTAGTGGCACGCATAGTTTTATAACAAACAAAAAAAGCCAATAAAGCACCTGTTATTAAATACAGAATGTTTTCAAAAGAATTTTTCCAATTAACTTTTCCAATTAAAACCATAATCTTACCAGCCGTTTTTTTCTTTTAACTCATTAAATATTACAAGAATACTTTCTACGTTTATACCTATCCAGATATAAAATGTTGCCCATCCTAAGTGCGCCCAAAACGCACCATTAAATAAAAACCAAAAACCAAATGCTATGGCCAGCATTAATGCGTTTTTAAATTTGTACTTTAAAATAATAGCCATAATCCATGTGCCTATTATGGTCCAAAATCTTCTAATAAATGTGATGATGTTTTTAATGATATTCATGATCCTTAATTTTTTGAATTACGGGAAAACCGTAACGCTATTATTTAATTTTTTTTTTGATAAATCTGTTTGACTAAAAAAGTATCTCTATCAATTAGTCTTGATTTTATTACTTTGTTTGTGAAATAACCACCTAAACTGTCTTTTTCAATATTTGTGAACTCTGTTTTTTCACCTGTTAATGCTACTATTAAATCTCTATTATTATATAGAATTGCCTTTTTTTTAGGAAAAAAACTAAATACGGTTTTAAACATAACATCATGACGATTTAACCCTTGTGGTTTAAGCCATTCATTCTCGTAAGTTTTATTTATAAATATCGTTTTAAAAAAATCCCCTTCTTTTCTGGCTATTGCAATTGCTATTTCAATATCATCCAACACAGAATAGAGCGCAATTATATTGCTAGTAGCTGTAGATTTAATAGCTTCTAGTTTAATCACTTTTATTTTCAAGTCTTCTATAGTGCTTGATTTTACTTTAGCATCTAAACTCAAATAACCTAATATTATAAAATTTATGATGCGGTATTTCCAGATAAAATTCCAGATACTCTTATAAAAACTTTTTTTTTCTATTCGAATTTCCATTGATTAAAAGAATTCAATTTACAAACAACTCAAGCTATTTCTCTTTATCTAATCTTCTTTTTACATAAGCTCTTACAGCCTCAATAGCTAATAACAAAGTGATACATGACGTCATTATATACCCATCATTTTTATCAAGATAAATTGGTTCTTGAGAGACCAAAGGAATAATTATTCGCCATATCATATAAAACATTAAAACTATCCAGCTCATAAGTCTCAAGGCTGTTCTTATCCAGAACTGTATTCTTTTTTCTAATAAATTTTCTACAAAATCTGACATATCTTATTGCATTATTGTTTTTAAAATTGATTTTCTACTTGCACCACCCAATGAAGGTGTAGGTACGGTTACACTTAATGTTGTTACGTTAAATTGTACACTTCCTATATTTTCATCACTTCCATTTTTAGAAATAATTGTAACAGGATAAGTAGTTCCTGCTGTTAATCCTGTTGCGTTGTATGTTGTGCCTCCTGTAACGTTGCTTGTAACGCCATTGATAGTTACATCATAGCTTGCAGCTTCGGCAACTGCATCCCATGATATTGTTGCTGTTGTTTGTGTAACATTACTTGATACGGGGTTTGTAGGTGGATAGGTTACTGTTGCTGTTACCGTGATATTACTTGTATCCGTGAAGTTTCCATCATTACTTGTGAAAGTTACTATTGTGCTGCCCTCTGCTACGGCAGTTATGAAACCACTAGATGATACCGTTGCTATACTAGGGTAAGTTGAAGTCCATGTACCGCTTTGATTTGATGCATTGCTACTAGTACCGTTAACCGTTCTAGTTAACTGAAATGTTTCATTAATAGCTAAAGTTAAATTTTCAGGTGAAACCGTTACGCTTGTGGCTGGTATATTAACAGCAGGTTCATCTACCTCTCCAATAAACTCTTCAAGTAAGGTGCGTCCACTTGGCATAATATGATTATGCACATCCGTATCAGTTTTCGCAACACCTTCAGCTTGTAAATCTGAAAGCCTTGAATCTAAATACGCTTCAGGTATATGTGGATTAGACACATAATAATTTGCAGGTCTAGTGTTATTTGGCAACACAGGATAATTTAATTGATTTGCATCTGTTTTATCAGGTAAATCTCCGCTAGGTTGGCATGAATAACAAGTATCATTGGTAGCATCTGAAATATAAGCAGCATCATTTTCATCTAAGTATATTCCATAAGTACCATCAGCATTTAAGTATTTATTTGCACCAACATCTGACAAAACAGAAGTAAAAGCTGCGTCAGTACCTAACCTTGTTATAGGTCTACCTAAACTTGGAAATTCTGTGGTTTGTCTATATAAAGCTTCATCTTGAGGTGTTACAGGCGATATTTGGTCTGAACCTGAACGCCATATTACAAACAAATCTCCCCAATTGGTGTTAGTAGGTTCAAGGTTTCCAAATGAGTCTATCCTTCTATTACCTGAAGAATAAACAGAAGGATTACCCTCTACGTATTCTCCTATTTTGTTAAAACCACCTTTGGTAAATATAGACGCTGAACCTGCTTTATATGTGTTATTTATTAAGTTAGATTTTGAGTTATTAAAAAAAGTTGAGAGTCTAGCTCTGTAATTATAAATAACATTTTCAACAATTTCTACTTCGGATGCTCCTGATACATTTGGAAATCTGTGGTCTATATGCACATAATAATTATGATGCACGCTAAATTGCCCACCATAAGCTCCTCTATCTTCAGGAAATGCCGAACTTCCAACTATCCCTCCTGTATGATTATCGCTTAAAATACAACGTTGCATTGTGAAATTGCCAGAACCATTATCTCTATCATTGTTATCTTGAACAGTCATAGCAGGAGTTATCCATGCATATCGCATAGATACATGGTCAAAAATACAACTATTTGAACCAGAGCCATTAATAGTTGCGCTTTTGTCGGAACTCACGAAAAAATCAGTGTTTACTACACGGAAATACCTTGCAATAAGATTTTCAGCTTGATAAAATCCAAACCACTTACCCTGAATCGTAATACCACCCTCTGGTGCTGTTTGTCCTGCTATTGTAAGATTATCTATGTTTACATTGAGGCTTGAAGCACCTGTGTTAATTGTACCACTTACATCAAAAACAACGGTAACAGGTGATGCGCTCGCTGTTGTAATCGCCCATCTCAAAGTTCCTACACTACCATCATCTGCTAAAGAAGTAACATGTCGTACTATACCACCTCGCCCACCTGTGGCAATAGCTCCTGCACCTTCAGCACCTACAAAGCTAGGTATAGGTAATTCATCTTTTATGTAGAGTGTTTCTGAACCATCACCTATCGTATAACCTGTTCCAGAGTCTAAAGTAATTACAACTTGCCTATCTGCGGATGGTGCAGCAGGCGCATTTTGAGGGTTGATTATTATACTTGTAGTCACCTCGTTGGCTGGTAAAACAACGCTTCCACTAACTAAATCTACTTCATTTGTTGGTGTAACAGAAAAATTAACCGTTAAGGCTGTTGTTGTATCACCTGAATCTCTATAGACTTTTAAAACAGCATGCGTTTGTCCTTCATGATACACAAAATCAGGGGTAAGCATGATGCTAACCTCTGTTTGCGAAAAGGATAAAGCACTTATTAATAATAATAATAAAACTAATTTCTTCATCTTAAGGTCTTTCAGTTATTGTTAAATCATAGATTTCAAAACCATCATTTTGTTCACTTGCAAACTGCTTGACAGTTATTCTTGCTGTACCTGTAGCTGTGGCTGTTAAAACCCTATCCTCAACTGTTGCAGTGTCTGTAAATGTAATATCAGAATCAATGGTAACGTTTACCAATCCTCCTAAATCACCTATATAAGTTGATGTTACGCCTGAGTCAGCTACAAACTCCAAAACAGTTATTTGCATGTCGTAAACTTTACCATTTTCAACAGGAAATTCAAAATCTACATTTACATTACCAGCCACATCTGTTAGTGATTGTATTTTAAATCTAGTACCATTAGCAACAGATGACACTGTTGCTGTACCAACGGAGTTATTAAAGTTATAAACCACCCCTGTAGTGCTATCTGCGTTATTTGTTGCGCTTAATGCGTTAGTTTCTGTATAAACATTTGAAGATACAACGGCTGGCGTGTAATATTCATAAGCACCTTTCGCATACCAATTGTCATCGCTACGTTGAACAACTGCAAATTGTTCTTCACCATCAGCATCTTGCTTGGTTTTTACATAAAGTCTGTTTCCTCTGTTTAAAAATGAAACTCTCGTTGTATCTGTAATTTCA
The DNA here is from genome assembly GCA_947502405.1 of uncultured Algibacter sp. Lineage (GTDB taxonomy): Bacteria > Bacteroidota > Bacteroidia > Flavobacteriales > Flavobacteriaceae > Algibacter_B. The sequence goes on along the minus strand of CANMZT010000003.1, from coordinate 252,952 downwards.
ACAGCATGGAATAATAAAGCTGTTCCTGCTGGATAGTCTAAGGTTGCGTTGTCTGGTATTTCATATAAAATATCGCCTTGATTATTGTTTACAATTACTGTAGCTGAATCATCTAAAGCTAGAGTATATGCGCTTGTTTCTTCGTTGTGTGGGATTTCGTTTGAGCCTACAGCGTTTGCAATAGCTGTGTCGGTTTCAGCTTTTGAATACACATCTAAATTAGTTCTAGCTGCGGAATTACTTGATAAATCTGAGAGATTATCATTTTGCTTTAAATAAGCAGCATCACTTATTGAGGTGGTGGTAAGAATCCCTGTAGCATCCGGCAAGCTCCAAGTTCTTGTAGCAGTTAAGTTACTTGCTTGTAGAAATCCTATTTCGTTAATAACACCATTAAAGCTTGACCCTAATTCCAGAAATGATTTAGTTGCGTTATAGCCTAACCTAGTATATATGCTGGAATTTGAATCGTTATTAACCCTTAAACCTGTTGTTGAAACATTATTGTTATCTAATATTTGTTGAAGCGTTCCAGAGCCGCTGTTTGTACGCCAATCTGTATTACCAAAATGAGCATCAAGTAATGCCACAATTTCTGCATCTGTTAAATCGTCTTTGGCATTAGCTTCAATACTTGAAAGCTTATTTGCATCAGATGTTGGATAACTATTTTTGGCAGTATTTAATGCAATGGCCGCATCCTGTGTGGTTTGTTCGCTTTGTAAACTTGATATTGCATTGGCATTGGTGCTAATTCCAGAAATATCTTGATCGCCTGTATTAGAGCCACTTTGTGCTGCAAGCTTTGTTTTTTCAGCATCAGTAAACACATTGGTATCTGGATTGCTCTCATATTTCGTTTTTATACTACCTGCGGTTTCGCCACCTGTTCGCCAATCTGAATTACCATAATAAGCATCAAATAAAGCTTCAATTTCTGTAGCTGTTAAATCATCTTTGGCATTAGCTTCGATATTTGAAAGCTTATTTGCATCAGATGTTGGATAACTATTTTTAGCAGTATTTAATGCAATGGCCGCATCTTGTGTGGTTTGTTCGCTTTGCAAACTTGATATTGCATTGGCATTGGTGCTAATTCCAGAAATATCTTGATCGCCTGTATTAGAGCCGCTTTGTGCTGCAAGCTTTGTTTTTTCAGCATCAGTAAACACATTGGTATCTGGATTGCTTTCGTACTTGGTTTTTATAGTACCTGCGGTTTCTCCACCACTTGAAGCTACTATAGCATCCATTTCGTCTTTTAATTCCTCAATTACATCTTGAACATTTTCGGTGTCTAAAGTTAAATAAGGCTCAAATGATGTTCGTTTAGCAGTAGCATCAAACGTTCTATCATCTAATATTTCACTAAATTTTATTGTACCGCCAATATCATCTAAATCATTAGCAGTAACACCGCTTATAATCCCTCTACCTCGGTTTTTTAATCTATAATATTCAGATGGTGGCGAAAAATCAGATTGAGACTTAACCACATCACCAATAGTATTGTTAGTAGTAAAATACAAAGTTTTAAAAGCCCAATCTGTAGTAGTGTTATTTACATACCTGGTAATAATCATTTTTGACCCATCAGTAGAAATAGCCATTTTTATAAAATTACCAGATCCAATAATTTCAGTAAAATCTACTTGCTTATTAAGTTTTGTAGCCGTGGACAAATCACCAGCTGTAGATAAGTTGTATTGTTCTAAAATACCACCAACGCTTATTACAAAAATTCGACTTCTATCATAAGAAAAGGCAAACGTGTATTTTGTATTATCCATTAACAACTCATTGGTTAACGTTCTAGTGGTTACATCGTAGGGCGTAGTAAGCGTATATTGTTTTATACTTCCTGAATCCATTACATAAAACTGTGTACCATCATCTGTTAAATACAAATCGAAATCTCCTATATTAAAACCTAAATTATCTGTACTTAAAAGTGATAGGGTGCCAAAATCATGAGGTGTACTCATGTTGTATATTTCAACTGGCCCATTGTTTAAATCGCCATTAGAATAAACTAAGTGCGATCCATCCGAAGTAATATGAAAACCACCGCCTTGACCTAAACCAATAACAGTACTTGCTGCACCTTCAACTGCTGTTGATACATCATAAGGTGTGCTTAAATCGTATTTTCTGCCATAATGGTTATGATTGCTGGCATACATAATTGCACCATCACTAGACATAGACATTCCACCAATTTGATAGGGTGTTGATGCTCCAGTAGTTTCTTTATCTAAAATAAAAGCGTTTTCAACCTTAAACCATAAGTCTGAAGTATCAGAAGTTTTATCATAATTAAGCGCATTAATATAAGCAGCTACTTGTGCTTTAATAGATCCAATACCGCTTAAATCTGTAGATGCAATATTTTCAGTTAAACTAATTTGATCGTTTCCAAAAGACAACCATCCCGAACCATCATAATAATATGGTTTATTAGAAGGCGCATCGTAAAAAAACTGTCCCTGTTTAGGGTTGTTAGGAAAATTTGATTTTGGAACGATATAAAAACCGCTTTTAAACCTTGCTGGTCTACTACCACCTTGTGAATACCCTAAGAAGGATATAGCTAAAATAATGTATAATATTGCTTTTTTCATGAGTTTTTATTTAATAAAATGGTATAATTTGAATGATATCGCCTTCGTCTGTATTGAAATTGAATGTTACCGCTGTTTCATCAGCAACATGTGTATAATCGCCTTGAGGTATATCATCTGTAATTGGATAGATTGTATTTTCGTTATGCATCACCACAACTGATTTTGCAGCCTTTGATAATTGAAATACGGTTTGATCTTGTAGCGCAACAAAAACTTCTGGAGCTCCAACTGAACCACCAGAACTATTGGCATAACTTGATGTGTTGCCAAATACACCTACGCCTATACTACCACCTACTGTTACCATAATTTATTTTTTATTTTGTGTTTGTATTTTTTGATTGCTTCAAATAATGCCTTAAACCTAGAAAAGTTAAGAGTGACACTATGCCCACCAATGCCGTTGCTGCTTTTTTTTTTCGGTAAAAACAAAATTGCTTAACCTATTTAGCCACACATTTAAAAAAGCACCACCAATATTTAAGTAAAAATGGTGTCTTGCTGTTTTAATGCTTTCATGTAGTTTTTCTGCATCAACACTATTAATTGCTTTACGGGTTTTTTCACCTATCATACCATCTACGGCTAGATTAAAACCAAAATCTTTATTTAAGCTTTTTTGTACTAGCTTACTTGAAGCACCAACTCCTGCATTAACAGCATGATCTACAATTATGTTTGCTATACTTTGATTTTTAATTTGTGATGCTCCTATTTTATTCCAATACCATGCTTTGTAAATCTCAAAAGCAACGGTTTTAGTTATGCTTCGCATATCCTGTTCTGTTGGTACTCTACCAATCCATTTTTCATAAACAGGTGCGCTAATACCGTGATTTGTACCTACTAACTGGTTTCTGGAATTATAGTTACCAGAATCATTAGGTAGTTTTTGATAACCACCTTCTACGGCAACTAATAATGGCGCATATAAATCAAATTTTGACATTACACTTTAGCTTTTACAGTATTCTTTTTTGGTGTTGGCTTCTTTGGTGATGGCTTTTCTTCTTCTTCACTATTTGAAGTGATAATAAATAAACCTAAAACCGCAAGTCCAGCAGCTACTAACCAGCTTTTCTTTTTCTTAGCTAATACCACAACTTCATCAAGCGTATTAGATTTTTCTTCGATGTACTCTACGGGTTGAACCTCTTTAAATTTTATAGGATATTTGCCATAAGCTACATGAGACAATACTATAATATCATCTGGTTTAGCTTCAAAAGTAAAAACTCCGTTTTCATTGGTTATTGTACCTATACTTGGGTTGTCTTTTAAGTAAACATTTACGTTTGCAACGGGCAATGCTGTACTAAAATCAACTATTTGTGTTTGCTTTGTCATAATCTTAAAAGGATTATACATTTCGCTTCTATCACACGGACAAGCTAAATGTGGTTGTATATATGGTCCCATAATTATTGGTTTAAAATATTCCTGGTAAAAGCGTTGTTATTTCTTTAACTTCATTATCATCAAGTTCTGCCACTAACCAATAACTAAGGTTTCTTTTTGGCATAGGCCAATACGCTTCAGTACCTGTTACACCATTGTATCTTGGTGTGCCAAACTTTTCAGCTATTAAAACATAATCAGCAAGAGTAATATTTGTTAATGCTTGTTTAATTCTTTGAAAGTTAGTACCGGGCCAATTCATAGCTTCAAGTAATAAGTTGGCTCTGTTTTGCGCTTCAGCTTCAGTAATTGTTAAAGGTATTTCTCCTGCGTTTCCTACAGTCGAATCGCTAGCATTTAGATTTGGATCTTTTATTGCTTTAGTAATTTCATCAAGAGTAGCAGATGCTACTTCGGCACCAGACCCAATTATGTTAGTTACTTTTGAAGCATTATTTAAAGCTTTTAATACAACAATCCCTGTTATTGCTACACCAGCAACAATAACCCAGCTTAATGCACCTTTGGTGTCCGCATTAACTTTTTTAGTAGCTTTTTTAACTTTAGGAGCCGCCTTACTTGCAGCACTAGCAACATTTGCTATAGCTACTGGATTTCCAAGTTTATGTGTTGGTGTTTTTGACATAGTATTGCTGTTTATTTACACTCCTAAAAACTTTTTAACTGCGGCGAACATTATTGTTGTTTTAAAATAACTTAATGCCTTTGGGCTTTTACTTAACTCTGCAATGCGAGTTAAAACCACCGTATCTAATTCGTTTAAATCAGAAAAGGCTTCGTGTCTCTTTTTTTCGTCGGCTGCGTTAGCACCTGTAACTTGTAATATTGTTGCCATTTTTTATGAATTGGATTGAATTTGATTTAATCCTGTAATAACATATTGCTGAAACTCATCATTTGATATTAAGCCTTGTGATGTTTGAAATAAAATAGGGATTAATTCATCTGGAATATTTTGCAACTGTGCTGCAAATTGCTGTTTAGCTTCAGATAAATTAGCTATAGGATTACCCATACCAACCGCTTGTGGTTTTTTTATCATTTCAGGAAGGCTGGCTAAAAGCGTTCCTAAACCGTTAACCACGGCTTCATTTTTTGCTAGTTTATCAAAAGCATTTTCTTTTTCGGCTAATGCCCTTGTTTTTTCAAATTCCTTTTTATCCTCTAAAGTTTCTAACTTTCTTTCGGCATCAAAACGTGCAATTTTTTCAGTTCTTAAATCGGCTTTACAATCGGCTAAATCTTCTTTTAAAGTTGAAACCTTATCAACTAACTCATCATAGCGTTCAGCTTTCACCTTCATGCTAACCACTTCGTGTTGTTGTACTGCTACAAATCCTAGTCCTGGGTTTCCCATACCTTGATACTGGGCAGGTGGTGATGACTGACTTGCGGTTGAAGTTTGAGTTTTTTCGATTTGTTCCATTACAGAGGGTTTTTGTGCTGATTGTGGTGCCGATGTTTCAGGCTTTGGCGCATCAGGAAATGTTAAAGTAGTTTCGCCTTTAATTTTTGCAGTAACACCTTCCATCCTTTTAATTTGAAGTATTGCACCACTTGTGAATCCAAATTGCGGAAGCGTGTCTATAAAGGTTTCAATGCTGCCACTCTCTTTTAAAATATCATCTTTACTCCAGACAAATTTTTGATATCTAGCGTTTTCTTTTTTGCGCTTATTAGTATCTTGAATAACAGAAACACGCCCAGTATTTTTACTTAAATGAGCTTCGAGATACTGAATTAAATCTGCTTTTGTTTTAATTTCCATAAGTTTGAAGGGTTGTTGTTTTTTTATGGATTTAACATACGTCTACTTTGTACCGTACAATAGCATTTTTACCAGAAAAAGGTGTGTTGTTTTCTGCGTAAGCATTATCATCAAAAATTATTTTAATGCTTTGATCTACACATCTGCCTTCTCCAGATATTGCAAAATGCTCTCCTGGATATACTGGCTCTTTTTCATCTAAACTACTTGTTGATACATAAATAATATGGCCGCCAATATTTCTAAGCGTAAAACCTCTTACACCTAGCTTACCGCCTAAGTCTTTTAAATCAAAATTTTGTTGCTGGCTAAAACGTTTTACTCTGGTTACGTATTCAACGCCAAAAACCAAACGTCTAAGCAATAAAATGATATATAAAAAACTTCGGTGATTACCTTCTGGCAAAACACCAGATAAAGCTGTTTGAGTATTCATGCTAGTTATTAATTGCGTTACACTCTTCCTCAATCATAAAAATGAGTTGAGCCTTAAAATCTGCACCTGCAATATTACTTTCAGCAATGGCATCAACAGATACTTCTAAGCTAGAATCGAAATTACAAGGTTTAAAACCATCTTTATAACCGCCACCAAGCTGAATAAAATCTCTAAAATCTGTAGCGTTAACTAATGGATTATTACCATCTGATACCCCAAGATTTAAGTTTTGATTAACGGCTTGTGCGCTAGAAATATGAATAAGTTTAACTCCAACACATTTTCCTTTTTTAATAGAAATTGATTTACTAAAACTAGGCGAACCAACAGGGATGACAATATTTACTTTATCGTAAAGATGCTTAACATTACTATTTTCCATGATTTTTTGGATTTAAAAAAAGCCTTTAAGCACAATACATGCATAAAGGCTTTTGTTATTATAATTTTGTGTTTTATCTAGTATGTAGTTGCGGTTTCAAAACCTTGTAAAATCAACTCCACATAAGAAGCGTCATCACCACCTGTATAAGTGAATGCAGCATTCTCTCCAAATTCGATTTTAAGACCTGTTATTGTGTCACTTTTCAATAAAGCTAGTTGAGTTTCATAAAAACGGTTATCAGTACTTTTAGCTTCATTAATTGCTGCAATTGAAAGTTTTCTAATCACCTTATCGTCTTGCTCAATAATTAAAATAGCTGATTTTAAAGCAGGTGGCAATGAAGATGTGAAATCTACTAAATCATATTTATCACCAACCGTTGCGGTTACTCCTGTTCCATAATTCAGTTGAAGTGAATCTAAAACAAAATTTAAGTTGTTTGATAACTTATTACCGTTAAAATCATTCTTACCTTTAATCATGGCATTATAGCCATCTAATAAATTGATAGTTCCTCCAGCTACAACTTTATTGCGAACTGTTATACTTCTATCTCTAGGGTTAATTTTACCTTGCGCTGCTAACAATTGAGTGTTAGCAGACAATTGACTACTTACTAGTACTAAAAAGCTTAATACTGTAAATAATTTTGGCTTCATTGTGTCACGCATCCAAGCAATTGCTCTTAATTTATTCTGTATTTCTAACATGATTACTTTTTTTAATTTGTTTTTATTTGTGTGTGTTTGTGTGTGTGTTTGATCCTTTTTGTTTAACCTAATTGATAGTTTACTCCTAATGGATTTCCTATTCTAAAAGGCTCTGCATTACCCATAGCACGGTTTAAACGTCCCATACCTTCGGGTGCAGCTTGTGGTGCTGCTTCAATTTCTAATGCATCAGCAATAATACCATCACTAGGTACATGTGGTGCAACAGCATCTTTTACTAAATCAAAAGTTTGTTTAGCTGCCATACCTGCGCCAATGGCTTTTACGTGGTTGTTAGGAACTGCAATCGCTAATGTTAAACCTACAACAGCCAAAATCCCTTTTGAAGCCATTTTATTGTTTACTAACGAATTAAGAGGTCCAACCGCTGCATTTGAAGCTGCGAATCCTACGCCTGCTTCAAGGGCTACTAATCCAGCATCTAATGCTTTTTTAGAGGTTACTTTCTGTAATTTCATCTTTTTTTGTTGTTAATTAATAATTATATAAAGTATGCTTCAATGCACGTTCTTTTATTCTTTTGGTTTATCATTCTTGTTTAAAACAACAGCACCTACAATTATGGCCGTTATAACTATACCGCCCATTAAACCAAAACCAGCTTGTTGTGTTTTTGGTTTTTTAGTATTTACTTTTTGGTTGTTTGCATCTAAAAAAACCAATTCGCCATTTGTATCAACGTAACTGGAAACAATATCTGGAGTGCTACCATCCAAAGAAATACTTGTATTTTCAGGAGCGTACTTGATACTGTATGTTTTCATGTTAAATGTTTCAAAACCTGTATTATCATATTTGGCTCCATATACATTTAATCCTATATCGCCTTCATAGGTGTTAGGTTTATCGCCTACGTCCCATGTTCTGGAATCAAAAGATTGCGTTTTACTATCTAAAACATAACCTGCGGCTTTCATTTGAGAAACTAGCTTGTCTCTTTTTGCTTTAACTTCATTAAAGGTTTTGTTCCACCATTTGCTAAACATTTTTAAGCTTTCTCTACTGCATTTTTTCCATTTGCTTTCAGTTAAAGCACCTTCAACGCCACTATATCCGCCTTTAGCATACTTCATAATGGTTTCTAGTTGTACTAAAGCCAATTCTGGATTATTAGAATCTACAAGACTTAACTCGTTTGTAATAAAAGGCATCAACACATTATTGATAGACGTTTCAGTTTGCGAGGGTGTATGTGTAGATTTATAACACGATAAGCTTGTAGAAAACATATCGCCAGCATACTTAGTAATGTTTCCAAGTATTTCGCCAACTGGCACTACAGAATTTATAATATCCCCACCAGGTATTAAAGAAATCAGAGAATTTACTGGATTTAATGGGTCAAAACCGCTGTTAGTACCAATAGGTAATTGATTATATGTAGTGTTTTCTAATGTAGGTAGGTTAAACCCTTTTGTTATACCATTAATAGGAATTTGAGTTACTCTATCAGAACCTAAACCAGCCATTGCCACCACAGGCATTACATCTGGTGTTACCATAGGCACTATATCTGGTGATTGATAATTGTTACAACCACAACTACAACCCATACCTCTGTGTGGTGCTGCTAATCCGTATATTGGTAATTTAGTTTCCATATAAATATCATCTTTATCTCTGAAGGGTAATTCTATATTATGCTCTATGGTGCCATCAATTATTAGATAGTCTTTACCAAATTTTGCGTTTTTAGTAAGTGTTTTTTGTGATTGATTTATAGGTATTGCTACGTAAACATGTGTAAAGGCGTTACTGCCATCGTTTTGTTTAATTCTCCGCAGAAAATGGTTGATACCTAAGTTTAAAAGTATAGTGCTTGCAAAAATGCTGTAGCTTTTACAATCAGTACCATCAAATCTTGTTTCCCATGAACATGCAGGGCTTTTTAGGTTTTGATCTGTACCATCAATTTTGTAGTTAATATGCCAATACAAAAACCATTGAATATTATTCAAAGTTTCTTCTAGCGTATTTGCTATAAAAGTGGGTGCTATTTTTTTAGTATGATTTACATACTTTTTGGCCCATTTAGCCATTTGAGTAATAGCTACCTTGGTATTACCTTTAGCAAGCTTTACTGTTTTACATGCGCTTGAAGGAAATAAACCATTATACTTATCGCCACTTAAAATGGGCCTGTATAATGCTGTGTTAATTTCTTCTGACGTCATACTTTTTTATCAATTTCAAAGAACAAAACAAGCGCAAGAACCACCTTGCGCTTATAAATAACCTTACTTAACTAATTCAAAACTTTTCATTGTGCATGATTAAAATTTCTCTTATCAGGTTATAAAGATGAGATATAAGTGTGTGATGGTTTTACGATTCGTTAACGTAAGCCACGATTAGCCACGATTTTTTACTATTTTTTACTATTCGTTATTATAACATACCTAAAAACTATGCAGAAAGTATTTTTTATAGATATAATTTATTAAATTTGAAGTACTTAAAAACCACACCACATGAAACCACTACCATGCGCCTGTAATAAAGGGCGGTTACACACACACATTAACGGCAGTAGAGATGCTTATTTAGCTGAATTTACTAATAAAACTATTAAAGAACAGCGTGGAATAACGCTTGAAGAAGCCAAAAAAATAAAAAAACTCACCAAAAAAGAATGTACCATTATTATGGAAGCTTTTGGCGAGTTGGAAGAGAATAAAACTTAAAAAAGTCCTACTTAATAAATAACGATTTTACAAACTGATTAGCCCTAGTGTTAATAGCTTTATCGCTTATAGATTTTGATCCTGTAATTTTACGTTCATACTTCGTACCGTTGTAGATGAACGAAAACATTATAAAATTTGTTTTAAAAGCACTAGCATAAACTGATACTATACCTTTTGGATGGTAATACACTCCAGACTTATATTTGAAGCCTGCACTTTCTCTTTCTTCGTAACAACCATAAGGTTTATTAATTGTTTCTGTTTTGTTTGATAATTTCATGGTATCTATTTATTAACTAAGGCATCAGATTTAAAAATTATTTTCTTGCCTTTGTATTTGTAATAATTGTATGGTGTGTCTATAACTTTAAATTGCGCTTTAATATTGGCATTATACCACATAGAGGGGTGTGCTTTTATTATAGTTATGGTTAGGGTATTCATGTTTAATATTTTAAATCTGTCCAATGAATTAGTTTACCTTTAAAATCAGTGTTGAAATAGGCAAAAAATGTTTCTGTAGATTCAAAACCATCATTTAAAGCTAGTTTTTTTAGTTCATCGCCAATTATCCAACGTTGGTTTATATAAACTCTTGGTGTGGCTGTTAAAAACCCATCTGGATCGTGCCATAAAACCTCTATACTTTGTACACTTTTACATTTTAGTATTGGTGCAAACAATAGTTGGTTTTTTGTACGTGTGTAGATGTAAAAATGAATAAGGTTTCCTGCTTTCCAACGGTTGTGCTTATCTTCTCTTATGGTGTGTATTTTTGGGTGTAATACATCAATTTTGTAATCCTTTTTTAATTTCCTCTGAAGCATAACATACTCCTGGTAATAGAAATACAGGTTTTCGTTGGTTGGTTGCAGCTGCTCTATACCTTTTAATATTTTTGGTACAAAATAGGTGTATTTGTCTGCTATTAATTGGTTTGCTTTGTTTGAAAATTTTGTTGTGAATGATGCGTTCATGTGGTAATGTGGTTTTAAGTATTTATAAATCAATTTTTAATTGTGTGCCGTAGTTTTCATCTTCAACTTTTAGATGAAATTGTTTTGTTTCTTCAATTGGATAGTTAAACCATATAACCTCTTGCACTTCTCCGGATCTAATATTGTTTTTTTTCTTTGGTAATTCTATTTTTGTCCAATCAGAATATAATATATCATACATTTCAGAATTGTAACTGCTTATCATTGCTCTACCTTTTACTGAATGTAATTTTTCTGCCAGCTGCTCGTGCTGTTTTGTTGTAAATTCAAACAAATAATCATCTTTAGACGCTCTAGTTTCATAAGGATAAGGTGGATCACAATAAAAAAATGCTCCAGTAAAATCTATTCTTTCAATACATTCTAAAAAGTCGTAATTAGTTATTTGAATATTTTTTCTTAATTCAATTGCCACATCTCGTAATTTTGGAATAGCATTATTCCATTTACTTACGGTTTCACCTCCTGAACAATTAACTTGTGTCTTGGCCATGTGCCAGCCTTTATTTTTACGAGCTGAACCTAAAGAAAAAAAGGATTGTCTCAATCTTACATATAATCTTCTAGCTGCTTCTAGTTTATCTTGAGATAAGTCATATTCCCAACATCTATCATATTCTTCCCTGCTACAAGGAGTAAGTTCAAGAGCGTTTAACAATTCATCTTCTCTGTCTCTTAATACTTCAAAAAAGTTAGTGATGTTGCTATTTATTTCGTTAGCTGTTTTAATAACTTTTTTATCATAGTTAAGCGTTACAGAAAAACTTCCTCCAAAAACATCTACAAGATGTATAAAATCATTTGGAAAATATTGATACAAATGTTTAATCCAAGAGAATTTACCTCCAAAATAATCAAAAGCTATTTTATTATTAATATTTCCGCTCATGTGTGGTAATGTGGTTTTAAGTATTAATTATGCTGCATTATTAAAATACATTTGTATAGCTTGGTAGTTACTTTTTACCAATGCCTTAGCTTGGTTTACTTCTACAGCGTTACCAATAAACTTTTTTTGTTGGGTTTTGTTTCCTACTAGCTTATAATTTTTAGGGAAGCCTTGTATTTGCTTTAACTCTGGTATGTTAAGCATTCGCATTTTAATATCTACAATACCATGTGTTACCATAAATTCTTTTATTTTAATCATGGTTTCGCTATCACTTTTATAGACTGGTATTGTAATTTGTCCTAACTCTGTAGATACTAAATACAATGGTGCTTTGTCTTGTCTAGCCACAACGGTACAACACGGGTTTTCTATATTACCGTGTGTGCCACCCCATCCTGGGTTATAGATGTATTGTTTTGCTTTTACTAAATTAAATTTTGGAATTGTAGTAAGTGCGCCAATTGGTTTTTCAATGGTTCGTGCAGATCCTTTACCGTATTGCTCGTCTAAAAAATTAACATCTATTTTGGTAACTCTATCTTTTGTGGTGATGGTGGGTGAAGGATTTTCTATAGAGTGTAAACCAAAGTTACCATAGTAGGTTGATAAGTGGGATGATGTAACCACAGCTTGACCACCAGAAGTAGTAACTGTTCCTGCTGGACCATCTACACTAATTACTTTTCCTTCTGGTCTACCAGAAAAGTATTTTTTTATGAACACTGATTTTACAAGCGCATGCGTATTATTTGATAAAATTGTGCCTAATGGTTTGTTAATTGAATTTACTTTTTGGTGCGGATTTACTTTGCCACCATTATACCGTTTTGTAAATACTTGCTCACCGTTAGCTACAAACTTTAATAATCCTGCATAGATGCGTTTTAGTGTGTTGTCTGAAAGTTCTTTTTTACGCTGAAAAATACTAACACCTTCATCATTCAAATCTAAAACATCTTTTACGGGTTTCCATTTTTCCATAGGAAACAACGAGTTTTCAACTTTATCTTTGGTGTGCGTTTGCTCTGGCCATGAAATTGGATATCCTTTTTTTGTAAATTGAATAAATAATCGCTCTCTACTTTGGTATGCTCCAAAATTTGCAGCATTAAGCAACTTTGCATCATATTTATATCCAAAAGATTTTACTTTTTTAATCCATTTTATATAGTCTTTGCCTTCTGTTCTGGAAATAGGTTTGCCGTTTTCATTAAGCGGGCCCCAACTCATAAATTCGCGAACATTTTCAACCCAAAAATAACTAGGTTTTAATGCTTTTAAGTACATAAACATGTGTTCGGCTAGTGTACGGCTATCTGCATCTCGTGGTTGGCCGCCTTTAGCTTTTGAAAAGTTTGTACATTCCAACGATCCCCAAAGATTAATAGTGCAATTAGGAAATATTAAACGTAGTTTTTTAACTAAATAGGCTAATTTTTCTACAACTTTAAAATCTCTAATATCTTCTACAAAATGAATAGTATTAGGATGATTTTTTTCATGCGATTTAATAGCGTTTAAATCGTGGTTTACACATGCTGCAACAAAATTATTTTCACCTGTAAAGTGAATACCTGTTGATGTGCCGCCAGCACCACAAAATAAATCTATCCAAAAAACAAGTGGCTCGTCTGGATTATAATTTTGCTTTACATGGTTTATAAAGTTTTGCGTTTCAAAAAGAAATAAGGTTTTGGTTTTCATGTGGTAATGTGGTTTTAAGTATTTTTATATTTTTAAAAGGGGTAAGTTTCTGGAGGTATTAATTCTAAATCACTTCTTAAGTTATTTAACGTTACAAATTTTCCTTTTATCCAATAACCAACAGAACGCCCATTTACAGTTTTTTTTATGACTTTACTTGTTTGAGTATTTATTAATTTACAACAAGTTGTCCATTGGTAATTGTGGTGTTTTTTATATCTCCACTTCAAATCGTAATGTACTGATATTGTGTTCATTTTGCTTTGGTTATAGTGGTTATATAAATGTGTTATAAACAAGTGGCTCAATCTGTACGCACTCAAACCCTATAAAAGCCACCAGTTTATAACAATGCGTATAATTAATGGCTTGGGTTTATGCTTAATCAAAGGTTAAGGTGTACTTGTTTTTTCTTTTATTTTTTTCTTCCCACCAACTCTTGTGAGTTCATTACATATACAAAATTTTGCCATTCGTGTACAGATTCAACTTTAGTCAGATAAGTCAAACTTTCTTTATCAACTACATACCAGTATTTATAGGCTTCTTTCCAAATTAATCTAAACCTGTCATATACATGGTCTTTGTAATTAATTTCAGCACCAAACCAATGCAACCATTCATCAGTTAGAGGTATTGGCTTTAAATAATCTAAATCACAATAGGTAGATTAAGTTTTACCATCGGCTAAAAATGTACATTCGTTTTTGCTAATTTTTAATAAAGTACACAATTCATCATTATAGCCCCATATTACAATGTTTCCAATTCTTAATTCGTTTGCTTTCATGTTAAACTTCTTTAATGGTTACTATTATTTCTTTGGTCTCTTTAGATACTTTTTTGCTAATCGAGCCTTGCAGGTCGTAAAGTAAATCATCTACACTCATCGCTTCTTTTGCAAAAGTTCTAATCTCTGGATGGGTGCTATTTTTTAATATTCTAAATTCTTTAATTGTATAATTTTTCATTTGTTATGTGATTTTAGTTCGTACCTCACTAATTTGCCCTCGCTCAAAAAATAAAAGAAAAAGGGTCTGTTAATAATTCAATCTTTTGGCTTGTCATAGCCACTAATCATACGCTAACCGTTAGAGGCAATCGCCTGCGGACGCATCCAGAAACATTTATAAAAAATTATTAAGGTCTTTTATAAAAAGCTTGTAAGCATTTCTTTTAGTTTTTAGAATAATGTCTTTTTCATAATTAGTATTATTTTCTATTTGCTTATTAATAGAAATTATCATTTTTGAATATTTAGATTTGATAGTTTTTATTTCCATAATTTTTTATAAATGTTTTCCTCTGTATGCTCGATTGCCTCTAACGTCATCCGTAAACACGCCCTAACTTTCTAATAGACTGTCATCTAACTTCCATACTTACCGCTTAGTCGACAGCATCTAACAACGTGTATCCCGAATCGGGCGCGTTTATCACTCTCCGTCGGGCGCGCCCGACTACGTGATACACGGCTGACGTTGTGGCGCATTTGCCTTACTCTTACTCACTCATAACGGTTATTTGGCAAACGACGACCACAACACCGCATATAAAAAATAGCTAGGGTCGTCGTTTATCAAATAACATTTAGCTTGTAGCTTCTTTTTTTTCCAAACGCTCTAATTCAGTTAAGGCTTCAAAATCATCACATTCACATTCTATTTCATCTTCATCGGCTTCTATACTAATTTTAACAAGAGCCATTTTACCGCTCTTTAGTTCTACTTTTCCAACATTTACTGCGCTACCGCTAAAACCTTGCATTGTCCACATACCCCTTGTTGGCTCTATAGCATCTAAGGCATCTTCGTAGGCTGTTACTAATCTTTGTTCTGTTTTTTTCATTTTGTTCTGTGATTTTGCCACCGCTACAAAAAAGAAGCGATGAGGGTTATTGTTTATTTATTAATTTTCGTGATTTAACACGCTACTTTTCATATGCTTTAACGTTACCAACAAGTGCGCTTTGTAAATACTCACTCGGATAAATAGTTAGCGCACCAGTTGGTAACACCGTGTATAAAAAATAGCCTAAGTAAGTGCTTAATTTAAAGTTCATTGTCTGTTTAGCCATAGTAAAATATATTTTTTGCCTTTGCGCTCTTTTTAGCTTGTTACGTCATTACGCCACTTTTCAAATTGGTTTCCATACAAATTCAATTGCCCTTTTTTTAAATATTCGGCATAAGTATCAATAACTTTTGCAAGTGGCTTGTTTGAAGCAATCCATCTTGAAGCATCGTGCATTCTATAACCAATACTTACAGCGGTTTCTTTTTCAATTTGGTCTGTAACACCGCTAATATCAGAGAGCCATTTAATAAACTTTTTCATTTATATTTTGTTTAAATTTATTGCTAAACCTTTTTCTATAAGGTTAAAAATGTCATAATGCCAAGAGCATAGAGTTATTACGTCTTTGTAAGACCAAGTATAAGCATCCATAAAAGTTTGTTCAAACTCATTTATTCTTTCATCGGTCATTTCTTCCAAATTAAAGCAATTGTCTTTTAATAATTCGTGAAGAGGAATAAACGTTTTTCCATTATGTGTAATTTCCTTTTTAAGTGTGTCAAGCGGTCTTAAAATTGGTCTATGACCTATTCCATTTATAACATTGTACAAATGCGTATATTTTCTAGGCAAGTCATAAGCCTTTGACATTTCAGATAATTCACGTACAACATTTTTACCGCTTTTTATTTTTAATTCAAAAGCTAAATAAGGTGTTAGGTGTCCTAATTCTAATTTCATAATTTGTGTGTTTTTTGGCTATCGCCATTTGCATTTCTAAAAAAAATATATTTTACTATTCTGTTCCGTTCTTAATCAATATTTTAGGCTTATTAATGGCTACATTTCATACACGTAAACGTTAGCATTAATTATTCTTTAAGTGTCGTAATAATTTAATTTGTGCATTCAGTTCAATTCTTTTTTTTTGAAGTTCTGGAATACTTTTAAAGCAAACCAATTTTTGGTCAATTAGTTCGTCAATGTGTTCTAGTGTTTTTATTTTCATATCCAAAGAATCACTAATGCTAACACCACCTATACGTAATTGCTCTTTAAGGTTTATATAGTCATTTTCTGCTGTTCTAGCTAACATTGGGCTAATTTCCCAAAGTCTTTGCAACCATTGTGGTAAATCCTTCATTTGTTTTTGTTCGCTATCTTTGTTCATTTCTTATTTTTTTAAGTTAGTCTTTAATTCACGCAACTACACATAGCCAAACCGTTGGTGGCAATGTCCTAAAGGCACGCAATTTTTAAAAAGAAGCCCACGCTTTTTGCAACCGCACAAATAAAAGAGCTTTATCAAGCACATTTATTTTTATCCGCTTTCGCTTTGCTAACTTTTAGATAAATTCAAAGGTTAGTAAGCCCTTAATTCATCTTCGCCAACTTCCAATAAACACACTTGGTCAGTTTCAAAAAGTAAACATTCATAATCTTCATTATAAAGATGCTTATCTGTTTCAACTTCAAAATCTTGGTAATTTTTGTTTCTTACTCTATGAGCAATTTCATTAGCATCAGCAATTACTTTGTAAATAACATTTCGTTTATCTTTAAACATATTATAGCTACTAAAAACAATAGCCATAAACTGATTATTTACAATTACTGGTGTTCCGTTTTTAAATTTAGATTCAAAGTTTCCTAAACGACTTTGCTTCAATGCTAAATCAGTATTAAGATTATCTAAAAGCAATTCTGTTACCATTTCTGTTTCTGCTTCTGTTTCTTGATTTTGAACTTCGCATATAAATCTAATCACATTTCTAGTAGAAGATTCTTTAACTTCATCAACTTCTATTATGTGTGTTTTTCCGTTTTTATCCGGTCCTTCTTTTACAAATTTTCGTATCATAATTATTAATTTTTATATTTTATTACCGTAAACAGTTTCGAAATGCAACCCTTGCTACGTTGCAAAAACCACTACTGTTTTTAAATTATTATTTTAAATCTCTGTAGCAAGCCCACGCACATACAATTACTATTGCTGCTACCCCTATTATCATTATTATTTTATCTATAATTTGTATCATATCTGTTACATCAATTGCTTATACAAATCGATCTTAAAATTTTCAACTATAGAATAATTTAATTCGCTTACATTATGGTTATTTTGATAGCTTAAAAAAGCATCTACCATTACCCGTGCTTCATGGAAATAAAATTTTAGTTTATGCGTTTCACTAGGAAAATGACTATTAACTTTGCTTTTTAATTTGTTATGATAAAATGCAGTAATAATGCTTAATTTGTCTTTAACTTCATCTGTTAAATCTTCTGGAGGAAAAGACATTATATATTCTGCAATAACCACCTCAATAGCTTTTAGTTTACTGTGTGGTATTTTAGTAAGTTTTATTTGCTCGCTCATGGTTTTGCTTCAATTAAAGGTTTTTCGGCTCCTTGTTCGTAAAATTCTATTACGTTATACTTACCTGTAAAGTATTTTTCTAGTCTTTTAATCATACCTTGAAAAATCAATTGGTAAGATTTATTGTTCTCATACACCCAATTATAAAAAGTAGGGCTACTATCCATAGTTTTATATTCTGGTTTTAACTGAAATATTAACTTATACTTACTATGTACAGGGCAGCAACCAGCACGATCTATAAATTGACTGCAACATCGTTTATTTGCCATAATTACTTACTTGTATTATTGCACAATTTAGATATGTACCAAAAGCTTTTATTGGGGTGTTTTATTAATTTTGGTTTTATATGTAGGTTATAAAGTTTTGCAGCTTCAACTATATTAACTGCCCAAACCGTATGCTTTTTATCTGGTCCCATTGCAAATGATCTTTTACCAGATTTTTTAGCAATATTAATATGAAAGTCAATTTTTTTCTGCTTCTTATCATAGGCCTTTTGCTTTAATTTAACTAATGGTTTTAGAAACGGATTAATTAAAATAATAACACCACCACCTGACAAAAAGAGTAGAATACTAACAGGTATATTAAGTTTAAAATAGTTAATTATATAAGCGCAAATAGCTATATAAATACACAACACTAGAATTAATGCTTTATTGATTGAAATTTTTGATATACTTTTCATTTTATTATAAGTTATATTGATTGATTTTATTTATTTGATAGTTTTATTATATTGTAAGTTATGCTTAGATAACTACTAAACACATTATTGATTTTCCAATTGAAAATATCTTGATCCTGCCTATTATCAATAGTTGCACGAATACCTATACCTAACCTGTTTTTAAATTGGTAAATTGCAGCTGCTTCCCAACCAATAAAAGGCCTAAATCTTGATTCTTTTATTGGACCACGATAAGCTTTTACTAATCTTATTCCTGCGTTATAATTAAATTGGTTTCTGTGGCCATGTGTTATATTTATACCTGTAGAAAAATTAAAGCTGGTGTAGCCATTAATTTTTTTACCATCTATAACACCGCCTTTTAATGCGCTAAAACGCTCGAAACCTAAAACAGCATACATTTTACCAGAGTAACCTGCTTCAAAAACATAATTAAGTCCTGGATAGTTGGCATTGGTTTCTAAAAAATGATAATGGGTGTGTAGTTTTGCAACCAAATATTCTTGCTTTGGAAATTGGATGCTTTGGGCTTTTACTAATACTGTAAAGCAGAGTAATAGGAAAACCAGAAGTTTCTTTTTAAAATTTTTCATGTGGTAATGTGGTTTTAAGTATTTTTATGATTGAGATTCTAATAATGTCATTATTATAATTTCTAGTTTTCCAACTTTAAAGAGTAATTTTGTTGGTGCAGATTCAGTTACTTTTATTTCATTACAGCCAAGTAATAATGCGGTATGTATAACTTTATATAAAAAACTAGGTTTTACTATTTTATCCATAAACCTTACCGCAGTTCCATTTAAATATGGCATTGCGTAAGGTTTGGTTACTTCTTTATGGCCTTCACCATTACATGTTTTACAATCGTTATTAAAACCACAACACTTGCAGTATTTTGAACCTTCACCTTTACATTTTTTACATGTTTCAAAATCTTTTTCGGTAGTTAATTGACAATCAAAAATTGACACTAGCAATGATTCAATTTCAAAAGTTTGTGTACTTGGTTTTTCTATTTCTATTCTAAATACATCATTAACTTTATTTGGGTATTTAGGATTATTTTTATATTCAATTCCAGATAATTCTTTTGGTATTCTAACAATAGCATGTGCATCGGTAGCATATATATAATTACCTTGTGGATTTGGTTTTGTTAAATTTATTCGCAGATCATCTTTACTTGTGAAGTATTTTAAAATAAAATCGTAGATGTTTGGTTTATTTTTCATGTGGTAATGTGGTTTTAAGTAAATTGTTATTTATTATTTTTTATATGCTTAATAATTTTATTGTTTAATCTATAAATTGTTATCATTTTTTTTTTGCAGAAGAAATACACATTTTCTCCATAAATTCTAATATTATTACAACTCTTATTATTACTCCAAAGGTTAGTAATGTACTTATTTAGATTGCCTTTAGTATCAGAATGTTTGATACCTTTATTAAATGCTATAACCATCATTCTATCTAAAACTTTAGGTTTCCATTTAAGGCGTTCTTTGGCTCTTTTATATGCATGATTTGTTGCTTTAAAATTGCTTTTTTTATCACTCATTTTTATATTTTATACACTATAAGCTCTTTGAATATACTCGGGTAATTTTGCTTTGATGCTTTGGGGTATATGTGCGTTATTACTAACGTAATCGTGTAATTTTACAATGCTTATTTGTCCGTTTTTAAGCTTATTAATTTGTTTTTCAACCAATTCAATAGCTTTCATTTTTTGCTTTCTAACTTTTGCTTTTTCTTGCTGAAGCTGCTTTGTTTTAATTACTTTTTCAGAGAAATGCTGCAATTCTAAATGGTTTTTATAAAACTGTAGGGTGTATGCAAAACCACCTTCTTTACTTGTGGTACGTGTTGGGTCCAGATATTCATTTATAAAAAGTGGGGTTATAGATTTACTATTGTAGTAGTTTGATGCAAATTTTATACGCCACAACAGGCCTTTAAAGGTTGAAAGCAATACTTTTTTTGTGGGTACGGTGCCATTTTTATTAAGTAACAAGGTTTCTATTTGCATGTAACCTTTGTATGATGGTCCTGCGTAGTTAAAAAGTCCGTTTTTATTAGATTTTCTATAAATATTACCGCACATTTTAAAAAGAATTTGCTGCAGGAGTTCTAAAAAATCGGCTTTTAGCATAATACCGTAATCTTGCTCATACTCTAAATGTTGCATGGTTACTAAAGCATAAGGGTTCTTTTTGGGAGCGTTTTCGTAAAATCGCCAGTTTTTAAAATGGCCGTGGCTAAACTTTTCTATTAATGTTTGCCGATCATCTATATTTTTTAATAGAAAACTAGCCATATCAACTTGGGTTTTTGCGCCAAAATTCGCGCCGCTGGTGTGTTTTTCTTTTTCAGAATTGCTACGCTGGATGGTGTTCCTGTTATTGTTCTGGTTGTTATCGGTTTTTTCCGATAACTGCATTTTCGAGAGGACACCCGACAGGGTTTCCGTATCCTTTATTCGAGACTGTTTATTAACAGGCTCTATTATTTCTTTTTTATTTATATATGTTCTAGTATCTATATCATTATTATGCAACTCTTTCTCGAATGAAAAGGTAAAAAGCTGATTTTGAGCGCAAAAGGGTTTTCGCTTTTTCAGGCAAAACAAGGTTAGAATTTGAGCGTTTAGATGGTATTCAACAGGCTTTTCACGGCCTTTAAATGTATAATCGAACAACACCCCAGCTTCAACCAAACGGTTAATGTGGTTGTGTATAGTGCGCTTACAATAGGGGAGTGTAAAAACTTCATCAATAACCGTGTTTGCTAATTCATAATGGTTTATTTGTATTTTTTGAATACCTCTAGTAGTTGTAGCACCACAACTTTTTAGAATGTTGTTTTTTTCTGTAACCTGCATAGCATACTTAAACAATATCATGCTAAACACATGTTCTGTACTCTTTTTTACAGGAGTAAATTTTTTAAGCTTTATTAAAGGTTGTGCAAGTTCTATGTTTCGCAATCTTACAGCGTGGTTATATTCTTGGATGCTTACTTTATTAAAATCTTCATTAAAAGCATCAGTAACCTGTTTTGCATAGTCATGGTTTTTGGTTTGCTCTACATGGGCCATAACTTTAGCATTGTATTGCAGCACCTCTTTATTTAGTATTGGGCAAGAGTTGGCGTATTTTTGCACGTAGTGGCGGTATTTTTCCAACATAATACGGCGTTGTGCTAAGTGTATGTTTTGGTGCTGGATTATTTTTGGAATAACTTGTAAATCACCATCTGGAGTATTAGGGATGGCATTATTAAACACGATGTGTAATTGCGGTTTGTGGTGTTGTGGTTTCATGGTGTTTTATCAATTTTTAGCTACCAGAGTAGCTGTTAAAAATCCTGTTTTTACTACGTAAAAGAATTTTTTTATAGTTAAGCCTTTTTTATAGTAAGGCTTAAAAAAAGCAACAATATCAATCTGTTTTTTGTCTGCTCTATGGGCTTTTATTTTAATCCCTTTTGGGGTTTTAGTCTCATTTACTTGAATTATTGTTTTAGTCATTTGTGTATGGTTTTAAGTATTATAGCATACGGTATTGTAGTTTTTACAAGCCGTTTGTTTATCTAAATAATCCGTAATAAGTTTTTGTAGGTTTGGGGTGTATTGCATGGGTATGTGGTTTATGGGGTTATTATTTCTAATATGTAATCTGCTTTTTTAAGAAAAACTATTAGCATAATGCAGGTACCTAAGAGTATTCCTATTGATGCTCCTATAACTATACTTACCATAGTGCTTTCTGTTTTTGATGTGTAAGGAAGTTTAACACCGTATCTTGAATAAAATTCTTCGCTTATTTTTTTTTGATTTTCATCATGACAATTTTCATGTAACAAAATCAACTCTTGCAATGATAAATCACTAAGTTTTTTCATGTGGTAGGTGCTTAATGTTGTAATAACTTCCAGATGCTTTTCAGTCTATTAAAAGCATATATTTTGCATCTGGAAGTGTTAGGATATTGCAATTTGCAACGCCGTTATGGTGCTATTAATTAATCCAATTCAGATTAATATTATTCTGTAGAAGTTTGAACGTTTTTTGCAGCTTCAGTAACAGCTGCATTAAGTTTGTTTATAGAAATAACTTTACCACTTTCTAGTTGGTAAAAACCTTTCTTAACTTTTCCTGTGGCTTTATCAATTCCAATACCAATGCAATTAAATAAGCTTGGATGCGCTTTGGCCTGTGCTTCAATTTGTGCAGCAACCTCTGGAGATACTTTTTCTTGCTCTGGTTTAGTTTCTGCTTGGAGATCAGAAACTTTAACAACTCTATTATCTTTAAGCCTAATAAAGCCTTCTTTTAACTCTCTTCGAGCATTTAACCCTTTTTCTTTGTAGTCTTTTAAATTAGGTGTGTTTACTGCGGCTTTTTCAAATTGTTTTAATTCGTGTTGTGAATACATAGTGTGTGGTTTTAAGTATTAATTATTGTTTAATCGGTGTATGGCATCAACTAATACCATTTGCACACCTTTTTCGTTTTTATAGGTTTCTGTTTTAAAAATTCTGTTATCAGTAATCATATTCCTTACTGTTTGTCTTGATGGTTTTGTGTTTAGCAAATCATAATCAGCTATAGCACATGCGCTAACCCATTTTCGTTTTAATAAGTTGGTGCGTTTTTTATAAAATTTCTCTGAATATTTAGCAACTTTTTCTGGTACAACTACCAAGTTATTAGCCTTTAAAGTCTGCATTACGGCATCCATAGTATTTTGGTCCAAACTAAGCGACATGTTTACGTAATTTGTTTGGTGTGTATTCTATAAGGGAGTATTGAGCGGGCACCATTAATGTATTAGCCATTTGTAAAGCACGTTGCTTATTGGCTAAAAACACCTGGAGTTTAGTTTTTACCTCTTGCGTGTGGTTGCAAAAAAAATTGTAGCCTATAAATGTAAAATGGAATAAAGCGTAATCCGTATCGTATTTTTCGGTGGTTTTTCTAACACCTAGAAGTCTGGCGTTTGTAGGGGGTATTTTTTTTGTAAAGGTTATACTCATAGTTTTAAATTTTATTTACCTTTACAGCAAATAATTGCTGTGGTAAGCGGTTATTTTTTCTGCACTCATGTTTTTCATGGGTGTGGTTTTAAGTATCTGCCGTAAAGAGTGGTTTCTTTGCGGCTTTTTTTTGTTTTTATCTGAAAAAATACTGATGGCACAGTAATTGTTTTAACAAATGTTTATGAATCTAAAGTTATTTTTTTTAGATTGATATTGTAAAGGTAAGAGGATTTTTAGATTACACAAGACGTAAATAATTTTTAACGTTGGATATTGTCTTTTACCACACACAAACACTTGATTAATAGATTATTATACTAGCAAAATATTTTCATCATATTTATTTATGAATAATTTTATTTCAATAAATTCCATCTATCTAAGAAAGATAAATTATTTAACTCAACCTGATTTAGCAAGTGTTTGTGGTGTTAATAGAGATTTTATTAGTGCCTTAGAAAATAATAAGAAAAAACATTTTGAAATTGAATTTTTCCAAAAGCTATCTAAACATTTTGAAATTAGTATTGATGATTTTATAAACACTGATTTATCAAAAGGCAAAAACACCTCGAAGCACTTTGTAAAAGAACCCGAGACTAATTACGAAAAAGACATTGATAGCAAAACCATTGAAGCTTACAACAAAATAATTAGTAATTATGAAGAATTAGTTTTAACTAAAGACAAACTTCTTGAAGAACGGATGATTAGAATTTCTGTGCTTGATAAAACTATTGAAAGCCTTGAAAAACAATTAATAATGCTTGAAACGCTACTTAACCAAAACGGAGTAAATCAACAAAGTCCGTTTTTAGACAAGCTACAAGCCTTAATTAAAATACAAAACGAGATTGAACAAACTGTTAAAAAACAACAAAACGCTAATAATTAATTTTATGAAAATTACTCACTTTTTATTCGCATTATTTTTAAGTAGCATTGCCGTAGCGCAAACCACCGAAAAGGAATACACTTACTTTTCTAAATATTATGCTGAAGATTTAGAAAGCGGCAGAGACATAAAAAGCGGTTACAAAATTGAAAGCGTTAACAGATCGTCTACAAGGCTTGAATATAAGCTTGGAAAATACTCTGAAACTAAATTAGCTTTAAGAGAAATTAAAATATACACCGTTATTAGAGAAAGTGATAATTACAAGTGTGGTATTTTAGTGGAGTTTATTAGACGAGACACAAAATATAAAGTTTTCAGTTTTTTGATTAATGATGATAGTGATAAAGAACTGCTTACAAAGTCTGAATCTGACTTTTACAAACCTAGCATCAACACTTCTGAAGATACAATTAAAATGTATCATTATCTATGGAACTCAATTAACATTATTAAAGATATTTATTTAAACTAAAGCACTCTTTTAGTTAAGGCTAGGTTTTATAATGCTATAAAAGTCATCAATTACATCATTCTCACCTAAAGTAACATCAATATCATTGATTAATTCTTTTTTTACTTCCGCTTCAAGGGTTTTCAATCTCGACAAATACACATCTGATGACATGGTATGTTTCATTTTAATTAACTGATTGAGTTTTTTTAAGTGTTGGCTTTTTTTATAGTGCATTATTCTACTGTAGATTTCACCTTTTCAATCTCTGCATCAATTTGATCCAGTAAATCTAAATGGTTAATTTTGTCGTTTATTTTTAATGTGCTATAAATTAAAACTCCAACTATAGGCAATGTTGGAATAAGAGAGTAGTAAAAGCTATATTCGTCAAAAACTTTCCAGTTTTTGTTTAATACGCTGAAAAGCTGAAACAAAAACATGATTAAAGGAATAAGTAAAGTCCATTTCCACCAGCTTTGTATTTTAAGAAAACTAATTGAAGTTAGAAAGACTAATGCTAATTTTGTGAAAACTGCATGCAAATATGAAGAAACATCGTAAAAACCAGATGCCTTTATTTTAACACCTAACACATACCATTCTTGCGCTCCTTCCTGTGGTATTCTGTATAAGTAAAAAAGGTAAGGGCTTGCTACTATAAACGATGCAAGCGCAAGCCCTGTAATAAATTTAAAACTCCTAGCCGTCTGTAGGTGGTTTATATTTATCTTTTTCAATTTGAACATCATCATTATCTAAACTTGTTTCAGTACAAGATAAAAACGTCATTGCAAAAAAGGCACTAAAACATAGCACCAATAGGTGTTTTTTATTCATAGGTTTGGGGTTTAAAACAATTACTTTGTTGTAATTGAGGAAACTAAGATAAATAAAGTAGATGAAATACCAAATTTATCGACAAAATACCTATGAGTTAAGACTGATTTTTACCGTTAATCGAAAGTATGTAATATTTTCGCACTCAAAAAGAAGAAAATCTGGTTTTTTTTAACTAATCACCAAAATAACAAAAAACACCTGTGGTAAACCCGTAATTAGTGTTGTGGTGGATTTAAAATATAATCTATAATTCTACGGTGTGCATCATCAACAACGCTATAAGAAAGCTTACCTAAATAATTAAAAGATACACCACGTAAAGAATGGCCCATTAACTTTTTTATAATAGTATCATGTGTCATTATTTCTTCTGCATAGGTTTTAAAAATATACCTTACAGATTTTGTTTTCATTTTATGTTTCATACCAGATTGTTTAGCTATTTTGGCTAATGTTCTACTAACATTTTGCCTGTAAATAATATACCTTTGGTTATCCTTAACTGGATCTGGAATAAAAGAAAAAATACGGCTACTATTTGGTGTGCCGTAGGCTTTAATTATAGAAAGCAATTCATCAAACAAATAATTATCAATTTCTGGACCGCCATTTTCTTCCTCTCTATTTTTGTAGCGTTTAAATTTGATTCTGTTATTTTTTATCTGCTCCCATCTTAATTGCGACATATCAATATAATCATGCCCACCAACAAAAAGCTGAAAACGCCAAACCGCTAACGCTCGTTGCATATTAAATTTAGATTTTTCAGTAGCAAATTTATGAGGTGAAAAATTAGTAAGCTTTAAAAGTTCCTGCTCTGGAATAACTATAACATCTTTCTTTTTGGGCTTTTTTAAATGTGCCTTAAACGGGTTTTGGTTTGTAATATTTAAAGATGATCGTTTTGATGCTTCATTATAAACCGCACTCATGGTTCTTAAATAACTCATTACACCACCTTCATTGCATCCTGTTTGGTATTTAAAATTAATAAACTCATTTACCCACTCATAATCCAAATCATGCATTAAAACGTCTGTGTTGTCCAAATAATTTTTTATTAAATCCCTTATTTCTTTGTAATTTTTGGTAGCTTCCTTTCTTGCGGCCTTTTCGTTTATTCTGACATTAAAAAAATCGATATAACCAATACCTTTTTTAGTACTGACTTTTTTATTATCAGAAAACAGGAAATTAGCAGCTTCTTCTGGAGTATAATCGTTATGATTTATTTTGGTTATTTTAGAAACATATTCTAGTACTTTTGGGTAAAGCACGTAGTATTCTGGATGATCTTTTGTTGGTATGTTATTTTGACTATCCCAGTACTCAATTTTTGAAGCACCTATGTTTTTTCGTGGTCTGTTTTTAGATGATATAAATAGTTCCACACAAATAGGAAAACCTTTTTTAGTTTCTCTTTGTGATGTTAATAAGGTTATTGTGGCTTTCAAATGACATACATTTTACATACATATTTAGCACAATTTTAGCACTTTTTAGCACTAAAAACAAAATTATTTTTACAATAAGGTTACACACAAAAACAAAGAAACCCCGTTATTATTAACGGGGTTTGTGTTGTGGGCCCACCTAGGCTCGAACTAGGGACTTTCTGATTATGAGTCAGATACTCTAACCAACTGAGTTATAGGCCCTATTACATAAAATGTAATGCTCTTAAAAATAAGAGTGTGCAATATTACTATATTTCTTAAAACTCTACAAGAAATTTATTCCCTAATCTCTTGGCATAACTCAATTAAAACACCATTTGTCGATTTTGGATGTAAAAAAGCTATCAACTTATTATCTGCACCCTTCTTTGGAGTTTCATTTAATACCTTGAATCCTTCATTTTTAAGACGCTCAATCTCAAATTCAATATCATCAACATCAAAAGCAATATGATGAATCCCTTCCCCCTTTTTCTCAATAAACTTTGTAATTGGGCTATCGTCTTTTGTACCTTCTAACAACTCTATTTTATTTTCACCAACTTGAAAAAACGATGTGTTTACACCCTCGCTTTCAACAGTTTCAACTTTATAATGTCGCATTCCAAAAAGCTTAGAAAACAATTCATTAGAATTTTTTAGACTTTTTACCGCAATTCCTATGTGTTCTATTTTGTTCATAAAGCTAATTTTACCTTCAAGATATGAAAATCACTTATAAAAGTAACATAATCTTTAAATATCCGTTATTTTTGCAGCGTAGCAAGAATTAAAGCTATATAATATGGAAGAGAGTCAAAGACAGAAAAAAATAGCTTCGGTTTTACAACACGATTTAGTTGATGTTTTACAAGGCGCCGCAACACAAGGTGGTATGCGCGGTATTTTAATCTCGGTTACTAAAGTAAAAGTTACCGTAGATTTAGGTGTAGCAAAAGTATATCTAAGCATTTTTCCAAATGATAAAGGTGCCGAATTACTAGAAGGTATTAAATCTAATACACCCTTAATCCGTCATGAATTAGCACAACGTACTAAAAATCAATTGAGGCGTATGCCGAATTTAGAGTTTTTTATTGATGACTCCTTGGAGTATATTGACCAAATAGAAAAATCTTTAAAAGGAGACGAAAACCCTATTAAAAATCCTGATATTCTAGATAAAAGAAAAAAGTCTTAGCCTATTGCGTTTTAACCAGGTAATTTTTATTGTTTTTTCAATGGTCTGCTTGAACATTCATTTTGTCATTATATTTTTATAATATTATAGATTATGAATGTTTCCTTATACATAGCAAAGCGGTATTTACGTTCAAAAAGCACTAACAATGCTATTAATTTTATAACCTACATTGCTTTAATAGGTGTTATTTTAGGTTCTGCATCTTTATTTGTTGTGTTATCTGGTTTTGCTGGACTAAAAGATTTCACACTGCAATTTACAAGTCAGGTTGATCCCGATCTAAAAGCAGAAGCTGCACTAGGAAAATCCTTTTTCTTAACTCAAGAAGAAATCTCTAAACTTGAAAACTTAAACGGTATTGCTAACTTCTCCAAAATTGTAGAAGAGCGTGTTTTTTTAGCCTCCGATGATAAAAACACATTAGCAGTAATAAAGGGTGTTGACGAACATTTTCAAAACGTTGTTGCTATAGATTCAACACTAGATCATGGCAGTTGGTTTGAGCAAAAATCAAATCAACTTGTTGTAGGCTGGGGTATTTCAAATAGCTTGTCACTTGGTATTTTAAACTTTACAAAGCCCATAACTATTTATGTGCCTAAACCTGGAAAAGGGCAAATAACATCTACAAAAAACGCATTTAATAGTATAAAAGCCATCAACGTTGGTGTCTTTTATATTAACGAAACTTTAAACGACACCTACGTTTTTGCACCTATAGATTTGGCTAAAAACCTTCTTAATTACAAACCCAATCAAATTTCATCTATAGAATTTAAGCTTAAAAACGGTGCAAACGAAAACCAAGTAAAAACCAACATAAAAGCTATTTTGGGTGATAAAGTCACCCTAAAAAACAGAGCACAATTAAACGATGCGCTTTACAAAATGCTAAACACCGAAAACCTAGCTGTTTACCTTATTTTCACACTAGTATTAATCATCGCATTTTTTAATGTTATCGGATCATTAATTATGATGATTCTCGATAAAAAACAAAGCTTAAATACCCTTTTCAATATTGGCGCCACTGTAAAAGATATTCGTAAAATTTTCTTTTTCCAAGGTAGCTTAATGAGCGTTGTTGGCGGTCTCCTAGGTTTGGTTCTTGCCCTTATCATCACAGCACTTCAAAAAGCATTCAGTCTGGTCATGATAACCCCAACCTTAGCTTATCCAGTAACCATAAAAGTCGAAAATTTGCTTATCGTATTCCTAACCATTTCGGTATTAGGCATTATAGCATCAAAAATTGCATCCGTTCGAATCACAAAAACTTTAGTACAACAATTATAAAGGTTTTGGGCGAGTTGCCATAAAAAATGGCAAACAGGCTTTCCGCTATATCTTTTTGCAGAAAAAGCAAAAAGGATGCCGCTGCAATCCTTCTCGCGAGGTGTGTTTGCTAAAGTAATTTCCTAATCAATATCTAGCTTTCCAGCAATTGTTTTAGGTATCGCATCCTTATGCACCGTAATACTAATAGCTTTTAAACGCATATAGCTTTCGCTAAAATACACGTAACCACCATTTGCATTTCTGTGGGCATCTGTACCCCAACTGTTTTTTACCTTGTAATATTTGGTGCCGTTTTGGTCTTTTAAAATGCCTGTGATGTGCATTAAATGGTCGTCAGTTGTTGTAAAGTTTTCAAATTCGTCCTGTCTATACTCTTGCGTAATTTGCTTTTCAGGATAAATAGCTTCCAAAGCCTTTTTATTGTTTTCAGCAGACTCGGGAATTATGGCAACACCACTTTTTGAGGAAAATGTACGTTCGCTCACATCGCAATCTAACTCTACAGTAAATCCGTTTTCCAAAGCATTATCAATAGTTTGCATCATGGCATCTAACGGCACATTGTAAAAACTACCATTGCTCCAATTATCAGGAATATTTAAAATAAATTTTTCATAAAATGGCGCATGCGCAAATGAGGTGATGTTTGCATAATCCGAGGGATTAATTTTAGTTAGTTCCAAAAACGATTGTGGTGTATAGGTTTTGCCTTCGTACACAAAAGTCTCAGGGTTTTCTCCTATATAAGTTGATAGTACCGCATCAATGGCAGGCTTCCATTTCTTGCTTAATTTCTTTCCGGGATTACCTACATACGTTTCTACCATACTTTTTAAAACAGCCACTAATTCTGCATGATTATGACTAGTCTCACCTTGAAACAAACCACTAAAAGCTGTATTAGGTACCAAGCCATATTCCGCCACAGAATTCATGACATCATGCGCTAAACCACCCTCGCTAAACTGTGCTTTACCTTGTCGCATTACAAAATTATCTGCCTTTTTAGGATAAGTATTGCGTACTGTATACATTTCGGATAAATCCATTTGTTTTCCGGTAAGCCTAATAATTTCAGATTCTAAAAAGGATGTGCTTGAAAAGCTCCAACATGTTCCCGTGCGCCCTTGACTGATTACGGGTGTAGCTTCTAAATCTATAACTTCGGTGAACTGATAAGGTTCTTGAGCGGTAATGGTAGTAAATGATAATAAAAATCCGAATAGCAAAAGGGTGAATTTAAGCATAGCAATTAATTTTTAAATAGATGCTAGCTAAGGTATAAAAATGATAAGACTTAAAAGAAACACCTACTATGTAAACTGATAACCTGCAAACTTATCTAACACCTCATCAAAGGCTGCAAAAACATCTTCAGAGTGGTCTGAAGTTACCATTTTCATACGGTATTCTTTAAAATGTGGAATCCCTTTAAAGTAGTTGGTGTAGTGACGACGGGTTTCAAAAACTCCTAAAACCTCTCCTTTCCAATCTATGGACATTTGTAAATGACGGCGTGCTGCTTCCACACGTTCTTCTAAAGAAATGGGTGCTAAATGTTCGCCTGTTTTAAAAAAGTGCTTGACTTGCTTAAAAAACCAAGGATTACCAATACTTGCACGACCAATCATGGCGCCATCCAGTCCATAACTGTCTCGCATTTCGGCTGCTTTTTCTGGTGTATCCACATCGCCATTTCCAAATATAGGAATGTGCATTCTGGGGTTGTTTTTTACGGCTGCAATGGGTTTCCAATCGGCACTACCCTTGTACATCTGTGCGCGTGTACGCCCGTGAATAGCAATAGATTTTATACCGACATCTTGTAAGCGTTCGGCAACCTCAACTATTTTTATAGAATCATGGTCCCAACCTAAACGTGTTTTTACAGTTACTGGAATATTGGTGCGCTTAACCATTTCAGCAGTGAGTTTTTCCATCAAACACACATCTTTTAAAATACCTGCGCCTGCACCTTTGCTCACTACTTTTTTTACGGGGCACCCAAAATTAATATCGATAATATCTGGTTTGGAACGCTCAACAATATCAATGGTTTGCAGCATACTATCCAGATTAGCCCCAAAAATTTGAATGCCAACAGGACGCTCTTTTTCGTAAATATCCAACTTCATCACGCTTTTGGCTGCGTTTCTAATCAAGCCTTCACTAGACACAAACTCGGTGTACACCACATCGGCACCTTGCTCTTTGCACAAGGCACGAAATGGCGGATCACTCACATCTTCCATTGGTGCTAAAAGCAATGGGAATTCACCAAGTTCTATGTTGTCTATTTTTACCAAAAGTTTAATTTTTCAGCAAAACTACTGCTTTTCTCTATATTTATAAAAAATTCAACCCTTGCAAATCCCTTTTGAACCACAATTATTCGGTTATAACATAAACATTCACTTGGTTTTAGAGTATTTAGCGTTCTTTTTAGCGTTTAGGTATTATGTGATTTTAAGACGAAAATCTAACGATGCTATTTCTTCAAACAATCGCTTGTCTATTATTCTTGGCGCTGCTTTGGGTGCTTTAATTGGTTCTCGCGTTGTTGGTGTTTTAGAAAATCCTGTATTTGAGTGGTCACAACAAAACGTCATTCAGTTGTTGAATACGAAAACCATTATGGGTGGTTTATTTGGTGGACTTTTAGGTGTTGAGTTGGCTAAAAAATATATTAGCGAAACACAATCATCAGGCGATTTATTTGTGTTTCCTATTATTTTGGGCATTTTTATTGGGCGTGTTGGTTGTTTTTTATCGGGCATTAATGAATTTACCTATGGTAAAGAAACCGCATTTTTTACTGGAATGGATTTAGGTGATGGCATATTGCGGCACCCAACCTCGCTATACGAATTGGTATTTTTAATTTTATTATTTTTTGGGTTGAAACGACTTCAAAATAGCCCCAACTTAAAAAATGGCGACCTCTTTAAATGGTTTATGATTTTGTACTTTGGGTTTCGCTTTTGTATTGAATTTTTAAAACCAAATGTATTTTATGTGTTGGGGTTGAGTACGATTCAAGTTTTATGTGTTGGTTGTTGGTTGTATTATTTAAAAGCCCCTCCTAACCTCCCCGCGGGGGAGGAACGGGTAACGGAATGAAATTCTGGTTCAATATAAAAATCTAAATACAATGAAAAAATTAAACATGAAGTAATTCAAAGGAATAGTTGTAGTCTATTAAAGATTTATTTTTTTCATTCTCAATCCATGCTTTCTCTTCGTGACTTATCTCCATAATTTGTGTTGCATTAAAACCCTTGAATTTTTCTGAAACAAGGTTTAAGGATTCTAGTTCATTTACAGTAAATAGTTCTGAATTAAAATCCTTCGTTTTCGATTTATAAAAACATTTGCCCCAATACCCATTACCGTAATCTTCAACATTCATGAAAATGTATCCTTTTGTAGCCGCATAGTCAAAAATCCCACTATATCTAAAAGGGACAGGTCCATAATTATGAGCCCTATAATTTGCTCCACTTATTGAGTAAGCTGTTTTTTTGTAATTGTAAAAATCAGAGTAAAACAATAACTTATTCATGGTAGTTTCAGTAGGATTTAATTTTTGCGCAAAAAACATAATCATATGCGACATTTTTTCCATGTTTGGCTTTCTATATCCAGAAAAATTATCAGGCAATCTATCTTCAAATAAGATACCTACATATTTATTATCATCTTTATTTTCCCTGTAATTATCGATAACAATTTTAATCTTTTTAAGAATTTTTTCCTTTTCATTACCGCTCAAATCGTTGTTCAAGTCAACCAACAATTTAAAATTCTGTATACTATTTGAAATGGTCTTAATTAAGTTAGCATTTGCCAAACTTGGAACTTCTCCTTTTTCATAATTTCTATAACTATTAATACCAAAACCTAATATTCTGGACATCATTCCAGCCGATAAGCCATAAGTATCCCTTAGCTTAATTATTTCATCAGGAAACGGGATATTATGTTTATCTCTATATTGATTATATACTTGATTCAAATTGAATTCATCTAACTCGGTTGTTGTAAATGATTCCCCACTATCTTCACAATAATAACTTTTATGATGATACTCAAATTCTTCCTTTCGAAAAACCAAAATACTTTTTTCAATTTGTAAGGTCATTTCCTTACCTGTGAATGGACTTTTCATAATCTTTAATTTTATTAGTTTTTAATCCTTAAAAGGGAATTTCATTGGGAATTCAGCCTTGTGAAAAGAAATGCAAATTGCGCCACCAGAAATTCTAGAAATAGTTAACTTAATGTATACTTGTTGACCTTTGATTATTTTACCAAAAACCCACATTTCTGTTCCTCCTTGTTGAGTTTCCTCTAAAGGACCTTCACTATAATCTTCAAACTCTAAATTGAAAATTATTTCTTCACGCATTTTAGCTGTAATACTTAAATCTGCAAGATTCTGAATGCTATTCTTGGGGCGATTGGAGAAGATGATACCCCATACTTTAATTATTTGTTTCAGTTCTTGTAAAAAAGATTTTACAACTGATCTGTCTACCATAATTAATGCGTTGATTTCTTTGCAAATATAGACAATATTATTAAAAAATCAACTTTAAAGGTTGTTTTTAAACATTTTATTAACAATAATTCAACTTTAAAGTATAATTTCGAAATTCTACATAACAATTGTTAAACGAAACTCTCCAAAAAAGCACACCGAAAAGGATAAACCCCTACCTTAGCAAACACACCCGCGTTAGGGATTGTAGTGGAAAGCCCACAGCTTTTGCGCCTTAGCGCAGAAGCGAGGACTTGGAACGGAAAGCCCGACCCCTTTTGGGGAACGCCCAAATAAAAATTAAACTATGCCAACGAGAAAATACACCTATTACGATTTTACCTTAAGCCTCTGTCCCGAATGCTTACGGCGTGTAGACGCAAAAATTGTATTTGAAAATGGTAATGTTTACATGCTAAAACGGTGTAATGAGCATGGAAATTCTAAAGTATTGATTGCAGATGATATTGAGTACTACAAAAACATTAGAAACTACAATAAACCGAGCGAAACGTCATATAAATTTAACACACAAACGCACTATGGTTGCCCCTATGATTGTGGGTTGTGCCCTGACCATGAGCAGCACTCTTGCCTTACGGTTGTGGAGGTGACAGACCGCTGTAATTTAACGTGCCCGACGTGTTATGCAGGATCGTCGCCAACATACGGGAGGCATCGCACTTTTGATGAGGTTAAAGCAATGCTAGATACTATTGTGCGGAACGAAAAGGAACCTGATGTGGTGCAAATTTCGGGTGGAGAACCAACGATTCATCCACAGTTTTGGGAAATTATGGATTATGCGAAATCCTTACCGATTAGGCATTTGATGTTGAATACCAATGGCATTAAAATTGCCAAGGATTTTGAATTTGCTAAGCGTTTAAAAACCTACACACCCGATTTTGAAATTTATTTACAGTTTGATTCTTTTGAGAATAACGTATTGCATGAATTGCGCGGTGCAGATTTATGGGATATTCGAGTACAGGCCTTGGAGAATTTGAATGCCTTGAACTTATCTACCACCTTGGTGGTAACGCTTCAAAAAGGGTTGAACGACCATGAGATTGGAAAAATTATTGACTACGCATTGCAACAAAAGTGTGTTCGGGGTGTGACGTTTCAGCCGACACAAATTGCTGGCCGTTTAGAGAATTTTAATCCTGAAACGGATAGGATGACACTAACTGAAGTGCGCCGAAAAATTATGGAGCAAACCGATATTTTTACGGGGGACGATTTATTGCCCGTACCTTGTAATCCTGATGCTTTGGTGATGGGTTATGCCTTAAAATTGGATGGCGAGGTATTTCCGTTAACACGATATATCAACCCGAATGATTTACTAGACAACAGCAAAAACACCATTATTTACGAGCAGGATGAGCAACTACACGGTAAAATGATTGAGCTGTTTAGCACAGGAAATTCGGTGGAAGTTGCTGAGGAAAACCTAAAAAGTATTATGTGTTGTTTGCCAAATATTGATGCGCCAAATCTGGGATACGACAATTTATTTCGTATTATTATCATGCAATTTATTGATGCTTATAACTTTGATGTGCGCGCCATAAAAAAATCGTGTGTGCATATTGTGGATAAAGACAATAAGATTATTCCGTTTGAAACGATGAATTTATTGTATCGGGATGATAAAAGGGAGCGGTTGGAGGAATTGAAACAAAAGGCATGATGATAAAAGGTGTAAATGAAGGTAATTATGATTTTACTTGGTTAGGGTTATTAATTTTACTTGTAGCTCTTTGTCCAGCAATAATAATTTCGCTCATTGGCTCTAAAATGAAAGGAAAAAAACCAAAAACAGCTAAAATTTTACAAATTATTGCGGTTGTTTATACGATTATTGGAATCGGAAGTTGTGGGATAATTTTATATGAATTGAAATGATGACACTTTTAGGCCCAAATATGAACTTAGACGGATTATTGGTGCTAATTATTGCCATTATGTTTGGTCCTGCAATTTTATTGGCTATAATTGGAGCATTCGTATTAAAAAAGAATAAAAAAGCAGCTAAAGTTTTATTTATTCTTGCTGTGGTATATCTTATAATTAGCTTAGGTATTTGTGGTGCTTTAATTGCTGGATTTTAATACCCATAACCCGTAAAATCCTAAAATCAATTCTCCTACAGTTCCAAAAATATAGGCAAATGTTGGCATGCCATCCAAGGCTAAACTTAGTAACCTACCAAAGCCCAATCCCAACATAAAAATTATATTACTAACTAGAGCTAGTTTTAGATATTTCTTTTGAAAAACCCCTAGAATCCATAGTATTGAAAACCCTAAATATAAGCCCATGATGGCTTTAAAGGCATTGAGTTCATCTATGGTGTCTAAATGAATATCAAATTCTGAACTTGGATTGAAACCATACAAAAACGCTACAGGAACAACAATAATCAACGAAATTATTAGGTGAATTTTGTTTATAAAGTCCTGTTTGGTTTTTAGCATTTGCTGATTTTAAAATTCAATTTTAGCTTCTATCTCTTCGCCTTCTCTATCTACTATTACATTAGTGGTATCTCCTTTCTCAAAAGTGGCTAATACTTTCATATAACTCATCATATCTACTACAGTGCTATCACCCAGTTTCACAACAATATCACCTTTTTGTAGTCCAGCCTTTTGTGCGGGTTTATCTTCACTAATACCATCAATTCGCATGCCTTTACCATCATATAAATAATCAGGAATTACACCCAGACCAACTTTAAACCTCGGCGTTTCTTCACTTTCATTTTTTGTTTTTCTAAATGGTAATTTTCCATTGTCGTCCAAATCAGAAATCACTTCAAAAATATAGTTTGATATGGTTTGCATGCCTTTGTAATTCAACTTTTCAAAATCGTCACTTGGTTTATGATAATCTTCGTGTTGCCCAGTAAAAAAATGCAACACAGGAATATCGGCATTATAAAAAGACGTATGGTCGCTCGGGCCAATACCCGATTCTTTTTGAATGAGTTTAAAACTTTCGTTATGTGCCTTTAGTGTTTGTTTTAAAATGGGTGATGTGCCAACACCATAAACCGCCAAAGTGCTATCTGCTTTTAAGCGTCCCACCATATCCATATTAATCATGTAGTTCACTTTTTTTGTGTCTATTGTTGGGTTTTTAACAAAATAATTAGAGCCCAATAAGCCCATTTCCTCACCAGAAAACGCCATGAAAAGATAGTTGTTATTTGTGTTTTTGCCTTTAAGTTTTTGTGCTAAATTGAGCATAACTGCTACACCGCTTGCATTATCATCAGCACCATTGTGGATCGCTTTTTCACCACGATGTAATGAGCCTTCAGCGCCATAACCTAAATGGTCGTAATGCGCGCCAATTACAATCGTGTTTTCAGCATTGTTATTTAAAAAACCTATGACGTTAGTACCTGTAATAGTGCTATCGCCATCTTTTACAGTATAATTTACCTGTTGGTGTGGGTTTGTTTTGGGTTTAAAAGTAAAAGGTTGTAAAAAACCATTGGTGCCTTTCCCTTCTGTACCAAGATTTTCAAAACGTTTTGCAATATATGCTGCTGCTGCCTTCTCGCCTTCAGTTCCTGTTTGTCTACCCTCCAATCTATCATCAGAAAGAAAAGCAACATCGGATTCAATTGAAACAGGTTCGTTAACTTCTGATTTACAACTTGCTAAAAACAATAAAAAAAAGAAAAGTATACTGTATTTCATTTTCATAAATATTAATTTTACACAAATTTAACCAATTATTATGACGAAATACGCATCACTTATAGCATTAGTTCTTTTAGTTTTTAGTTGTAAAAATGAACCAAAAAAAACTAGTGAAACCCTTGAAGAAACTGTTGAAGTTAAGGACTCCTTAATCTATCCAGGTGAAAAACATTTTAAATCTATAAAACAAATTACCTTTGGAGGTGATAATGCCGAGGCCTATTGGAGTTTTGATGATAAACAAATTGTGTTTCAATCCAATAATAAGAATTGGAATGTGGGTTGCGACCAAATGTTTTTAATGAATGTTGGTGAAACTTTCGAAAATAAAATTCCTCCCATGATTTCTACAGGAAAAGGGCGTACAACCTGCTCTTATTTCTTACCAGATAATAAACATATCATTTACGCTTCCACACATTTAGGAGACGAAAAATGCCCCGACACACCGTTACGCAAAAACGGTAAATATATTTGGCCTGTATATGATACTTTCGACATTTTTATTGCTGATTTGGAAGGTAACATCGTTAAGCAACTGACTAATGAAAAAGGTTATGATGCTGAGCCTACTGTATCCCCAAAAGGTGATAAAATTGTATTTACCTCAACCCGTAGTGGCGATTTAGAATTGTATACCATGAACCTTGATGGTAGCGATGTTAAACAAATTACTGATGAATTGGGTTACGATGGTGGTGCTTTCTTTTCGCCAGATGGCACAAAAATTATATTTCGTTCCTCGCGCCCTAAAACCGAACAAGAAATTAAAGAATATAAGGAGCTTTTAGCTGAAGGTTTGGTAGAACCTACCGATATGGAACTTTACATTTGCAATGCTGATGGCAGCGACTTAAAACAGCTAACCGATTTAGGAAATGCCAATTGGAGTCCGTTTTTTCATCCATCGGGAAAAAAGATTTTATTCTCATCTAATTTTGAAGCAGAACGTGGTTTTCCCTTCAACTTATATTTAATTGATATTGATGGTAAAAACCTTGAACGCGTTACGCATAGCGACACCTTTGATGCGTTTCCTGTGTTTTCAAATGATGGAAAATATCTTGCGTTTTCTTCTAACAGAAACAATGGTGGCGGGCGCGATACTAATTTGTTTATTGCTGAGTGGCAGGACTAATTTTGAAGTTAGTTAAATGTTCATCCATTCTTTAATAGCATCGTTATAACTTCTGCCAGAGGTTAAACGCGATTGTTTTTTATTGTTTAGCGTAATAATATACCGGCTATTAAAATATTTTTGAATGTTATTTACATAATCCTTATTGATGATAATGCTTCTATGAATACGTAAAAAATTGTCTGGTAATTTGTTTTCTAGAGTAGCAATAGACTCTGTACTTAAATAGTTTCCAGACGCGCTATCTATGGTAGTGTAATTATTATTGACCTCAAAAAAAGCGATATCTTCTAATTTTATAAAAATAAGTTTATCATTTTTTTTAACGGTTATGGAGGTCATTTTTTTAACCGCTTTATTGTTCGAAATTTCTTTTAAAACATGGAGTATCTCTTCCGAAGATTTATGTTTACTAAACGTTTTTAGCTTTTCTACTGTTTTTTTCAGCCGTTCTTCTTTTACAGGTTTTACTAAATAATCGATGCTATTGGTATCAAAAGCTTCTAAAGCATATTGGTCGTAAGCGGTGCAAAATACCACAATAGGAATTGTTTTTAATTGTGCCAATAAATCGAAACCTGTTTGCTCTGGCATTTCTATATCCAAAAAAATAATGTCAGGATGTTGCTGCTCTATTTTTGCTTTAGCTTCGGTTACATTTTGCGCTGTATCAATCACCTTAAATGTTTCGGAGAATGCCTTAAGCATGTTTTCTAAACCCAATCTTGCAGGGGCTTCATCGTCTATAATAATGGTGGTATATGCTTTATTCATTTTAAATAGTTTCTGGTATGGTAATGGTAATTGTTTTTTCTGGTGTGTTTGTCCAATGCAATGCGGCGCTATCCTCATAGCTTAAACGCAACAAATCGTAAACAGTTTGCAAACCATGACCACTTACTAAACCTTCTGGGAAATCTGGTCCATTATCGTTTACCGAAATCACTAATTGATTGTCCACTTTTTCAATTTTTAAACGAATTGTTCCTTCTCCTTCATTTTGAGAAATACCATGCTTTACAGCATTTTCTACGAGTGGCTGAATTAAAAATAAGGGTATTTCATTATTCATTAGGGTTTCATCAACTTCAATATCAAATTGTAAACGGTTGCCAAAACGTATTTTTTCAATATTTAAATATGATGTTACCATCTCTATTTCGTCTTTAACAGTACTCATTTTTTTGCCTTTTCGGTTTATAGAATACTTAAACAAATCGGATAAAGAATGTGCCATTTTTTGGGTTTTATTGGCATCTATTGGCGCTAAACTGGCTATGGAGTTTAATGAGTTGTATAAAAAGTGTGGGTTTATTTGGGATTGTAAAGATTTTAATTCTGCTTTAGATTTTAACTCTCTCAATTTTGAAAGTTTGGTTTCGTTTTCTATGATTAAACTCCGTTCTTTAAAAACAAAATAACTTATTAATGCTCTTAGTGACGCAATAATCATTGCTCCTACAAACATTTTTGATAAGGTTAAGTAGCCTCCTTGATAATTTTGACCCTCTCTAATACTTATGAAGAATAATACTGAAACTATTGCAAAAGGCAAAAAACCTGTTGACAAAAAGATAAGTGCTGTTTTTGTAAACACACTCTTCCCCGTGTTTTGGATTTTCAACTCAATAAAGCGAAATAAATATAGAAAAGGAAACAAAAAAAGTAGTAAAACTGCTGTAGTAAAAACAGTATCATATCTTACTAAGGAAAAGCCATAGCTCTTTGGTGTCGTTAAGAAATCGTAAAACGAAACACAAAATACAATAACAAAACCTGCAAATAGTAATGTTACAAATGACAAGACAGTAAAACGAAGAAGTTCGTTTTTTACTTGTATTGCATGCTTTATTTTACTTGTAAGAAATATAAAAAACAGAACTAAAACTAAAGTTGGGAGAAAAATAACGGCGATAGGGTTTTTTACCCACCATAAATTGCGGTCTCTTGTGATAATCTTACCATATTCTAATTTATCTAAAACATAAGAAAATTGTTGTTCTGCTTTTTGCAACCGTTCCTCAAACCCTTTTTTATAAACTTCTTTAATAATGTTTAAATCTTCATCGACTAATGGAATATTATTATTTCCATGACCCAAATAAGGGTTAAATACACTATATCTTTTCGTTTTTGAATATTCAAATCTTCCACCAACCAAAAAACTAGCAAATTTAGCTTCTAAAGTATTTTTTAATTGAAAATCTTTATTATAATTTTTGTAAATAAAAACCCTTGCTCTAAAATAACTTTTTTCCTCTTCTTCATACCCAACAAAATGATAATAATTTGATTCATCTAGACGTGTATCGGGTATTATCGAGTCTATAAATCTAATTTTAAAATTTAATTCTGGTGGGAAATTTGATAATTTAATAGAAATTGTTTCTGTTATACTATCAAACTTTTTAAGAATTTTTTTTACATGTAATGAATCTTCTTTTGTGTAACTCCCTTCAAGTTCAACATTTATGTCTTTTTTCCATCTTTTATTTTTATAATATATGTTGTTATTCATCTCAACCAATTCCTCCCAAGGTTGGGTTGGTAACTTTTCAACATCTTGACCATAACAATAATCTCCTAAGAGCATAACTAACAAAAAATAAAACGTTGTCTTCATCACAGTAAATTTAAATATTTATACCACAAAAGAACAGGTATAAAACTCCTTTAAAAACCACTTTCTTGTAAACTGCAAATTTGGCTTGCCAACTGCAATAATTAAGATGCTTAAAGCTATTCCATACACAAACATATTTAACTATCTTTGCAATCGCTGTTTAAACGGCACTTATTGACTATGAAGCACATTAGAAATTTTTGCATTATTGCACATATAGATCATGGTAAGAGTACGCTTGCTGATCGATTATTAGATTATACCGGTTCGGTAACGGCTAGAGAAAAGCAAGACCAACTATTGGATAATATGGATTTGGAGCGAGAGCGTGGTATTACCATTAAGTCGCACGCCATCCAAATGGACTATGAATATGAAGGCGAAAAATATGTTTTAAATTTAATTGATACTCCTGGTCACGTCGATTTCTCTTATGAAGTTTCTAGGTCAATTGCTGCATGCGAAGGTGCGCTGTTGATTGTAGATGCCGCACAAAGCATACAAGCGCAAACGATTTCTAACTTATATCTAGCTTTAGAGAACGATTTGGAAATTATTCCTGTGCTTAACAAAGTAGATTTACCAAGTGCCAACCCAGAAGAAGTTACCGATGATATTGTAGATTTATTGGGGTGTGACCCTGAAGAAGTGATTCATGCCAGCGGAAAAACAGGTTTTGGTGTAGACAATATTTTAAAAGCCATTATTGAGCGTGTTCCTGCTCCAGAGGGCAACCCAAATGCACCGCTACAAGCCTTAATTTTTGATTCGGTTTATAATACTTTTAGAGGTATAGAAACGTATTTTAGAGTATTTAATGGTGAAATTAAAAAAGGCCAACATATAAAGTTTGTAGCGACTGATAAAGATTATTATGCGGATGAAATTGGAACGCTTAAATTAAATCAAGTTGCAAAACAAACCGTAAAAACAGGTGATGTTGGTTACTTGATTACGGGTATTAAAACGGCTAAAGAAGTCAAGGTTGGTGATACCATTACCGATTTTTCTAAACCTACTACCAATATTGTTGAAGGTTTTGAAGATGTAAAGCCTATGGTTTTTGCAGGTATCTATCCAGTAGATACTGAAGATTATGAAGAACTTCGTGCTTCAATGGAAAAACTACAATTAAATGATGCTTCTTTAGTATTTGCTCCAGAAAGTTCTGCGGCTTTAGGGTTTGGTTTCCGTTGTGGGTTTTTAGGCATGCTGCACATGGAAATTATCCAAGAGCGATTAGAGCGTGAGTTTGATATGACGGTAATTACTACCGTGCCAAACGTGTCTTACCATGCCTTTACAAATAAAGAGCCTGATGAAGTTATCATTGTAAACAACCCATCAGATTTACCAGAACCTTCTACCTTAAACCGTGTGGAAGAGCCTTTTATAAAAGCTACTATTATTACAAAAGCTGATTTTGTTGGTAATGTGATGTCTTTGTGTATT
The DNA here is from genome assembly GCA_947502405.1 of uncultured Algibacter sp. Lineage (GTDB taxonomy): Bacteria > Bacteroidota > Bacteroidia > Flavobacteriales > Flavobacteriaceae > Algibacter_B. The sequence goes on along the minus strand of CANMZT010000003.1, from coordinate 209,557 downwards.
GAAAAACGCGGACTTATTATTAATCAAACATACCTAACTACAGAGCGTGTAGAGCTAACTTTTGAAATGCCTTTGGCAGAAATTGTTTTTGATTTTTATGACAGACTCAAAACAGTTTCAAAAGGGTATGCCTCTTTTGACTATCATCCAATTGGTATGAAACCTTCAAAATTAGTGCGTTTGGATATCCTTTTGAATGCGCAATCTGTTGATGCGCTTTCGGCTTTAATACATGCTGAAAATGCACAAACTATTGGGCGTAAAATGTGTGAGAAACTAAAAGAACTTATCCCGCGTCAACAATTTGATATTCCGATTCAAGCGGCTATTGGTGCTAAAATTATTTCTCGTGAAACTGTTAAGGCTCTTCGTAAAGATGTTACTGCTAAATGTTATGGTGGTGATATTTCGCGTAAACGTAAACTTTTAGAAAAGCAGAAAAAAGGTAAAAAACGTATGCGACAGGTTGGTAATGTTGAAATCCCGCAGCAAGCGTTTATGGCGGTGTTGAAGTTGAATGATTAAAAATAAAAAAGCAATCTTACATGAGAGATTGCCTTTTTGTAATTAATGACTTATTTTTAAATAAATTTATTTTATTTATTACAAACAATAAAACTTTTTATTTGTAGAGTAATTATAACCTCTTTTATTTTAAAAGTCCTTTGATCCAATCAATGTGACAATGCTTCCTGAAGCAGGAAACATACATATTCCAGTTACATGTCCTTTAGCATATGATACTTCATTTGAAAAACGATTAAAGTAAGGTACTTCATTTGAAGAAATAATGCCAGAATTAACTGAATTAAAAGAGACAACTCCTTTAGCCCCTATGTTTGCTACAGCTTCAAAAGCACTCTTGTAAAAGTAAGACTTAGAACTTAAACTAGTTTGAATAACACATGGATAAGGTAAATAGGTACCATTAACTGTAATAAACGATCTTAATTCAGAATAAAGAAAGTCATGATCATTTAGTTGAAAACCGCCTTCTCGCCATCCAGCATGATATGTCACCGCAAAAAAAGAATTATTAACTAAAATTCCAGTTTTAAAATCAATCTTGTCGCCAGGAACTTTACCATGGTTTTTCGATAATTTTTTATTACTATTATATATAACTTCTTCTTTATTTAATAACAATTTTCCTTCTAAATTTGAAACCTCAGCTAATTTTGAATTCGAAAGTGCATAAACTAGAAATTTATCTTTCGTTAAAAAATCTCTATATTTATTGAATAAAGAATCTGATTTTTTTTTATTTAAAAGCTTTAAGAAATTAATTTCATCAGCAATACTTTGTATACTTGTAAATTCTATCTCTGAACGTAATTCATGAATTGAATTTAACATTTCCTTGTGATAGAATATTACATCTTTTTTAATATCCTCTATTAATAAAGTCTCTTCTTTATCTAGTTTAGTTGAAGAGCCTACTTCCTCCAAATCTTTTAGCGTTAGATTATTTCTTAACAATATTTTTTCAAAAATAACCCTTTCTTTCTCTTGTTTTAGCATTTTGATAGAATCTACTTTTTTTATTATGTCTTCGGAAGATTCAAAATTTAAAATTGTTTTTGGAATAGCTAATGGTTCTACAATTGAAGTATTACTTTCTTCTCTTTGATTAGATAAAACATCATTACTGCATGATGTAAATCCAAAAGTTCCAATCAGAAGAACCCCTAATATAAGTTTTTTCATAATTAATATAAGTTTTGTTAAAAATTAGTTGCTAATATAAGAACTTAATATATTTAAAAAAATTTCTTACAAAGAAATAAGAAATAACCTTTAAAAAAATAGTATTTTACTATACAAAACATTTAGTCAAAATATTACACATTGATATTTCGCGAAAGCATAAACTTCTAGAAAAACAGAAAAAAGGTAAAAAAACGTATACGCCAAGTGGGTAATGAAGAAATACCACAACAAGCATTAATGGCGGTATTGAAGCTGAATGACTAGCAACTGCTTTAGCACATAGCTGCGTTAGGGATTGCAGTGGCATCCTTTTGTTTTTTTATTGAATAAACAAATTGGTTTTATGAAATGCTAAAACTATGTTATGGATTCCTGCCTTCGCAGGAATGACAAAAAACAAAAGATATAACGGAAAGCCCGACCCTTGTGGTAACGCCCAAAATATTATTGCTCTAACCACTTTCTAAAATCTGATGTTGTGGAGGAGCTGGTCATTACTTTTTCTTTTACATTAATCATTTTAATGAGTAACCTATTTTTAAAATGGCTTTCTATGTTGTCGATATAATCGATACTTATAATCTCACTACGGTTAATTTTAAAAAATTTATTGGGTTGTAACTGCTGATGGATAGATCCTAGATTTTGTGAAATAGTGTGCCGTTTTCCCTTATTATCTGTGGCGATACAAAAATCTCCCGAGGCCTCAATTAGATTGATATCTGATACGTTTAACAACTGAATGCCTTTGGCTTTTTTTATGACGAATCGTTTTTTATAATTGGTATGCTCTTCTTTTAAAGCGGATTTTAATTCGGTTATGGTTTGCTTATTTAATGTATTGTAATCGCCTTGATTAAATAGGGCTTGATACTTTTCTATGGCTTTACGGAAATCTAATTTTGTATATGGCTTTAAAATGTATGCGATACCGTTGGTATTGAAGGCTTGAAACAGGTACTCATCATGCGCGGAACAAAAAATTATTGGAGCTGATGTTTCTATGTCGTTAAACAAATCAAACGAGATGCCATCCAATAGTTGAATATCTGATAATATAAAGTCGTACTTATTCTTTTCAAGAAAGGTTTTTCCATCCTTATTTGTTCTTGCCCAATCATGAGCTACTTCAGTTTGAAAATATTCGTTCACAAAGGCTTGAAGCTTTTTATATGCTGGTATTTCGTCTTCTAAAATTAAAATTTTCATCTTAACTATGATTCAATAAGTTTAATAATCGGAATGGAAATATGGTATTCTTTATCTGTATTTATGATAATGACTTCTTTATCTGATAGTAACTGATACCGTGTTTTTAAATTTTCTAAACCTGTGCCAAAAGACTCATTTTTAGATTTTGTGTTAGACTTTGTATTAATGACTTTTAAAACGTCATCTTCTATAATAATTTCTGCTACAATCTCTTTTCCGTTTTGAGGTTTATTGTGCTTAACAACGTTTTCTAGAAGTGCTTGTAACGCTCCTGTGGGAATAAATTTATCTTCAATTTGAGTTTTAATATTTATTTTGAAGTCGTAATCGTTTTCAAAACGTGTTTTTATTAAAAATATATAATTTTCAGCTAATTCTATTTCTTTGGAAAGTTCCATTACCTCAGCATCTTTGGTTTGAATGAGGTATCTATATATTAACGACAGTCTGTTGATGTATTCCTTAGCTTTTTCTGTATTGCTATCTATTAATGAATCTAAAGTATTCAGGTTATTAAACAAAAAATGAGGGTCGATTTGTGAGCGTAATAATTTAAGTTCGTTCTCCTTTTGCTGCTTTTCAATTTTTAAATATTGATTTTGCCCCTCATAGAATTTTTTGGTAAGCAACAGTGCAAAAGGAAAAGCCGTTTGTTGAGAACCTATATTTATCATACGAATTACAAAATTTAAGCCTTTAGGATATTTATTCCAGTCGTTATTACCAGACCAAAAACCAACAGTGTATTCAAAAGCAGTAAAGAAAATAAGCGTTAATACTCCAAATATAGCAAAGCGCAAGTATTTCTTTTTATCATTTACAAATTTTGGAATTAGCCAAAAAACAAACACGAAAATAGTACCACAAATGGCTATTATCTGCGCTGGAAAATCAACTAAATACTCTATTAAAAAGGCATCTCTAGCATAATAATCATCAGCCTGTATAGTTAAAGAAACCAAAAAGTATACGGTAAGAATTATAAAGTCGGACTTGTTTAATTTAGTATTCATTAAATAAATCTTAGATTAAATTTTTGGTCTGCGTAGCTAATTAAAAGTATTAGTAATAATGCCATTATAAAAGTAAAGATATTGGTTTTTATTCCATACTTCGCTCTCTTAGATGTTTTATAAACTAGATACCATAAGAAAGAAACAACAATAATAGATATTGCATACAAGTTTAAGCCTAAGTATAAGCTTATTCTTCCTTCATCATTGGGTTCAAAAACATTAGCAATACCTGCACCAAACCTCATCACAAAAGGAAGAAATAAAAAAGGGTATAACATTAGGTTGTTTCTTTTCCTTAAAATAAAATAGAAAACAATGGCTTGTAATATTGTAAATAAAGGACCAGAACCACTAGTTATAATTCTTTGCGTTTTAGAAAGCTCTATTTTTGGGTTTTTTAAGCTCGATGTATTAAGAGTAAAACCAGCATCATATCCCATTATTTCATAAGCAACCCAATGAAACATTTCGTGAAAAAAGAACGTTAAAAATGTAGCTAATATAATAGCTCCTGTATAAATTAATAAATTACTTTTGGTTATCATCTTAGTTATTTTCTTCAATTCTGTTTTGCTCTTCTCTAGATGAATTTCTTCTGCTTTTCTTTTTCCCGAATTTAGAACCAAAACTATACGCTAATCGTAATTGCACATTTTGTCTAGAACCATTACTTTCAATATCTGCATCAATATTATCATAGTTTACCGTTCCAACAAAACCTCTATTTAATACCTTATTAATGCCTAAATTTACTTTTAATCTGTCGTCCATAAATTTCTTTCCAAAAGAGAAACTTAAATCTCCAATCCATCCCACATCAATTTGCCCTTCCAATGCTCCTGAACCAAAATAGCTAGACATTTCTGCGTTTATTTCCCAAGGTAACTCATAGCTCGCTTGCGTGTACCAACCAATATTCCATTTAGAAAGTTCTAATTGTGGGTTTAAATCGAAAGACATAAACTCATTATAATCCACTATGAAACCCGAAAAACCTTCCACGCCTTTTATAAAATCCAGAGGCCCAAATATCCTGAAATTCCAGTTTCTTCGTTCTGATAAATTAATTGTGGTACGATTTATTTGAGCTGTAGCGTCATCTTGAGAAATGAATAGAAATAAATCGTCTTTGGTTTCGCTATAAGCTATGGTGAAAAATGGTTGACTATCAAAAGTTAAGTTAAATTGGTAATTATTAGTAAAAGAAGGCTTTAAATTTGGGTTTCCCACTTCTGAAGTTAAAGGATCATAAAACTGTACAAATGAATTTAAACTATTATAAGATGGTCTTCTTATGCGGTTGCTGTAAGCTATATTTGCACCTAAATTTTCATTTATCTTTCTGCTTATTGAAGCACTTGGAAAGAATCTTGTGATTTTTCGTGTTCTACTATCATTAGCGTTTGTTGAAATACCTTCTGTATTACTATCCTCAAAACGTATGCCCGCAGAGAGCGACCATTTCCCAAATTGGGCATTTACTTTACCATATAAAGCAAAAATAGTTTCATCAATTAAAAAACGATTGCTATTATTTTCTTGAAATTCAAACTCTCCTGTTGCGTTATTTTCTGTAAATGATTTTAAATCACTATCAGTATCTACTTCAGCCAACTTACTCCCAAAACTTAATTTTAAATCATCTGAAAACGTCCTGATATAATCCACTTTATAGGTGTTGATTGCAAATGTCCCATCTTGTAAATAACGTTGGTTGGTAAAGGGTACTGTATTACCATTAGCCGCAAAAACTTCATCTATATTATCGTTTGTATAGTTAACGTGATTAAAATCGACTACTAACTTATGCCCTTCTGTTTTAAACTCGTAATATGGATTGATGTTTATGGTGCGTCGCGCTCTATCAAATGAATTTTGAGACACCAACATTTCGTTAAAATTTGGAGAGGTTATTGATGTATTACTGTTTGATATCCTATCGGAATTTGTATGGATATATCTTGAACTAAATCCAATTGAATGTTTCTCGTTGATGTAATAATCAAGACCGCCTCCTAGTCTAAAGGTTTTGGGGTCGTAAGGCTCAATGGTGGCTTGGTCGTAAACAGTTTCTTCTTGTGAGTCAGGATCTTGTACGCGTCGTTTTATAAACAAATCGTCTCGCCATGTTGGGCTTGATTGTCCAATATTAGCTTGCCAATTTAATTTATTTTTGTAGCTGGCTATAGAGAAACTTGTACCATGCTCAAAACCTTCATCTTCACCAACCCAAGCATTTACGCTTCCATGTGTGCCTAACCTTACATTTTTCTTTAAAATAATATTGATAATTGGGCCTGAACCCTCTGCCTCAAACTCTGCTCCTGGTTGTTCTATAAGTTCTACTTGAGCAATATTATCTGCTGGTAGGTCTTGAAGCAATGTTCTCATATCCATATAATTGGTTGTTTTACCATTGATGAGGATTCTAACATCGCTTCTTCCAGCAAAGTTGATACCGTTGTTAGTCACTACTATTCCAGGAACACGCTTTATAACATCTTGTAAATTAGAATTAATCATTTCAGATTTTTCCAAATCCACCACCAATTTTTCTGCAGTTTGTCTAATTACAGGTCGCTTGCTTTTTACCACAACCTCATCTAAAACTTGCGTTTCTTCTTCTAAAGTAAAGTCTAAAATTTTGTTTTCAATTAGTTTAAAAACTTCAGATTTTTCAGTTTTAAAACCTAGTGTAGATACTTCAATGTAATACTTGCTTATTGCAACATCTTTAAAAAGATAAATTCCTTCATCATTAGATATTACACCTGTAATTACATTTTTGGTATCTGCATTATAAAGTATCACATTGGCAAACTCTAAAACACGACCATTAGGTTCTTTAATAGTTCCAGAAATCGTGTTTTGTGAATTAGCTGAAAAAAAGCCTACTAAAAAGATTAAGATAAAATAGAGTTTTGATTTCATAAGTGTATCGTTTTTTGATACTGTAAAACTCCTAAAAAAGTATATTTAAAAGAATATCTTTTTTTTAAAATGGGTGAAAAAAAGGATGAATTGGTTGTTTTTGGGCTTCATTTATAACTTTTGTATCAGAAGCAGATGGTTTAAGTATGTAAAAACTATTCTCAATAGAATCAGGTATAACTATTCTAGTTTTCTCATCTTTTTTAAGATATGCTTAATATTCTTCAAAGGTTTTAAACATTACCACTGATTTTTTGTTAAAAATGTCTTTTTCGCTTAAAAACACCTATTTTTCTGTAAAAGTTTTTAGCTTTTAAATTGTTAATAATTTATTTTGTAAATTACATCTCTGGCGTATGTGTTTGTAGTATAAACAGTCAGAAAGCCCAAAAATACTATGTTCCAATCGTTTGGCATTATTGAGTTTTAACACAGAAAAGCCGAAATTGTTATTAACAATTTCATATTCTTTTAGGGTGTACTTTATTATATTTCAAACGATTACAACCTTGAAAAACAGATTTAACAATTTTTAGAAGTAATGTCTTAAAAAGGATAATACGTTAATTAAAAATCCTTTCTTTTGACGAGATTTTAGACTGAAAACTGACCATAAATTTATATGAAAGCACTTTTTTACACTAGAGAATTTCCTCCATACGTTTATGGAGGTGCGGGAGTACATGTTGAATATTTAGCTGAAGAGCTATCAAAACTCATGGAATTAGATGTTAGGTGTTTTGGAGATCAAAATTCAAATGATGGTAATCTAAGCGTAAAAGGGTTTCCTTTTGAAGATGGTGTTTTTAAAGATGCCGACGATAAATTGAAATCTGTTTTCAAAACATTAAGTACGGCTCTTCATATGAATGCTGATGCTGTTGATGCAGATGTGGTACATTGCCACACATGGTACGCCCATTTTGCAGGTATAGTTTCAAAACTGTGTTACGGTACACCACTAGTTATTACAACTCATTCCTTAGAACCATTACGCCCATGGAAACGGGAACAATTAGGGCGAGGTTACGATGCCTCTTCATGGGTTGAAAAAACAGCTATAGAAATGGCCGATGCGCTAATCGCTGTTTCAGAAGAAACAAAAGAAGATGTTATAAAACATTTTAATGTTGATGAAGATAAGGTTAAGGTTATTTATAACGGCATTAACCTCCAGCAATATGTACAAACAAGCGAAAGTTCAACTTTAGACGAATACGGTGTAGATAAAACAAAACCTTATGTGCTTTTTGTTGGTAGAATTACCCGTCAAAAGGGTATTATTCACCTTGTAAATGCTATCAAATATATAGATCCAGACACTCAGATTGTATTATGTGCTGGTGCTCCAGATACTAAAGAAATTGGTAAGGAAATGGAAGATGCTGTGAATGAAGTTAAAAAAACTCGTAATAATGTTATTTGGATTGATAAAATGGTGACTAAAGAAGAGATCATTCAACTTTATTCACATGCTGATGTGTTTTGTTGTCCATCCATTTACGAACCCTTTGGTATTATTAATATAGAAGCGATGGCTTGTAATACAGCAGTAGTGGCAAGTGCTGTAGGCGGTATAAAAGAGGTTGTAGTTGATGGTGAAACAGGTATTTTAATTCCTTTAGAACAACAAACCGAAGCACCTTTTGAGCCCATTGATCCTGATAAGTTCGCACAAGATTTAGCAAATGGTGTAAACAAGGTTATTGGAGATAAAGCATTAAGAGAAACTATGGCAAAAAATGGTAGAAAACGAGTTGAAGATTACTTTGATTGGGTAGCCATTGCTAAACAAGTAGAAGCATTATATAAAACACTAGTTTAACGAAATCAACTAACTAAAAACTAAAAAATATGATTAACAATAAAGTTTTATCCATAATATTAGGTGGTGGTCAAGGTTCAAGATTATATCCTTTAACCGATAGACGTTCAAAACCAGCGGTATCTATAGCTGGAAAATACAGATTAGTTGATATTCCAATCTCTAACTGTATTAATGCAGATATCAAAAGGATTTTTGTACTAACACAATTTAATTCAGCAGGTTTAAATAAACATATTAAAAACACCTATCACTTTAGTTTTTTTAGTAGTGCATTTGTAGATGTACTAGCTGCAGAACAAACTCCAGAGAGTAAAACTTGGTTTCAAGGAACTGCTGATGCAGTAAGACAAAGTATGCATCATTTTTTAAACCATGATTTTGAATATGCTTTAATATTATCTGGTGATCAACTTTACCAAATGGATTATGATAAGTTGATTGAAGCTCATGAAAAAAGTGGTGCCAAAATTTCTATTGCTACTATTCCTGTAAATGCCAAAGATGCTACAGGATTTGGTATTCTTAAAGCTGATAAAGAGAATATTATTACCTCTTTTATTGAAAAACCAGATGCCAGTTTATTACCTGATTGGACATCAGAGGTGAGCGACGATATGAAAGCACAAGGGCGCAATTATTTAGCCTCAATGGGTATTTATGTGTTTAATAGAGATTTATTGGTAGAATTGATGAAAAACCCTGATACCATTGACTTTGGTAAAGAAATCATACCCCAATCCATTGATTCACACAAAACATTAAGTTATCAATATGAAGGCTACTGGACTGATATAGGAACTATCGATTCCTTTTTTGAAGCCAACCTAGGATTAACCGATGATATTCCTAAATTTGATTTATACAATAAAGAAAAACGCATTTACACGCATGCCAGAATGTTGCCTACAACAAAAATTGCTGGTACTTCTCTAGATAAAGCTGTTGTTTCAGAAGGTTGTATTATTAGTGCTGCAAAAATTGAAAAATCGGTTATTGGTATTCGCTCTAGAATAGGCAAAGAGTCCACAGTAATTAATACATATATGATGGGAGCCGACTATTATGAGTCCCTTGAAGATATGGAAAGTAATAAAATCGAAAACCTAATGGGTATAGGTGAACGTTGCTTTATTAAAAACTGTATCCTCGATAAAAATTGTCGTATTGGAGATGATGTTAGAATAAAAGGTGGGCCACATTTAGAAGATTCTGAAACAGACACTTATTGTGTTAGAGATGGCATCGTGGTGGTTAAAAATGGCGCCACAATCCCTAAAGGTACCATCATCTAAAAATCAAACCTTATATTTTTTTATAATCAACAAAAATGCAAGACCAAAGAAGAGTTGTAATTGACCATATCTCACCTAGTGTTAATTGTGGTGAGTTTTATATTAAACGTGTTGTTAATGAAATTGTTAATGTAGAAGCTCACATTATGGCGGATGGTCATGATGTTTTAGGAGCATCTGTATTATACAAACACGAAAAAGACAAAATCTGGAAAGAAACCCGAATGACCTTGATTTCCAATGATGAATGGAAAGCTACTTTTACAGTTGAAAAACAAGGTTTTTACACATATAAAGTACAGGCTTGGGTAGATTATGCCTTAAATTGGCGCTATGGATTAATCAGAAAAATAAATGATGGACAGCATGTATCTTCAGAATTACTTGAAGGTGCTGAATATATCGACGCTGTTTTAGGTAAAGTAAAAGGAGATGATAAATCTTATCTCAAACACCTTCATAAGCTTTTCAAAAATGAAGATGATTATGGAGAAGCCATTACAGAAGCAAGTAATGAAAAACTTTATAAGATTTTCTTTAATAACCCTGTAAAGATTCTTGATAATACTTCCAAAGAATATCAAGTTTATGTAGATAGAAAAAAGGCGAGATTTAGCACTTGGTATGAATTTTTTCCTCGTTCTGCTTCAGAAAAAGAAGGGGTTCATGGTACATTTAAAGACTGCGAAAGGTTGTTACCGCGAATAAAAAATATGGGTTTTGATGTGGTGTATTTACCGCCAATTAACCCCATTGGCGAGGTTAATAGAAAAGGTAAAAACAATACTACTGAAGCCAAAGAAGGTGATGTAGGTTCCACTTGGGGTATTGGTTCTCAGTATGGTGGACATAAAGATATTCATCCACAACTTGGTTCATTAGATGATTTCAAATCTTTAATTCAAAAGGCTAAAGAAAACAATCTTGAAATAGCCATGGATTATGCTTTACAAGCAGCACCAGATCACCCATGGGTAAAAGAACATCCATCTTGGTTTAAATGGCGACCAGACGGTACGGTTCAATACGCTGAAAATCCACCAAAAAAATATCAAGATATATTACCAATTTACTGGGAAAGCGAAGACTACAAAAACCTTTGGCATGAATGTTTGGACATTTTAATGCATTGGATTGACTGTGGTATAAACATTTTTAGAGTAGATAATCCGCATACAAAACCATTCTATTTCTGGAACTGGATAATTACTCAAGTAAAAGCAAAACACCCCGATGTTATCTTTTTAGCCGAAGCATTTACAGCACCTAAAGTTATGCAACAGCTAGCCAAACAAGGCTACACGCAATCTTATACCTATTTTACTTGGCGTGAAAATAAGCATGAGCTTACTGAATATGTTGAAGAGTTAACAAAATCAGAATTAAAAGAGTACATGCAACCAAACTTTTGGCCAAATACTCCAGATATTAACCCGTATCATTTACAGGGAGCTAATGAATCTAAGCATATACAACGGTATGCACTTGCAGCAACACTAAGTTCGTGTATTGGTATTTATGGGCCTGTTTTTGAATACATGCTTTCTGATTCTTTATTAGGAAAAGAAGAGTACTTAAATTCTGAGAAATTCCAAATCACGCATTACAATTGGGAAATCCAAAACAAACTTACGACCATAATCGCGAAAATAAATTATATCAGACATCATAACACTGCATTGCAACAAACCAATAATATTAAATTTTGTCATATAAACAACGATAATTTAATAGCATTCTATAAATGGAATGACGACAGAACTAATCAGATATTAGTGATTATCAGTTTAGATGCTCACAATTCGCAACAAGGTACAATTCAGGTACCTTTACACGATATTGGAGTGTACCATGGGCATAACCTTGAAATGCACGATTTAATTACAGATAGTCGTTACAATTGGAATAATGAATGGTGTTTTGTGGAGTTGCATCCAACTATGCCCTTTCATATTTTCAATATCAATAAATAAGATATGGCTAAGCACGCTTCAATAGCATCTACAAAGCCTCTGTTTGAATCTAACGATTCTTGGGAAGTATTGCTCGATAACGAAGCGTTTGTTGAAATATTTCTATCTGATGTCCTTGAAGCTTATATTCTACAGCAACGTTGGTATGGTGGTAAATCAAGTCAACTAAAATACATAGAACTTGCAGAATACTTTAAAATTCAGCAACATGGTGAGATTTATTTTGGGTTGATTTTAGAGGTTAATTTTGTTGAAGCATTTTATCAACATTATTTTCTTCCTATTGCTTTTGTAACAGATGAAAATTTTGCACAAAAAGACAGGATACTTCCAATTAGTATTCAAAATAAAGATGGATTTATAATTGATGCCGTTAATTTAGAATCGTTTAGAAAATTGGTTTTTGAACGAATTGCTACTGCACAACCTAAAGACACAACAAAAGTTCAATACCATAAAAGCCTTTTATTTGAAAACATAACCTATAACTCATCAAGATTTATGGGCTTAGAACAAAGTAATACGTCTCTGGTATATAACGATAAGTATGTGTTGAAATTTTTTAGAAGAATTTTTGGAGATAAAAATCCTGATTACGAAATGAGTCGTTTTTTATCAGAAAAAAAGGAATTTAAAAATACACCTTTATACTTAGGCAGTATAAATCTAGTAGACTCTGAAAATACTAATATTACAATTGGATTGATGCAGGAAATGATTCCAAATGAAGGAGATGCTTGGGATTACATGCTTAAAGAATTACACAAAGTATTTTCAAATTTAGAATACAAAAAAATTAATATTGAAACGCTTCCAAACGCAGAACTATACCAGCGTTTAACCATAGAAGGTATTGCACCTCAAATTATAGATTGGGCTGGTTTAAATTTATTCAATCAAGTAAAAACCTTAGCTAAACGCACTGCAGAAATGCATATTGCCCTTGGCTCTGAGTTTGAAGAAACAGCCTTTACACCAGCGCATTTTAATGGTGACTATGAGGTTTGGTTAAAAAACAAAATGCTCTATCAGTTTCAAAACCGATTAAATATTATTGAAAACAGCTTAGATAAACTAGAAGGTTTAGCAGCTAATTTAGCTCACGAGTTTCTAGATAAAAAAAACAGCATAAGAAAACGTTTTGTTAATTTTGATTGGACCAAACTCAAAGGTGAACGCATTAGAATTCATGGCGATTATCATTTAGGGCAAGTGTTAGTAAAAGATAGTGATTTTTACATTTTAGATTTTGAAGGAGAACCAGAAAGCACCATTCGAGATAGAAAAGTAAAACAACCCCCATTAAAAGATGTTGCAGGCTTGTTCAGATCTTTTCATTACGCTATTTATGCCAATATTTTTAATAATATTAGTAAATACAAAGAATCTCAAGAATCATTATTTAAAGCTGGCGAGGTATTATACAGATATATAACCGGTTTGTTCTTAGGAACTTATGTTACTGAAACTCAAAATGCAAATCTAAATTTAGGATACAATCAAGAGCGTATATTTATATTAAAATACTGTTTATTAGAAAAAGCAGTTTATGAGTTGGGTTACGAACTCAATTCACGTCCCCAATGGGCAGTCATTCCTTTAAAAGGAATATCTAATATTATAAATCATTAATTTATGGCACAAGTAAAAGTTCACAGTTTATTTACCGAATTCGATATTAATCTCTTTAAGGCAGGGAAACACTTTAGACTTTATGAGAAGTTTGGATCTCATATAGTTACCGTTGATGGTATCGATGGTGTATATTTTGCAGTTTGGGCTCCTACAGCTAAACAAGTATCTGTTATTGGAGATTTTAATTATTGGATGGAAGGTGAACACCAATTAAATGTTCGTTGGGATTCAAGTGGTATTTGGGAAGGTTTTATTCCACTAATTGGCAAAGGTACTTCCTACAAATACAAAATACAAAGTCATAATAACGATATAAAAACAGAAAAAGCAGACCCTTACGCAAGACGTTTTGAACATCCTCCCAAAACAGCATCAATTGTTTGGGATGATGATTATAAGTGGAAAGACAAAAGCTGGATGAAAACCCGTAAAAAGAATAATGCTATTGATGCACCATTCTCTGTTTACGAAGTACATTTAGGATCTTGGAAACGCCATATTGAAGAAGATCGTTTTATGTCTTATTATGAGTTAGCTGATGACTTAGTTAACTATGTAAGTGATATGAATTTTACTCATGTAGAGTTAATGCCAATTATGGAATATCCTTATGATCCGTCTTGGGGGTATCAATTAACAGGATATTTTGCGCCAACATCGCGTTTTGGGTACCCTGAAGAGTTTAAATATTTAGTAGATAAATTGCACCAAGCAGGAGTGGGTATTATATTAGATTGGGTACCATCACACTTTCCAGAAGATGCACATGGATTAGGATTTTTTGATGGTTCACATTTATACGAACACCCAGATAGACGCAAGGGGTATCATCAAGATTGGAAAAGTTTAATTTTTAATTATGAACGTAACGAGGTGCGCTCATTCTTAATAAGTAATGCTGTGTTTTGGATGGATCAATATCATGCCGATGGCTTGCGTGTTGATGCTGTTGCTTCTATGCTGTTTTTAGATTATTCAAGAGAAGATGGCGAGTGGGAACCAAATATTTATGGCGGTAGAGAAAACCTTGCTGTTATAAGCTTCTTAAAAGAATTAAATGAAGAAATATATGCTTCATTTCCTGATGTACAGACTATTGCAGAAGAGTCTACGGCATTTCCAATGGTATCTAAACCAACATTTGTTGGCGGTTTAGGTTTTGGAATGAAATGGATGATGGGTTGGATGCACGATACTTTAGAATATTTTGCTAAAGATCCTGTTTACAGAAAATATCATCATAATGAAATTACATTTAGTTTAGCTTATGCTTTTACAGAGAATTTTATGTTACCGCTTTCTCATGATGAAGTAGTTTATGGTAAAAACTCTATTTTAGGTAGAATGCCTGGTGATGAATGGCAGCGTTTTGCAAACTTACGCTTATTATATGGCTATATGTTTACACACCCTGGTACTAAATTATTATTTATGGGTGGTGAATTTGGGCAATACAATGAGTGGAATTTCCAAGAAAGTTTAGATTGGAACCTATTGGAATTTGCTCCGCATAAAAACATGCAAAATTATTATAAATCACTTAACGCATTATATAAAAACACCCCAGCACTTTATGAGCAAGGGTTTAGCGGAGAAGGATTTGAGTGGATAAGTTATGACGACCATGAAAACTGTGTTATTTCATACATCAGAAAAGGTTATAAAGAAAATGTAGCTGTAGTTTGTAATTTAACTCCAACTGTTAGAAAGAAATACAAAATAGGCGTTCCTAATAAGGGAAAACTTATTGAAATTTTTAATAGTGATGCTAAAGAGTTTGGAGGTAGTGGTGTTGGTAATAAAAAACAAATAACCATTAAAAAAGACCCTTGGAATGGTAAAGAATATTCTGCAGAAATTAATTTACCACCATTAGCGGTAACAGTTTTCTCCTTTAAGGCTTAAAATAAAAACATAGACATTGCATGGCTCTAATATTTATTTTTAAAATGAATATTAGAGCCATTTTTTTGTAGAAAAATAGATCATTCTATGGTATTCATATATCGACTAAGTCACTAAATATCTGCTGATTGACTTAGCATTAAATTTTCCATAATTAATCCATTCATTATTTAGTTTTTATGCAATTTTTAGCTTTATTTTTTAGTAAAAAGAAGCATGTAAGGTCTTTTAAATTTAGTATTTTCGTCAATTAATATTGACTCATCATTTTATGATATTAAATACAGAATTAGAATATAAAGGAAACCTATTTCCTTCTAAAATAATAAAATACGAAAAGAACCTAAATGTACTCTCCTTCACCACAGAAAACGGTGTAGTATTGGAAGTTACTGTAAGAAGGGATAGTATATTACGTTTCAGATTCACTACAACAGGGATTTTTGAAAAAGATTTTTCATATGCTATTACAAAATACGCAAGCAGAGGTTATAATCATTTAGATGTAACTGAAGATGAAGATAACTACATCATTACAACTTCAAAATTAATCTGTCATATTTCAAAATTAGATTTAAGAACATCTATCTATGATGCTATAGACAAATCTCTAATATGTGAAGATGAGCTTGGTTTCCACTGGGAAGAAAGCTATGAGTTTGGTGGAGACATAGTAAAGATGTCAAAAACTGCGCAACCAGGAGAAAGTTATTATGGCTTAGGTGATAAACCAGTAGATAACAACTTGAAAGGAAAACGATTTGAAAATTGGGTGACAGATTCTTATGCTTATGGCAGAGATACAGACCCCATTTATAAAGCCATTCCTTTTTACACGGGATTACATAACAAAAAGTCTTACGGTGTGTTTTTTGACAACACGTTTAGGTCATTTTTCGATTTTTGTAATGAACGTAGAAATATAACTAGTTTTTGGGCACAAGGTGGTGAAATGAATTATTATTTCATCTACGGTCCTAAAATGTCAGATGTTGTTGAAAGTTACACAGATTTAACTGGTAAGCCTCATGAAATGCCTGCGCTTTGGACGCTTGGGTATCATCAATGCAAATGGAGTTACTACCCAGAATCTAATGTAAAGGAAATAACCGCTAAATTTAGAGAATTAGAAATTCCTTGTGATGCCATTTACTTAGATATTGATTACATGGAAGGTTTTAGATGCTTTACTTGGAGTAAAGAATATTTTCCAGATCCAAAACGAATGGTTAAGGAATTAGCTGATGATGGTTTTAAAACCATAGTAATCATTGACCCTGGTATTAAAATAGATATGGATTATTCTGTGTTTAAAGAAGGGCTTGATAAAGATTACTTCTGTAAGCGTGCTGATGGCCCTTACATGAAGGGTAAAGTTTGGCCTGGGGAATGCTATTTTCCAGATTTCACAAATCCTGAAGTAAGAGATTGGTGGTCTGATTTATTCAAAGAACTCGTAGAAGACATAGGCGTAAAAGGGGTTTGGAATGATATGAATGAACCTGCTGTAATGGACGTTCCTGGAAAAACATTTCCTAATGATGTAAGACATGACTATGATGGAAACCACTGTAGCCATAGAAAAGCACATAACGTTTATGGTATGCAAATGGCACGTGCTACGTACCAAGGTTTAAAGAAGTTCTCTTACCCAAAAAGACCTTTTGTAATTACAAGAGCTGCCTATTCTGGAACGCAACGTTACACATCAAGTTGGACTGGAGATAATATAGCAACTTGGGATCATTTAACCATTGCGAATTTACAAGCACAACGTATGTGTATGTCAGGGTTCTCATTTATTGGATCTGATATTGGTGGTTTTGCTGAACAACCTAATGGCGAATTATATGCCAGATGGATTCAATTAGGTATTTTCCATCCGTTTTGTAGAACACACTCTTCTGGAGACCATGGTGATCAAGAACCTTGGGCTTTCGGAAAAACAATAACAGACGTTGTTAGAAAATTTATTGAAATTAGGTATCAATTATTACCTTACTTATACACAGCATTTTGGAGATATGCTGAAGAAGGAACACCTATTTTAAAATCTTTAGTACTTTACGATCAAGAAGATCCGCAGACACACTATAGAAATGATGAGTTTGTTTTTGGTGAAAAGATATTAGCATGCCCAATTACAGGACCAAACCAAAACGGAAGACGCATGTATTTTCCATTAGGAAAATGGTACAACTTCTGGAATGATGAAGTTATTGATGGTGGTACAGAACAATGGGTTGATGCAGATTTAGATAGCATGCCAATTTTTGTAAAAGAAGGTGCAATTATACCTAAATACCCCGTACAACAGTATGTTGGAGAAAAGACTATAGACGAGTTGTTACTAGATGTATATTACAAAGAAGGTAAGGAAAACTCTGAGGTTTATGAAGATGCTACTGATGGTTATGACTACATTAAAGGTAGATATAGCTTAAGAACTTTTAAGCTGTCTGGTAAGAAGAAGGAACTGATTATCCAACAACACAAATCTGGTAAATTTATTACCACGTACAAAACCTTTAAATTGAATTTACATGGGTTACCGTTCAAAATTTCAAAAGTAGAGGTTGACAATGTTGAAATTCCTTTAAAAGAACTTAAGCTTAATGGAAACAATACATTAACACTTACTAAGGAGTTTAACGAGTTGCATATCATAGGCTAATAAAACTTAAACATAATTCAAAAAGCCTCACTTTTAAAAAGTGAGGCTTTTTGAATTATAATTTTCTAAATCTATTAATCTTTACTATTACCCTGCGCCAAAGTAGGCACTTCATCAACATCAAAAGGCTTTCCTAAGTACACAAGTTGATAGCCTTTTTTAATGTTTTCAAACTCTAAACTATATGATGAAATGATGTGAAGTTCACCTTCGTTATCTTTTACAAACAAAGGGATGATGTCTTCATCATTATTCGAAATTTCAATAAGTTTCTTGTAGTGATTTATGTCCTGTAAATCAATCTCTTGAATAGATGGGTGTTTTTGGGTTAATTCCATCAACCTGTTATAATCGTCTTTATGAGAAAACAAACCTTCTTTAGGATTATCTGTATCATCCAAAATCTCTTTTGATGTTACCAACCTAAACGATCCATTTTCTCCAAACTGGTTGCTAAACTTATTGATAGCATATTTGTTAATATCTGGGTTCCCAGTAAGTGCCATCAAATAACCAACATCATTTAACTCTATATTATCTGTTAATGTTTCAGAATAAATATTGGTACTTATGGCTTCTAAACCCAACTCTTTAGCGGCTTCAATATTAGTCTCATTACTATCAATAAGTACCACATGTCTATTATTAGAAACCAAGTAATGCCCTAACAATCGAGAAACTTTAGAAGCACCAACAATTAAAATACCTTCAGATTTTTTAAGAAATACACCTACCAGTTTCGCAAATAAACGTGCCGTTGTTGCATTAAGCAATACGGTTCCTAAAACAATCATAAACACAAGTGGAGTAATATATTCTGCACCTTCAACCCCTTGTTTAATAAGTTTGCTTCCAAAAAGCGAAGCAATACCTGCAGCAACAATACCTCTAGGCCCAACCCAACTGATAAATAGTTTTTCATTAAACTTCAATTTAGAGCCGTGAGTACTTACAAAAACGGCAAGTGGCCTTATCAAAAACACCACTAAAGCAAAAAGAGCTGCTGTTTTCCAGGTATAAAGCAACATTAAATCTTCAATATTAATGTTGGCAGCAAGAAGTATAAAAAGTATGGAAATTAATAATACACTTAAAGATTCTTTAAAATAAAGTAATTCCTTTAGGTTATTTAGTTTCCCATTACCTAAAACCATTCCCATAACAACAACTGCTAATAATCCTGACTCATGCGCAAATATTTCAGATTCAACAAAAACCAACAAAACAGTCGATAAAGACACTACATTTAATAAATAATGCGGAATAAACTTCTTATTAATGGCAAATGCTAGTGCATGAGCAAATGTAAACCCGAAGGTTGTTCCGAATAATACAATTTTACCAAACTCAATTAAAGCTGTTTTTGTAAAACCACTATCCCCTTCAACACTAATAAATTCAAACACTAAAACCGCCACTAAAGCTCCTATAGGGTCAATTAAAATACCTTCCCATTTTAGAACCGTAGAAATATCTTTTTTTAACGGAATATTTCTTAAAATGGGTGTAATTACTGTAGGACCTGTAACAATAATAAGACCTGCAAATAAAAATGAAAGCTCCCAACTTAGATTAAAAATAAAATACGCCAGCATGCCCGCGCCAAAAAAGGTAATAGCTGACCCTAACGTAATTAACTTCGTAATTACAGGCCCTACGTTTCTAATTTCAGAGCGTTTTAAGGTTAAACCACCTTCAAAAAGAATAATACTAATGGCTAAAGAAACAAAATAGTATAAGCCTTCACCTGGAAACAGCCCCTTTTCTCCATTCCAAATAGGCTCAATCCATTTAGATCCATCTTCACTTAAAAATGCTGCAGCTATGGGGCCAACCAATAGTCCAATTAAAATTAAAGGCAATATAGCTGGGATTTTGAATTTCCAAGCAAACCATTGGGCTAATATTCCTAAAATAATTATTCCAGCAAGTTCTAACATAGGCTATCTGTTATTTTTAAAAACACTAATTTAAGTAAAACGTTCGGTTTTTTATTTTCATAAAAACGTTATCTTTCAACTTTGTCTAAATTTTAATCAAAACCTTTGTCTATAAAGCCTTTTAAAAGTATTGGAATTGGGGTAGCTTACTCCCCAAACTTAAAAGCTAATCTTTTTGAGGCTGCACGATTATCTGTTTTCTTTGGCGCAAAATTATTTTTGATTCATGTTGGTGATGCCTCTGAAGATAAGGCTAACATGTTAAGCATCATACTTAAAAGTTTTGAAAAAGACAAATTAGATTATGAAATTGTTTTTAAAACTGGTGACCCTGTAGATGTTATATTATCTACTTCCGAAGAAAAGAAAATAGATCTTTTGATTCTTGGAGCAGTTCAACGTGAAAAAATTCTAAGATATTATGTAGGCTCTATTGCTAGAAAAATTACTCGAAAAGCTAAATGTTCAATTTTATTATTAATTAAACCTTCTGTTGATCGGATACCTTGTCAGCATATTGTTGTTAACGGATTAAAAGACCCTAAGACAGAACACACTATTACCTCTGCATTTTATGTTGCACAAAAGCTGAAATCTAATAAAATAACTATAGTTGAAGAGATTGAGCAAGATGAAATTGCTGTAAAGGTTGATGATGATAAATCGTTAAGAAGAGCAACTATTGCTAAGGAGCGTATAAAGCTGAGAGAAAATGCCAGAATCAAAGAAATAATAAGCCATATACCCGAAGCTTACACTAAAAATAAAAACATAAAATTACAGCCTATATTTGGTAAGCGCGGATATTCTATAGGGCATTTTGCTCAAATTTCAAGAGCCGATTTATTAGTGATGAATGCGCCTTCAAAAATGACATTTTGGGACAGGTTATTTCCACATGATATAGAACATATTTTAACCGAATTACCAACCGATGTTTTAATTCTTCAATGAGTCCAAAAAAAAATAACATAAAAGGCTTCTTTAAAACACTTCCTAAAAATATTTTTTCTGGTTTTGTAGTTAGCCTTATTGCATTACCTTTAGGTTTGGGGCTTGCTATGGCTAGTGATGCACCTCCTATTTCTGGCATTATTGCAGCTATAGTTGGTGGTATTGTTGTTTCTTTTTTGGGTGGTAGTCATGTTACCATTGTTGGTCCGGGAAACGGTTTAGTTGGTGTGCTTTTGGTAGCTATATCCTCTTTAGGATTAGAGAGTGCTTATGTAGCCATTATGTGCTCTGGAATCTTGCTTTTACTTCTTGGTTTTTTTAGAATGGGGGCTCTTGCTGATTTTTTTCCTTCATCAGCAATACAAGGTATGTTAGCCGCTATTGGGTTAATTATTTTGGGCAAACAATTTCATATTATGCTTGCTCATAAAATCAATCGCGTTGATACTATTGACTATCTTTTAGAAATTCCGTTTACTATTAATGATGCTGTTCATTATGAAAATAAGGGGTTAATTTTTGCTGCTTTGGCGGGTGTAATAAGCTTAACCATTATGCTCTTTTATTCAAAAATTAGAAATAAATATTTGCAACTAATCCCAGCTCCTATGTGGATTGTTATTTTATCAGTAGGGTTTAGTTATTATTTTGAATTGGGACTGCATGAACCAAATCCCATCGCTCCAGAATATATGATTTCAGGAATACCAAGCCTTAAAAATATTATAGCCGATTTACCTGTACCCGATTTTAGCAATGTCTGGAGTTTTTCTTTCTGGGGAAGCGTTTTAGCATTAACACTTATTGCAAGTATTGAATCACTTTTAAGTATCAAAGCTGTTGATAAATTAGACCCTGAAAAACGTCGTTCTAACGTTAATAGAGATTTAAAAGCTCTTGGTTTAGCAACAGTTGGCAGTGGTTTATTAGGTGGGTTAAATGTAGTTACGGTAATTGCTCGAAGCTCCGTAAATGTAAATCAAGGTGCTAGTAATCGTTCTTCAAACTTTTTTCATGCATTTTTCTTGGTATTATTTATAGCGTTTTTTAGCACACAATTAACTCGAATTCCTCTTCCTGCGCTTATGGCTATTTTGGTATATACTGGCTATAAGTTGGCATCACCCAAGGTAATAACTAAAATGTTCTCAATCGGTAAAGAGCAACTTATTATATTTTTTGTAACCTTAATTATTACTTTAAAAATTGGCTTAATATCTGGTATTCTAGCAGGTGTTTTAGCTACATTTATTATCCATGTTATAATAAATAAGCATTTAGGTTATGGCTTATTCATTAGGAATCTGTTGAAACCAAATGTTCTTATGTATAAGGAACAAGGAGACAAAGATAATTACTATGTGAGCGTTAAGCACTTTTGTAGCTTTATAAACTACTTCCGATTAAAAAATCACTTAGACGCCATACCGGAAGATCAGGATGTGATTTTAGATTTTTCGCTTTGTAATTTTGTTGATGATACTGTACTAGAAAATATTAATAATTACCAGGAATTATTTACTAAACGTGGTGGGCATTTTGATGTTGTTGGTTTAGATATGCACGATACTGAAACCAAGCATCCATTTGCTTCAAGACGATTATTACCAGTTCCAAATATCATAAAAAATAGTCTTACCAGAAGACAATCGAGTATGGAGGCTCTAGCCAAAGATTATAACTTAAGCTACCAATCTGAAAAGAAAAAAGAGGTATTATTCTTAAATAATTTTGCTTTTTTCAGAACAAAACAAATCAATCATATTTACAATAAACTATCCGACAAAAACAACCATATTACACTCTTTGACATTGAGTTTTCCGAAGGCGAATTTATCGCAAAAGAAGTCATTAGAAAAACCATGCTTTATGTTGATTTAAATGTTTCAATACCTGAATTTACACTTGACAAAGAGGGGTTTTTAGAAAAAGTATCTGCATTTGCGGGATTTAAAGACATTCCTATCGAAAATCATGATGATTTCTCTAATCGTTTCTATCTTAAAGGTGAAAACGAAACGGGTATTGCCAGGTTTTTTGACGATGATGTGACCCATTTTTTTGAAAGCAACCCTTATTACCATGTGGAATCAAATGAAAACGCTTTACTAATTTTTGGAAAAGAGCGTTTAGCTAGCATTAAAGAAATTAAAGCGCTTTACGATTTTGGCAAGCGTTTAAAGCAAGTTATTTCTTAATATATTCTTAAGTTTTTTAAGGATATGATATAGATTTCTTAATTTTACATTCCTATGAACTTATATCCCATAAACGCTGGACATATGAAGCTTGATGGAGGTGCCATGTTTGGGGTAGTGCCTAAATCAATATGGTCGCGCACCAATCCTGCTGATGCTAACAACATGATTGATATTGCAACACGCTGTTTGTTGATTGAAGACGATAACCGTTTGATTTTGATAGATACTGGAATGGGAAACAAACAGTCTGATAAGTTTTATAGCCACTACCATTTGTGGGGTGATTTTAATTTAGATAAATCCCTTAAACAATTTGGGTTTCACCGTGATGATATTACTGATGTGTTTATGACGCATTTACATTTTGATCATTGTGGCGGTAGTATTCAATGGAATAAAGATAGAACAGGTTATGAACCTGCTTTTAAAAATGCGCATTTTTGGAGCAATAAAGACCACTGGGAATGGGCTACAAAACCAAACAGACGAGAAAAGGCATCGTTTTTAAAGGAAAATATTTTACCAATGGAAGAAAGTGGTCAATTGAAATTCACTTCAATTCCAAAAGATAAAACTCTAGAGAATTCAGAATTGGGTTTTAATATCTTTTTTGCAGACGGACACACCGACAAACAAATGATTCCGTTAATTACATATCAAGATAAAACCATCGCTTTTATGGCAGATTTATTACCTACCGTGGGACACATACCCCTTCCCTATGTTATGGGATATGATACTAGGCCATTACTAACACTTGATGAAAAAGAATGTTTCCTAAACATGGCAGCAGATAACAATTTCTATTTATTTTTAGAACACGATGCCCACAACGAAATTATAACGGTACAAAAAACAGAAAAAGGTGTGCGTCTGAAAGATATTTTCACTACTAGAGACATATTCAATTAATTTAAAAATGACTAATTCATATAATTACAATGAGAACAATTAAAACAATAGCAACATCTGCTTTTTTAGCAGTATTTATTTTTGGCTGCGGCGGAACTGCAGACATTTTATCAACTCCCGTTGAAAACATTGATACATCTCCCTTAAAAGTTTCAGAACTTACTGAGGCGGAGAAGCATAATTGGGGGCATTTAGACCTTGAAAAAGACACGATTCCAGGAATGAGTGTTGATAAAGCTTACTCTGATATTATTAAAAATAGAAAAGGTAAAAAAGTAATCGTTGCAGTGATTGATTCTGGTATTGATATTGATCATGAAGATTTAGATGATAACATTTGGACAAATAAGGATGAAAAACCTAATAATGGTATTGATGATGACAAAAATGGATATGTAGACGATGTTCATGGTTGGAATTTTTTAGGTGATGGCTATAATGAGCAACTAGAGTTTGTTAGAATTATTGCAAGTGGTAACACGAGTCATCCAGAATTTGCTGCAGCAAAAGCTGAGTATGAAAAAGAATATGAAAAATGGTTAGGTAGAAAAACACAATACGAGCAAATTTATCAGCAAATTAAGGGCGCCGATGATACTTTAAAAAAGCATTTTGGTAAAAAAGATTATACAAAAAAAGAAGTTGCTGCCATTAAAACTGAAGATCAGGCTTTAGCTCAGGCGCAACAAATAGCAAACTATATGTTTAGTAACGGTATGGATTCTATGGGTGATGCTGTTAAAGAGATTGAAGACGGTTTGGAAAGCATAAACGACCGTTTAAACTACAACTTAAATAAAGAATTAAAAGGTCGTGTAACTGGTGATAATCCAGATGATATGTCTACAAAATATTATGGAAATGGGAATGTAAAACCTGTTAAAAAGAGTGAGAGTCATGGTACGCATGTGGCTGGAATTATTGCAGCAGAACGTAATAATGGCAAAGGCGCAAATGGTGTTGCTAATAATGTTGAGATTATGAGTATTAGAGCGGTTCCAAACGGTGATGAATATGACAAAGATGTAGCTCTAGCCATTCGTTATGCTGTTGATAATGGCGCACAAGTAATTAATGGTAGTTTTGGAAAAAGCTTCTCTACACACAGCGATTGGGTTCGTGATGCTATTGCTTATGCTAGCGAAAATGATGTGGTTTTTGTACATGCCGCTGGTAACGATAGTAAGGATGTTGATACTAAGCCTAATTTCCCAGATGATAATGTAAGCGGTGTAGAAGTATCAAACACTTATATTAGAGTTGGTGCTTTAGCGCCTAAATATGGCTCTAGTATGATTGCTGGTTTTTCAAACTACGGAAAGAAAAATGTAGATGTTTTTGCTCCTGGAGCAAGCGTGTATTCTACAACTCCAGAAAACGAATATAAAACTAAAGGCGGAACATCAATGGCTGCTCCAGGTGTTGCAGGTATTGCAGCTTTAATTCGTTCTTATTATCCTAACTTAAGTGCTGCACAGGTAAAACAAATTATTATGGATTCTGGTTTAGCTATCAAAACTAAAGTTATTGTTGGCGGTAATTCAGAAGATATAAGACCTTTTGCAGATTTAAGTAAATCTGCAAAAATGGTTAATGCTTACAATGCATTGATTATGGCAGCTAAAATGTCAAAATAAAATTATTTAAAATATAGAGGTTGTCAGTCGCATAACAACCTCTTTTTAATTTATATTTCTATGAATCGCTTTTATATTTCAATCTTTAGTATCGTCTTTTTGCTTTCATGTAAGAGTTCAAAAGATATTGTTGTAGCTGCTCCTGAATCTCCTGCAACACCAACTCCAACCAGTACATTATCTAGCGGATATTGGCAACAACATGTAGATTATCAAATGGAGATTGATATGGATGTAAACACCTATCAATACAAAGGAAAACAAAAGCTTATTTATACTAATAACTCTCCTGATGTTTTAAATAAAGTATTCTATCATTTATATTTTAATGCGTTTCAACCAGGAAGTGAAATGGATGTGCGTTCTAGAACTATTGCCGATCCTGACCCTAGAGTTGGTGATCGAATTAGTAAATTAAAGCCAAATGAAATAGGCTATATCAAAGTAAATACTTTAAAGCAAAATGGTATGGCTTTAGAATACAATACTGTTGGTACGGTTTTAGAAGTTGAATTAGCCAAACCTATACAACCAGGTGCACAAGTAACATTTACAATGGATTTTGATGCTCAAGTTCCATTACAAATTCGTCGTTCTGGAAGAAACAACAAAGAAGGTGTTGCGCTTTCAATGACGCAGTGGTACCCTAAATTAGCAGAATATGATTTTGAAGGTTGGCATGCCGACCCTTACATTGGAAGAGAATTTCATAGTGTTTGGGGAGATTTCGATCTCAAATTAACTATTGATAAAAACTACGTTGTAGGTGGTACAGGTTATCTTGAAAGTGAGCAAGTAAATGGTAGTAAAAAAACGCTTCATTTTAAAGCTCCTAAAGTCCATGATTTTACTTGGGCAGCAGATCCTGAATATATTCATGATACATTACAAGTACCTAACGGCCCTTTGCTAAACTTTTTCTACAAAAGCACCTTAGAAGCAGATAAGCTTGAGAACTGGAAAAAATTACAACCTAAAACCGTGGAACTCATGCAATATTTTAATGAGCATATAGGTACGTATCCTTATAAGCAATACTCTGTTATTCAGGGAGGCGATGGTGGTATGGAATACGCTATGTGTACCCTCATAACAGGGAAAAGAAATTTTGGTAGCCTTGTTGGGGTTACAGCTCATGAAATGGCTCATACTTGGTTTCAATTTTTACTTGCTACTAACGAAGCTAAGCATGAGTGGATGGATGAAGGTTTTACAACCTATATTAGCAACCTAGCAGAAGATTATGTCTTTAAAAAAGGAAGTGATAATCCCAACTCCGGTTCTTACAATGGTTATTTATATTTAGCTAAATCTGGCAAAGAACAACCACTTACTACACACGCAGATCGCTATGAGTTCAATCAAGCTTACGGTATTTCTGCTTATGCTAAAGGCGCTGTTTTTATAGCTCAATTAAATTATGTAATTGGTGAGGATAACCTTAAAAAAACCATAAAAAAATATTTTGAAGACTTTGGTTTTAAACACCCAAGACCAGTAGATTTTATTAGAACCGCAGAAAAAATATCTGGATTAGAATTAGATTGGTATTTAACAGATTTTGCACAAACTACTAATACTATTGACTATGCTGTAAAATCTATTGAAGGCAACGCTGTTACCTTAGAGCGTATTGGTTTAATGCCTATGCCTATTGATGTTACCTTAACCTATGCTGATGATACGACCGAAGATTTTTATATCCCTTTACAGATGATGCGTGGTGAAAAACCTACCTCAGCAACTATTATTAAAGATTGGGCTTGGGCATACCCTACATATACCTTTGAAGTTTCAAAAACAGTTAAATCTGTTGAGATTGACCCAAAACATTTAATAGCAGATGTAGATAAAACAAACAATAAAAAGTAAACCAATTACTTTTAAAAAATAATAAACCACTTTGTTTTAAACGGAGTGGTTTTTTAAATATTTGGTTAAAAGAATGTGAATAAAAACTAAAATACCACCTGATAACACAAACAAACTTTATTATCTTGTGAAGTTAAATTAAGGATTATGACTGAAGAGAAAATTAACATAGAAAATATTGGCAACCAACTATTTGAAATAAAAATAGTTGACCCTGATAGTTCTAAGCCCGCTTCATTCACACATTATTTACATAATTATAAAAATGGTGTTTCTCAATTTTACAAAAAAGATGCTCTTTCATTTGTAAGCGAGGTGCTAAAAAAAGAATATCCAACTGAAGAAATCACTAATAAAATTGCAGAAGAAGCGCTTCAGTATCTAATTTTTAATTTACACAAATCGGTTCCATTCCCTTCACCCGAAACCCCAAAATTCAAATTCATTGATCTATTTGCTGGAATTGGAGGTTTTCGACTTGCTCTCCAAAACCTTAAAGGAAAGTGTGTGTTTACAAGTGAATGGGATAAATATTCTAAGCAAACTTATAAAACCAATTTTGGAGAAATTCCTTTTGGAGATATCACAAAACCCGAAACTAAAAATTATATTCCAGATAACTTTGACGTACTTTGTGCAGGATTTCCTTGTCAGGCATTTTCAATTGCTGGCAGACGTGGTGGATTTGAAGATACTAGGGGCACATTGTTTTTTGATGTAGCGGAAATCATCAAGAAAAAACAACCAAAAGCAATATTCTTAGAAAATGTAAAAGGTTTAAGGAATCATGACAAAGGAAAAACTTTAGCAACAATTTTAAACGTACTGCGTAAGGATTTGAACTATTATGTTCCAGAACCTAAAGTTTTAAATGCTAAAGAATTTGGAGTTCCCCAAAATAGAGAGCGTATTTTTATCGTAGGTTTTAGAATGGATTTAGGAATTACTGATTTTCAATATCCTAAACCAACATATAAATCGGCAGTTCTTAAAGATATTCTAGAAAAGGAAGAAGTTTCAGTAAAATATTATTTATCTACAACATATGTTCAAACACTAAAAAACCATAGAGCTCGTCACGAAAGCAAAGGGAATGGGTTTGGATATGAAATTATTCCTTATGATGGAACTGCAAATGCAGTAGTTTGTGGAGGAATGGGAAGAGAACGTAATCTAGTTTTAGACTATCGATTGACCAATTTCAAACCAATAACAAATATTTCAGGTAAAGTAAATCGTGAAGGAATTCGAAAAATGACACCACGTGAGTGGGCAAGACTTCAAGGTTTTCCAGATACTTTTAAAATTATTGTTTCAGACGCTCAAGCATACAAACAGTTTGGAAATTCAGTTGCAGTTCCTGTTGTTCAAGCAATAGCAGAAAAAATTATTGATAAACTACAAAAGAATTAATGGGATTATTACAAGATTTAGATATAGTCAAAGGGAACGGAACTCTTGCTGGGGGAATTTTTGAACAATTATTCCCTTCTTTTATGGATATTAAATATGACAAGCCAAGTGAGTATATTTCAACTTATTGGAACGCATATTTAAAAAAAAGGGAGAATCTTTTAGATAATGAACAACAAAAACGAGGAGTAAACGGTAAAATTTTTGAAATAATTATTGCTACTTTATTAATTAGAGAAAAAATCTACCCAATTTACATGAATGCCAAAGTAGCATTCGTCCCTAATATAAATTATGATTTACTTTTATATTCTACTGATAGAGGTCCGATTTGTTTAAGTGCTAAAACATCATTCAGAGAAAGATATAAGCAAGCAGATTTAGAATCAATAGCTATGAAATACGTACATCGTAGGTCTAAATGTTTTTTAATAACTTTATCAGAAGATGACGCAAAAATGGTTAATGCCAAACAACGAATTGGAGACGTAATTGGTTTAGATAGTGCTGTTTGTGCTACAAATTCTGATTTTGATAGTGTTATTGAAGAATTGAAACAATTAAATTTAGTTGAATCACCAGAAATTAAAGTAATTACAACTAGTCAAGTAGTTACTGAAAATAAAATTAAAGCTATTTTTCCTAACACTTAGATATTTATAATTGACGTATAAAATTATTAAGCTCAATACCAAGGTTCACTTTTATAAACTTCAGTTTTTGCTACACGCTCTCTGTTATTTAATCTTAAATGCGTGCTGGTAATTTGTCGGTTTCTATAACCCAATAGATGAAAAAGTGGTTTTGCTAAAAACTTAGCAACGGTTAAATTAACTTGTAAAACACCTTCAGCTTTATTTTCCCAAGAAATTCCGGGTAACCACGCTAATAACGTGTCTGTTTTTATTTTCCTTAATACAGCAGATAATTTTAAAAAGAAAGGTTTTATAGGCTTAATAATAAAAAAACCTTCAGCGCCTTTTTTCTGATAAAGCGGCATAAAAATATTGCCTGTATATGGTGATGCAACTTCAATAGCGTTACTCAAAGCTAAAGGCGTGCCTCTTTTTACTGCTTCAAAACTTTTAAAACCGTTTAACATCTCAAAACGTTCTCCGCGATGGATTTTATGCAAATGCACCACCTCAAAAACTGCCTTAGTATAGTTAGCGTGCTCTTTTAATTGTTTTTCATACTCCGAGTAATTTACAACAGCTTTTTCATCTAAAACACCAGAATAAACCAAAGTTAAATATACAAAAGCCTCACTGTTTGTTATAGCAGATAAATCATCATGTTGCCCAGACTCAAATCCAAGAGATACATACCCTAATTGATTGATATAACTTAACAACGGGCCATTTAGATATTCTTCAATCCCCAAAACAATAGGTACTGGAAATTGTTGAGAAAATTTTCTGTTGATTAATGCATCATTAATAGTTATAAAGGGTAGAGTTTTGCTGGATGTTGTATGTAAATCAACAAAATAAAATGGTGGTTTATTAGTCTGTAAAATTTCGTCTAAGAGATTAAATAATGCTATTAGTTCTTTTTCATCTGAATTTAAATCCGTTTTTTCTCTTATACTTTTTATTTGCTGTTTGGTCCAAAGTCTATTTAAATCATCTTCCATATAACGTTTATGTTTTTCTAGGGCATTTAAATTCCCTGAAATACCATAAATAGTCCCTTTTACTTGGTCCGGTTTTATATTATTAAAAACACGTTTTAAAGCAAAAACACCAGAGGTTTCATTACCATGAATCCCACCAAAAAACACTAACGTTGGCCCATGATTATCACCATCAATTTTACCAATAATTCGGTTTACTTTAATGGTGGTATCAAGAGCTTTGTTATATACTTTAATCATTAATTAAAGTCGTTTCTTGTTATTATACCTATTAATTTATCATTTTTCATAACTGCTAAACTTCCTATTTTATGTTTATCCATTAATGCTTTTGCTGTTTCAAGCGGCGCATATTGATCAATAGTTATAATGTCTGTTTTCATAAGCTTACTTACACTATTATGCTTTTTGCTTGGAGTCTCTAAATACCCCTCAACATCCGTCCAACTTATTAAGCCCTCTAACTTTTTATCTCCAGATATAACTGGCATATGATGAATATTTTTCCACTTCATCATGTTAAGTACTAAATCAATACTATCCTTTTTGCTTACCGAGAGAATATCAGTACTCATTACATGCTTTACAACATATTTGGCTTTAAAGCTAGATTTACCCGTATGATGTACCATGCTCCAAACCGAAACGGGATAACCCATTTCCTGTTTTTCGTACATATTAGCGGTAAGGAGTTGCATACTTTCGTAACGTTTATGAGTTTTTAATAAGTTTCTGTAGTTTCTAGTTAACCATTCTGAACCATTGTACCCTCTAACTCTATCCTTTATAACTTTTAAATAATATTCAGCATCTTTTGGGCTAATTCCCATATAATACAGCCCTTTAAAGGCTATTGGAATTAATTCATCTATTATTAGTTCATGGCTAGAGATATATTTTCCATTCCAGTAAAACTGTGTAGCCATACCATACCGTGCTGCATTAAAAAAGTTATTTTTTACATCTTTAAAATCCCATTGCTCATGAATATTTTTATAGTTTTTTGGTTTTCCCATCATGAGTCCAACCCAAAACATCATATTTGCTATTTCGTCTAGGGTTGTTGGTCCAGATGGTATATATCTATTTTCAATTCTTAAATTAGGCTTGCCATTTGTAACACCATAACACACTCTATTCCATGGATATATTGTTCCGTTGTGCAATTGTAATGCTCTAAGTTTTGGTGTTTCATTATTTTCAAGCAAATCCATACTACTTCTGGCAAAATCAGTAGTTAAAAAACTTCTAAATCTAGAAATATTATTTTTAAATATATCTGTTATACTTCCTCTTTCCCAGTCATTTCCAAAACTCACTCTAGATTGCTTTTCGTTTAGCAAATAAGAATTAGCTCTTGTATCAATACTCTGAGTAAAAAGCGCAATTCGTGTTTCACTCCATAATTCTTTTCCAAACAATAACGGCGAATTAGCACAAGCACTTAGAACAGGGCCTGCTATGGCTTGTGCCCAATTATAATCATCAACAAAGGTTTTGGGGCTGAGTTGTAAATGCATTTGAAAACTTGTATTACAACCTTCAAGCATAACAGAGTCGTGTAGTAAATTAAGCTCATCAATACCTTTAATATGAATATCAAAACTCTTTCTTCGGCTTTGTTTTATAGCATCGTTTAAAACGGAATAGCGCTCTACATCCGTCATATTATCTTCGGTAACATTATTCACAGATAAAGATGGAAGAATCCCGGTTAAAATAATCTTAATACCCTTTTTGGCTGAAGCTTTTTTTGCTTTATCTAAATAATCATCTAGTTGTTTATGGAGTTTTGAAAAACAATCATTTTCAAGCTTAAAAACATCTAAATTGAGCTCTAGGTTATAATTTCCTATCTCTGTTGTAAAATGGTCATCATTTATATCTTCTAATAATTCTAAAGACTTACTCTCTGGTAAAAATTGGTCATTTACCAAACAAAACTCCTGCTCTGCACCAATACGAAAAGTACCTTCCTCAATCATATTGTTATCAATCATAAACTCTAATGCCTTTATATCATTCAGTAAATGATGGATGAAATTAGCCCTATCTTTCTTTGTGTCTAGTTTAGTAACATTTAAATTTCCCATACCTGTAATTTTTATTCATTTTTAATGTACTAAATTACTCGGTTTCAAGAGCTTTAAATATGATTTTTATCATGCATAATCAAGTGGGCTAAGAGTTAATTGTTATTCCTATTTTTGCATCCTAAGGTTTTATATGTCTACAACGTATCCGAAAAAAGAAAAGCTTAAAAGCAAAAAACTAATTGACCAATTGTTTACTGAAGGACAATCGGTTTCTGCTTTTCCATTGCGTTTGGTATTTATGCATACAAAATTTGAAGAAGAAGGTATTATTGCTAAAACTGGGGTTTCGGTAAGTAAACGCAACTTTAAAACTGCTGTTGAGAGAAACCGTATAAAACGTTTGTTAAGAGAAGCTTACAGACTAAATAAAGCTGGTTTTTTTAACAATTTAACAACACAACATGCGTTTATGATTTTGTACATTGGCAAAGACAAACCCACATTTGCCCAAGTTGAAACTAGAATGAAAGTCTTGTTTGAGAAGTTTTCAAGCAAAGTTTCTAAATCTTAAATAGCACTGCTTATGAAATTATTTGGTTATGTTTTAGTCTTAATGTTGCCTTTAATGTGTTCGTCGCCTAAGGATGAAAACTATGATTCTACTTATGAAGATTCAGAAATTGTTTATGAAGAAACATCAACCTTAAATAGCAAGGTTTATTCCCCTGAAGCTTCTCCTCAAAAAATCATTAAATCATCTTATTTAAAATTTGAAACACAAGACTTAGATAAAACCTATCTTCAAATAAAAAAAGCTATTCAGGATAATAAAGGGTTTATTCAAGATGATAATTCAAACAAATCATATAATACCATCACACGGCATTTAATTATTAGAATTCCAACTAATAATTTTCAAAGCACACTAGATGCGGTTACCAGTCATGTAGATTATTTTGATACGAAACGTATTTCGGCTAAAGATGTTACCGAAGAATTCATAGATTTAGAAGCCCGATTAAAAGCAAAAAAAACTTTAGAAAAGCGGTATTTAGAGCTCCTTTCAAAAGCTAAGAATGTTAAAGAAATGCTCGAGATAGAGCGAGAACTGTCTAATATAAGAGAAGAAATTGAAGCTAAACAAGGGCGTTTAAAATACCTTCAAAACAAAGTATCGTTAAGCACATTGGATATTGAGTTTTATAAATTAACCTCTGAAGCACCAGTAGCTAAATCGTATGGTACAAAAATGTGGAATGCTATAAAGTCTGGTTTTAACGGAATCTCCATATTTTTCTTAGGTTTATTACATATTTGGCCTTTTATATTAATTCTTATAATTGCTGGTTTCTTTATTAGAAAATGGATTAAAAAAAGTAAAAAATAATTCCTTTTATATTTCCTTGCTTTGGACTTTAAGGTTTTAAAAACATATCACATGAAAAACATATTAAAAAAGAAAATCATACTACCAATATTAGCTTGTGTAGTGTTTTTATCTACAACCGCATTTAAAAACGATTTTTTTGAAATTGCTAAGCAAATAGAAATTTTCACCACCTTGTTTAAAGAATTAAACATGAATTATGTGGATGAAACCAACCCTGGTGATTTAATGGATACGGCCATAAAAAGCATGCTAGCCGATTTAGATCCGTATACCAACTTTATGAATGAACAGGATGTTGAAGCTGCAAGAATTAACAATACTGGTGATTATACAGGTATTGGTGCAAGAATTAAAACCTTAAAAGACAAGCTGGTTGTTGTTGAGCCTTATAAAGATTATCCTGCCGATAAAGCTGGTTTAAAGGCTGGAGATGAAATTATAAAAGTTGGTAATACATTGGTTGCCGGTTATGATGACTATGCTGGCGATTTATTGAAAGGTGCACCAGATTCTTCAATTGAAGTAACTTATAAGCGTCAAGGAAAAACACAAACAGCCACAATAAAACGTGCTGAAGTTGAAATTAAAGCGGTACCTCATTTCTCTTTAATTGATGACAAAACAGGTTATATTGTTTTAAGTAGATTTAGCAGAAAAGCACATGCCGAAACTAATTATGCCTTACGCGATTTAAAAGCTCAAGGTGCTGAAAGTATTATTTTAGATTTACGAGGAAATCCTGGTGGATTGGTTAATGAGGCTATTAAAATTGTTAATCTTTTTGTGCCTAAAGGGCAATTGGTAGTAACCACAAAATCAAAAGTAAAAAAATACAACCGCACCTATATTACATCAAACGAACCTATTGATACAGAAATTCCATTAGTGATTTTACTAGACGGTAGTAGTGCATCAGCAAGTGAAATTGTATCTGGGGCACTTCAAGATTTAGACCGTGCCGTAATTGTAGGTTCTAGAAGTTTTGGTAAAGGTTTAGTGCAACGCCCAAAAATTTTAACTTACGGTACTCAAGTTAAGATTACCATTTCTAGATATTATACGCCATCAGGAAGGTGCATTCAATCCCTTGATTATTGGAATAGAAACGAAAAGGGAGAAGCGGTAAGAGTAAAACAGGAAAATTATAACGAGTTTAAAACAAAAAACGGCCGGAAAGTATTTGATGGTGGCGGCGTTTTTCCTGATGTTCCTGTAGGGTCTTATAAAATATCTCCCATTACAACTGCAATTGTAAATAACGATTTAGTTTTCGATTTTGCAACAAAATACTATTACAATCATAATTTTGATGATATCAATACTTTAAAACTTACGGATAAAGATTTTTCAGATTTCAAACAATTTTTAAGAACTAACAATTTCTCATTTGAAACTGACACAGAAAAAGCGCTTAAAAAGGCTTTTGAAACCTCTAAAAAAGAAGAATTAAACGATAACATTGAGAAGGATTATAACACCTTAATTTCAAACTTAAATACCTCAAAAACTAAGGTTATAGATGAAAACAAGGATTATTTAATGGAGCTTTTAACCAAAGATATTGTTAAACGTTATGTGTACAGAGAGGGTTTATATGAATATCTAGAAGTACATGATGCTGAAATAAAAAAAGCTACAGATATACTTAGTAATCCATCAACTTATCAAGGGTATTTAAAATAAATAACCCGTTTTTACGGTTTAATAATAGTGCCCAAAACCGCATACATATTGGCTTCTGGCATGATTTTAGATTAAAAATAGTATATTTATCACCTATTCAATGCCCTAATATGAATAAATTATTAGTCTTAATATTAATTGCTTTTAGTAGTGTTTTTTCTTTCTCGCAAGAAAAATTAACACACGAAGTATATTTTGAAACTGATAAATACGATGTTCCTAACACTGAAGTAAACCGATTATTGTTATTTATATCCACCCTAAACGATGTAGATATTGATTCTATTTCAATATTTGGTTTTTGTGATGATAGAGGTGCAGACTCCTATAACCTTATACTTTCTCAACAACGTGCAGACGCTATAAAGGCAATTTTTGCAAATAATGAAATAAGCGAAACTTTAATATCAAATGTAGATGGTAAAGGCGAGATTCTATTAAAAATTGTAGAAGAAGAAAATCTATTAAAAATTCGTGGTTTAAACAGAAAGGTTGAAATTATTGTAAAGCCCAAACCTCCTAAACCAAAAAAAGAAAAAGTGGTTGAAATCAAACCACCCAAAGAAAAAAACACTGTTGAACTTATAAAAGACAGTGAAAAAGGAGATAAAATCCTATTTAAAAATATCTTATTTAAAACAGGATATCCAACTGTAACACCGAGTTCAAAAAAAGTACTGGAATCCATTGCACAAGCACTTTTAGAGCGCGATGACATTTATTTTACTATTCAAGGACATGTATGTTGCACACAATACACCCGAGATGCTGTAAACAGAAAAACTAAAAAACGTAATTTATCTGAAGCTAGAGCCAAATATGTTTACGATTATTTTATAAAAAAAGGTATAGATAAAAAACGCATGAGACATATTGGTATGCGAAGAAAATTCCCTTTAGGTGGCGACCCAAAATTTGATAGACGAGTAGAAATACTAATCACCTACGTTGGTGATGCTACTAACTAAACTCCAATGAACTCCATAACTAAGTTCCTGCTAATTAGTTTCTGTTGTATTTTAACTATTAACAGCTTCTCTCAAAACACTTTTGTTCCGGATGATAATTTTGAACAAGCGTTAATAGATTTAGGTTTTGATGCTCCACCATTAAATGATAATGTTCCAACAGCTAATATTAACTCTATTACAAACTTAGATATAGCTTCAAGAAATATTTCAGACTTAACAGGAATTGAAGATTTTATTTCACTAACAAGTTTAGATTGTTCAGAAAATCAATTATCCATTTTAAATATTACTCAAAACACAAACCTTATAGAACTGTATTGTGGTAATAACTTACTAACTAATTTAGATGTTACAAATCAACCTAATTTAGTTAGGCTTTGGTGTTTTAGTAATCAGTTATCCAATCTAAATGTTATTGAAAACACTGGTTTAATTTCTTTAAGGTGTGAAAACAACCTACTAACTGCTTTAAATACTTCCGGACTTACAAACTTGAATATTCTATTATGTAATCAAAATCAAATCCCTTCATTAGATATTTCAGATAGCGCCAATTTAAGTAGGTTACAATGCGGAAATAACCTATTAACTAATCTAGATGTTAATAATAATACCAACCTTTCGTTCTTGTCTTGTGAGCAAAATCAAATTACAAATTTAAACCTCAGAAATAATAATAGTTTAGCCTTTCTTTATTGTTTTGATAATCAAATTTCTGTCTTAGATTTAACCCAAAACTCCATTTTAACCGATTTAAATTGTAGTAACAATCAGTTATGTACACTAAACCTAAACAATGGAAATAATACCAATTTCACCGCTGTAAATTTTGATTCAAACCCAGATTTAGATTGTGTTATAGTCGATAATTCAAACGGAAATCACTCAACTTGGATTCCCACATCCTTTACTGATTATGTAGAGACACCAAGTGCTTGTAGTAATTTTGTTTCTGTTGATGTACTACCAAATATAATAGGTACCAGTTATACATTGCCCCAATTAAATAATGGTGAGTATTTTACCGAATCTGGTGGGATGGGAGCACAGCTTAACCCAGGAGACATCATCACCACATCACAAACCATTTATATTTTTAACCAAACAATATGTAACAATAATGAGAGTAATTTTAGTGTTATAATTAATAACGATGACTATTTTATTCCAAAATATTTTACACCAAACAACGATGGAGCAAACGATGTTTGGCAAGTTTACGATAGATTAAACCTAGTTAATAATATATCCATTTATAATAGACATGGTAAACTCATTAAATTTTTACCAAGTAGTGCTTCAAGTTGGGATGGCACCTTTAATGGTCAATTACTTAACAGCGGAAGTTATTGGTACGAAATTGTTTTAAATACCAGAGAAATTTTGCGTGGTTACTTTGCTTTAAAACGCTAGTTATCTTTTATCATTGCTATATGCGGAATATTATCCTCTAAATATTCCTCTCCAATAACATTAAACCCTAAATTATTATAAAATTTCTTTAAATAACACTGCGCAGAAATCTTAATTAAAGTTGTTTTAAAATGTGTTTCTATAGCTTTTATAGATGCTTCCATAATCTCATTTCCATACTTAAGATGCCTTTTATCTTGCCTTACTACTACTCTACCAATACTAGCCACTTCAAAATAATCTCCAGGTTTAAAAACTCTGGTATATGCTACAATATTATCATCATCAAAACCTAAAACATGCAACGCTTTTTGGTCTTTAAAATCTATATCTTGGTATACACAATCTTGTTCAACAACAAACACCTCACTTCGCAATTGAAGCAGTTTATACAAGTCTAATTTAGTTAGCTCTTCAAACGTTTTTACAACAATATTCACTTAAAAATAGTTTTAATTTGGGCGCTACCACAAGGGTCGGGCTTTACGTTACAAGTCCTCGCTTCTGCACTAAGGCGCAAAAGCTGTGGGCTTTCCACTGCAATCCCTAGCGCACTTATCTGTTTAATACATTTTTTAATCCTGTACAATCACCTCTTTTGCATCATCCTTACCATATTCAGGTTGAATATTCACATGATTAATATCGTACTTACTAAATACCAACACTTCTATCTCTTGTAAAATTTCATCAAATCTTGATAAACTGATATCATCATGAAAATCAATATGAGCTTCTAAATGAATTTCATCTTCATTCAATTGCCATACATGCACATGGTGTACATTCTTTATCGTATCAAAAGCATTTATCTCATCAACTATATTTTGAACTGGAATAGCATCTGGTGTAAATAACATCAATACTTTAGTAGAGTTTTTTAAAAGATCCCAACCCATCCAAACCAAATATATAGCAATAGCAAAGGTTAAAACACTATCCACCCAATACAACTCATAATACTTCATAAGTAAGCCCCCAACCAATACCGCTACACTAGCCATCATATCAGTTAATAAATGCAGATATGCACTTTTCATATTCATATTAGCTTCAGAATCTTTTCTAAGTAATAATACACTAAAACCATTACCAAGTATAGCAACAACAGATAACCAAATAACCAGATTAGATTCTATCTCTTGCGGGTTTTGAAAACGCTCTACAGCTTCAATTATTAATAAAACTGCCACTATTATAAGTGTAGCAGCATTAATAAAAGCTGCTAAAATTTCGGCACGTTTATATCCAAATGTTTTTTTAGATGAAGCTTTCTTCTTTACAAGTCTATTAGCTATATAACTTATAATAAGCGATACAACATCACTAAAATTATGCAATGCATCACTTAATAATGATAAACTACCTGATAGTAATCCACCAATAACTTGTGCTACCGTTATAGCAATGTTTAAAAAAACAGAAATAATAAGATTACGACCTTTTAAGTCGTTATGGTGATGATGGGAATGGTTATGCGAGTGTCCCATTTACATCTATTAACAAGATAGTGGAATTTTATCTATTCTTTTTTGATGTCTTCCACCTTCAAACTCGGTATTTAAAAACGTTTCTACCATTTTTAAAGCTTGAGGAATAGCAGTAAATCTAGCTGGAATACATAATATATTCGCGTTATTATGTTGTCTAATTAATTCAACAATTTCATTATTCCAACATAAACCAGCGCGTATTTTTTGATGTTTATTAGCGGTCATTGCTACACCATTTGCACTTCCACAAATTAAAATACCATAAGTAGCTTTGTTGTTTTCAACATCATCAGCAACAGGATGCACAAAATCAGCATAATCTACACTATCATTAGTATCAGTACCGTAATTATTTACAGTATAACCTTTCTCTTCTAAAAATGTTTTTATAGCAAATTTATAATCTGTTCCGGCATGATCGTTACCTATAGAAATTGTCATTATTTTTATTTATTATTGGATCCTTATACAAAGGTAGTAATTATAAACAATGTGTATTAGTATATTCATTAGTTGTTAATAACTGTTGATTAGTTTCTAAAACTAAAATTAGGAGAATCCATTTATTTTTTCAATCCATAACATTTACATAACATACAAATAAGTTAATGTAAATTTTTTGTTAAGTTATAAGCAATAAATCTTATAGTTTTAAGTACTGTTAATATCAATTTTTATTAAAAATAGTTGTTAATATAGGTTTCTAACAATTGTTAATAGAATTTATAAAACTGTTCTTTTTAAATGAGTTAACTTTTAAAAAACTGTTCATTTCGTATCAATAACATTCAATAACATACATATCAAAATAAACTCTAAAAAAGTTATACCGCTATTAACACACTATAATAACCATCATTTATATTTTTAAATTTTTAAAAGAAAATAGTATTATAATATATATTGTGGATAACTATGATTTTTGAAGTTTTATTTAACTGCTTACTTCTAAATTAGTTGATAGTAATAATTTACTTGTTATCGAATTTTCATCTCTTATATAAAGATAAATATTACTTTACTTTTTTATTTAATTTTATAAAATATGAATAGGATTTTTCTGTTACTTGTAATAATTTCATTTTCTTCTTTTGGACAAACTCAAATTGGTCAGGATATAGATGGAGAGGCAACAGGTGATGTTTCAGGTAATAGTATAAGTTTATCCTCTGATGGAACTGTTGTTGCTATAGGGGCAAGAGCAAATAACGGAAGTGGAGAGCGTGCAGGTCATGTTCGAATACTTGAAAATATATCTGGAGTATGGACCCAAATAGGAGATGATATTGATGGAGAAGCAGCAGGTGATGCTTCTGGTAATAGTATAAGTTTATCCTCTGATGGAACTGTTGTTGCTATAGGTGTAATAGGGAATGATGGTAATGGTAATGCTTCAGGCCACGTACGTATCTATAAAAATGTATCAGATGTTTGGACACAGGTAGGTAATGATATAGATGGTGAAGTAGCAGGTGATAGATTTGGTGAAAGTCTAAGTTTATCTTCCGATGGAAGTATTGTAGCAATAGGTGCTGTTGGTAATGATGGTAATGGTTCTGCTTCTGGTAATGTACAGATATTTGAAAATATATCAGGAGTTTGGACACAGATAGGTGAAGATATAGATGGTGAAGCAGTAGGTGATTTTTCAGGAAGAAGTGTAAGCTTATCCTCTGATGGAACTGTTGTTGTTATAGGAGCTGATGGTAACGATGCAAATGGCAGTAATTCAGGCCACGTACGTATTTATAGAAATGTATCAGATAATTGGATACAGATAGGTGATGATATTAATGGAGATGCAGCAGGTGATCGTTTTGGATCTAGCTTAAGTTTGTCCTCTGATGGAAGTATTATTGCCGTTGGTGCATTTTTAAATGATGGTAATGGAGAAGATTCAGGCCATGTACGAGTTTATAGGAATATATCAGGAGTTTGGACACAAATAGGAAATGATATAAATGGAGAAGCAGCAGGCGATTATTTAGGAAGAAGTATAAGTCTATCTTCCGATGGAACTATTGTTGCTATAGGTGCTTCAAAAAATGATGGTAATGGAGAAGACTCAGGCCATGTACGTATTTACAGAAATATTTCTGATGTTTGGATACAAATAGGTGATGATATAGATGGTGAAGCAGGCGGTGATTTTTCAGGAATAAGTGTAAGTTTATCTACTGATGGAAGTATTTTAGCTATAGGTGCATCAGGGAATGATGGCAATTCAATAGATTCCGGTCATGTTCGTGTATATGATTTAAGCGCAGTTTTATCAACACAAAGTTTCGAAAAAGATTATTTTTCACACTATCCAAATCCAGTAAATGATATTTTAAAAATCAACTTAAATAAAGGCCTAGAACTAAAACAAATAAACATTTACAATCTACAAAGTCAATATTTATATTCAGTAAAAACCTCAAAAATTGATGTGAGTAATTTACAAAGTGGTATGTATTTTATTGAGGTTGAAACTAATCAAGGAAAATCTACTAAAAAGATACTAGTAGAATAATACTAAGACTATAATATTTTTAAAAGACTTTCAAATAAATGAAAGTCTTTTTTATTTAATTAACACTACCTAAACACCTATTTAATATTAAAACCCTAACTTTGTAAAAACAAATAGCAATTTCTTCACGTGTATAATGCTATTTAATAACAAAATTTCCTCTCGATAGCTATCGGGATATAGGAATCGAAAATGATTACAAAATTAAATGAGTAAAAAAAGAAAAGGGAAATCCAGAAAAAAAGGGATTTCTAACCTAACAAATACAATCTTAAGTATATTAAAAAAAGAAAG
The DNA here is from genome assembly GCA_947502405.1 of uncultured Algibacter sp. Taxonomy (GTDB): domain Bacteria; phylum Bacteroidota; class Bacteroidia; order Flavobacteriales; family Flavobacteriaceae; genus Algibacter_B. The sequence continues at coordinate 167,021 of CANMZT010000003.1, read as the reverse complement.
AAACCAGAGTTTTAACTACAAACAAATAGCTGCTAAATTAGGCGTTAACGATGCAAGTAGCAGAAATCAAATTATAAAAACCTTAGCAAAACTTGCAACTAAAGACGAAATTTTACAAGTTGAACGTGGTAAGTTTAAAGCTATAATTAATACAGAATACCATACAGGAATTTTAGATTTAGCTGCTAAAGGAAACGGTTATATCATCTGTGATGATTTTGATGATGATGTATTTATTGCATCTAATAATATAAACAGAGCTTTAGATGGCGACGAAGTAGAGTTTTATGTTTATAAACGCAGAAAACGAGGAAAGATAGAAGGTGAAATCACCAGTATTATAAAGCGTGCAAAATCAGAATATGTTGGTGTTATTCAAATACAAAAGAATAGTAATTATGCCTTTGTAGTACCAGATAGTTCTAAGATGTATAAAGATATTTTTGTACCTATCAATAAAACTTTAAAAGCAGAAGATGGCGATAAAGTATTGGTAACACTTGAAGATTGGCCCGAAAAAGCAGATTCACCTTATGGTAAGGTAAAACAAATTTTAGGTAAACCCGGAGAACATAGTACAGAGATTCACGCCATTTTAGCCGAATATGGTTTACCTCATGAATTTCCACATGAAGTGGAAGCGTTTGCTAACGAATTAGATACTTCAATCACGGAAAAAGAAATAGCAAATAGACGCGACATGCGTAAAGATTTAACCTTTACGATAGACCCTAAAGATGCAAAAGATTTTGATGATGCTTTATCGTTTGAAGTCTTAGATAACGGCTTATATGAAATAGGAATTCATATTGCCGATGTATCGCATTATTTACAAGAAGGTACTGTTTTGGATGACGAAGCCTATGAGCGTGCTACATCTATTTATCTAGTAGATCGTGTAGTACCGATGCTTCCAGAAGTGTTATCAAATAATGCATGTTCTTTACGTCCACATGAGGAAAAATATACATTTTCAGCAGTGTTTCAAATGAATGATAAGGCTGAAATTAAAAATGAATGGTTTGGTAGAACAGTAACCTATAGTGATGCCCGTTATGCTTATGAAGAAGCACAGGTAATCATCGAAAATAATTCGACTGTCACGTTGAGCGCAGTCGAAACGTCTCAAATTAATACCGAAATCCCACAAGAAATATCCCTTACAGGAAAACCATACAAGACCACACCAGAGCTAGCAAAAGCAATTTTAACTCTAGACAGACTAGCTAAAATTATGCGAGGAAAACGCATGAGCTCTGGCGCTATTTCTTTTGATAAAGTTGAAGTAAAATTCAATTTAGATGAAGATAATAATCCAGAAGGTGTTTTTTTTAAAACTAGTAAAGATGCTAATAAGCTTATTGAAGAGTTTATGCTTTTAGCAAACCGAAAAGTATCAGAATTTATAGGAAAACAAAGTCCTAAAAAGACTTTTGTATATCGTGTGCATGATGAACCAGATGAAAGTAAACTAGCATCATTACAAAATGTGGTAAGCCGTTTTGGATACAAACTTAATTTTAAAGATAGAAAATCTACAACCGCATCTTTAAATAATCTTTTAAAAGAAGTTGTTGGTAAAAAAGAGCAAAATTTAGTAGATACTTTGGCGATACGAAGTATGAGTAAAGCTGAATATACTACGCATAATATTGGGCATTACGGTTTAGCTTTTGATTATTACAGCCATTTTACCTCACCTATTCGTCGTTATCCAGATGTGATGGCACATCGTTTATTACAACATTATTTAGATGGTTGTAAATCTGCTAATGAAGCCGATTACGAAGAAAAATGCCAACATTCTAGTAATATGGAAATGTTAGCTACCAAAGCTGAACGAGATTCTATTAAATACATGCAAATTCGTTTCATGGAAGATCATAAAGATGAAGAATTTGTAGGTGTAATTTCTGGTGTAACCGACTGGGGGATTTACGTAGAAATCGTTCAAAATAAATGTGAAGGGATGGTAAGTGTGCGTGATATGAAAGACGACCATTATGCTTTTGATCAAGATTTATATGCTATGGTGGGGAGAAGTAATGGCATAATATACCAACTTGGTGATGAGGTGGTTGTAAAAGTGAAGAATACCGATTTAGTGAAGAAGCATTTAGATTTTAATATGATAGGCAAGGTTGAGGTGAAGTAATTGATAGTATTTTGTTAACGGTTTTTTATCAATAGTAACGAAATAAAACCATTACTTTCCGGAAAGTAAATTATAAAATAAGAGCAATTTGAATTTTAATTCAAATTGCTCTTATTAATTATAAATGTTATTAGTAATAGCTATTAAACCATGACTTGGTTCCAAATTCCTGTTTGAGCAGTTTCTTGTGCATATTCTAAAAATGTTTTTGCTTTTCTGCCCAGAACTTTCTCAATATCATCAACAATTAGCTGATTTTTTGGATTGGTTAAAACATGGCTAAATAAATATTCAATCAACCAAACAACATCATCTGGTATTTGCATTTGCTTCATACCATCAATATACTGTTCTAGTGTGATGTCGTAGAAATTTAAATTTCTATTACTAGTCTTTGAAATGATGTTAACAATTTGCTTAAATGTAATTAATTCTGGTCCTGTTACCTCAATGATTTCTCCATTATAAGAATCATCAATTAATACGGTAGCAGCAACTTCAGCAATATCATTTGCATCTACAAATGGGATTAAAACATTAGACATTGGTAGTGCTACCTCACCAGACAAAATAGGTTCTAAAAAGAAACTTTCGCTCCAATTTTGATTAAACCAAGACGCTCTAATTATGGTATAATTTATACCAGAGTTTATCACAATTTTTTCACACGCTTCTGCTTCTGTTTCCCCTTTTCCAGAAAGTAAAACCATTTTTTTAACACCTAACTCTTTGGCTAAATAAGTTAAACTCTGTATGGCCTCTTTGGCTCCTGGGACAGCTAAATCAGGATAATAGGTTACATACATTCTTTCTATGCCTTGTAAAGCATTTACCCAAGTCTCTTTATCATCCCAATCAAAGCTTGGTGATGCGTTTCTTGAACCAATTCTAGGCTCAATTCCTTTTTTCTGTAATTGTTCTACTACTCGGCGACCAGTTTTTCCGGTTCCTCCGATAACTAAAATGTTAGTTTTCATAATAAATTGTTTTAAAATTATTTTTTAATAAATATTGATATAAGTAATAGTATGAATGATATTAAACTTGAAATAGTTCTAATGTTATGATATTGGTTCCAAGCACTTTCATAGTAGGTTCTAAAGTTTTTTAATTCTAAAATGCTCAGTTTGGTAATGTTTAATGCTTCTAATTCATTATTTAAAGGAACATTTCCAAAGGCTGTAATACAAAAAGCGCCAATTAGATAGATTATTGCTGATGCTAAAACCAACCCAAACATAAGTTTGTTATTAAATTGCAAACTGGCGGATATAGCCAGCATAATTAGGCTTCCAAAGAACACAATAAAGAATGCTGGGTTTAAAATTTCTTTATTGATACTCTGCATGCTTTCTAAGTAAGTGAAATCACCAACTTTTTTTGTTCCCAATACGACTGAAACAGACCAAGCAAAGAAAAAACCTGTAGAAAGTGCATTCAATAAAACCGTGATAAAAAAAACAATAGTTTTCATGCTTTGATTTTTTTATTGGTTAAATGATTTCCGAAATAGAATACAATGAAGTAAAACTCAATTACAATTGTGTAAAACATTGGGTCTCCGAAAAATTCTGAATAGCTTCCACCATTTGGAATTATAAATACTGGAACTGTGATTATTACATCTAGAAGCGTAGCCACCATAACGAATGTAAGCCCTAATTGAGATGGTTTTATGTGACTTTTTGTATAGAACAGATATGTTCCTATACATGCACTAGGTATGATACCTAAAGCCAATGCAATATTAGATTGTAGTTCCGGATTTTCTAAAATGGGAATATAAAATGATAAGAGGTAAAAGCTAACTCCTAAAATCCAAACGAGTATACCACATACAATGCTAAATAAATTTTTACTGATCATAATCTTTAGTTTTTAAATTATGATACAAATCTATAGTAGCTGTCTTCCAGCGACTTATTCAGAAAGAATTATGATTTATTCGAAAAGAATTTTACACTTGACTAGGCCTGTAGCCAAACTTTTTTTCAAAAGCGTTAGAGAAAGAACCCAAACTGTCGTAACCTACAGCCCAAGCAGCTTCTTGAATAGTTTTTTGTTTGTTTTTTATCAAATTGTAGGCTTTTTTTAATCGTTCGTTTTGTAAGTATTTAAAAACAGGCACACCAAACTGCGCTTTGAATTCTATTTTTAGTTTGTTAGTATTAGTTCCAATTCTATGCGCTAATTCTGTTAAGGAAGGTGGGTTTTCTAAATCGGATACTAAGATTTCTTGGGCTAGATTAATTTTTTCAAGTTGGGAAGTATTTAATGTTGCATTTTGTTGTTTCGATAGTTGTCCAAAATAATGAGAAAGTAAAGCTGTGATATGGCTTTTATATAAAAGCATTTTAATTTCGCCTTCATAAGTATTACTAAAGAATTGTTCAACCAATAGAAACATTTCTGGATTCATGTTAAATACAGGGCCTTCAACGTAATGATCTTTTGGATGTACTAATTGATATAAAAATTGTTCCAAAAACTGTCCCTCTCCATTCGGCAACTTGTCTATCTTTTTTATAGTAGTTGCGATTACTAAGCACTGTAGTGATTTTAGCTTGGAAACATGATGCTCAAATTCTACTTTACTATCTGCGTAAAATGAAAGTACCATGCCTTTGGTATGATGAAATTGTTTTGTTTTTTCATCAAATTTCACTTTTAGGCCAACATCACCTGCACCATAAAAGGCTATAGCTATAACAGGTTCGTCAAAAAAACACGAATCGATTAAGTGATTATCAGTAGAAGCTTCTTCCAATAAAATGGTATAATCTTTTATGTCTATGATTTCACGATTCATTCTTATATCTATCTAAATCAAGTTTAATTATTGCTTCTTAGGATATCTACACTGAAGTTTTTTATAATTTCAAGCAACATTATTTCATGATTAAGCTTTCAGTTTTTGTTTCAAATACGAAAAAGCAGCATCAATATCATCAAAAACATCATCTTCAGGTACCAAATCAGGAATAATATCCACAGCTTCTAACATATCAAGAGGTTGCTCTTTTAACCCAACAAGAAGCACTTCAATACCTTCTTCACGCAAATCAAACACAATATCTTCTAAGGCATACAACCCAGATTGGTCCATGTAAGGCACACGATCCATTCTAAATATTACAGCTTTAATTTCGTCTGGCAATTCAGAAATTTGATCTTTAAAAAAAGAGGTAAACCCGAAAAATAACGAGCCGTATAAGTGTTTAATGATCACTTTATCTTTGTAAGCTTCGTAAAATTCTTTTTCGTCTTGCCAAGGTTTATTGCCATCAATATCAGCAACCGCGCCTACTTCTAAACCTTGTTCGCTAATATCTCCCGATTTTTTCATAAATAGTAAACAAGCCAATGCCACACCAATACCAACAGCTTGAATTAAACTCCCAAAAGTGGTTATTAATAATACTAAAATTAACACTACAGCATCTGCTCTTGGTACTTTAAGGAGGTGTTTTAATCCTTTAAAATCAACAATTTTAAACCCTATAGGAATTAGTAAACCAGCTAAAACACAAAGTGGTATATGTGCTGCTAATTGTCCTAAACCTAGCAGTACAGCCAAAAGAAAAAGACCATGTAAAATACCAGATAAGCGTGTTCTACCGCCAGCATTAATATTAACTACAGTACCTTTCGTAGCCCCAGCACCTGGAATACCGCCAATGGCTGCAGCTAGCATGTTACCAATACCCTGCCCTATTAATTCACGATTACTGTTGTGTTTAGTCTTAGTCATGTTATCTGCAATAACAGACGTAAGTAAAGAATCAATACTACCTAAAACAGCTAAAACTACAGCGTATTCTAGAATGGTACTATAAGCACTAGAGTCAATATCTAAAATACCACCCAATTGAAAAGATGGTAAGCCAGAAGGAATTTCTCCTATTAAAGGCACATCCATTTTAGCAAAATAAGCAATTAGTGTAGCTACTATTAATGCTACTAGAGCACTAGGTATAGCCTTAGTAATTTTAGGAAACACAAAATATATTACAATAGTAATAGCTCCTAAAAGGAGTGCATTTAGATTAGCTTCAGTAAAAAGTCTTGGTAAATCTTGTATAACGGCTACAGTAGATTTAGCTGAGCCTAATCCCACAAAAGGGAAGAGTTGCAAAATAACAATAATAAGCCCTACTCCACTCATAAAACCTGATACTACGGGGTACGGAAAATATTTTACATATCCAGCAATATTTAAAAACCCAAAAACAATTTGAAATAAACCACCTAATAGAAAAGCAGCGAGAATTATACCCATAGCATTTTCGAGACTACCTGTCATTTCTATAGCAGCTGCTACAAGAGTTGCAGAAACTACCGTCATAGGTCCTGTGGGTCCACTAGCTTGGGTTTCAGTGCCACCAAACATTGCAGCAAAAATACCAACAGCAATAGCACCATATAATCCAGCTGTAGCACCCATACCAGATTGTACACCAAAAGCTAAGGCCAGCGGCAACGCAACTACGCCAGCAACTAAACCTCCTGTAAAATCTCCTTTTAAATTTTTAATATTATAGAATTTTGAAAGCATGTGTTATAATTAATTATGATGGATATCGACGAAGTTAGTTCAAAATTTTTATAAAATCAATCTATTCAAAACTGTTTATGATTATTTATATCTTAGTAGCTCTGTAAAAAAAAGTAATATGATTTTAACAACAACAAATTCTATAGAAGGGCACAAAATAGAAGATTATTTAGGTATAATTACTGGTGTTTCAACAAATATTAAAACATCATTTTCTTTTAAAACAGAAAAGAACAAAAGTTTATATAAAGATTTTATTAATGAAGCTAAAGAAGAAGCTTTTCAGGATTTAAAAGAGAATGCTATTAAGTTGAAAGCAAATGCAGTTGTTGGAATAACTATAGATATTGAAACCTCTCCCAATTCTTATTTTTTTGTTTCCATTACAGGAACAGCTGTTAAAGTTGTGTAAGTATTATAATGTTTTCATAAAGTTAATCTTTCTCAAAACAATTATTAATAATTTTACGTTTTCAAATAAAATTCATCTAATATACATTACTAAGAGTACGGTTATATCTCATAAAGTACATGTAGTTATAAACAAAAAAGAAATTCATGAAAACGCTTGTTAAAGTTCTTGTCCTATTTATTACAACAATTCTATTTGCTCAGAATCCAATTGAAAAGACGGTTGGTGAATTCAACGAATTAAAAGTTTATGATTTAATAGAAGTTGAACTTATTAAGGCAGATTTAGATAAAGTAATAATAACTGGTAAAAACAAAAAAGATGTTTTAGTAAATAATAAAAACGGAACATTAAAAATTAAAATGAATATTGGAGAAGCTTTTGATGGAAGCCAAACAAAAGTGAAGCTATATTACACAAATATAGATGTGATTGATGCTAATGAGGGAGCTAATATTCATTCAGACGACATTATAGAACAATTTGAAATTGATTTAAATGCTCAAGAGGGTGGTAAAATTAATGTAAAGCTAGATGTTAAATATGTTAATGTTAGAGCAGTTACTGGTGCAGATATAATAGCTTCGGGTACTGCAAAAAACCAAGATGTATCTATTTACACAGGAGGGGATTATGATGGAAAAGCACTTAAAACTGAAGTAACTGATGTTTCAATTAGGGCTGCTGGAGAAGCTTACATAAATGCTACTAAAAAGGTAGAAGCTAAAGTACGTGCTGGAGGAGATATTTATATTTACGGTAACCCAGAGCGTGTTGATGAAAGCAGGGTACTAGGAGGCCGTATTAAACTTATTGACGAATAATATTTTATATAAACTATAACTCAAAAAAGGTTTCATTTATTGAAACCTTTTTTGGTTAAAAAAATCATTTTTAAAGATATATGAAGTTTGAAAAACCATACACATACCATACACCATTGTTTTTAACCCTTAATTTTAGTACCTTGTCTACTTAACATATCCCTAAGGTTTTGAAAACTATAAGAAGTTTAATTTATCTAATATTATTTTTTTGCTGTGTAATTTCGAATGCTCAAGAAAGGCCTCCAATAAATGTTTTTAACCCAAAGGATTATGGTGGAGAATCTCAGAACTGGTCTATAGCTCAATCTAATAACCGAAATATTTATGTTGCTAACAATAAAGGATTGTTAGAATATAATGGCGCTAAATGGAATTTATATCATTCTCCAAATGAAACAATAATTCGTGCTGTAGAAGTTATAGACGATCTAATTTACACAGGTAGTTATCATGATTTTGGATGTTGGAAGAGAGATGAATATGGTGTACTAAATTATACATCTCTTGCACAAGAACTTAACGTAGAATTTTTAGTAGACGAAGAATTTTGGGGCATTTATGCTCTTGATAATTGGATATTGTTTCAATCTTTAGATAGAATTCATATCTATAATAAATCTACAAAGGCTTATAGTGTTATAAATTCAGTCACTAATATATCTCGCTTATTCAAGGTTGGAGAAAACTTCTACTTTCAAAACATTAATAATGGCCTATACAAGATTGAAAACGGTAAAGATGTATTAATATCTTCAGATTCTATTATCCAAAACAATATACTCGTAAACGTTTATAATCACCAAGGTTCTTTGCTTCTTTTAACAGAAAATAATGGTTTTTATAAGCTAAAGGAAGGTGTTTTGAAAAAATGGGAAATTCAAGCAAATAGCTTACTCGATAAAGTAAGTGTTTTTAGTAGTATTAAATTGAAAGATGAAAGTTATATGCTTGGTTCTATTTCTGACGGAATAATACATATTACAACTGACGGAGAAGTTAATTTTAATATTAATCAATCAAAAGGACTCAGTAATAACACAGTTTTGTCATTACATGAGGATATGGATCGTAATATATGGCTAGGTTTAGATAATGGTATTAATTGTGTAAATATAGAATCACCATTTCTTATTTATTATGATAAAAATGGAATAATAGGTAGTGTATATACATCAAAGGTTCATAAAGAAAAAATGTATTTAGGAACTAATCAGGGGTTATTCTTTAAACCATTAAATAGTACTGAGGAATTTAAATTTATAGAAGGAACTCAAGGGCAAGTGTGGTGTCTGCAGGAAATAAACGATGAGTTATTTTGTGGCCATAATTCAGGAACCTTCATAATAAAAAATAATGAGGCGAATAAAATTGTAAACATAAGGGGAACGTGGCAAATAAAAAAAATAGAAGGTTTTAATGATTTGCTAATTCAAGGAAATTATGATGGATTATATGTTTTAAATAAGTTTAATAATAAATGGCAATTAAGAAATAAATTAAAAGGGTTTAATATATCAAGTAGATTTTTTGAGTTTTCTAACAGATCAGAAGTTTATGTTAGTCATGAGTATAAGGGGGTCTATAGATTAAAGTTAGATGACGATTTATTAGAGGTAGAGAATTTTAGTAAAGACACTTTAATTGAAAAAAAGCTCAATTCAAGCTTTATTAAATATCAAAATGAGTTGTTATACACTAATAATTATGGTGTATACAAGCTTAATAAAAAAGATAGAAAATTTAAAAAAGACACACTTTTAAGTAGTTTAATTGATAAGGATGATTTTAAATCAGGTAAATTGGTTTATGATGAAAAAACCAATAAGTTGTGGAGTTTTTCAAAAAGCGGATTAAAATATATAGAAACCTCAAAATTGAGTGGGGAAAAGAAGCTAAAAAAAATCACCTTCCCTGTTGATGTTAGAAAAGATATTACTGGTTACGAGAATATAACACACTTAAAAGACGAAAAGTATTTATTGGGATCTTCATCAGGTTACGTAATTATAGATTTAAATAAAATTAAGCAACAGCAACATTCTATAAGTATAAATAGAATATCTGTTACAAAATTAAAGGATAATGACTCTATTCATTTGGTTAATCTGTCTTCGAAATCTAATTTTGAAAATGATCAAAACAATATCTACGTCTCATATCACATTCCAGAGTTTTTAAAAACGCAACAGCCAGAATATAGTTATAAGCTTGAGGGGATTTATGATTTATGGAGTGACTGGAATTCTGAGGGAGATGCTTTTTTTGAAAACCTTCCGTATGGAAATTATACATTTAAAGTAAAAGGCCGTGTAGGAAACCAACTTACTGAGAATATCGCCTCTTATTCCTTTAAAGTTGAGCGACCTTGGTTTCTTTCAAACTTAGCAATTGCATTTTATGTTTTAGGTATTTTATTATTTTCACTCTTTATGCATAATATATACAAACGGTATTACAGAAAACAAAGAGAACGTTTAATTGCAAAAACAACTAGAGAGTTTGAATTAAAAGAACTTGAAAATAAACAGCAGTTAATGCGCTTTAAAAATGAAAAGCTAAGAGAAGATATAGAAAATAAAAACCGAGAGCTTGGAATATCTACAATGAGTTTGATAAAGAAGAATGAATTCTTGAACGCCATTAAAAAAGAACTTGTTAATGTAGAAGACACAAAAAATGTAAAGCATGTTATTAAGATTATTGATAGAAATCTTAGTAACAATGATGACTGGAATTTGTTTCAAGAAGCATTTAATAATGCAGATAAAGATTTTCTAAAAAAGATAAAAAGTATACATCCAGCACTTACATCAAACGATTTAAGGCTTTGTGCTTATCTGCGCTTAAATTTGTCTTCTAAAGAGATTGCACCCCTCCTCAATATATCTTCTAGAAGTGTAGAAGTAAAGCGTTACAGGTTGCGCAAAAAGATGGATTTACCGCATGAAGCTAACCTTTCTGATTATATCTTAGAGATATAACTACCAATACAACACTTAAACACACCTATACATTACCACAACATTAAGGCTTTTTGATTTAAAGAACCAAATTTGAAAACCCTTGTTTTCTTAATGAAAGCAAGGGTTGATTGAGATTTTGTTAAAAAATGCACTATTTTTTTGAAGTGTATGTTTTTTGTTGAGGTGTATTTTGTCAATACTTTAATAACTTCTGTTAATTTTATCTTAAACTAAAACTAAACAATTTATGAGACACAAGCTATTAAAGATTTTAGCACTCTTTTTTACTGCTCTAGTTAGTGCGCAAAACATTAATGTAAGTGGTAATGTCCAAGACAATACAGGTTTTCCCATTCCAGGAGCCAATGTAATTGTTAAGAACACAAGTAAAGGAGCTGTAACAGATTTTGATGGAAATTTCACAATTACGGATGTGGAATCAGGATCAACATTAACTGTTAGTTATATTGGATATATAACTAAAGAAGTTGTTGTTACAAGCAGCGCTAGTCTAACTGTTACATTGGAAGAAGATGTAGCGAAATTAGACGAAGTCGTTGTTGTGGGTTATGGAACTCAAAGAAAAAAGGAAGTAACAGGAGCCGTTTCTGTTGTAGATTCTAAGGCAATTGAAAAGCTTAACCCACAAAGAGTGGAACAAGCATTGCAAGGTCAAATTCCAGGTGTAAATGTAACTTCTAACTCTGGTTCTCCAGGTAGTGGATCGAATATTCGTATTCGTGGTATTACCACAAATGGAGATAACAGACCATTAATATTGGTTGATGGTAATGTTATTGAGGATTTATCAGTAATTAATCCAAATGACATTAAAAGCATGAATGTACTTAAGGATGCCACAGCTGGTATTTATGGTGTTCGTGGTGCCAATGGGGTTATTTTAATAACAACAAAGTCTGGTAGAAAGAATTCAGAATTGAAATTTAATTTTGATGCATACACAGGCTTTCAAAAAACCAGTAACAAACTAGATTTGTTGAATCCAACACAATTTGCTAAGTATGTTAACGATGCTGCAGACGAAACAAGATTTTTTGTTTACCCAAGAGAAGGTACTGATTGGCAAGATGAAGTTTTTGAAACAGCAGCCATTTCTGATATAAATTTTAGTGGTAGTGGCGGTACTGAAAAATCAGCTTATTCTTTTGGTGTTGCCTACCTTACTCAAGATGGAATTGTTGGAGGAGGAAAAGCTAATTATGAAAGGTTTACTGCAAGATTAGGATATCAGTACGATATTTTAGAAAACTTAAAGTTATCTGCTACAGGTTTATATACAAAATCTAAGAAAAATAACTTACCAGAAGGCGGGATTGGTTCTGTGCTTTACAGCACGGTTAATATAAATCCCAACCTACCTGTAAGAGATGAAAACGGAGATTTTTCACAGCCAACAGATATTTCTCAAATTGAAATTATCAATCCATTAGCTCAAATAGCTAATTCACATAATACAACTAGAGTAGATAGATATAGTGGAACTTTAGGTTTAGATTATACGTTTTTAGACCACTTCACAATCAGTTCTAAAATTCAAGTAAATTATTCTAATGTGTTAAATGACGTTTTTAATCCAATATTTGATTACGGTAACGATTTTAGTAAATCAAATTCTCGTAGGATTAATGAGGTAGTTGATAATGTTGATTTGTATAACGATTATACATTTGATAATTACATAAACTATACAAATACGTTCGGAGAAGATCATGATCTAACGTTATTGCTAGGGACTTCAGTATTTAGAACAAGAGGTCATTTCTGGGGTTATACAGGAAATATGTTAAGAGATGGTAGTAACTCTGCTTCAGATGCTTTGGTAGATGGATGGATTGGTGATAGAGTTGAAGGACAAATCGTGAATCGTTTTAACCCAGGAGAGTTTGAACGTGGTGCAGAGCAATTTGATGTGCGTTTATCTTCTATCTTTAGCAGATTTCAATATAGCTACAAAGGGAAATATTTGTTATCTGGTGTGATACGTAGAGACGTATCCTCAAGGTTCAATTCAGATAATAATGTAGGTTATTTTCCGTCTGGATCAATAGGTTGGAATATTTCAGACGAAGATTTCTTCAATAAAGACGGTTTTGTCAATTCTTTAAAGTTTAGAGCAAGTTATGGTATCATAGGTAATGATAGAATTCCAAACAACTTTGCTTTTGTTACAAGACTTGATGGTGAGGCCACCATTGATTCTGGAGACCCAAATATTGTTGATCCAGAACTTTTACCTAATGGTGTTGGTGCTGGTGAAATAGGAAACCCAGATTTAACTTGGGAAGAACAAGAAACGGCTAACATTGGTTTAGATATAAGAATGTTTAATAATAAACTTAGCTTGACACTAGATGCTTTTAAAAAACAAACAAAAAATCTTTTAATCCAACCCCAAGCATCTGGTATATTAGGTGCTTCCGCTCCAGGAGCGGGCTCTCCATACATTAATGCTGGAACAGTTGAAAATAAGGGTGTAGAATTGGGAATTAACTTCAGTGATGATTTCTCTGATGATTTTAGGTTTAATGCAGGATTTAATTTTACGGTAATTGATAACGAGGTAACTTCACTTAATGGCAACCTACCTCCTGATGGTGGAGAGTATGGTGTTGGATTAAGTCAAACGGGTATATCAAGAATGGTTATTGGCTTACCTCTAGGATATTTTCACGGTTACAAAACAGATGGTATTTATCAAACACAAGCTGAGATTGATGCGCTTAACGCAAATGCCACGGCTAACGATAATGTTTATCATGCTGATGCTCAACCGGGAGATTTAAAGTTCGTTGATACTAATAACAATGGTTATATTGATGATGGTGATAGAACGAATATTGGAGACCCAATTCCAGAGATAACTATGGGCTTTAATATCGGTTTTAATTATAAAAACATAGATTTTAGCGCAAATGCATTTGCCTCTTTAGGGAACGATATGATTAGAGATTATGAGCGTATAGATTTGTTTGCTAACAGAGGTACTTACATGTTAGAAAGATGGCAAGGAACAGGAACAAGTAATTCCGTACCTAGAGCTTCTTCTGGAGGATCAATTAACACGAGTATTTTTAATGATTTTCATGTTGAGGATGCATCATTTGTTCGTCTACAAAATGTACAGGTAGGCTATTCTTTCAACCAGAACACACTTGACAAGTTAGGTGTTAGTAAATTTAGAATATATGTTTCTGGTAACAATTTAGTTACTATTACAGACTATACTGGTTTTGACCCATCTGCTACAAATGGTTCTCCTCTTGGTGGTGGAATCGATAAGGGTTTCTACCCAATAGCAGCAACATATTTGCTAGGTGTTAATTTAAATTTTTAAAACGTTATGAAAAAAATTAAAAAATTAAAGTACATATTATTTACAGTATTCACTGTCTTGGTAGCTTGTGATGATTTTGTTGAAGTTGACCCGATAGGGCCAAATGCAGGAGATTTTTTCAATACAGAAGAAGAGTATGAGCAAGCTCTAGTCGGAGCTTACGATTTATTACAAGCAACATTTTGGAACAATTTAATAGCGGTTTCAGCTTCAGATGATTATGGCTCTGGCGGGGATGCATTTAATTATGATCAGCCTGTAGTTCAAAATGTGAATTTCATGCTCCACAGTCCTGATGATGAGGAACAATTAAGAAGTATTTGGCAATTAATGTATGCCGGATTAAGTAGAGTGAATTATTTATTAGAAAATAAAGATGCGTTAGATTTTTCAGGAAAAGATGAAATTATTGCACAGGCTTATTTTTTAAGAGCTTACTATGTTTTTGAATTAGCTAAATTTTTTGGGAATGTGCCGTTAAAAGTTGAAGAAAGAGGAGGTGTTAATAGAATTGTAGATTCTCGAATATCAGCTACAGACCAACTGACCATAGAACGAGTTAGTAGTACTTCTGAGATTTTTGGGCTTATTCAAGAGGACTTAAAGGAGGCTATACCTAATTTACCAATAACCCAAGATTTACCGTACAAAGTAACTAAGGGGGCAGCTCAAGCATTACTAGGAAAGGCCTATTTGTATGATGGTGAATTTGAAGATGCCGCTACAGTACTAAACCAAGTGATATCAGGTAATCAGTATCGTTTGACAATGGGAGATGATTATACAAATATGTTTACTACAGCTGGAGAAAATGGACCAGAATCAGTTTTCGAAATTCAATACACCAATATAGAAGGTGCTGGTTGGGAGTGTTTGCAATGTAGTGAAGGGTCTTATTTTGTTCAATTTAATGGACCAAGATCACCATTTACTGATGACGTATACGCTACGGGTTGGGGGTTTTTATTGCCTTCTCAAGCATTATATGACACTTTTGATGCAAATGATGTAAGACGTGATATTACTATTTTAGATTTAAGAGATGTAAAAGCTTTAGAAGATAATTCATTGTATTCTGCTCCAAGAGAAGATACAGGATTTTATAATCAGAAATATATTCCTCGAAAAGACGATAAAGCAGGAAATGCTAATGAACAAGCACTTGTTCATAAAAACAACTACAGAGCTATTCGTTATGCAGATGTTCTGTTAATGGCAGCTGAAGCTGAAGCTAAAAGTGGTGGTGCTAATGCTGAAACTTACTTGAACATGGTAAGAGCAAGAGCCAATGGAGATAATAGTAATGATTACTCTACAAGTGAAGGGTCTCTAGTTGATGCTATTTTTGAAGAACGTCGTAAAGAATTAGCAGGAGAAGGACATCGTTTTTTCGATCTTGTTAGAACAGGTCGTGCTAAAGCAGCTTTTGATGCATATAATGCTTCAAAACCTGATGATTTTGAAGTAATCACTTTTGTTGAAAACAAACACGAGGTTTTTCCTATTCCAAGAGTTGAATTAGAGTTGGCTCAGGCAGAACAAAGATGGGGACAAAACCAAGGATATTAATAATAAACTAAACAATAAAACTATAGAAAATGAAACTATTAAAAAAAGGAATATACAAAGTCTTGGCATTGTTACTTTTACTAGGTGTCTCAGTAGCCTGTGAAGACGATGATCAATTAAATATTATTGAAGGATTAGATTTTAATATAGCCACATTAAACCCAGAAGGTAATGAGGTTGGTGTTATTGCAACAACAGTTCCGCCAGATGGTAGAATTCTATATACAGTAGATTTTGGAGACCCAAGCGGAGACATTGCAGAAGTAATCAGAGAAACAAGCGGTCCTATGGTTACATATACTTATCCAGAGGTTGAAGAGTCTGTTACATATACAATTACAGTTACTGCGGCACTAGATGGTAGAGACGATGTGTCAATTTCAAAAGATCACACGGTTATTTATAAACCTGTGGTTACTAATCCAGGAACAGGTACAGAAACATCACCAATAGTGGGTACATGGAGACTAGCTCCAGAACCAGGATCCTTAGTTGTGGGTCCAGATATTATTAATGGTGGAGGCCCATGGTTTTCAATTAACCAAGAACAGTTAGAGATGAGACCGTGTTTATATGATGACGAGTATGTTTTTAATGCAGACGGAACATTTCAAAATGTTTTTGGAGCTGAAACATGGTTAGAACCATTCCAAGGCATGGATCCAGAAGGTTGTGGGGCACCTTTATCTCCACATAACGCACCAGCTGCTGAGTATGTTTATGATCAAGCGAACGAAAGTTTAACAATTACCGGAAGAGGAGCACATTTGGGTTTAGCAAAAGTAGTTAACGAAGGAGAATTAGCGTCTCCTGCTGATGCACCAGACTCAATAACTTACATAGCAAAATTAAACGGTGATGTATTAGATATTTTTATTCTAACAGATGTGGCAAATAACGCTTATTGGTACTTTAAGCTTGTTAGAGATGCAGCGCCATCTATTGTTGGAACATGGCAATTAGATCCAACACCAGGGTCGTTAGCTGTTGGACCAGATATTATTAACGGCGGAGGCCCATGGTTCTCTATAAACCAAGAGCAGTTAGATATGAGACCATGCTTATATGATGATCAATACATATTTAATGAAGACGGCACATTCCAAAATGTTTTTGGAACAGAAACATGGTTAGAACCATTCCAAGGTATGGACCCTGAGGGTTGTGGAACACCTATTTTTCCTCATAATGGATCTAACCCTGCAACGTATACGTTTGATGAAGCGGGTGAGAGTTTGACAATTGAGGGTCAAGGAGCGCATTTAGGGTTAGCAAAAGTTGTTAATGAAGGCGAGTTAGGTTCGCCAAGTGCAGCACCAGACTCCATAACCTATATTGCCAAACTAAATGGTGATATGTTAGAAGTATACATTATCACTGATGTTGCTAATAATGCCTATTGGTATTTTAGAATGATTAAGCAATAACCAGCTTTAAATATTTTAGATACAAAGCGGTATCAATTCATGATATCGCTTTGTAGCCTAGAATATAGATTACTAACTGAAATCAACATAACTAAAGAAAATATGAAAAACAATTTATTAAAATTAGTGTTTCTCTTATTTACCTCAGCAATTTTTGCTCAGGCCAATAAAGTTGAAGTAGTAAAAAATGATCAAGGAACCAAATTAGTTGTAGATGGTAAAGACTTTATGATTAATGGTGTGAATTGGGATTATGTTCCTATTGGCACTGATGTAACAAATGCGAATTTCTATGAAAAATCAGACGATGTTATTAAGGCTGGTCTTGACACTGAAATGGGACTTCTAAAAAACATGAATGTCAATGTTGTTAGACAATATGTAGGTGTACCTGCTAAATGGGTAAAATATATTTACGAAAAATATGGCATTTATACCTTATTAAATCATCAATTCGGACGTTACGGTTTAACGTTGGATGGGGTTTGGACACCAGTTACTGATTACTCAGATGAGAAAACACAAGAGTTACTTGTTTCTGAAATGATTAAACTGGTTGAAGACTATAAAGACGTTCCCGGAATTTTGATGTATATGATGGGTAATGAGAATAACTATGGTTTATTCTGGCAAGGTGCAGAAACTGAAGACTTCCCAGAAGGTGAAGAACAGAAAAGAGCAGTTGGAGAAAATAGAGGAAGACCAATGTATCGATTGATGAATGAAGTTGCTAAAAAAATGAAGGCAATGGATTCAAATCACCCAGTTGCGATTTGTAATGGTGATGTATTATTTATAGATATTATAGCTGAAGAATGTAAGGACGTTGATGTTTACGGTGCTAATACATATAGAGGTGAATCTTTTGGAGATTTCTTTCAAGTAGTTAAAGATCAATTAGACATACCTGTAATGTTTACAGAATTTGGTGCTGATGCATACAATGCATTGGCAGACAAAGAAGATCAATATTGGCAAGCACATTACAATTTATTAAACTGGAAAGAGATTTACGAGAATGCTGCTGGATTAGGAAAAGTAGGAAATTCAATAGGTGGATTTACTTTTCAATTTAGTGATGGTTGGTGGAAGTTAGGTTTTGATGATAGAGAAAATGCCGATTCACATGAAACAGGTGCTTCATGGAGCAATGGTGGGTATTATCATGATACAAAAGATGGCTCTAATAACATGAATGAAGAATGGTTTGGAATTTGTGCTAAAGGGCCAACTGATGCTCGTGGTTTATATGATTTATATCCTCGTGCTTCATATTACACATTAAAAGACGCACACGCATTAAACCCTTATGGAGAAGGTGTAGATTTGGATTTTATTCAAAATTATTTTGATAATATTAATATCATGGATGCCGTTTTAAGAGCGCGTGGTGACAAAGCTGCACTTGGTGGAAGTGATTCACAAAAATTAAGTATAAGCAGATTGTCAGCTCAATTTACCACATTTAACACTGGCGGCAGTTTAATAACTACGCCAGAGACAGCAGACCCTACTGATACACAAACCTTTCCAAACCAATTAGGGTTTGACCATATGCAATCTTATTTTGTTGGTGTTGAAGGAAAACCAGCTTCAAATATGAAAGCTAATGTTGACTTCAATATTTTAGGTAATGTTGCTAGTAATCCAATAAATGAAATATTTTATGAGAACGTTGGTAGACCAGTAACGGTCAATAATTCAGAAGGGGAACCAATAACCATTACTGATAACAACCGTTTACGAGTTTATCAGGCTGAATTTGAGTGGAATGCAAAAGAATTTGATTTAAGAGGGTTTTACAGAACAGGGCATTATCATTGGGCTTATGAAGGTGATTTTTTTAACCTTTACCCTGAAGCAAACTATGGTCCAAACCTAGATATCTATAATGGAGAAATTTTAGGAATAGAAGTAGATGCTAAAGGAGAATTAGAAGGCTTAAAGGCAGCTTTTGGTCCGCAACTATGGTGGGGAGCCAACCCAACAATGTTATTAAAATACTCAAAACACATTCTTAAATGGGATGTAACAGGAATATATCACAGGGATTTTAATACAGACCTAGAGTTTGATGATTCAGGACGTCGTGTATTAAATACAAATCAAATACGTTCAGGTGTTATTACTCCTTGGCCAACAGAAAGAGCAACACTTGCTTTGGAAAGAGAGTTTGGTCATTTTGGGGTAACCCTAGGGGGTATGTGGGGTGGTAATCCTCTAAACGGTAGTTCTTTCCAAATGTTTCAAGAAAATACAGATGTAGTTGTTGTAGATAAGATTAATAGTGAAGATAATTGGGGTGCTAAAGCTAAAATTACCTATCAAAAAGGTAGTTTTAATATGTATGCTCAAGGATCATACATGGGCTTAGTCGCTAATGGAGGTGTAGATCAAACTAGAACGTTTACAGGATGGAGACTTAAAGATTCTGGGAGTGGGAACATGACTAATTTCTTGTCTGGTTTCACATTTTCTGCTGGAGATTTACAAATCGCTCCTAATTTTATGTGGCAAAAGCCACTTGTTGATGCGATGCCTAATAACGCACCAGGACCGGGACGTTTAAGAAACGTAATTGATGATCCTTTTGCGGTTAGAAATGGTAATAGAGAAACTACAGCAGGTGAAATATTACTAACTTATGACCCAACACCAGGTTCTTGGATGTATGCTTGGGATAATGATAGATCTGAAGACGCCAAATTTGCTGTCAGTGCTGGGTTTGTATATAGACATTTACCAACACAAATGGATGGCCACATAGGGTTTTTAGCAGATCGAACATTCTTTGCTTTTGGCGAATCTGCACCTGCTCAAGACTTGTGGGAAGCTCACACTCGCATAGTTTCAAAATTTAACCGTGATTTAGGTATTATAGGTAACTTCTATTATGGTAATGGACAAGCAAATGGAGACTCCCAAAGAACAATAAAACGTTTCGGTGGAGATATAAGAATGCTTTATAACAAGTTTAAAGTACAGTCTCATGTTAAAATAAATGATTGGGGGCCATTTGATTACCACCGCGATTTTAACTTAACATATCCACTTCAATTAATGTTAGATGTATCTACTACTCTAGGAAAACCAGATTGGTTTATTTTACCTAGTACTCAAATTGGTATCAGAGGAATGTGGCGTTCTTTAGATCAAAATTCACCACGTTTCTTACCAAATCAAACTCCAGAATTTGCAACAGAGCCAACTATTAGTCCTGCTGGATTCCCAGATGGCACTGAGTGGGAAATAAGAACGTACATACATATTAACATTGGTAAATAAAAAACAATATGATCATGAAAAAATTAATTTATAAATATCACATTGTCTTTCCTTTTATAGCATTAATGTGTATTGCATTGATAAGTTGTGAAAGAGGTTTTTCTGACGATGTTGAAGTTGCTACTTTTGGTAGTAATCCAGAAATATACACAGATGCACCAGTAGGACTTACAGACGAGTTTTTTGAATCTTTTGATCCCGCAACAGGTGCTAATCCAGAAGGATTTGGTACAGATGAAAATGAAGCATACAGCGGTAGGTCATCTATAAGGATTGATGTGCCTTCTCCAACAGATCCCGATGGAGGATACATAGGAGGTATTTTTAGAGATAGGGGAAAAGGTAGAGATTTAACGGAATACGACGCTTTGACGTTTTGGGCTAAAGGTTCTACAACAACTACAATTGATCAGGTAGGTTTTGGGACTGATTTTGATAAAAACAAGTATGCGGTAAATATGTCTAATATTGAATTGTCTACTAAGTGGAAAAAGTATATTATTCCAATTCCAGATGCATCAAAGCTAGTTCAGGAAAGAGGTATGTTTCTTTTTTCTGCTGGCACATCAAATAACAATGGTATAGGCTTTACTTTTTGGTTAGATGAAGTAAAGTTTGAAAAATTAGGTACAATAGGACAGCCTAGACCTGCAATTCTTGGAGGGCAAGATCAAACAGCACAAGCAAATGTTGATACTACTGTCCCATTAACCAGCTTTACTTATACAGCCAATCTTCCTAATGGACAAGATGTTACAGTTTCTGTGACACCTTACTATTTTGATTTTGAAACATCAAATCCATTTGTAGCCTCTGTAAATGAACAAGGTGTTGTATCGGTTGATGGTGCTGGTGATGTAGACCCCGAAACAGGAGAACCAGATGCTTTTGCTACCATAACAGCAAGCCTTGGTGGTTTGAATGCCGCTGGGTCATTGACTGTTGAAGCGGTGGATATTGATATTATATCAATATTTAGTGATGTATTTGCCAATGTTGCGGTAGATAACTACAATGGCTTCTACGAACCTTTTCAAACAACTCTTGGGGGATCTATTGAGGAAGATGGAGGTAACGTAATAAATTACACCTTACTAAATTTTGTAGCTATTGAGTTTTATGGAAGAGGAGGAAGCGGAGTACCGCCAGTAGATGCTACTGAAATGGAGTTCTTACATATTGATATTAGAGCGAACGAAATTGTAGATGCAGCTGATTATATTGATATATCATTGCATAATAATTTCACACAAAGCAATGAGGTATCAGGCACGTTTAGGGTAAATGGCTCTGATTTAACAAGTAACGATTGGGTACAGTTTGATATTCCTTTATCCAGTTTTAGTGGATTAAGCGCAAGAGAAGCTATTGGTATGATGTTATTTGTATCTGACGGCACAATTGCTAACGTGTCTCTGGATAATATATATTTCTATACCGAAAATTAAAAAAAAAGAAAACATGAATTTCAAGAATAAAGTAGAATCAAGATCACTCCGTTTACTGAGTACTTCATTAGTACTTTTTATTACAGGAGCGATTACATTAAGTTGTAATCCAGATGAAACGCAAAAGGTTACAACTTTCAATCAGATAACTTTTGCTGATGAGTTTGACAAGAATGGAGCATTAAATAGTGACCTCTGGACTTATGACATAGGGACAGGTGATAATGGATGGGGTAATAATGAACTTCAATATTATACAGATAGACCAGAAAATGTTGTTGTAGAAGATGGTATGCTAAAAATTACTGCTATCAAGGAAGATTTTGAAGGCTCAGGATATACATCAGCTAGAATATTAACAAAAGGATTATTTAAACAAAAATACGGAAGGTTTGAGGCTAGAATGAAATTGCCATATGGCAAAGGCATGTGGCCAGCTTTCTGGTTATTGGGTGCTAATATTGATGAGGTTACTTGGCCTTTTTGTGGTGAGATTGATATTATGGAAAATGCTGGTTCACAACCAACAATTGTAAGTGGCGCTGTGCATGGTCCAGGGTATTCGGGAGCAAACCCTTTATTGAAAAAATATGAGTTTGAAAATTCTCGCGTTGATACAGAATTTCATATTTACGGTGTTGAATGGGGCCCAAATTATATCAATTATTATGTAGATGATGTTTTATATAACAGGATTGCACCACAAGACTTAGATGATGAAGAGGATGTTGATAGCTCTGATTGGGTTTTCAATGATGGTCCATTTTTTATGATTATTAATTTGGCTGTTGGTGGTAATTTTGATGGCAACCCTACAGAAGATACTGTATTTCCTCAAACTATGTATGTTGATTACGTGAGAGTATACTATGGAGGGTCTATAGATTAAACTTGAGTTCAGGATATTCTTCAATGAGCTATAAATAAATTGTTAAAGATTAGCTCCTTATAAATGGGCTAATCTTTAAAATAGTACACAGATTATTACCAAACTATGATTACTACAGAAGCGCATAATGTTTCAAACGAAACAATGGATATAAAAGGCGAATTAATCACTTTTAATAACGAAATGTATTATAAGATTTCGAATAGTGATAAAATGCGACCGTTTTTTATGAGTATTGTTAGTGACTCCAACCATTGGATGTTTATTTCAAGTAACGGAGGTTTAACAGCAGGACGTAAAAATGCTGATTATTCGTTATTCCCTTATTACACTGATGATAAAATTACTGAAATGGCTGAAACCACAGGCAGTAAAGCTATTTTTCATGTGATAAAAAACGGTAAAAAGTATCTTTGGGAGCCATTTTCTATTCGTCAAACAGGGATTTATAAAACACAAACCAATCTGTATAAAAACAGATATGGAAATAAGGTTGTTTTTGAAGAAAATAATTTAGACTTAGGATTAACTTTTAGATACCAATGGAATTCAAGTAACAGGTTTGGATTTGTAAAAAAATCTACCCTAATTAACAACTTTGATGATAAAGTTGAAGTTTCTATTCTTGATGGTTTTCAGAATATTTTGCCTGCAACGGTTTCAGCAGATTTGCAAAATTCAAGAAGCAACTTAGTTGATGCATACAAAAAGAGTGAGTTACAAGAAGAAGTTGGTTTAGGTGTCTATGCTTTAAGTTCTGTAATTGTTGATAAGGCTGAACCTAGTGAAGCTTTAAAATCAAATGTTGTATGGTCTTTTGGATTAGACTCCCCAACCTATTTAATTTCCTCATTGCAGTTAGATAATTTTAGAAAAGGCAATGCGGTATCCCAAGAAGTAGATATCAAAGCAGAAAAAGGAGCCTATTTTACTGTTTCTAAAATGGAATTAGCTGAAGAAGCTTCTAAGAGTTGGAGTTTTGTTACTAATGTGAATCAATCTATTACAGATGTAGTTCAAATTTCGGAAACAATTAAAAATGAAGCTGATTTAGAAAGCTTAGTTCAAAATGATATTGATCTAGGAACAAAGAATCTAATCGATTTAACCGCTGCATCTGACGGATTACAACAAACAGAGGATCCTTTAACTAACATGAGGCACTTCTCGAACACGTTGTTTAACATCATGCGTGGTGGTATTTTTGACGATGGTTATACCATTGAGAAGTCCGATTTCTTAAAATACATTATTGGCGCAAATAAAGATGTTTTCAAAGAAAAGCAATCGGTTTTAAATGGGTTAAACGACACATTTAGTTTAGCAGACATTCAAAAGCTTACCGAAAACCATAACAACAAAGATTTTCAACGTTTATGTTTTGAATATTTACCGTTAAAATTTAGTAGGAGACATGGTGATCCAAGTAGACCTTGGAACAAATTTTCTATTAACACAACAAGTGAAGTTGATGGTTCAAAGATTTTAGATTATGAAGGTAATTGGCGAGATATTTTCCAAAATTGGGAAGCTTTAGCGCATTCCTATCCTGAGTATATAGAAGGCATGATTCATAAGTTCTTAAACGCCACAACTTTTGAAGGGTATAATCCATACCGAGTAACTAAAGGTGGTTTTGATTGGGAAGTTATTGAAGAACACGATCCTTGGTCTTACATTGGTTACTGGGGCGATCATCAAATTATCTACCTGTTAAAATTCTTGGAAATTATTGAGGGTCATTATCCCGGAGCTTTAGAGAAACGCTTCAATCAAGATGTATTCGTATATGCTAATGTACCTTATATTATTAAAAGTTACGAGGATACACTCAAGAACCCTAAAGACACCATTGATTTTAACTATGAATTAGATAGAACAATTCATAAACGTAGAGATCAATTAGGTGCCGACGGTGCCTTGTTACTAGATCAAAATGCAAATATTTATAGAGTTAATTTTATTGAAAAAATATTGGCTACCGTACTTTCAAAAATTTCAAACTTTATTCCAGAAGGCGGTATTTGGTTAAATACACAAAGGCCAGAATGGAATGATGCAAATAATGCTTTGGTGGGTAATGGTGTATCTATGGTAACGCTATACTACATCTATAGGTTCTTAAGTTTCTTTGAAGGTATTGTTTCAAAATCGGATATTGAATCCGTAAAAGTTTCAGAAGAATTAGCAAATTTCTTCAATCAAGTTTCTGAAACACTTCAAGGTAACGCAAATATTTTATCAGGAAATATTTCTGATAAAGATCGTAAAACAGTACTCGATGGACTGGGCGGCGCAGGAAGTAAATACAGAGCTAAAATTTACAAATATGGATTTTCAAGTTCCAAAACAGAATTAAGTTTAGCAGATATATCAAGCTTTATTGAGATTTCAAAATCTTATTTTGAACATAGCATTAATGCCAATAAGCGTGATGATAATATGTATCAT
This sequence comes from uncultured Algibacter sp., assembly GCA_947502405.1. Lineage (GTDB taxonomy): Bacteria > Bacteroidota > Bacteroidia > Flavobacteriales > Flavobacteriaceae > Algibacter_B. The sequence continues at coordinate 141,685 of CANMZT010000003.1, read as the reverse complement.
GCTTATAATTTAATGACGGTTGAAAATTACTCAGAGGTTTCCATTTCATATCTATCTGAAATGTTAGAAGGTCAAGTAGCAGCTTTAAGTGCTGGCTACCTCTCTCCTACTCAAGCATTAAGTTTATTAGATGGATTGAAAAGTAGCGCGCTATTTAGAGAAGACCAGTATAGCTATATTTTGTACCCCAACAAGGAACTTCCTCGATTTGATAAAAAGAACAATATTCCAGCAAGTAAAGTAGAGCACTCAGAACTACTTAAACGCCTTATTGCAGATGGCAATAGACAAGTTGTTGAGAAGGATGTAAATGGAGGATATCATTTTAATGGCGCATTTAATAACGCAAATAGTTTAAAAGAAGCTTTATCTAATTTAGATGAAAACTATAAATCTTTAGCTAAAAAAGACGAAGCATTTTTGCTTCAAACCTTTGAAGATATTTTTGATCATAAGTCTTTTACAGGTCGCTCAGGTACATTTTTTGGTTATGAAGGTTTAGGGTCTATTTATTGGCATATGGTTTCTAAGTTATTATTAGCGGTTCAAGAAAATTGTTTAAGAGCAGTTAACGAGAACGAGGATGCTGCAATAATTGGACGACTTTTCGATCATTATTATGAAATAAATGCAGGAATCGGGGTGCACAAGTCGCCAGAATTATATGGTGCTTTCCCAACAGACCCTTATTCGCATACACCAGCAACTAAAGGTGCTCAACAGCCAGGAATGACGGGTCAGGTAAAAGAAGATGTACTAAGTAGGTTTGGAGAATTAGGTGTATTTGTTCAAGCGGGAAAAATTATTTTTAAACCAAGTATGCTTCAAGAAAAAGAGTTTTTGAATACTCCAAAAACATTCAATTATATAGATGTAAATAAAGTAGAGCAAGAACTTACACTTGATAAAGACTCGTTATGTTTTACATATTGTCAAGTTCCAATCATTTATAAATTATCAGAAGCAGAAGGTTTGGAAGTTGTTTATAATGATGGAAAACAGCTTAAATACAACAATATTATTTTAGATGAATCTGTTTCAAAATCACTTTTTGAAAGAAATGGAGAGGTTAAGATGATTATTGTATCCATAAAGAAGTAAAAATGAAATTCAAGTAAGTCAAAATATTTACAACCAATATTTTTATAAATGCTAGAATCTAAGAAAAAGACACATACGGAAAAGCAATTAAGTGCTGCCGATATTTTAGGAAACCCTGATTACTTAGCCATTTCCTACGGCGGTTATCGTCAAAAAACAAGAGATATCCAACCCACCATAAATGAGCTTAAGGATGATATGAAATTATTATCGGCTATGGGTATTAAAATATTGCGAACCTATAACGTACAATTACAACAGGCTTCCAATTTACTTAAAGCCATTAGTGAATTAAAGAATGAAGATTCCTCGTTTGAAATGTATGTGATGCTGGGAGCTTGGATTGATTGCTTAAACGCATGGACAGATAAAGTTCCAAATCATGAGGTAGAGAGTGAACAAAATGCAGGTGAAATAGAGCGAGCAGTAGCTTTAGCAAAACAGTACCCAAATATTGTTAAAATTATTGCTGTTGGTAACGAAGCAATGGTTAATTGGGCCACGAGCTATTTTGTGCGTCCTCGTGTAATTTTAAAATGGGTAAATTATTTACAAGATTTAAAGCATAAAGGCGAATTACCTGGAGATTTATGGATAACAAGTTCAGATGATTTTTCGTCTTGGGGAGGAGACCCTAATTACCATAACGAAGATTTAAATAACCTAATCAGGGCAGTAGATTATATATCAATGCATACCTATCCTATGCACAACTCTCATTATAATCCTGCCTTTTGGTTAGTTTCTGAAGAAGAATTAGAACTATCAGATAAAGAAAAAGTAGACTCGGCAATGCAAAGAGCCATATTGTTTTCCCAAAAGCAATATGATAGTGTTGCTAACTATATGAGAAGCTTGGGCATAAACAAACCTGTACATATCGGAGAAACAGGTTGGGCAACTATTTCCAATGAACATTATGGTGCAGATGGATCTAAGGCTGCAGATGAATACAAATCTGGAAAGTATTATCAGTTGACTAGAGAATGGACTAATAAAGAAAGAATTTCATGCTTTTATTTTGAAGCTTTTGATGAGCAGTGGAAAGATGCCGCAAACCCATTAGGATCTGAAAATCATTTTGGATTAATCAACCTTAAAGGGCAGGCAAAATACGCTATATGGGGCTTAGTAGATAAAGGTGCTTTTAATGGGTTAACTAGAGATGGTAAAACTATTACAAAAACCTATAATGGCAAAGAGGAAGATTTGCTAAAGGATGTGCATGTACCTCCTAAACGAGAAGAAATAACAATATAAATCAATGATGAAAAAACTATTGCTGATACTTTCAATTTGCATGATGTGGTCCTGTAATAATTCCAAAACAAAGGATACAAAGCAGGCAGAAGAAAAAGTGCAGTTAACTGCTAAGGATATTTTTGGTAATCCAGACTATTTGGCTATGTCTTATGGTGGCTACAGGTATGAGGATCATGGTAAGGAGCCAACAATAGACCAACTTAAAGAAGACCTTAAGTTATTGGCGGCCTTAAACATTAAATTACTTCGCACCTATAAAGTACACAAACCACAAGCGATTAATCTGCTAAAAGCAATAAGTGAGTTAAAAGAAGAAGATTCAAGTTTTGAAATGTACGTCATGTTAGGCGCTTGGATTGACTGTAAAAATGCTTGGACAGATGGAGCGCCAAATCATAACGAAGAGAGCGCAGCTAATGAAGCGCAAATTCTAGTTACAGCCCATTTGGCAAATAAATATCCTGATATCGTAAAAGCCATTGCCGTAGGCAACGAAGCTATGGTGAAATGGGCGACTACCTATTATGTGGAACCTTGGATTATCTTAAAATGGGTAAAACATCTTCAAGACTTAAAAAAAGAAGGAAAGCTTCCCAAAGATTTATGGGTAACCAGTTCAGATAATTTTGCCTCTTGGGGTGGCGGTGGAGAAGAATACCATGTAGAAGATTTAAATAATCTAATTAAAGCTGTAGATTTTTTATCTGTCCACACCTACCCTATGCATGATACACATTACCAACCAGAGTTTTGGTTAAATCAAGAAGGACTTGAAGGTAAAACAGATATGGAAAAAATAGAAATTTCCATGTTAAGGGCTAAGGAATATGCCATGACACAAACCAGTAATGTAAAAAAATATATGCAAAGTCTTGGTATTGATAAACCTATACATATTGGAGAAACAGGTTGGGCAAGTTTTTCTTCTGGGCATTATGGTACTAATGGTTCTAAAGCGTGTGATGAGTATAAAGAAGCATTGTATTATCAGCATATGAGAGATTGGACAAATGAAGCAGGAATGTCATGTTTTTATTTTGAAGGATTTGATGAGCCTTGGAAAGGTGGTGATAATCCAGGAAATTCAGAAAAGCATTTTGGACTATTTACTGTTGATGGAAAAGCAAAATATGTGCTTTGGGATGAAGTGGACAAAGGGACGTTTGAAGGTCTAACAAGAAACGGCAATCCAATAACAAAAACGTATGGTGGCGATAAAGAAGCCCTGATGAAGGATGTGGAAGTTCCTCCAACACCTGAAGCGTGGCATGCAAGTCAAAACAACCACTAATAGAGAACTGATTGAGATGAGGGCATTAAAAAACATATCACTTTTAATAGTAATTGTGCTTATGATAAGTTGTAATAGTGAGGACAAAACATTGCTAGTTGAGGTTTACGAAACTTCAGAAGCAGGTAATAAGCTGTCTAGAATAACAGAGTTTCAAAATTCAGAAAATAAAGTAGTACTTAAATTAAACCCTGAAAAAACATTTCAGACTATTACAGGATTTGGTGGTGCATTCACAGAGTCGTCGGCCTACTTATTAAATAAGTTAAGTAAAGAGAATCGTAAAAAAATAATCGATGCCTATTTTAGTAAAGAAGGTGCTCATTATTCTCTAACAAGAACACACATGAATTCTTGTGATTTCTCTGTTTCAAACTATTCATACACTCCTGTTGAAGGCGATAAAAACCTTGAGCATTTCACTATTGAAGAAGATAAAGACGATTTGATTCCATTTATAAAAGAGGCTATGGCAGCGTCTACTGATGGGTTCAAAATTTTCGGCTCCCCTTGGACGGCAGCACCTTGGATGAAAGATAACAACAAATGGGTAGGAGGTAAATTACTACCTAAATATTATGATACTTGGGCCTTATTTTTTTCAAAATATGCAGACGCGTACAAAGCTGAAGGTATTGATATTTGGGGTTTTACAGTAGAAAATGAACCCTTAGGCAACGGTAATAATTGGGAGAGTATGCATTATACACCTGATGAAATGACCAATTTTGTCCAAAACCACTTAGGGCCAAAGTTAGAAGCAGATGGTAAAGGTCATTTAAAAATATTAGGATATGATCAGAACAGAGAGCATTTAAAAGAATGGGTAGACTCTCAATTTAAAAATGAAGACACATCAAAATATTTTGACGGTACAGCCATTCATTGGTATGCAAGTACTTTTGAAGTGTTCCCAGAAGAATTGCAGTATGCGCATCACAAAGCACCAAATAAGCTTTTAATTCAATCTGAAGCTTGTGTAGATGCAGAAACACCTGTTTGGGAGGATGATGCATGGTACTGGAAGAAAGAAGCAACCGATTGGGGTTGGGATTGGGCACCTGAAAAAGATAAACACCTACACCCAAAATATGCACCGGTAAATAGATATGCTAGAGATATTATTGGGTGCCTAAATAATTGGGTAGATGGTTGGGTAGATTGGAATATGGTACTAGACACCAAAGGTGGACCGAATTGGTTTAAAAATTGGTGCATAGCCCCTATTATAGTTAATCCTAATACAGATGAGGTGTACTTCACTCCTATTTACCATACTATGGCCCACTTTAGTAAATATATTAGGCCAGAAGCAAAAATTATAGAATTAGAAAATTCAGATGATACATTAATGGCAACTGCTGCACAAAACCCTGACGGCTCTTTTGCTATTGTACTTTTTAATGAAACAAAAACCCCAAAAACTATAAGCTTATCACTTAATGAAGAGAATGTAGAATTTTCAATAGATGCTCAAGCAATTCAAACTATTGTAATTCCAAAAGCATAACCAAAACTAACTAACTAAAAAATTAAATTATGCCAAATGTAAAAACACCCGCAAGTGATAGAGTACCATTGGGCCAAAAAGCCGCTTTTGGAGCAGGCCATTTGGTTTTAAATCTTTATCCAGGAGCTTTAGGTTTCTTTATGTTCTTTTTACTAACTGCATTTGGAATGGATCCATTTCTAGCAGGTCTTTTAGGAGGATTACCTAGGTTTTTTGATGCGATAACTGACCCAATTATGGGATTCATATCTGATAACACAAGTTCAAAATGGGGTCGAAGGAGGCCATACATTTTTATTGGAGGTATTTTAAGTGCCATTACATTTGTCTTGCTTTGGCAGCTTGACGAGAACAATTCATCAGAATATAATTTTTGGTACTTTCTAATCATGTCTATGGTATTCCTCATCGGAAATACAATGTTTGCCACACCTTTAGTAGGCTTAGGATATGAGATGACTTCTGATTATAATGAACGAACAAGGCTCATGGCGTTTTCGCAAACTGTAGGTCTTATAGCATGGGTAATTGTACCGTGGTTTTGGGTAATTATTGCAGACCCAGATATTTTCGAAAACCAAGCCGAAGGTGTTAGAACAATGGCGATATATGTTGGAGTAGCATGTTTAATACTTGGACTCTTACCTGCTATTTTTTGTAGGGGAACAGATTCTGCAAATATGGGAGATAGGAAGCCTTTAACATTAAAGAACATCTTTAGTAATGTAAAAGACTTATTTAAAAGTATTGGAGAGGCAGTTAAAAATAAGCCTTTTATGAAATTATGTGGAGCAACATTTTTAGTTTTTAATGGTTATCAAATTGTTGCATCTTTTAGTTTTTTCATTTTCGTTTTTTACATATTTAATGGAAGTTATGAAGCTACAGCTACATGGCCAGCGTGGTTCAGTTCTGTAGGAGCACTAGTTTCAGCTTTTTTAGTGATTCCAATAGTATCAAAAATGGCTACTAAGTGGGGTAAAAAGAAAGCTTTTATTATTTCAACAGCACTTTCTATTGTTGGTTATCTTTTAAAATGGTGGTCTTTTACTCCAGATAATGTTTGGCTATCTTTTATTCCAATTCCTTTAATGTCATTCGGTTTAGGAAGTCTTTTTACTTTGATGATGAGTATGACGGCAGATGTTTGTGATTTAGATGAACTTGTTAACGGGATGCCTAGAAAAGAAGGAACTTTTGGGGCATTATACTGGTGGGTTGTAAAGCTTGGTCAAGGTTTAGCTTTAGTGTTAGGAGGTCTTGTATTAAGCCTTATTGGATTTGATGGTAACGCAGTAACCCAATCAGCAGAAACATTAACACAACTTAGAATAGCTGATATTGTTATTCCTGTTGTAACGGCTGGTTTAGCAATATGGGTGATGTGGAAATATAACTTGACTGAAGAAAGAGCCAAGGAAATTAAGGAGCAATTAGAAGAGCGTAGAGGCGTGATATGATTGCGAACGGTTAATTAATAAAAAATAAACCAAAATAGAATGTCAACAAAAATATTAATCATAGTAGGGCTTGTACTTATATTAATTGCAATCCTAAGCAGTATAAAAAAGAACTCGGGTACTAGGTTTATTAGTACTAAGCTTGGAATACCAGCTGGAATTATAGGTGTTTTAATGATGATTTATGCCAGCTATTCGTCAGATTTAGTTAAATATAACAGTCAAATTGAGCAAGTTTCAATTGGAAACAAATTAAAAGTTAAAGGTGAAGTTAAAGCCACTAAGGTGATTTCTCCAATAGATAAAGATTCTGTTGATTGCAGGATTTTAACTATGGGCGTTTATCCAGAATCAAACACGAATGATATTTGGGTATTGGTTCGTCCTTCGGATGATCGTTATTACCCTCAGTCAGATCATACAAATACCTCTTATAAAAGAGATGGGGAATGGCAGGTTGTAGTTCGTTTTGGTGGAGATTTAGGAGAAGTCTATGATTTAATTGTTTACGAGGCTAATTCAGACGCATCATCATTTTTCTCTTCTACAATAGAGCAATGGAAGCAAGCTGATGATTATCCAGGATTAAAACTAGAAGAAATACCAACTGGAGCAAAACAAGTAGACAAAATAAAAGTATACACTAGAAAGAATTGTAGAGGGGTATTTTAATCAAACCTATTCTAAAAAATATGAGTTATCCTTTAACGGAGAATTAAAATTAAAAGAAAAATGTCTTATAGAGAAGAATCATATTATAAATCCAGTTATAGTCAAATAGCAACCCAAGGAATTAATCTTTCAGATTATTCATTGGAAGAATTAAAAGCCTTATGGCATAAAACTATACAAAATGGCTTTCATGGTATATGCTTTAGCATGTACAAAGACGGACAATCTCCCGGAGATGATATAAGTATGGAACAGGTGGAGCAACGCGTTAGTATATTGAAACCACATGTTGGAGCTATTCGGTCATTTTCCTGTATAGAAGGTAATGAGTATGTACCAATTGCAGCAAAAAAGCATGGTCTTAAAACTTTGGTTGGTGCATGGCTTAGCGATGATAAGGATGATAATGAAAGAGAAATAGAAGGTTTAATAGCACTAGCTAAGGCAGGTCATGTTGATGTTGCTGCTGTAGGTAATGAGGTTTTATATAGAAATGATTTGACTTTAAATGAATTAGTAGGTTACATCAATCGAGTTAAAGAAGCTTTGGTAGGATTAGATATTCCTGTGGGTTATGTAGATGCTTATTATGAGTTTTCAAGGCATCCTATTTTAGTTGAAAGTACTGATGTTATATTGGCAAATTTATATCCTTATTGGGAAGGTTGCCCAATTGAATATGCGTTAGGACACATGCAGGCTATGTATGGTTCTGTCGTTGATGCTGCACAAGGAAAACCAATCATTATAACAGAAACTGGATGGCCAAGTCAAGGGGGTGGTTTAGATGGAGCAATTGCTTCTAGTGAGGCCGCTATGAAATACTTTATTGATACCATTGGTTGGACAGAAGCTAACAATATCCCAATTTTCTATTTTTCATCTTTTGATGAGTCATGGAAAACTGGTGATGAAGGTGACGTTGGAGCCTATTGGGGGCTTTGGAATAAGCATGAAAACTTAAAGTTCTAAAATCAACAGTTATAAACAGCATAAGATCAGTATAAAATACAATATGTCAATAGTTAAAATAGCATCTAGAAGCAAAGTTCCTGTAGGGCAAAAAATAGCCTTTGGAGTTGGTATGCTAGCTAACCAAATGTTTCCAGCTATTCTAGGCATATTTATGGTTGTTTTAGTACAAGATCTTGGATTTACAGGTTGGATGTGGTCACTTATATATTTTTTCCCTAGAATATTTGATGCTATCACTGACCCGATAATGGGATATATTTCAGATAACACAAAATCTAAATGGGGACGAAGAAGACAATACGTACTATTAGGTGGAATAATGATGGGAATAGCCTATGTTTTTATGTGGCAACTCTTCAGGGAAAACACCTTGCAATTCAATTTCTGGTATTTCTTCTTATGGTCCATCGTTTTTTATCTAGGATTAACACTTTTTAGTGTACCATACGTAGCTATGGGTTACGAAATGAGTGACGATTTTCATGAGCGTACCAATATTATGGCAGTTGCGCAATGGATTGGACAATGGGCTTGGGTAATTGCTCCTTTATTTTGGATTATTATGTACGATCCAGAGTGGTTTCCATCTGCCGATGTGGCGGTAAGACAGTTGGCGGTTTGGGTGGCTATACCTTGTACTATTTGCGCCATGGTTCCCGCAATATTTATAAAAAGTAAATCTACCGTAAATGAAAATTACGAGCCATTAAATTTGAAAAATATTGGCAGTAGTTTGAAAAAGATTTTCGTTGATAGTTTTGCTGAAGCATTTAAGATAAAAGAGTTTAGGAAATTATGTGCCGCCACGTTTCTGGTGTTTAATGCGTTTAATACTGTAGCGTCGCTAACTTTTTTTGTTATTGTGTATAAACTCTTTAATGGTGATGCTGCTGCTAGTGGTATCTGGGTATCTCTATTTGGATGTCTAGGAGCATTAGGCACTACATTTATTGTTATACCTATTGTAACATGGATGTCTAAAATTATAGGAAAGAAAAAGGCATTTATGGTATCGCAAAGTATTTCGGTTATCGGGTATATTATGCTTTGGTTTCTTTTTGTACCAGGTAAGCCTTGGTTGTATATTATTGCACTACCATTTTTTTCTTTCGGAATAGGAAGCTTATTTACCATCATGATGTCTATGACAGCTGATGTTATTGATATAGACGAATTAAATTCTGGCTTACGAAGAGAAGGTATTTTTGGAGCTATTTATTGGTGGATGGTTAAAGTTGGTTTTGCCATTGCAGGAGCCTTAAGCGGCGTAATAATATCTGTAGTTGGATTTAATCCTGATATTGCAACCTTAGGTCAGCAATCAGCTGTTGACGGGCTACATGCTTTCTTTTGTTTTTTTCCTATGGTAGGTACACTTATTGCCATGTATGTGATGCGTAATTATGATGTTACTGAAAAACGGGCCAGTGAAATTAGGGAAGCACTAGATGAAAGAAAAAGAAAATTAAAAAGTTAACTTAAAATCATGTCGTACAGGTCAGATAAAATAATGTCATTGTCGGGAGCAGAATTAGACAATAAAACAACCAAAGGGTTACAAAATTGTTTTAAGAGAGTTCTTAAAAGCGGTATGCATGGTTTATGTTTTAGTCCTTATCAGGAAGGTCAACAACCTGGTGACCAACTAACCGAAAAACAGATACGAAAACGATTAAAGATTATAAAACCGCACACTAAATGGGTAAGGTCTTTTTCATGTACTGAAGGTAATGAGTTAATTCCTAAGATTGCTAAAGAAATGGGTATGAAAACCCTAGTAGGTGCTTGGTTAGGTAATGAATCTGAAATGAACCATAAAGAAATAGAAGGACTTAAAAAATTAGCATCTGAAGGATTAATTGATGTTGCTGCTGTAGGTAATGAAGTTATGTATAGAGGGGATTTAACCGAAGAAGAACTTATAGGTTTTATTCATAATGTAAAAAGTGAAATTACCGATATACCAGTTGGTTATGTTGATGCTTATTATGAATTTGTTCACCGTCCTAAAATAACTGAAGCTTGTGATGTTATTTTAGCTAACTGTTATCCGTATTGGGAAGGTTGCAGTATTGAGTATTCATTGATTTACATGAAAGATATGTATAATCAAGCAGTAAAGGCTGCAAAAGGTAAAAAGGTAATTATAACAGAAACTGGATGGCCTAGTCAAGGAGAAGGACTTAATGGAGCGTTCCCTTCTGAGGGTAATGCCATGAAATATTTTATAAATACTCAAAAGTGGTCGAAAGAAGATGATATCGACATATTTTATTTTTCATCGTTTGATGAATCATGGAAAGTTGGTTCAGAAGGGGATGTCGGGGCTTATTGGGGTTTATGGGATAAAAATGAAAATTTAAATTTTGTTGATAACAATAACTTGACTAATATCAAAAATAGATTAGCTGCTAAGAAATGGATATAGTGGGATGCTAAATAGCTAATAGATTCATAAAAATCGCTAGATATAATCAAGCGATTTTTTTTTGCGAAAAAAGATTATCAATTAAGATATATTGAGTTAATCAGAATTATTATAATGGAGTTAGTCAAGTGAACTATAGATATTTCTTTAATGCAAACCTTTTTTATAGTTGTGATATTTTTAATACTCTTATTGAACATTTTTAGTTTAAAACAGTGGCATTTTTATTCAAAGTAAAGCAAAACACATATACAATAAGGTTATTATGTTTTTCCTTACCACAACATCACTACAACACATCAGTTTTTTCATTGCAACTACAACCTTTTAAAAGGTCTTTTTTTGCTCAAACAAGGGATAAACTGTGCTTAAATACAGATTAAATACAAGTTACATGCATTTTATGAGTTTTTTTGAATTGTATGTTTTTTGTATAGCTATTGATTTATAATACCACATCTTTTTAACACTATTTTTGTAAACTCTCAAATTTTAACACCTACACAATTACTAACTAAACGATTAAATAAAAATGAAAAAAATTATTTTTTTATTCACATTCTTAGCATGTACTTTTAGCTATTCGCAAATAGTACTGGAAGATTTTGAAGGCGATCCGCCAACAGTCACCGAGAATAATGGTCTTGGTTCTTTTAACATTATAACAGACCCAACAGGAGAGGGAAAGGGTAATGTATTAGAAGTTATATCTGCTGCTGCTGGTGCACCATGGCAACAAGCAAATCTTATTTTTCAAGATGATAAACTCGATTTATCATCAGACCCTGTGGTAAGTGTAGAAATTTATTCTGCAACAGCCATAAATATTTTATCTAGAACTGAAGACCCTGGTGTCATTGGTCATTCTACAGCTGAAGCACAACACAACGGAACAGGTTGGGAAACTCTAGATTTTAACTTTACAGGAAATCCAGATGGTGGAGGTGTTCCTGGTGATGGACCATATACACAAATATCATTTTTCCCTAGTTGGGCCGGTGGAGGTTCTGGTGATAATACTGATAATGCCAATTGGTTTAACCCTGTAGATGGAAAAACATTTCTTGTAAATACTGTTACAGGAGTTGCCGCTGTAGTTGCAGAACCTACCTGTACAGATGGCATACAAAATGGAGATGAGACAGGTGTTGATTGTGGAGGATCGTGCGACCCTTGTGCATCTGGACCAGAATTTCCAATCGATTTCGAAACAGCTACAACATGGGCTGATTTTGATGGTGGAGAAGTAACTACTATACCAAACCCTCAAAGTAATTCGGATAATAATTCTGCTAACGTTGGGCAAATGGTAAAAAATGCTGGTGCTACATGGGCAGGAAGTTCATTGCTTTTTAATACTCCAATCGATTTTGCCAATAACAATACTTTCACAATGAAGGTTTATACCGTTAAGGCAAATACAAATGTGTTATTGAAAGTTGAAAACTCTGGAAACCCTGGAGGTATTCAGTTTGAACAAGAAGTTACAATGACGACAACTAATGCATGGGAGACTTTAACATTTGATTATTCAGGAATAGATGATAGGGATTATGACAAGCTTGTAATTATATTTGACAACGGAACCGAAGGTGATGGAAGCTCAAACTTCACATATTATATTGATGATATAGAATTATTTTTAGATTCAGGACCAACATGTACTGATGGTGAACAAAATGGAGATGAAACAGGAATTGATTGTGGAGGATCATGCGACCCTTGCACATTGCCAAACGTACCTCCTACTGAAGGTCCTACGGATCCTCCAGCAAGAAACGCTGCAGATGTAATATCTATATATGGTGATTTCTATCCTTCGCCAGTAGGGTTAAGTAACGTGCCTTGGGATAGTCCTTCAGAATTTACAGAAGTAATTGTAGGTGCTGATAATGTATTAAAAATAGACTATGGAGTGTTTTTGGGAACAGATTTAGGTTCAGTAGTTGATGCTACAAACATGACACATTTCCATATGGATTTTTGGGTAGCTGATGCTTGGGTTGCTGGTCAAGTATTAAACCCTAAGTGGTCTAATCATACAGGAGCAGCTGGAGAAACAGATGCGGGGTTAGTAACTTTAGCACTTCCAGGAGATAGCAGCCAAAACCAGACTTGGGTATCTCTAGATGTTGAATTATTATCAACAGATGATGGTGGTTTGTGGGCCAACGCTAAGGGGTTAGGAATTGATGCAAGAGAAGCTTTAACTCAATTTTTATTAGATCCAGGCGGATCAATATCTGAAGCTTATGTAGACAATATATACTTTTATAAAGAGCCTACTGCAAGTGTAAAAGACGCTGCACTATCTAAGTTTAAAGTATTTCCTAATCCAACTCAGGATGAATGGAATATTAAATCACAAGACTCTAACATAACATCTATAACAATATACAATGTATTAGGAAAAGAGGTGTTAACATTAGCACCAAATAAAATAGATGTAGTTATTGATGGGTCGAGTTTAAATGAAGGTTTATACTTTGCAAAAGTAGCTACAGATACACAATCAGAAAGTATAAAACTAATAAAGAAATAGTAGAAACCTATTTCCTTAGTTTTTGATTATAATTATTAAAGAAGTGTAGTTACTTAAGTTAATTACACTTCTTTTCTTTTTAATCTAAGTAAAAAATAAATTGCAAAAGAGGTTAATACATATAATAATAATTTTAATTGTAAAATCAAGTATGATTTATAGTCAAGCAGAAGCAGCTATTCATTGTATTGAAGCATTACCTATTTGCGGTTCTAGTCAGTTTTCATATCCTAACACATCGGGATTAATTTTGTCTGAAACAGGTCCAGATTATGGATGCCTTAGAGCACAACGTAACCCCTCTTGGTTTTATTTCCAAATAGCAGAAGATGGCGATTTACAATTTAAAATAGAACAAAGTACAATTGATGGAGGGACTCCAAATTTAGATGTGGATTTTATTGTCTATGGCCCATTTAACGACCCTAGAACTCCTTGTTTTTCAGATTTAACAAATAGCAATACTATTGATTGTAGTTACTCAAATAATGTTGTAGAGTATGCTAATCTTCAAAACACAAATTCGGGTGAGTATTACTTACTTTTAATCACTAATTTTTCAGGAGATCCAGGATTTATTTCTGTAACACAAACTGCAGGCGCTGCGACCTCCAACTGTGTGTTTTTAAAAAATCCAATTGTAGAAACTTTTGAAACGTGTGAAGAAGATGAATTAACTTTAAATGCTACCATAAATAAGGCTGTAAATTACAAATGGTATGAACAAGATGCTATGGGTAATTATAAAATTATAAATGGAGTGAATACACCTGAGTATAATGTGACAACCTCAAACACCTATAAAGCAGAAGCTTTTGATGTAAATAATGTGCTTTTGGAAAGGTTTGAATTCAATGCTATATTTCATGGTATTCCTCGTATTCCAAATCCAATTGAGGATTATACAATCTGTGATATATTTTTTGAGAATGATGGCTTAGGAGAATTTGATTTAACAACTAAAAATTCAGAAATATTAAACGGATTAGATCCGAGCCTGTTTTTGGTATCCTATTATGCTTCAAGTACTGATGCTACTAAAGGATTCCCTCAACTGCCTTATATTTACAATAATAAATCAACCCTAGAAGAAATTTATGTTAGAGTAGAAAATATTCAATCAGGAGGTGCATCATGTTTTGACGTTAGTAAGTTTAAGATTAAAGTTAATCTTTTACCCATTACTAGTCTTGAGGAGGAATATATTTTGTGTGTAAACACGAATGGAACAGAAGAAGTTAGCGCTCCACCGCTTATAGATACTCGGCTTAATAGTAATGATTATCGTTTTTTATGGTCACTTAATAATAGTACATTACAAACAGAACATGACGCATTTTTATTTGCAGAAAAAGAAGGCGATTATTCAGTAGAAATAACAGACAAAGTATCTGGTTGTACAACCATGATAACAACAGTTGTTAATGTAAGCTCCCCTCCTATTATAAGCGTAAAAGTTACAACCTTAGCTTTTGCTAATAATCATAGGATTGAGGCATCTGCAACAGGTGAAGGAAATGAAGAGTTCTTATTTAGTTTAGACGGAGGTTTATGGCAAGAAAATGGGGTTTTTGATAATGTAACGTTTGGTGAACATGAGATTATTTCTAGAGATAAGAACGGGTGCGGAAAGTCTTCAAAAAAGGTAATGGTTATAGATTACCCAAATTATTTTACTCCCAATGGAGATGGGGTTAATGATTACTGGAATATTGTTGGATTATCACATCAATACCAAGCAAAAATTTATTTGTTCGATAGGTATGGTAAGTTTTTAAAACAAATTGACCCATTAAACATGGGTTGGGATGGAAGTTACAATGGGCGGCTAATGAAAACCGACGATTATTGGTTTACAGTAGAATATTTTGAACCTGCAAGTGGTAAGTTAAATACATATAAGGCACATTTTACATTAAAAAGATAACAGTATTAAAAGAAATTCAGTAATGGAGTTTTTGTATATTAAAACCAAGAATCAAAGCATAGAAGTTATTAAGGTATTTGATATCTTTGGTAAACTAGTAAAATATTTCAAATTATCTTACAACAAAATACGAATAGATATTTCTGATTTAACTACAGTATTATATTTTACTTCTACTAAAACTACCAGAAGAAATAAGAATATAAATTTTTTAAAAGATTAATTGACTATGAATATTATAAGATACTTCAGTGTTTTTGCTTTTAGCACGTTGTTATTTATCGGTTGTGATAAACCTATTAGAGACCTAAATCCAGAATCTTTGGAGGCAGGATTTGAATTATTAACTCCTGAAACTACTGGGATAGACTTCAGCAATACAATGACGGAAAGTAAGTTTTTAAATCATTATTTCTATAGTCAAATATACGTAGGTGCTGGTGTTGCTATTGGAGATATTAATAATGATGGCCTATCAGATGTGTTTTTCGGTGGAAATCAAGTAGCGGACAGATTGTACTTGAATAAAGGTGATTTTAAATTTGAAGACATTACAAAAAAATCTAGAGTAGCTAAAAACTCAGGGTGGACCTGGGGTGTAACTATGGCAGATGTTAATGGTGACGGGTATTTAGATATTTATGTAAGTAGAAATGGGCATTCTCTCGAGTTAGAAGATTGTAGAAACCAACTGTACATCAACAATCAGGATTTAACCTTCACAGAATCAGCATTAGCTTATGGTCTAGCAGATGTGGGTTATTCTACTCAAGCTGTTTTTTTTGATATGGATAATGATGGCGATTTGGATATGTACCAAGTCAATCAGTTAATGGATAAAAAACTGATGTTAGTTAATAAAATAACTAAAGAACGTTACCAGCATTTTCTTGATAAACTTTACAGAAATGATGGTGGAAGATTTGTAGATGTCTCAGAAGAGTCTGGAATTTCAAGAGACATCTCTTACGGACTTAGTGTTAGTGTTTCTGATTTTAATAATGACGGATGGATGGATTTTTACGTAGCAAACGATTACGCTGAGCCAGATTTTATGTATTATAATAATGGAGATGGAACGTTCAAAAATGTTATTAACGAACAAATGAACCATATTACTCAACTAAGTATGGGCTCTGATACAGGCGATATTAATAATGATGGTTTGATGGACATATTCACTACAGATATGACTCCAGAAGATCATTACCGTTCTAAAACAAATATGGGGTCTATGAGTACTGAAGCTTTTAATGCTATGGTTAATGGTGGTGCGCACCACCAATATATGGCAAATGCTTTGCAAATAAATACAGGAATGGGTAGTTTCTCAGATGTTGCAAATGTAGCTGGCGTATCTTATACAGATTGGAGTTGGGCAAGTCTTTTAGTTGATTTGGATAATGATGGCTGGAAAGATATTATTGTATCAAATGGTATAAAAAAAGACGTTGATAATAATGACTATTTAACGCTTTTGGAGGGACTTGATTCTAAAAAAATAACAGCAGAAGAATTATTCCAAATTAGTAAGGATGCACCATCACAACCCATATCTAATTATGTGTTTAAAAATCAAGGTAATTTAAGATTTAAAAAAGTAGCTAAAGAATGGGGTTTTGATAAACCTAGTTTTTCAAGCGGAATGGCTTATGGAGATTTGGATAACGATGGAGATTTAGATGTTGTTACCAACAATATGGATGCTCCAGCATTTGTTTATAAAAATAATGCCACAGGTAATTTTATAAAAATAAATTTTGAAGGTGCTCCTAGTAATAGATTTGGTATCGGAGCCAAGGTAACTATCTATCATAATAATAAATTACAGGTTGGAGAGAATAGTACAACTCGTGGGTTTATTTCTTCTGTTGAACCTGGTGTGTTTTTCGGTCTTGGTAAAGATACTAAAGTAGAAAAGGTTGAAGTGACTTGGCCAGACGGTAAAAGTAATGTTTATAAGGATGTTTCTGCTAATAAAATACTTACCGCCAAACATTCTGATGCTACTTTACGAATTAATGAACCAAACAAAGCTAACACATTATTGGCTAAGTTAGACGAAAAGAAAGTAGGCATTGATTTTGCCCATCAAGAAAATGAGTATGACGATTTTAAGGAAGAGATTTTATTACCACATAAATTATCAAATAATGGACCATTTTCAACTGTGGCTGATGTGAATGGAGATGGATTAGACGATTTATTTATAGGAGGGGCAGCAGGTCAGTCAGGAGTCATGTATTTGCAAAATAATAAAGGAGGTTTTGTAAAAAGTGATTCACAACCTTGGTCTATGCATAAAGCCTCGGAGGATTTAGGTGCAATATTTTTTGATGCCGACGGAGACAAAGATATAGACCTTTATGTAACAAGTGGTGGTAATGAATTTAGAAAAGGCAACAGGTTATTAAAAGATAGGTTATATATAAATAATGGTTCGGGAGAGTTTTTTAACAAACCAACGGCCATCCCAAACATACTTGAAAGTACCCAATGTGTTAAAGTTTCTGATATTGATTCGGACGGCGATTTAGATTTATTTGTTGGCACTAGACTTATATCAGGGAAATACCCTTTTCCAGCGAGTAGCTATATATTAATTAACAATGAGGGTATATTTACTAAAGCTGATAATACAATAGCTCCAGATTTAAATAATATAGGAATGGTAACCGATGCTGTTTTTACAGATGTAGACTCTGATAAAGATGAGGATCTTATAATTGTTGGAGAGTGGATGACTATCACAGTTTTAACAAATGATGGAGGTAAATTCAAGAATACTTCAGAAAAGTATGGTCTTCAGGATACCAGAGGTCTTTGGTGGTCTATAACTGCTACTGATCTTGATAATGATGGTGATGAGGATTATATCATTGGTAATTTGGGTAAGAATAATAAATTTAAAGCCACAAAAGAGCATCCTTTTAAAGTATATGCTAATGATTTTGATAACAATGGAACAAACGATGTTGTATTAGCAAAGTTTTATAAAGATGACTACGTTCCTGTTAGAGGCAGAGAATGCACTAGCCAACAAATGCCTTATGTTGCCGAAAAATTTAAAGACTTCCATAGTTTTGCTTCATCTAAGTTATTAGAAATTCTTCCAGAAGATAAAGTTGAAAATGCGGTTATTTATGAGATAAGTAACTTTGAAAGTATCATTTTAATTAATGATAATGGTAAACTAAAACGACAACCGCTACCAATTCAGGCACAAATTAGTCCTGTTAAATCTTCACTGGTTGATGACTTTAATAATGATGGATTTAATGATATACTTATAGTAGGGAATCATTTTGGAGTTGAGGTTGAAACTATACGATATGACGCAGGTCGTGGTCTACTTTTACTTGGAGATGGTAATAACAACTTTGACCCACTTTCGCCAACTGAAAGTGGTTTGCATGTACCTTCAGATAGTCGTATTGCAAAGTTTATTCAATCTGGTGATGAGAAACTATTACTCGTAACAAATAATGATGATAACGTATCGATTTTTAAAACAGTTAATAGATAGTATTCATTTAATTAAAGAATACTAATTATTCATTAATTAATAGAAATTGATGGTTTGGGTAATTTTTATAACACTCAATTTGTGTTATTTCCCTTAACATACTTCTTTTTAAGCACAACATTACCACAACATATATGTGAGTAGTAATTCAAATACCACACTTTGGTTACCAAATCATCGACAAAAAGATATTTTTTTACGATGAAAAGCATATAAATCAATAATTTATTTTTTTTGGAATTGTATGTTTTTTGTAGAGGCAGCTTTTGAGAGTATGACAATGAATTGAAGTTATATTTACGAAAGAGGAAATTCTACATGTCTTTTATTGCTAATTACTCATTATTCGATACGTTTTATTTCCTTTCTATAAACTAATTTAAATACACATTTAACTATGAAAAAAATTACACTACTATTATTAATTTTTGTGGTATCTGTTGGGTACTCGCAAGTTAATTTAGAAGACTATGAAGGCACTACTGTAACTGCTGGCTTTGAAGGCCTAGGAAGTGCTACTGTAACTTCTGATCCAGTTAATGGTTCTAATACAGCTTTAGAAATTATTACTGCAGCATCAGGACAATCATGGCAAGGAGCAGAAACAATCATGCAAACTAATATGATTAATTTAACATCAGATTTAACAGTTTCTGCTGAGGTATATTCAACTGTCGCTACCAGTATATTAGCAAAAGTAGAAGACAAAGTAAATAGTACAGCACCAGCTTCAGCTGATAGTGAATCTCATGGAGGTACTGGTTGGGAAACATTAACTTTTACCTTTAACACAGGAGAAGATGGATCTGTAACAGCTAATGGTGATTATTCACAAATAGCTTTCTTCCCATTATGGAACGGAGGAGGATGGGATCCACCTGTAGATGGCCTTACTATTTATGTAGACGATATTACTGCTGTAGCAGGAGCCACTTTAGGTGGACCTACATGTAGCGACGGTATACAAAACCAAGGAGAAACTGGAGTAGATTGTGGCGGACCTTGTTCTGCATGTGTATCACCGCCTTCTACACCTGCGCCAACACCACCTGCAAGAAATGCCGCTGACGTAGTTTCTATTTTTAGTGATGCTTACACACCACTAACAACTCTTGTTTATACCGATAACGGGGGCAGTAATATGGATACTTATAATACCAATTGGTGTGCTGCTGAAACAACTGCTGTTATGGTTGCAGGTAATGAAATAAATCAAATTACTGGTTTAGGTTGTGAAGGTATTGATTGGCAAGGCGCTAGATTTGATGCTACAAATTTTACACACATGCACATTGATATTTATACTGCTTCACCTGTAACAGATAAAAGTTTCAATTTTAAATTTTCTAACTGGAATGGTGGTAGTGCAGAAAATAATGCAATCTCTTTTTCAATGACTAATGGCTCAGATCCTGCTTTGGATACAAGTGGAGCATGGATTTCTGTTGATTTAGAGTTAGACTCTAAGATGCCTGGTTTAAGAAATGATTTAGCACAATTTGTAATTACATCAGATTTAGGAACTGTTTGGTATGATAATCTTTATCTATATAAAGAAGCCACAGCTAGTGTTGATGATAACAATTTATTAGCATTTAACGCCTACCCTAACCCAACACAAGACAGCTGGACTATTAAAACTAATAATGTGTCTATGCAAGCTATCACTGTATATGATGTTTTAGGTAAGCAAGTATTATCATTATCACCAAATAGTAGTGAAGCAGAAGTAAACGCTACAAGCTTAAAAGCTGGTTTATATTTTGCTAAAATAAAAACTGAAAGAGGAATTAATAGCATTAAGTTAATTAAGGATTAAGTAAGTTAGTTTGATTTGTTAAGTGAAAAGGTGCTTTTTTTTATGAGTGCCTTTTTCTTTTTAGTTTAATAAAATGTTCCGTTTTGGATACTCTATCTTTTAAATGATATATATGGTTTATATTGGTTTTTAGCTGATTAATAAGGTTGCTTTCACTAAATAGAGGCGAAGTTGTAATTCATGGGGCTAATTTAAAATCAGGCTTATATTTTGCGACAGTAGAAACACCAATTGGAATAGAAACTTTAAAACTGATTAAAAAGTAACCTCTGACTTAATAGCAATTATAAAAGGCGTTAGATATTTTTCCAACGCTTTTTCTGTTTTTAAAAGATTGCATAAAAAGTTGATTTTAATTTTAGTTTCTTTGTATAAAGTTTCTTTTGAGTATGCTCGATGATATATTAACTGCTATTCCTTTTGGCATTATACTCGCCTTTACTATTGGCCCTGTGTTTTTTGTGTTGCTAGAAACTAGTGCTACAAAAGGTTTTAGAAGTGCTATAATATTCGATCTAGGTGTTATTCTTGCAGATATCATCTTCATCATTATTGCATTTTACAGTACAAATAACCTCAGAGAAAAAATTGGAAACGACCCTAGTTTTTTAATTTTTGGTGGTGCATTATTAATCGTTTATGGCATCATTTCATTTATAAAAACATCAAAATCATTCAGGTCTATAGTTAAAGAATACCACAAAGTTGAAATTAAAAAAGGCTATGGAAAACTATTCATAAAAGGGTTTTTACTTAATTTCATAAACATTGGAGTATTATTAGGCTGGCTAGGTTTTATTGTATTAGGCGATTCGTTAACAAGCTCAAAACACGGTGATATTGTATTTATCGTATCCATGCTCCTCGCCTACTTCGTTTCAGATTTAGTTAAAATAGTCATAGCAAAACGCCTAAAAGCTAAGTTAACCCCACGTCTTATATTCAAAACAAAAAAAATCATTGCTATAGTTATTTTAGGCTTTGGTGTACTACTTTTTATTCAAGGTATATTTCCAGATACTTACGAGAAAAACAGAGAAAAGCTAGAAAAAATAAGTCCAATAAAAGAGAAGTAATTCAATTTTTTTGACGTTACCACAAGGGTCGGGCTTTCGGGAGTCGCTCCCTCTCCCGATAGCTATCGGGATCGGGGAGCTTCAACAAATCCCTCAATCCCTAACGCAATTCACAATACCTAGTAAACGCCCCAATACAATTAAAATAAGTTATAAACATAAAAAAACCCTCAAGTAAAAACTTGAAGGTTCTTTGCTTTGAGGCGTCGAGCGGATTCGAACCGCTGTAGAAGGTTTTGCAGACCTCTGCCTAGCCACTCGGCCACGACGCCATAATTGTTATCAAAATTTCAGAAAAGAGCTAAAAGCTTCTGAAATTATCATTCCCACAACACTGCGGAAAATCTGCTGCAAATGTAAAAAAAATTGTGACTTTTCAATAGTTAAAATCACTTTTTACGCTTTTCAGTCATTTTTATCGTTACCCGTTCCACATCACCTCCAATTGGTGGGTTTAATTTACTAACATTTACGGTAGCCTTTGTAACCAATTTATCTTCATTAAAGATCCGATCTAATATTCTTTTAGCCACAGTTTCCAGTAATTTGGCAGGAATTGCCATTTCCTCTTTAATAATTCTGTTTAAAAACACATAATCTACCGTATCTTCTAGATGATCAGATTTTGCAGATTGTTGTAAGTTAGCCTTTACCTTTAAATCTACTCGATAATCACTACCTATTTTTGTTTCTTCGTTTAAACAGCCATGGTAAGCAAAAACACGGATATTAGTAACCTTTATAATTCCCATAGGGCAAAGAACAATAATATTTAGCTTGTAAACAAATCAAACACATTACTTATGGCACTTGTTTTCGCCTTATAAAATTCGGTGTATGTGCACCTATCACAAGTAACAGAGCTGTATTTTTCGGTTTGAACATCAAATATTTTAGATAATGTACCACCAGTGGCTCGCATTTGTCCAACAGTATATGTTTTGTTGTGGCACTTTGGGCATTCATAATTTCTGTGTTGCATGGTTTAAGCTTTTTTAATTAGTATACAAAAGACTCTAAAAGTTACATTTATCAAACATTATAAACAGATAGTTACTTTATTTTTAACTAATTTTGTTCCTTTCTTTTTTGAATGAGTTAAAGTTATGTCTGAAGATAGAAAATCACTCAATTTTATTGAGCAAATTATAGAAGAAGACTTGTCAAAAGGCATGTCTAAAAACGACTTACGTTTTCGTTTCCCACCAGAGCCAAATGGCTATTTACACATTGGGCATACCAAAGCTATTGGTATAAGTTTTGGTCTTGGTGAGTATTACAATGCGCCAGTTAATTTACGTTTTGATGATACAAATCCGGCAAAGGAAGAGCAAGAGTATGTTGATGCCATAAAGAAAGATGTTGCTTGGTTGGGTTACAAATGGGATAAAGTATTATTCTCTTCAGATTATTTTCAGCAGTTATACGATTGGGCAGTTGTTTTGATAAAAGAAGGAAAGGCTTATGTAGATTCTCAATCTAGCGAAGCCATGGCAGAACAAAAAGGAACCCCTACTCAACCTGGTGTTGATGGCCCTTTTAGAAATAGAACGGTTGAAGAAAATTTAGATTTATTTGAGCGCATGAAAGCTGGTGAGTTTGATGAAGGTGAACATATTTTACGAGCCAAAATAGATATGCAGCATCCAAATATGCTTATGCGAGACCCAATCATGTATCGAATTTTAAAGAAACATCATCATAGAACAGCTAATGATTGGTGTATTTATCCGATGTACGATTGGACACATGGCGAAAGCGATTATATCGAGCAAATATCTCACTCATTATGCTCTTTAGAATTTAAACCTCATAGAGAACTTTACGATTGGTTTCTAGATCAAATTGTAGACCCAAACAAATTAAGACCAAAACAGCGCGAATTTGCTCGCTTAAACCTAAGCTATACCATTATGAGTAAGCGCAAGTTGTTAAAACTTGTTGAAGATGGTATTGTAAAGGGGTGGGACGACCCAAGAATGCCAACTATTTCTGGACTTAGAAGAAGAGGATACACCCCTACCTCACTCAGAAAGTTTGTTGAAACTGTAGGTGTTGCTAAACGAGAAAATGTTATAGATGTTTCGCTTTTAGAATTTTGTGTACGAGAAGATTTAAATAAAACAGCACCACGTGTTATGGCGGTTTTAAACCCTGTAAAATTAGTGATTACTAATTATCCTGATGGTAAAGTTGAGTGGATGGATGCTGAGAATAATCCTGAAGATGAAAGTGCTGGTTTTAGAAAAGTACCTTTTTCACGAGAGCTTTATATTGAGAGAGAAGATTTTAAAGAAGAAGCTGGCAACAAGTTTTTCCGATTAAAAACAGGAGGTGAGGTTAGACTTAAAAATGCCTATATTATAAAAGCAGAAAGTGTTGAGAAAGATGCTAAAGGTAACATCACTGAAATCCGCTGTACTTATTCTGAAGATACGTCAAGAAAAGTTAAAGGCACTTTACATTGGGTGTCTATTCAACATGCTTTAAAAGCTGAAGTAAGAGAATACGATAGATTGTTTAATGATGAGGCTCCAGATAGTCATCAAGACAGAGATTTTATGGAATTCTTAAACCCGAATTCTTTAAAAGTCATTCAAGCTTATGTAGAGCCAAGTTTAAAAGAAGCTAATATTGGTGATAGGTTTCAGTTTCAAAGACTCGGTTATTTTAGTGTGGATGACGATTCTAGTTCTGATAACTTAGTATTCAATAAAACGGTTGGTTTGCGTGATACTTGGGCAAAACAAAAACCAAAGCAAAATAATAATCAACCAAATCAATCACCACAAAATAACAGATCAGCTATTGATCAAATAAAGTCCTATGGCAAAAAGTATGATAGAATGCCAGAAGATAAGCAAGCCAAGGCAAAAGCAGAGATTCAAGAACTAGCAAAATCAGTGAGTTATGAAGAGGTTGAACCACTATTCAACACCTCTGTAAAGAAATCTGGTACACGAATTATTACTATGATTACACTGGGTGTATTAATACAAAATGGTTTAGAAAAAAACGATGCTGTAAACAGTTTTATCACAAAAGCTCTGGACGATAAAAATGCTTTGTTAGTAGATGAGGCTAAGGCGCTTTTATAAACTAAACACATATTCGTGATTAAAGTAAAATGGATAATCCTCTTGATTATTGTTTGTTTTCAATATGCAAGCGGGCAAGAGGATTATCCTATTTTAACTGAAATTGCAACAGACAACGCTACACTTTTCAGCGAAAGCGAAACCCTTAAACTTAGAGAAAAACTTACCGCTTACGAAACGGAGACCTCACACCAAATAGTGGTGCTAACTATTAATAGTTTGGGTAATGATACCGTTGAAAACTATGCATATCAAGTTTTTAATAACAATCAATTAGGTCAGAAAAATAAGGATAATGGGCTTTTAATTCTCATTGCTAAAACTGATAGAAAATTTAGAATTGAGGTTGGTAAAGGATTAGAACCTATAATAACGGATGCATTTGCTTCTAGAATTATTAGAGAAATCATGACGCCTAAATTTAAAGAAGGTCTTTTTTATGAAGGTGTAGATTTAGGAACTTCAGAAATTATTAAACTTATTGACAATCCTAAATACCGAGATGAGTTTGCTCAAATAATAGAAGAAGAAGGCAAAATTCCGTTTTGGGCTAAAATTTTAATTGGAATATTTTTAACGCTATTTATTGGTATTTTTATTGTAGCAGGTGGTGCGATTTTCTACACGGGCTATAAGCGATTAATTACTGTTTTTAGAGGACTAATTACAGGAAAGCTAAGTGTTGTTTCTTTTCCGTTTTTATTGATTTCGTCTGTGTTTGTGGTGCTTGTAAGTCTTCCATTTATATTAACGCCATTGTTTTTTGCTGTAATTTTAATTAGCACTCAGATTAATAAAGATAAGGCTTTAGATCCTTTTAAACTTATTGAGAATGCTTCTTCTGAAAGCTTGATTTACTTCTTAATTTCAATCGGATTTCTGTTTATAATAGGTCCATTAATCATTGCTTTTATTACACGCTCAAAAAAGGCTTATCAGCCTGTGAAGTTTTCATTTTTAAAGAGTGATAAAACCTTTATGAGTAAAAACTTTTCTTCAAGAGGCGTTAGTTCTGGCAGGTCTTCATATTCATCGAGCAGCAGCTTTTCTGGAGGTGGTGGTAGTTCTGGGGGTGGCGGCGCCAGTGGAAGCTGGTAATTAGATTGGTTGTATTTTTTGTACATTGTCTGTACAAACCAAAATTTTTTAAATCATGGAAATGAATTTTTTAGCACTAGCAGCTGCAGCACTTTCTGCTTTAGTTGTTGGATTTGTTTGGTACAATCCAAACGTTTTTGGAAATGCTTGGATGAAAGCAGCAGACATGACAGAAGACAAAATGAAAGGCGCTAATATGGCAAAGATTTTTATTCTGGCATTTATATTTGCTTTTATCTTGGCTATGGCAATGCAAATGCTCACTATTCACCAAATAGGAGCTATGGGAATGGTTGGTGTAGACATTGAAAATGCACTACCATCTTATGCCGCCTTTATGGCAGATTATGGAGCTGCTCACAGAACCTTTGGTCATGGCGCATTCCATGGTGTGATGTCTGGCATTTTTGTGGCATTACCTATAATCGGAACCAATGCTTTATTTGAAAGAAAAGGTGCTAAATACATCTTAATAAACAGCGGATACTGGATTGTAACTATGGGTGTTATGGGTGCTATAGTTTGCGGTTGGGCATAATTTTGTAAAGTTTTAACATATTTAAAGACTGAGAATTGTATTTTCAGTCTTTTCTTTTTTGTATTGATACACCATAAAATATATAATACTGTTGATAAAATTCCTTTGGATTGGAATGCACTTGCTAATCAGGATATTTTTTTAAAAACAGCTTTTTTAAGCGGCTTAGAGACCTCTACGCCAAATAATATTTCATCCTATTATGTTGGTGTTTTTAAAGGTGATGTTTTGGTTGGTATCGCTATTGTACAAAGAGTTCAAATGTATGCTGATGATATCTTTAGAAGAGATGGAAGTGACACCTTAAAACAAGTTGCAAAACAGCTTGTTTCTAAAATTGTAAAAGGAAACGCTCTTGTTGTTGGAAATTTGATGCATACAGGGCAACATGGAATTTATTTCGACAACAATGAAATATCAAAAACAGAATATTTAAATCAATTAGAAAAGGCTTTAGATGCTTTAATGATTCAAATTAAAGACACCTTTAATAAAAAGATTAGAATGGTGGTTTTTAAAGATTATTTTGAAACCGATAGTTTTCATGATAGTTATACATTTTTTAAAAGGAATAATCTGTACAAAGTTCAACTGCAGCCCAATATGATTTTTGAGGTTGATAGTACGTGGAAGACTTTTGAAGATTATATTTTAGCCTTTAATAAGAAGTATAGAAGACGGTATAAAACAGCTCGAAAAAAATCAGCTGATTTAAGTTATAAAGAATTGGATGCTGATTATTTGAAGCAGCATGCTGATGCTATTTTTAGCTTATATGAAACGGTTTCAGATAATGCTAGAGTTAATTCATTTAAACTTCAAAAAGATCATTTCTATCAACTCAAAATTCATTTACAAGATCATTTCAAGGTTTTTGGTGTATTTCTTAACGAGAAAATCGTTGGGTTTTACACGCTTATTCTAAATAACAACACTTTAGAAACTTATTTTTTGGGCTATAATAAGGCCTTACAACATCAGTATCAGATGTATTTAAACATGTTATTTAACATGGCTGCTTTTGGTATTGAAAATGGTTTTAAAAGCATTGTTTATGCACGAACTGCTATGGAAATAAAAAGCTCAATTGGCGCAAAACCACATCCTATGTCGGTTTATTTAAACCATACGAATAATTTTATAGCTAATACCGTTTTAAAATGTGTTGTTAAATATATGAACCCGATTAAAAAATGGGAAGAACGTCATCCATTTAAAAATTAAAGAAGTTGTGTTTGTTTGGATTAGGGTTGTTTTCCGACTGAAAGAAAATAAATTACTCTTATGAAAAAGCGCTTGTTCTTATTCCTGATACTTCCATTATTCAGTTTTTCTCAAGATATGAATAATGAAACCTTAGATTCTATTTACACCACTGTTAGCGACTCTATTAACGGGCAACCTGGAATGTGGCAATTTCATATTAAATCTGTACCGCTAGTTAGTATAACGGATACTCAACATAATCGTATGCGTATTATGTCGCCTATTGCAGATTCTAATACTCTCAATGAAGGGCTATTAAAAGCGAGTTTGGTTGCCAATTTTCATACAGCATTGGATGTTAAATATGCAGTTTCAGATGGGATTTTATGGTCTGTATTTATTCATCCTTTAAAGGAGCTTTCAGAAGAACAGGTAAAAGATGCTGTTAGTCAAGTGTACTATGCCAATATTAATTTTGGGACTACTTTTACAAGTACTTCTTTAACCTTTCCTGGGAAAATTTCAGATAAAGGAGCAGAGGAAATAGAAGAAAAACCTAAGTTTAAAAAGTTATAGATTTTATTTAGTCACAGACCTTGGCGGATTAACCCGCGTTAGGGATAGCAGTGGAAAGCCCACAGTACCGATTGTAATCGGTACGAGGACTTGTAACGTATAGCCCGACCCCATGTGGGTAACGCCCTAATTGTTTAATAAATGAAAAAGCCCCAATATTTTAAATACTGAGGCTTTATTTAGTGTTTACAGGATTCTATTTATCTTCTTTCTTTTTAGCATTTTTCATGGCCTCTCCAATTTGGTTACTTGCTGTAAAGCTAGCCACCATATCGTTTAGCATATTACTTCCTGCTTGAGGAGCGTTTGGTAGTAAAATGAGGTTGCTATTAGTTTCTTCTCCTAATGATTGTAAAGTATCGTAATGTTGTGTAACTACAATTAAAGCAGAGGCTTCTTGACTGTTTATGCCAACACGGTTTAGCACCTCAACAGATTCTTCTAAACCACGCGCAATTTCACGACGTTGGTCTGCAATACCTTGCCCTTGTAAGCGCTTGCTTTCTGCTTCAGCTTTTGCTTTTTCAACAATTAAAATACGTTGTGCATCACCCTCGAACTGAGCAGCTATTTTTTCACGCTCAGAAGCATTAATGCGGTTCATGGCTTCTTTTACTTGAGCGTCTGGATCTATATCTGTTACTAGAGTTTTTATAATGTCGTAACCATAATCAAGCATAGCATCGTTGAGTTCTGCTTTTACGGCAATTGCTATATCGTCCTTTTTAACAAATACATCATCCAATTTCATTTTAGGTACTTCGGCACGTACCACATCAAATACATAACTTGTAATCTGATCGTGCGGATAATCGAGTTTATAAAACGCATCATACACTTTTTCTCTAATCACTTTGTATTGCACAGAAACTTTTAGGCGTACAAATACATCATCAAGGGTTTTGGTTTCTATTATAACGTCTAATTGCTGGATTTTTAAGCTTAATTTACCTGCAATTCTATCTACTAAAGGAATTTTTAATTGTAAACCCGAATGGCGTATACTTTGAAATCTTCCAAAACGTTCTATTATGGCAGCTGTTTGCTGTTTTACAATAAAAAAAGATGAAATAAGGATGATTAATCCTATAAAAATAATGGGGATGAAAAAGAAGTTCATATCTATAATTTTAAATGGTTATAAAATCGTGGATTACTAAATTAAGTTATATTTGGGCATTTAACCCTAAACCACATGAAAAAAATACAATTTTACTTGTTAGTAGCATTATTGCTATGTTTTGTTACAGAAAGTTTCTCTCAAAAAGGGAGATACCCTATTACTAATGGTATAGGCATCACAGGAGGTATTACACAATTTGATATTGTTACTGATAATTTTACCACCAAATCATCAAATGGTTTTATTGGAGGGCTTGGTGCTTCAGTAGATATTCCTGTGAGATGGTATAACATTAGTTTTGGAATGCAACTCTCAGAAAGTAATGTTGAAATTTTAGGAAGACCTGATTTAGTGAGTACCGAAGAGGAATTTATTAAATATAAAATGTTTGCAGCTCAGGTAGCGATGTTGTTGCATGTTAAAATAATTGAAAATCATTTTACTATTGATCTGGGGCCCATGCTTCAATACAATAGTAAATTAGAATTTAGAGATGAAAATCAAGAAGGTTATTACATAAATAACTACACCAATTTATCTGCCGAAGACATTACAAATATTTCTCAATTTAATTTAAATGGGGTAGTAGGAGCCTCGGTTGGGGTTAAAAATTTTAAGTTGAAAGCCCAATATATTTATGGGTTTACAAATATCTTGAAGAAACTTGAAAATAGTGATTTAGATGCTTCAGGTGGAGATGCTCGTTTTAAAGGGAATCAGAGTATGTTAGTCTTAGGGGCAACAGTTTCGTTTTGATGAAAAATTAAAATTTTATATCTCCAATTTTTTCATCTTTATAATGCAATTCATAGTCAGAATCTTTGTTTTCTACATAAATAGTAAAAAATAATTCAGCTGTAAATTTCTTATAAAACGTTTCTCCAAAATACACAACACTTAAGTTAGGATTTTTTTTTGTTCCAAAATTAACAGGGATTTCAAAGTTTGTATAGCCCTCTATATCATAATCGGAAAAATAATCTTTTTCAAGTACGTTATAGGTAGGAGCATATTGAATGGGTCTCCCTTTTTTATCAAACAATTCAGTTTTAAGAAAAGGGGTGAATTCTGGAAATCCTATAACGCCTGTATACCCTTTATAATCTGCAAGCCTGTAGCGTATTTTGTTTTGTGTGTCTAATAGAGAAAAAGCACTAAGTTTAGTTTTTTCATCAGATGTAGATTTTATTTTTGTTTTAACCATAACCTTCCGCAACTTATCACTTGTTACCTTAAGCGGCCTTACACCAAAAACACTACTATTATCAACTAATTTAGATTTTTTGATTGTAATTTGAATATTATCTTCAGTTGTAGTTTGAGAATAACAAATTGAAGAGATTAAAAAGATTAGAAGTATAATTCTTTTCATCAGATATGTTTAATTTTGTTCCTAAAGGTGTCAATTACATTTTCAATACGCTCAATCGTTTTATATTTAAAATCAGAGACTACAATTCTCTTTTGAGAGGTTCTCATGGTTTATGTTATAGGCGTTTCCTTCTATTGTGATTAAAATATCGTCTTTGTTATCGATATTATTTAAAACACAAAAATTGATTAAATTTTTATTATCTTTTATTTCTATTTCTTTCCCTACAAAATTGATGTTTTCTAAATCATTTAATGTTTTTAAAATATCATTATCTCTAATTACTAAATCTCCTTTAATCATTTTCAGATTTTTAAAACCGTTCAAATTAATAAGGTTATTATTGTTTAATATTTCTACTGAACCATCTATTTTTTCAATTGGAGTATTAAAATTTAATTCCTTGAGTTTAGTATGAGATACTTTTAAAAGTGATACTGTAGGGGCAATATTTGGTAGACCTTCTAAATCTGTTAAATCGCTCATTTGAATTAAAACATAATTTTCTATACTATTTGAGACATTGCTTAAAGATTTTAAATTATCAATATTAGATTGACAGATTGATAATTTTTCTCCAATTTTTTCTAGATTTATAAGACCGTCTATATTTTTAAGACTATTAAATTTAATAGACAGCTCTTTATTGATTTTTTTAAGATTTTCAAGTCCATTTAAATTTAACAATGAGTCATTAGATATAATAATAAGACTTCCTACTTCATTTAAGCTTTTTAAAGGACTTAAATCATGGACTTTAGTAGTGTCATTGAACTCATTTGTAATAAATAAGTTTCCTGTTATTTTAGTGTAATTTTTAGTACTTAATTCTAAAACTTCAATTTGAGAACGCAAGGTTATATCGCCAATAAATGTATTTTCATCCTCAGAGATTGTGCTCCTAGAATCATCTACTTGACAAGAAATTACAAGTAAACCAATAAAAAGTAATTTTAAAAAGTGTTTTTTATTCAAAATTATTCGTTACAAAAATTAATTACATTTTCAATACGCTTAACCGTCTCATCCTTCCCAATCATATACATAATATCAAACACATCAGGACCTTGTAAAGCGCCAACCAAAGCTAAACGCAGCGGCATCATCACTTTACCAAAACCAATATCGTTAGAAGTAATCCAACCTTTTATATTCGTTTGTAGGGCTTCAACTGTGATATCGTCAATGCTTTCTACTATGACTATAACTTGCTTTAAAATGTCTTTTGTACCATCTTTAAACGCCTTTTTTGATGCTTTTTCGTCATATGAGGTTGGAGCAACAAAAAAGTAGTGACTTAAACTCCAAAAATCTGAAACAAATGTGGCGCGTTCTTTTACTAAATTAACCACCATTTCTATGTAGTTTACATCAATGTCATTTTGACCTTCGGGAGAAATCTCATCCTGTTGAGACCCTTCAACTGCGCTCAGGGTGACATTAGAATCTACTATTGGCTTAAAAGCTTCCGCTAATACATCATTATTCTGCTCTTGCATGTAATGGTGGTTAAACCATTTGGTTTTATCGGGGTCAAAACGTGCACCAGATTTGTTTACTTTATTTAAATCAAAGGCTGCAATTAGTTCTTCAAGATTAAAAATTTCTTGTTCTGTTCCTGGGTTCCAACCTAAAAATGCTAAGAAATTTACCATAGCTTCTGGGAAATACCCATCTTCTTTATAGCCTCTTGAAATGTCTCCAGTTTTTGGGTCTTTCCATTCTAAAGGGAATACGGGAAATCCTAATTTGTCTCCATCTCGTTTGCTTAGTTTCCCTTTTCCTGTTGGTTTTAAAATCAAGGGTAAATGTGCAAATTCAGGAGCTTCCCAATCAAATGCTTTATATAGCTGATAGTGTAAAGCTAATGATGGCAACCACTCTTCGCCACGAATAACATGAGAGATTTCCATGAGGTGGTCGTCCACAATATTCGCTAAATGGTAGGTTGGCATACCATCACTTTTAAACAACACTTTATCATCTAGAATGTTAGTATCAATTTTAATATCGCCACGAATAATATCTTTAAGGTGAAGTGTTTCGTCTTGTGGTGATTTAAACCGAATTACATAATCCTCACCAGCATCTAATTTGGCTTTTACTTCCTCGGCGCTAAGCGATAACGAGTTACTCAATTTTAAACGGTTATGCCAATTGTATATAAATGTTTTCCCTTTAGCTTCATGATCTTTTCTATGAAAGTCTAAAGTTTCAGCTGTATCAAAGGCATAATACGCATTTCCTGTAGCAATTAATTGGTCTGCATATTGTTTGTATAAATTTTTACGCTCGCTTTGTCTGTACGGACCAAATTCGCCCGGGTTTACGGGACTTTCATCAGCAGGCATGCCACACCAATTTAAGGCGTCAATAATATATTGTTCGGCACCTTCTACATAACGGTTTTGGTCGGTATCTTCAATTCTTAAAACAAAAGTTCCGTTATGCTTTTTAGCAAACAAATAATTGAATAAAGCAGTACGAACTCCGCCAATATGTAATGGTCCAGTTGGGCTAGGTGCAAAACGCACGCGAACGTTTTTTGTCATGTTTGTAATTTAACAATTAAGGGTAACAATTAGGTGCTAATTGACACCAATATTTTAATCTTTTTTCAAGGATTTGAAGCAAAGATAAAACGATATTTAAGAATAAAAGAGTTAAGTTAAAACAATCTATAAAAGCGATTAGAAATTATGGTATATACCTAATGTTAAAGCAGGCTCTTTGGCTACGTTTTGTCCAAAAAACGCACCGCCAAAACCCGCATTAATACCAAATGATTTAGTAAGTTCGCTAATGAATTTAAGTCCATAAGCACCATATTCTTGGTTATTTGTGTAAAGTGCATTTAGCAAATTGGTTTCAGGTAATGCAATGTCTCCATCTTTAAATGATTTCAAGATATCTATAAAACCAATAACTAAAAATTTTCTAAACGGTCGGGCACCTATTTCTCCACCTAATTTAAAATTGGTACTGTATCCATTGGATCTGAGATTAAAACCAGTAAAAAATTGCGTATAGAATTTTTCAAAACTTCTACCGAAATTAATTGTGGGAGTAAACGCCCATGAATCAAACCCTGTTCTAATACCAGAAGGATTATCATAGGAGCTGGTATTTAGTTCAATATTAAATTGCCCAGATATAATCCATTTATTTTTGTAAAAACCTTGTCTTACACCTATTTCAATATTCCCCAAGCTTGATACCGAGTTAGCCGTTGTTAAGCCAGTTGCACTATTAACTAAGTCATCTGTTTGTATAAATTTAATAGGGACGTTAAGAATTAATGTGGTTTTATCATTTAATCCATATTCTCCATAAAACTGAAGTGTATTGTCCGTCACGTTACGCTCTGTTTTATAATCTGGATTTCCAAAAATTAAATTATAATCATTAATTGTGGTAAAAGCCAGTTGGGTATATAATGCGTCTTTATCTTTAGTCCAAGCGCTCTGGGAAAATGAAGAATGAAAAATTAATACAATAATTAAGGATAAGTACAGTTTCATTTTTTAATATTTGGTGAGTTAGTAGTCCCTTATCTTGTAAGCTTACAAAAGGTTTAACAAATATTAAAGGTTATGGTTTTATTAAATATCTTATTTTTATGAAATATTAATGACCAATTTTAAAATCATACAAAACAAGTTAGAAGCATTTATTAGGCGTTATTACACTAATGAATTACTAAAGGGCGCTATCCTGTTTTTTTCTATAGGGTTACTATACTTCCTATTTACACTTTTTTTAGAACATATTTTATGGCTCAACACAAGCTTTAGAACCCTGTTATTTTGGTTATTTATAGCAGTAGAATTGGGTTTGCTTGTCAGGTTTATTTTTATTCCGTTGGCAAAATTATTTAAGCTTCAAAAAGGGATAAATTACGAATCTGCTTCCAGAATTATTGGTAAACATTTTCCTGAGGTTGATGATAAATTATTAAACGTAATCCAGTTACATGATGAAGATTCTAAATCTGAATTATTATTAGCCAGTATCGAGCAGAAGTCTGCAGAATTACAACCTGTACCGTTTAAGTTGGCGGTTAATTTCAAGAAAAATTTAGGGTATTTAAAATACGCTGCCATACCTGTGGCTATTTTACTTCTAGCCTTTATAACAGGGAATTTTAATTGGTTTAGTGATAGTTACGAGCGTGTGGTGCATTACAAAACGGCTTATGAGCCACCAGCGCCTTTTCAGTTTTTTGTGGTTAATGAAAACATGAATGCTATTGAAAACAAAGATTTTAAACTGATAGTAAAAACAGTGGGCGAGGTAACTCCAGAAAGTGCACAAATAACTTATAATAACGAAACATATTTTTTACAACAAAAGGCTTTAGGCGAATTTGAATATGTTTTTGCACAGCCTAAAGAGGCCGTTACATTTCAATTATCAGCTAACGATGTTACTTCCAAACCCTATACGCTTAATGTAGTTGAAACGCCTTCTTTATTGAGCTTTGATATGGTTTTAGATTACCCGAATTATACAAAAAAGCGAGACGAAATTTTGAAGAGTACTGGAAATGCTCTAGTACCTGAAGGCACACAAATTAAATGGCAACTTAAAACAAAATCTACTGATGAAGTGTTTTTATATGCCAATGATACGATAGCTTTTAACTCAGATAAAGAAGGTGTTTTTGAAGCTTCTAAACGCGTTTACAATAATTATGATTACACCTTAAGCACAAGCAATAAAAACTTAAAAAATTACGAGAATTTAGCATTTAATATAGATGTAGTAAAGGATGAATATCCTGAGATTAATTTAAAGGTAGAGCGAGATAGTCTTGATTTACAAACCTTGTATTTCTATGGTCAAGTTAGTGACGATTATGGATTTAGCAAGTTGCAATTGGTTTATTATCCTGCTGGAAATGAGAAAAACAAGAAAGTTGAAGGAATACAAGTATCAAATTCTAATATTTCAGAGTTTATTAGTGCATTCCCAAATAATTTGAATATTGAAGTAGGAGTGTCTTATGAATTGTATTTTCAAGTTTTTGATAATGATAGAGTTAATCGCTTTAAAAGTGCAAAAAGCTCTGTTTTTACTTATAGAAAGCGAACTGAAGATGAAGAGGCTCAAAGGAATTTTGAGGAGCAAAGCAAAACCATTAAGGATTTAAATAAGTCCTTAGAAAAGTTTGACGAACAAGAGAAAAAGTTAGAGGAATTAACCAAAACCCAAAAAGAGAAATCAAGTTTAAATTTTAATGATAAAAAGAAGTTAGAATCATTTTTTAAGCGTCAAAAGCAGCAAGACGAAATGATGAAAAACTTCAACAAAAAGCTTAAAGATAATTTAGAAGAATTTCAAAAAGAAAACCCTGAAGAGGATCAATTTAAAGAAGATTTGAAAGAGCGTTTAAAGGATAATGAAGAGAAACTCAAGCGTGATGAAAAACTTTTAAAAGAGATTGAAAAACTTCAAGAAAAGATAAATAAAGAAGAATTAATCCAAAAATTAGATAAGCTTGCTAAACAAAATAAAAATAAAAAACGAAGTTTAGAACAGCTTTTAGAATTAACTAAACGTTTTTATGTTGAAAAGAAATTAGAAAAGCTGAGAGATGATTTAGAGAAATTGGCAGATGAACAAGAGAAGTTATCAAATAAACCCGATGAAGAAAACACCAAAGAAAAACAAGACGATTTAAACAAACAATTTGAAGACTTTAAGAAGGAAATTAGCGACTTAGAAAAAGAAAGTAAAGCTCTAAAAAAGCCAATTGATATTCCTAGAGATAAATTGGATGAGCAAGAAGTTCAAAAAGAACAACAAAAAGCGTCTGAATCATTAGAGAAGAAAGAAGAAGAACAGCAAGAAGGTTCTGAGCAAGAGCAAAAAGAAAATAGTGAGCAGAAAAAACAAAACCAGAAAAACGCTCAAAAAAGTCAGAAGAAAGCGGCTCAAAAAATGAAACAAATGAGTCAGCAAATGCAAAGTATGATGCAGTCTGGTGGTGGAGAACAAATGCAAGAAGATGTTGACATGTTGAGACAAATTTTGGATAATCTAGTTTTGTTTTCTTTTGATCAAGAAGCACTTATGAATCAGTTCAAATCTATTGAAGTAAATCATAATAAGTTCGCAACCTATTTAAAAAAGCAGAGAAATTTACGCGAGCATTTTGAGCATATAGATGATAGTTTATTTGCCTTGTCACTTCGTCAACCAAAACTATCTGAACAAGTTAATAAAGAGATTACTGAGGTTTATTATAATATAGATAAAGCATTAGGCTTACTGGCAGAGAATCAGCTTTACCAAGGGGTTTCAAGCCAACAGTTTTCAGTTACAGCAGCAAATAATCTTGCAGATTTTTTAAGTAATGTTTTAGACAATATGCAAGAAAGTATGAGTATGAGTGCTGGACAAGGTGGTAGTGGAGATATGCAATTACCAGACATCATTATGAGTCAAGAAGAACTCAACAAAATGATGGAAGAGGGAATGAAGAAAGGAGAGAAAGGTAAACCAAATGAAGGTGAAGGAAAACAAAAAGGAAAAGGAGAGAAGGATGGTGAACAGCAGGGAGAGAAAGGTAAAGACGGTAAGTCTGGTGAAAACGGTAAAGAAAAAGGTAAACAAAGTGGAGAAAATGGTAAGCAAACTGGTGGTGAAGGTGAAGGTCAGAGTGAAGAAGATAACGGTTTGTTGTATCAAATTTATCAACAACAGCAGCAGCTACGTCAAGCTTTACAAGATAAGCTAGCAAAAGAAGGTAAAGGTGGAAATGGTAGTGCTTTAGTTAGAAAAATGGAGGATATTGAATTAGACTTATTGAATAAGGGGTTTACGCAACAAACGCTTCAAAAAATGATGGAGTTAAAACATCAGTTATTGAAAATGGAAAATGCCACCTTTCAACAAGGAGATGATAATAAGCGGGAATCTGAAACTAATAAAAAGAGGTTTGATAATAATTCTAACAATCAAGTTCCTACTGCAAAACAATATTTTCAAACAACAGAAATATTAAACCGTCAAGCTTTACCTTTGCAGCAAGTATATAAAAGGAAAGTGCAAGAGTATTTTAAGAAATCAAATTAAACCAACTTTTATGCGAAAACTACTGAGTATTAGTCTATTCTTAATATTAGGTCTTAATAGTTTATTAGCAAACGAGATAGTTCTAGAAAAACATTATAAAGTTTTAGAGACATTTTCGGGAGATATAAAAAACAAGGAAACTTTTCATGTTATTATAGCTAAAAATAAGGATACCAAGACTTACGATTTAATACCTATCTCTTTTTTCAATAACAACCTTGTTAGATTGTTACCTATATCATTCAAACAGAAACCATCCATTAGATCATATCATTCAAGTAATAATATTATTACCTTAATAATTTGTGAGGGAACAACTTACCCGATTAATAAAATGGCTTTGGATATAAACCTAGAAACTGGTGCCCATAAACTTTCAGGTGTAATTACTACAAATAACTTTAAAGCAGTATTAAGAGAAGAGAATAAAAGTTTCTTAATCACTAATCAATATAGTGATTTAAAAATAACAAGGATTGAAGATGTCAACAATATATCAACCATAGATTTAAAAAAAAACAAAGCAAATGCTTCTTTTCTAAAACGAATTTCTAAAAGCCGCATAGGATCAGTTAATACTAATAAATTTGTCAAAAATGGTTCTATAAATAGCTTCAAAATGTATTGTGATAACGATATTTTATATTTAACAAAAGATGATTTTTCCAATAGACTAACTAGTGTTATTACTTTAGATACTAAAGCAGTTAATAAAACCAATAACAGCACGCTTAACGAATATAGGTATGATAAGTTTAAAGCAGTTAAAGAAGTTTCGTCTTATTTATATAATAATTGCCTTTACCAATTGCTTTTAAATAATGATGTTGGATTTATACAAATTAATAATCTAAACACAGGTACTTTTAAAAGCATATCCTTAAATAAAGCTATAATGGATTTGTCTATAAAAGGAGAGGGCTTCGTTGATTTGAAATCCTTTTTGAAACACGCTACTAAAACTAAAAAGAAAAGTACAATTACAGTAAATGAATCCTTAAATGGAGAATATATACTACGTTGTGATTTTGTTGATTCTATTAGCTATGGTTTTAATTATAATTGGTGGTTTCATCAACAGCAACAGTTTCACCTTAATAGCCTTCCACAAATAGGACCAAACAATTCTTTTTTTGATTTATACTATGATAGTATTTCTGAAAGTAATAACCATTATTTTGAAATTATTATAGATCAGAATTTCAATGTATTAGATAAAGAAAAAGTCGCATCCAAATTCAAATACATAAATAAAAATAAATATTTTAAAAATATCGATGATAACGAAAATTTAAAACACGTTTCTACAGTTTTTTTAGATGATGTATTCGTTTATTTTTATTTAGACTCAAAATCTAACTCTTTTAAGGTTTCAAATAAAACGCTCTAAATGATTAATTTCAATTACGAAACTGATTTCAAATTAGATTTTGAAGCGCAAATTTTTAAGTGGATTACTGATACCATTTCATCAGAGGCATATAAGTTAGAGGAAATAAATTATGTGTTTTGTGATGACGCATATCTTCACAAATTGAATGTTGAATTCCTAAATCATGATACATTAACTGATATTATTAGTTTTGATTATTCGGTGGGAAAATTAATACAAGGTGATATTTTTATTTCTGTTGAAAGAGTAGCAG
Source organism: uncultured Algibacter sp. (assembly GCA_947502405.1). Taxonomy (GTDB): domain Bacteria; phylum Bacteroidota; class Bacteroidia; order Flavobacteriales; family Flavobacteriaceae; genus Algibacter_B. The sequence goes on along the minus strand of CANMZT010000003.1, from coordinate 102,358 downwards.
ATAATGCCAAAGATTTTGGTGTTTCATTTGAAGAAGAATTGCACCGTGTCATCATTCATGGTGTATTGCATTATTGTGGATATAAAGATAAAACTGATGTTGATGCTAAGGTAATGCGTGAAAAAGAAAATCACTACTTGTCGCAACTAAAGCAGAATTAAAGATTTCAACGTATATTTGTAAACTCAAAATTAACAGGTGTTCCACGTGGAACATGTTTTTGAAAAACGATTTACAGTGTCACACTGAGAATGGTCTAAGTGTATTTAGATGCTAAGCATTAAATTGAATTAGAACTTATGTTTAACGAGGTTTATGATGTTATAGTTGTTGGAGCGGGTCACGCTGGAAGTGAAGCTGCAGCTGCTGCTGCCAATATGGGAAGCAAAACCTTATTGGTTACCATGAATTTGCAGAATATTGCGCAAATGTCTTGTAATCCTGCTATGGGAGGAATTGCTAAAGGGCAAATAGTGCGTGAGATTGATGCGCTTGGTGGTTATAGCGGTATTGTTTCTGATACTTCTGCTATTCAATTTAAAATGCTTAATAAGTCAAAAGGGCCTGCGATGTGGAGTCCGAGAGTGCAGAGTGATAGAATGCGTTTTGCTGAAGACTGGAGATTACTTTTAGAGAGCACGCCCAACCTTGATTTTTATCAAGAGATGGTTTCGGGTTTAATTGTTGAAAAGGGAAAAGTAACCGGTGTAAAAACATCACTTGGTATTGAGATAAAAGCAAGGTCTGTTGTCTTGACGAATGGTACTTTTTTGAATGGCTTAATTCATATAGGAGATAAAAACTTTGGAGGAGGACGAGCAGGAGAAAGAGCAGCAACCGGAATTACAGAACAGCTTGTGGATTTAGGTTTTAATTCAGGAAGAATGAAAACCGGAACGCCGCCAAGGGTTGATGGTAGATCTTTAGATTATTCTAAAATGATTGAACAACCAGGAGATGATAATCCTGAAAAGTTTTCATACTTAGACATTACAAAGCCATTAGATAAACAACGTTCTTGCCACATGACTTATACGAGTCATGAAGTACATGAATTACTTCGTGAAGGCTTTGATAGGTCACCCATGTTTAACGGTAGAATAAAGAGTTTAGGCCCTAGATATTGTCCGTCTATTGAAGATAAAATAAATCGTTTTGCTCATAAAGACAGACACCAATTATTTATTGAACCAGAAGGATGGAGTACCTGTGAAGTTTACGTTAATGGATTCTCTACCTCTTTACCTGAAGATGTTCAATTTAAAGCGCTACGCTCAGTAGTCGGTTTTGAGAATGTAAAGTTTTTTAGGCCAGGTTATGCAATTGAATATGATTATTTCCCGCCAACACAATTAAAGCACACTTTAGAAACTAAGCTTGTTGAAGGTTTATATTTTGCTGGACAAATTAACGGGACAACAGGTTATGAAGAAGCGGCTTCTCAAGGTTTGATGGCTGGTATAAATGCAAGTTTAAAAGTTCAAGAAAAAGATCCTTTTACTTTAAAAAGGGATGAAGCGTATATAGGTGTTTTGGTTGATGATTTAATTACTAAAGGTACAGAAGAGCCCTATAGAATGTTTACATCAAGAGCCGAATATAGAACATTGTTACGTCAAGATAATGCAGATTTAAGATTAACACCTAAGGGATATGAATTAGGTTTAGCTTCAGAAAAGCGTTTAAAACGTATGGAAGAAAAACATGAAGCCGCAGAAAAATTTGTAAACTTTTTTGAAAAGCAAAGTGTAAAACCCGAAGAGATAAACCCTATTTTAGAAGACAAAAAATCATCTCCTGTAAAACAATCCGGTAAACTTTTTAAAGTGTTTGCTAGACCGAATATTGAGATGGACGATGTTAGAAAAGTAGAAAGTGTTGAGGCGTATATTCAAGATAATAATCTGGATAGGGAAGTAATAGAACAAACCGAAATTCAAGTAAAATATGCAGGGTATATTGCTAAGGAAAAAAACAACGCAGATAAATTAACACGATTAGAATACGTGAAAATTCCAGAGAATTTTGATTATTCACAAATCAAATCTATGAGTTTTGAAGCTAGAGAAAAGCTGAAAAAAATTCAACCAACAACTGTGTCACAAGCATCAAGAATTAGTGGTGTGTCGCCAAACGATATTTCTGTTTTATTGGTATATATGGGACGCTAATTTCCTCAGTAAAAGGAATTCATTTTAGAATTTAATTAAAATATTTTATGTGTTCCACGTGGAACGTTTATTTTTAAATTAGAGTTTTTGTCATTCCTGCGCAGGCAGGAATCCACTATTAAAAACAAAGTAAAAACCCCTCTGCCTTTCGGCACCTCCTCTTGAAAAAAGTGAAGGAATTAATTAGAAATAAAATTTAGATTTTAGGATTATAAAAATTCGTGTATTCGTGGCTAAAGAAAATTTAAAAGTAAAAGACCACTCCGTTTCGGGAGAGGTATTCGAATTAATTCAAAATTCTGAATACGGTTTTTTGGAAACCATACCGCAACCTTCAAAAGAAAAATTACCTGATTACTATAAAAGCGAAGACTATATTTCGCATACAGATTCTAAAAGAAATATATTTGAAAAAGCTTATCATCTTGTTAGACATATTTCACTAAAAAAGAAATTAAACTTAATAAACGCTTCTGCCACGGAAGGAAAAAACCTTTTAGATGTTGGATGTGGTACAGGTGATTTTTTAGAAATCGCTCAACAAAATAACTGGAATGTTTCTGGAATTGAACCAAACGAACAAGCGAGAACAATTGCCAATAAAAAAACAAATAACGCCGTTTTTGAAATAGACCAACTCTTAAATTTTGAATCCAACAGTTTTAATGTAATTACACTTTGGCATGTTTTTGAACATTTACCAAATTTAGAAGATCACATTTCAATATTTAAAACATTATTAAAACCAAACGGGACTTTAATAATTGCTGTACCAAATTATAACAGTTATGATGCAAACCATTATAAACAATTTTGGGCCGCTTATGATGTTCCAAGACATCTTTGGCATTTTAATCAAGAGTCTATTTCTAAATTAGTTTCCAAACAATCTTTTAAAGTTGAAAAAGTGAAACCGATGTGGTTTGATTCATTTTATGTAAGTATGCTTTCTGAAAAATATAAATCTGGTAAAATGAATCCAATTAGAGGTTTTTGGTTTGGTTTACTTTCAAATTTAAAAGCATTACGCACAAAAGAGGCATCGTCTTTAATTTATATCATTAAAAACAGATAAAATGCGTTTAAGTCTAACTCAAGCTTTATTCTCTGCAATGAATATAAAAACCCCTGTTGGTTTTTTAAAAACCTCTTAAATCGCTTTATATGAGCTTATTTTTGATAGAAATTTATTATTTAGAATTTATTTTTTAATAAATTTTTCTTATAAGTTAAATTCAAACCAATTCTGCTTTCAATTTTAACTTACTTTGTTATTTTTGTTCGGATTAAAAACTAAATCAATCAAAACATATATACTGATGAGAAATGTAATTTATGTAGTACTAGCGATGTTAATTTTCGCTTCTTGTGAAAAACCAAATAAAATTGGTTTTATTGATAATGGAACTGTAATTAACGATTATCAAAAAAAGAAAGATGTTGAAGCTAAATTCCAAGCTAAAGAAGAAGCTTTTAGAAAACGAGCAGATAGTATAAGTTTGGCGTTTCAAGCTGAAGCTCAAAAAGGACAAGCCGAGGCGCAACGTGTAGCAAGAAGTAACAGAAAACGAGCTGAAGAATTAATGGCTGGTTTACAACAAAGGCAACAAATATTGCAACAACAAATGCAATCTGAACAACAAAACTTAACAAAAGAATTTCAATCTGAAATAGATTCTGTAATTGCTAATGTGAAGGATTTTGTAAAAGACTACGGAAAAGCTAATGGTTACAACTATATTTTAGGAACCAGTGATGCTGCCGCAACAGTGATGTATGGACAAGATCAAAGTGATTTAACACAAACTGTTTTGGATGCTTTAAATGCTGATTACAAGAAAGAATAGTGCTTAAAACACTAATAATCAATATGTTAAATCCTGTTAAAATAAATTTAGCAGGATTTTTTATTTTCCTTAAATTAAGGAAAGAGATAACATATAAACCCAGTAATACTCAATATATCGAAAACATAGAAAACCCCTAATAGTTAATTGACTGCAATTCTTACATTTACACTGCTGAAACAACATATTATGCAATGAAACACATTTACCTTTTTTTATTCTTAAGCTTAACATTAACGTTTTCTCAAGCCCAAATAGTAAATATTCCTGATGCTAATTTTAAATCAAGACTATTGAATCATTTTCCAGTTATTGACACAAATAATGATAATGAAATACAAATAAGTGAAGCTGAAATTTATGGAGGAGATTTAAAACTACTCAATTCTTCTAATACACTTGATTCTTATAAAATTATTGATATGACGGGTATTGAAGCTTTTATAAATATTGATAAACTTTCTTTAAAATATAATTTAGTTAATAATATTGATCTTTCAAATAATAAGAAATTAACCTATTTTGATGGGTCATATAATAAATTATCTTCATTAGACCTTAGTTATAATACACTACTTACTTTTTTGGATATTGAGTCTAATAGTTTTAATAATATAGATTTAACATTTAATAAGGCATTAATTAATTTAAATATCGGTAAAAATAATTTCACTGATATAGATTTAGCTGGTTTTGAGGCTTTAACGTATTTATATATTCATGATAATAATTTCTCTAGTTATAGTATTGAAAATTTTGAATCGCTAAAGCTATTTAGTTGTTCTGGAAATAGCTTAGATCAATTAGATGTTAGTAATAATATTAATTTAGAATTATTGTTTTTTAATTATTGTAATATATCCACTATAGATTTGACAAACAACACTTTACTTAAGGATTTAAGGTTTATTGGCAATAGATTAAGCACCTTATATTTATCACCAAATATAGAGTTAGAAGTACTTTTATGTGGATCTAATAATATATCAGAAATAGATGTAAGCTTTTTATCTAAATTAAGAGTGTTTGAGTGCACTAGTAATCAGGTAACTAGCTTAGATTTTAGTTCAAACCCTCAGTTAGAAATTATTTTTTTTGAAGACAATTACCATCTTCAATCTGTAAATCTAAAAAATAGCGCTAACACAAAAATAATAGGAGGTCATAATTTTTCTAATAATCCAAATTTGGAAACCATTTGTGTTGATGATGTTGACTACGCAATTGATAATTTTAGAAATGTTGATGCTAATGTTGTTTTTGTAGAAGATTGTACAATTTCAGATATTGATTATAATATCATAAAGGGAGTGGTGCGTATAGACCAAGACAATAATGGTTGTGATATCAATGATATTATAGTATCGAATTCATTGATAAAAGTAACCGATGGAGTAAATGAATTTGCAACATTTACAGATACTAATGGTACTTATGCTATTCCTGTTACTCAAAATACTTATGAAACATCACCTTCAGCTTTAGTTATCAAAACCAACTTAAGTGTAACCCCACCATCTTACATAAATAGCTTTACTAGTTTTGGTAATACAGAAACAGCAGATTTTTGCGTAACCTTTAATCAAAATACTTACGATTTAAATATAAAATTAATACCAATATCTCAAGCAAGACCTGGGTTTGATTCAAGATATCAATTAGTGTACGAAAACCTTGGATTAACAGCAGACACAGGAAGTATCACACTAACTTTTAATGATGCTATGCAGCAGTTTGTAAGTGCTTCTCCAACACAAAATAATTCAACTTTAAACACATTAACTTTTGATTTTTCTGATTTAAAACCATTTGAAAAGCGTGTTATAGATATTACCATGAACACCTTTACGCCACCTACCGTAAATGGTGATGATGTTTTAAATTTTGAAGCGACCATTAAACCTTCAGTTTCAGATGCTACACCAAATGATAATACCTATAATTTAGCACAAGTTGTTGTAAATTCATTTGACCCTAACGATAAGCAAGTAATGCAAGGTGCTGAAATAACGGATGACCAAACGGATGAGTATTTAGATTATTTAATTCGCTTTCAAAATACTGGAACAGCTAGCGCAATAAATGTGGCTATAACAGACCAATTAAATGATAAGTTAGATTGGGATTCTATTAAAACCATTTCTTCAAGTCACCCTTATACTACTAGAATTACCAATGGTAGTTTTGTGGAGTTTATTTTTGATGATATTAATTTGCCAGCAGAACAAGACAATGAGCCAGCAAGTCACGGTTTTATAGCCTTTAAAATTAAGCCTAAAAGTGATGTCGTTATTGGAGATATTATCACAGGAAAAGCCAATATTTATTTTGATTTTAATGCACCAATTATAACAAATACGGTTTCTACAGAAGTTGTAGATAATAGTTTATCGGTCTTAAAAAATGAATTAGAATTGTCTTTAATTATCTATCCTAATCCGGCTTCTACAGAATTCAAAATTAAAGCATCAAATAATATAATTGTTAAAAGGGTTTCTATGTATGATGTTACAGGAAAGCAGATATATAATGGAAGCAATAATACTGAAACATATAATATAATACCATATAAATCTGGGATATACTTTGTTAAAGTTGAAACCAACAAGGGCGTTTTACATAAGCAGATTGTGAAAAAATAAAGTAATATTATTCCGCCTTTTTATGAAGTAAGCGCGTTAATTTAATAGATAAATCGGTGAGTATAATCTTAGAATTCCCGTTACGCTCAATATGGTAAATAGCATCCTGCAGTTCGTTGCTAATATCCATAATGTTGTTTCCGTGCACAAAAGGCGCAAAATTTTCAAGCTTAAACTTTTCGGTTTTGGGTTCTAAATACACCAAATCAGTAGCGTTGTAATTCAGTAATAAAGCCTGACGAAAAAAGTCCAAACAGAAATTCAAAAATTGCTTTTGTGTTTCTCGTCCTGTTTTAGCAATATCCTCACTCCATGAAATTAAATCATGGATAGCCGCTTTATTACCTTTAGCTTTAAAAGCACTTCTAATCCAGAAAACAAACCAAGTTTCAAACTGAATATCTTCAGAATCTTGGTATACTAAATCGCAAGCCTTATTATAATTCCCGTTAGATTGACTCGCTATTTTCGCAGCAACCCTAACATCAATATTATACTGTTTAACCAAGGCATTTTTAATAACCTCCTCAGCCAAAGGCGGAAAATGTAAAACCTGGCAACGCGATCGTATCGTGTTAATAATCTGCTCCTCATCCTCAGCAATCAACAAAAAAATAGTCTTATTTGGCGGTTCTTCAATCAGCTTTAAAAGCTTATTGGCACAAGGCGTATTCATTTTTTCAGCCATCCAAATCAGCATCACTTTATACCCGCCTTCGTAAGATTTTAAAGTAAGCGATTTTACAATCTCATGCGCTTCCTCAACACTAATTAAGCCCTGTTTATTATCAACCCCAAGCAATTTGTACCAATCAAAAAGGTTGCCGTAAGGCTGCTCATTTAAAAGTTGGCGCCACTCTTCCAAGTAATAACTAGACACCGGTTTACTTTTCACCTTACTACTTGTAGTTACCGGAAAAGCAAAATGCAAATCCGGGTGCGAGAAGTTTTTAAATTTCAAGTTACAAGCTTCGTTTCCGGTATTATTTTCACCACCAGAATTAGAACATAAAATATATTGCGCATAAGCAAGCGCCATAGGCAAAGTACCAGAACCCTCGTTGCCAACAAACAATTGCGCATGCGGAATCCTGCCATTATCAACACTCTGCGAAAGGTGTTTTTTAATGTGTTCTTGTCCTAATATGTCTTCAAAAAGCATAAAGACAAAAGTAAATGAATTTTTTCGTTTTGAAATTTAAAAAGTAAAATGAAATTTTTTTGGGCTTTACCAAAATCCCGACAGTTATCGGGAGTGCTTTCCGCTATATCTTTTTTTGCGGCATAGCGAGGAGCAGGCGACGTGGCTATCTGTTAAATTTCAGTTCTAAAACAAAGTTATATGTATTTCTTTCAAAAAAAGGATGCCACTGCTCCCGATAGCTATCGAGACTAACGCGGGCTAGTTTGCTAAAGGTGTTTTTAAGGCCGAATTTTGTGGTTTTTTGGATGGGTTCGTTTAATCTAAATGTACAGAATTAGTTGCGAGGTTTGAGGACTAAAGTTAGCAAATAAATCACAGATAGAAATAGACTACACCCCAAATATTAGACGAATTTATAATTAATTTTATATGGTGTTGTTGCTAGTTTTATTCAAATATTATTGGCAAATCAGAACTTGATATCTTTACAATATAATAAGGTTGAGTAATTACTGTATTTGCATTTCCTTCTGGAACTAAATCTGTTACACTTACTATTATATTTTCTGAATTAGACATAATATTTAAATCCAAATTATGCCCTCCATTTCCTTTTATTCCATCAAATACTGCAATTATTTTATATTCGGAAAAATCAATGTCCGTTTCTGAAAAATTATCAGAAACATTATTTATCGAATTCATTTGAGTAATTAAACTGTTCCAGGTATTTTGGTCGGTGATTATTAAATTCTGCTCAACAATTCCTTCATCTCCACCTCCATAAAGATTGCCTTTAGAAATTAAAGTAGATTCAATGTTTAACATTTTTGAATTATCATCATCAGAATTACAGCTAAAAACAAAAAAAGATAACAGGATAATTAATACATTTTTTTTCATAATAGATTGTAGTTTTATGTTAGATGTCAAAATGTTCGAAAGGTTGTACTAAATTTGCTAAAACATATAAATCAGTTTACATTTCAATACTGAAACAAGTTCAGCACAGGTGAAACTTAATTTAGTTGCTAAGCACAATTTAGATAATTTTTCTGACAAAGGTAAGGTTTAATTATATTTGTGCCTAAGCCTTAAAATTTTTCCAAATTCTTTTTCAATTCAAACGTTTTCGTGAAAAAACTCATTTTTTAGCAGTCTATAATTAGTTACATTTGTGTTTCAAATAACTAAAAAACAAAAACATATATAAATGAAAACGCTTAACGATTTTAATTTCGAAAACAAAAAAGCACTAATAAGAGTAGATTTTAATGTGCCTTTAAATGAAAATTTCGAAGTAACAGATGCTACAAGAATTATTTCAGCAAAACCTACAATAATTAAAATTTTAGAAGATGGTGGAAGCTGTATTTTAATGTCGCATTTAGGGCGTCCAAAAGGATTCCAAGAGGAGTTTTCATTAAAACATATTGCAAAAAAAGTTGAAGATGTTTTAGGTGTAGAAGTTAAAACCGTTGCAGATTGTATTGGTGATGATGTTGAAGCCGATGCTGCAAGTTTACAACCAGGACAAATTCTATTATTAGAAAACTTACGTTTTTATAAAGAAGAAACTGCTGGAGATAAAGACTTTGCTGAAAAATTATCAAAATTAGGAGATATTTACGTAAACGATGCCTTTGGTACGGCACACAGAGCACATGCATCTACAACTATAGTAGCGCAGTTTTTTGAAGGTAAAAAATGTTTCGGAAGCTTATTAGCGCAAGAAATTGAAAGCATCAAAAAAGTTATGGAAACTGGAGAAAAGCCAGTTTTAGCTATTCTTGGTGGTGCAAAAGTGTCTTCAAAAATCACAATTATTGAAAATATCCTTGATAAAGTAGACCACTTAATTATTGGAGGAGGTATGGCATTTACATTTGTAAAAGCCCAAGGCGGAAAAATAGGAAACTCCATTTGTGAAGACGATAAAATGCCTTTAGCCTTAGAAATACTAGAGCAAGCTAAAGCAAAAAACGTACAAGTACATATTCCTGTTGATACTATTGCAGCAGACGATTTTAGTAACGATGCCAACACTCAAGTTTTAGATATCAATGAAATTCCTGACGGATGGGAAGGTGTAGATGCTGGACCAAAATCTAGAGCACAATTTCATGATGTGGTTATGCAATCTAAAACCATCCTTTGGAACGGGCCATTAGGTGTTTTTGAAATGGAAAGTTTTGCAAACGGAACTATAGAATTAGGAAATTCTATTGCTGAAGCTACTAAAAACGGAGCTTTTTCTCTTGTTGGAGGAGGAGATTCTGTTGCAGCAGTAAAACAATTTGGTTTTGAAGATAAAGTAAGTTACGTAAGTACAGGTGGTGGTGCCATGTTAGAAAGTTTAGAAGGTAAAACCCTTCCTGGAATTGCTGCTATTTTAGAATAGTTGTAATTAAGCTTTCAAATTAGATTAAAAAATACGATTTTAGCCATAGTATCGTTCATTAATGAATAGATTTTATGGCTTTTCGCTTTTTTATAATAATATGTCTTCTTAATATAAGTACTTGTTTTTCTCAAACACAAGACACTATCTCTACATCAAATCATGTAGTAAAGGACACGCTTTCAACTAAAAGCACACAAGTTAAAGATTCACTAATTCTAGATAATACACGAATTGTAAAGGTTATTGAAGCTGAGATTGATTCAACTTCAACAAAAAACTTAAAAGACTTAGAGTATGCTGCTAAACTAGATGAAAAGTGGTTTGAGGAGTTATATAACAATCATTTATTTGATACCATTTACAAAACAGTTACAGAACTAGACTATCAACCTGTTGATTACCCAGAATTACATACCGATACTCTTAAAGCACGATTAAAAGAGTTGGATGCCAGAACACCTTTTAATGTGGAGTATAACCCATCATTGGAAAGTGTTATAAAATCATATCTAAAACACCGTAGAAAATCCATACAAAAGCTACTGACTTTGAGTGCTTTTTATTTCCCTATGTTTGAACGCGAGTTGGATTTATATGATATTCCTTTAGAAGTTAAATATCTGGCCATTGTAGAGTCGGCATTAAAACCTAGAGCAAGATCTAGAGTTGGCGCTACAGGTTTGTGGCAATTTATGTTTGGTACAGGTAAAGAGTATGGTTTGGATGTAAGCAGTTATGTTGATGAGCGTAGTGATCCCATAAAATCAACCGAAGCTGCAGCAAAATATCTAGCCAGATTATATAAAATATTTGGCGACTGGGATTTGGCTCTTGCAGCCTATAATTCTGGCCCAGGGAATGTTTCAAAAGCCATAAGGCGCTCTGGAGGTTATAAAAATTATTGGAATATCCGTCATAATTTACCTCGTGAAACAGCAGGCTATCTACCGGCCTTTTTAGCAAACATGTATATTTTCGAGTATGCAAAAGAGCATGGTTTTAAAAAATATAAACCCGAGTTAGCTTACTTTGAAACTGATACAGTACAGGTTAAGCAGATGATAACATTAGATCAAGTTTCAGAACTTACAGGAACACCTATTGAAGAACTTCAGTTTTTAAACCCTTCCTATAAATTAGATATTATTCCTTTTATTAAAGATGAAAATTATAGTTTAAGGCTACCAAGAGATGTTGTTGGGAAATTTGTAAATAATGAGGATGCAATTTATGCCTATGCCAAAGCCGAATTTGATAAGCGAGAAAAACCAATGCCTCAATTTTTTAATGCAGATGCCAAAGTTACCTATCGCGTAAAATCAGGAGACTATCTAGGTAAGATATCAAGAAAATATGGTGTTAGAGTAAGTCAAATAAAAAAATGGAATGGTTTAAGAAGCAATAATTTAAAAATAGGACAACGCTTAACGATTTACCCGAGAAAACCTAACGTTAATACAGTATCTAATGTAAAACCAAAAGTAAAACCAAAACCTATTTCAGGAGAGGTGATAACCTATGTAGTGCAAAATGGCGACTCTCTTTGGAGTATTTCTAAAAAATTTCCTGGAGTTTCTATTCAAAATATCAAAGATTGGAACGGTATTAGTGGTAGTAAATTAAAACCAGGAATGAAACTTAAAATTTCAAAAGGTTAATTGAGAATAAATTCTCGAGGCTTTGCTCGAGTTTTGTATAATAAATCATCATCCCAAGTTTATTACGGGATTTAAAAACATATAACAAATGATGAGGAATTTTCTTTTTTCAGTACTTGTATTAACACTTATTACGTCCTGTGGCGACAAAAAAAAATCAAATGAAAAATTTCTACCTGACGCTTCAGGTGCCATAAATAATGTTTCGGTTGTAACAGAAAACGATTTATGGGATGGTCGAGTTGGTGAAGCTATAAGAGATGTGCTTGCAAAACCTATTTACGGTTTACCTCAAGATGAACCAACATTCACTATTAGCCAAATTCCACCAGCTGTTTTTTCGGGATTTGTTACAAAAAACAGAACGGTTTTAAAGATTGAAATGGGAAAAGAAAAAGGTATGGTTATTAAAGACGACGTATATGCCAGACCCCAAAAAGTTATTGTTTTAACAGGGCAAACTAAGGAAGATATTATTAGCGTTTTAAAAGCAAATGACTCTAAGATTGTTGATACATTTAGAAATGAAGAGCTAAATGAAAGAATGCGTCAAATGTCTAAATCACCCCATAGTTTCACTTCAATTAAAGAAAAACTAGGGTTAACTATTCAGTTTGCTTCCATATATAGAATGGCGAAAGAAACTGAAAATTTCTTTTGGATTAGAAAAGATATTACAACAGGAACAAGTAATTTAATGATTTATGAATTGCCTTATGATGCTATTAAAAAGAACGATAGTATGGTAAATCAAATTATTAAGATAAGAGATTCTATCGGAAAAAAATATATTGAAGGCCCTGTTGAAGATTCTTATTTACTTACCCAAAATGCGTATACGCCATTTCATGGTGAAACCATTATAGATAATAAACCAACATTAGAAACAAAAGGTATTTGGTCTGTTAAAAATGCCTTTATGGGAGGGCCATTTATTAATTACGCCATAGAAGATAAAATTAATAAGCGATGGGTTGTCGTGGAGGGTTTTGCATTTGCACCTTCTGTTGAAAAACGAAACTACATGTTAGAACTTGAGGCCATTATTAGGTCTGTTAAAATAGAGTAGTTTTAAAACAACAATATTAAAACAAAAAAACCAGCTCATTGAGCTGGTTTTTTTAAGGTTAAATTTTATTTATCCTTTTTTATCTTCTGTAGATTCTTCCTCTTTACTGGCATCTTTAAACTCCTTAATACCACTACCTAATCCGCGCATCAATTCAGGTATTTTTTTACCTCCAAATAAAAGTAAAACCACCACCACAATTAATGCAATTTGCCAAGGTCCGATAGCTAAGGGTAACATATATAAGCTCATAATAATCAATTTAAAGAACAAAGTTAATAATTAAAGTTTAATAAAGTCGTTTTAAGTGCAACTTTAGTATATAGACCGCTAAGTCTTGTAATAAATTTAATTATTTTTGTTTCAATATGGCAGACGAAAAAAAGAAACCAAAAAAGATAAAACGGAAATTATTAGATAAGTATCGTTTGATGATACTTAATGAAAATACTTTTGAAGAGCGTTTATCATTTAAACTTACTAGACTAAATGTTTTTGTAATGAGTTCGTTAATGGCTATTTTTTTTATTGCACTTACATACTTACTCATAGCATATACACCGCTTCGGGAATATATACCAGGTTATTCATCTACAGCATTAAAAAAGAAAGCTACCGAGTTGAGCTTTAAAACAGATTCTTTACAGCGTGTTTTGCGCATGAATGATCGATATTATGAATCTATTAAAAAGGTTTTAACAGGCGATTTAAATGCAATAGATTTTAATAGAGACTCTATTATTCAAGCTGTTAAGTTAGAAGCAAGCGAGGTAGATTTAGCTCCAACAGCAGAAGATTCTTTACTACGAGAAAAAGTAGATAAAGAAGATAAATATAACCTTTTTGAATCTGCCACAACAGCTACAGAATTTGTGTTGTTTCCGCCAGTAAGCGGCACAATAAGTGAACCGTACAATGCTAAAGAAAAGCATTTTGCTGTAGATGTTGTAGTAGAAAAGGATACACCAGTAAAGGCAACAGCTGATGGTATTGTTGTGTTTGCTGAATGGACAGCCAGTACAGGTTATGTTATTATTTTAGAACATAGCTACGGACTTATTTCAATTTACAAACATAACGCAGCATTAACGAAAGCTCAAGGCGATTTAGTTAAAGCTGGAGAAGTTATTGCTACAGCAGGAAATACAGGAGAACTCTCTACAGGACCACATTTACATTTTGAACTTTGGAATGATGGCTACCCCATTAATCCAACAAATTTTATAGATTTTAAATAGACTATGATATCATTAAAGTCTGTCTTAGCAAAACCTTTTGCAAAACGTGTTTATAAAAAAATTCAGAAATGGGTAAACCATCCTGTTGAAACCCAAAATGAAGTTTTTCAAGAATTGATTTCTGAAGCAGCTGCAACTGAATTTGGGAAAGATCATGATTTTATTAGTATTAACAATCATGCAGATTTTGTAAAACGTGTGCCTATAAGAGATTACGAAGCTTTAAAACCTTATGTGGAAAGGGTTGTTGCTGGTGAAGAGAATATACTCTGGAAAGGGAAGCCGATATACTTTGCAAAAACTTCTGGGACTACATCAGGCTCAAAATATATTCCTATTACCAAGGAAAGTATGCCTACCCATGTTGAAGCAGCTAGAAATGCCATTTTAATGTATATCCATGAAACGGGTAACAGTAAATTTGTTAATGGTAAAATGATTTTCCTTCAAGGGAGTCCCATTTTAAATGAACAAAATGGGATTCAACTGGGGCGATTATCAGGAATTGTGGCGCATTATGTTCCTAAATATTTACAAAAAAACAGATTGCCTTCATGGGAAACCAACTGTATTGAAGACTGGGAAACTAAAGTAGATGCTATTGTTGAGGAAACACTACCTGAAAACATGACAGTTATATCAGGAATACCATCATGGGTGCAAATGTATTTTGAAAGGCTTCAGGAAAAAACTGGAAAAAAGGTAGGAGACATATTTAAAAATTTTAACCTGTTCATTTTTGGAGGTGTAAATTACGAACCTTATCGAGCTAAATTCGAAAATCTTATTGGCAGAAAAGTAGATAGTATTGAATTGTATCCAGCAAGCGAAGGTTTTTTCGCTTTTCAAGACAAGCAAAATGAAAAAGGAATGCTGCTTCAACTTAATTCTGGTATTTTTTATGAGTTTGTAAAAGCAGATGAATTTTTTGATAAAGACCCGAAGCGAATCACGATTAAAGATGTTGAGGTAGGTGTAAATTATGTGATGATAATTTCAACCAATGCAGGCTTATGGTCCTATAATATTGGTGATACTGTTGAGTTTACCTCTACACAGCCATATCGTGTTATTGTTTCAGGTAGAATCAAGCATTTTATTTCTGCATTCGGGGAGCATGTTATTGGTAAAGAGGTAGAGCAGGCTATGCAAGAGGCTACTCAGGGCTCTGAGGTTAGAATTTCAGAGTTTACTGTGGCACCTCAAATCAATCCCAAAGAAGAGCTTCCTTATCATGAATGGTTTGTAGAATTTGAAAATGAACCTGATGATTATTCCGCTTTAGCGAAAAAAATTGATGAATCGCTTCAAAAGCAAAACACCTATTATTTTGATTTGATACAGGGTAAAGTTTTACAACCTTTAAAAATTACGAAAGTTAAGCAAGGAGGCTTTCAAGAGTATATGAAGTCTATTGGGAAATTAGGAGGTCAAAATAAGCTTCCTAGGCTTTCAAATGACAGGAAGATTGTAGATAAATTTAATACCACAAATTAAATATAAATAGTAGTATATTTGCCACAACCAAACTAAAATATGAGTAGTAAAAAACATCATGAGAGAACACGTGCTCAAGAAAGCTCTAATGCTATAGAGCGGATGTACATTACTATGCGTCATTTATTTAACAGAGGGTTTTATAAACCTATGGGGATTTCAGGTGAAACTTTACGAAAAGCATTACTACTTTTAAGACCAGAAATTTATGGGTCCATAGGTGAAGAAAAAGCAGAATTGGAAGGATTGATTTATGTTATAGATAGGCTTCCTCAAGGTATTGAAGAGTGCACTTTTATAAATCTTACAAGTGATGAAGGGTATTCTAATTCTCACTTTAAACCTATAATTCCAGAAAAACGTCGTCGTAACTGTTACAGGATTGATGATGAACAAATGAATATTGAAATTACTCGTGGGAGGTCTGAAATATATGACATCTTAACTCATCTTACATTCCTTTTTATTGAATCTCATAAAATAAGCAAGCGAGTAGTTATTGATGAACAAGGTTCAACAACTCGTGATTGGGTTAAACTTGAAAAGGCTGTACAATCCAAAAAGAAGCTTACTCAAGAGGAGCGTGAGATCGCTATTACGCATACTGCTAATATTTTAGGAAGAACGTTTGATGAACTAAGTAATATTTATGGTGAATTTGCAACTTCTTCTCAGCCCGAAAGGTTTTTACATATTATATATTGGTTAGGAAAACTGGCTATTGAAGAGCTAAAAAACAATCAAAAACGAACAATTACTTTCAGTCCTGTTTTAAGAGAACGAATAGGGCATCATATACATGGTGAAATTTGGGCTAATAAGATAAAAGACACTCTTTATAAAAATGGTTTGTTAGAAAGATCAATCCAAATTATTAGTGCAAATATGCATAGTGTAATGAATGTACTTTATGCTAGTAATACACTAAAAGATCAGGTTCAGAAAAAAGATATTTTTGAAGTGTATCAATTGTTGAGCAAAAAAGAAAATCAGTCATTTCGCAATAAAGTTACTAAAGAAGCGTTGCGTAGAGGAATGATTTATGTTGAGGATAATTCTGGAGCTAATATTGATGTTCAAATATTTGATACAACTAAGTTTGATGTATCCTTGATAGATATTAAAACATCAGAAACAGTTATTAACCAGAAAAAACCTGTTATATTAGTCATGGATTATGCGTTTGGGGAGCAAGCTTATGAAACCATAGATGAGTTACTCAAGCCATATAAGCTTAATAAAAAACAGTATCATCTTAATGTAGATTCGATCTCAATAATGGGAAAGGCAGGTATTTTAGAAGGAGGTAAGGGAGACATTATGATTCCTTCAGCACATATATTTGAAGGTACAGCTGATAATTACCCTTTTAAAAATGAACTAAAAAGAGAAGACTTGGAGGGTCATGGTATTGATATTTGTGAAGGCTCGATGATTACCGTTTTGGGAACCTCATTGCAAAACAAGGACATTTTGAGATTCTTTTATAATTCAACATGGCAAGTTATTGGCTTAGAAATGGAAGGAGCACATTATCAGAAAGCTATTCAAGCAGCTTCCAAAGTCAGAGGAAGTATAAAACAAGATGTAAAAGTAAGATATGCTTACTATGCGAGTGATAACCCACTAAAAACAGGAGCTACATTAGCTTCTGGTGGCCTTGGAACTTCAGGTGTAAAGCCAACGTATTTAATAACAAGAACAATTTTAGAACAGATATTTAATTAATAAAAATTATGAGTAAAGATTTACAGCAACCAGAACCTGAAGAAGTGGATTTAGGTCAATTATTTAAGATGATTGGCAATATGTTTGATAGGCTATTCAATTTAATAGGAAATGTTTTAAATAAAATATTTTTAGCTTTTGTCTGGACAGTGTTTTTTGTAAAAAGACATGTTATTAAAATTGTAATAGCAGGGGTTATTGGTTTTGGATATGGGTTTTTTAAACAAAAGAAAGGAGAACCAATTTACAAATCAACAACAGTAATTAAACAAAATTATGAAACAGGAGAAAATTTATATCGTTCCATAGAGTATTACAACGAATTGATAAAGGATCAGGACACGGTTACTTTAGGAAATTTATTAGGTATAGAGCCAAATACTGCTGGGTCAATTATTAACCTTGAAATAGAGTCAGTTGTTACAGATAACGATAAACTTAAAGCTTTTGATCTATATATTAAAAGTATTGATTCAACACTTGCAAGTACAATTACTTTAAGCGAATATATAAGTAACTCTAAAGAGTATGATCATCCAGTACAACGCTTAATAATCAGAGCAAAAGAAAGAGGTGCTTTTGGCCCAATGATTTCTAAAACTATTGATAACATTAATAATACAGAGTATTTTATAACACAGCAAAAAAGGGATTTAGATCAATTAACTCTTTTAGAAAATTCTATTAAGGAATCTCTTGAAGCATCAAATGAATTAAAAGAAATTTATAAGAAAGTGTTAGTAGAAGCATCAAATGAAGAACGAGCAGGTTCTCAAACTAGTATTAGAATTGACAATACCGAAGACAAAAGTATTACGAAAGAGTATGAGCTCTTTACTAACGATGTTGAACTACGAAGAGAGCTGGTAGAAATTCAAAGACAAAAGGAAGATAAAGATAAAATTATTGAAGTAGTTTCTAGTCAGCAGAACCAAGGAACCCTAGATAACACTAAACAATTTTTAGGAAGAACAATTGATTCTAAGATATATTATACAATTAATTTAATGTTATTAGCTTCGGTTTTATTGTTAACGTTACATTTTATCAAATTTTTGGAAAAGTATAAAGGTCAAATATAAATAATGACTGTTTTAATCACAGGAGGGGCAGGCTTCATAGGCTCAAATTTTATAGTTTATTTCTTGAATAAATGCCCTAATATTAAAATTATAAATATAGATAAGCTCACTTATGCAGGTGAGCTTTCTAATTTAAATGAGATCAAGAAACATAAGAATTATAACTTTATTAAGGGCGATATTTGTGATAGGAATTTAATAGAAAAATTATTTAAAGAATACAATTTCAATGGAGTTATTAATTTTGCAGCTGAGTCGCATGTTGATAACTCAATTAAATCACCTAATGAATTTATTAATACTAATGTTTTAGGAACATTTAACCTATTAGATGTAGCAAAAAATCATTGGATGTCGGCACCAAATCAGGTAAACAAAAATCATATTCACTCAAGATTTCTTCATATATCAACAGATGAAGTTTATGGTACTTTAGGTGAAAAAGGTCTCTTTACAGAGCAAACCTCATATGCACCAAATAGCCCTTACAGTGCTTCAAAAGCATCTTCAGACTTTATAGCAAGAAGTTATTTTCATACCTACGGATTAAATGTTGTAACTACTAATTGTTCAAACAACTATGGACCTAAACAGCATGATGAGAAGTTAATACCAACAATTATTAGGAAGGCATTAAAAAATGAAGATATTCCTATTTATGGAGATGGAAAGAATATTAGAGATTGGCTTTATGTAGAAGATCATTGTAAAGGGATTGATTTAGCTTTTAATAAAGGTAATGCAGGTGAAACCTATAATATTGGTGGTAAAAACGAAAGAAATAATTTATATATTGCAAATACAATATGTGAAATATTAGACAGTATTTTACCCAAAGGCACATCATATAAAAAGCAAATTTCTTTTGTAAAAGATAGACCTGGACATGATTATAGATATGCTATTGACGCTTCTAAAATTGAAAATGAATTAGGTTGGGAAGCTCAAGAAAATTTTGAAACAGGGATAAGGAAGACAATAGATTGGTATATTAAAAAATATCAAGGATAATGAAAGGAATTATTTTAGCAGGAGGCTCAGGAACAAGATTGTATCCACTTACCAAAGTAGTAAGTAAACAGTTGATGCCTGTTTATGATAAGCCAATGATTTATTATCCTTTAACCACGCTTTTATCTGCTGGCATTAAAGAAATATTAATCATATCTACTTCAAAAGATTTACCACATTTTAAAGCACTTTTAGGAACAGGTAATGATTATGGTTGCGTTTTTGAATACGCAGTTCAAGAAGAACCCAAAGGTTTAGCAGAAGCGTTTATTATTGGAGAAAAATTTATTGGGAATGATAGTGTAGCTTTAGTTTTAGGCGATAACATATTCTATGGTTCTGGATTAAATAAGACTTTGCAAAATAATATAAACCCAATAGGAGGCGTTATTTTTGCATATCACGTGCAAGACCCAGAGCGTTACGGCGTTGTTGAGTTTGATGAAAATAATAAAGCTATCTCAATAGAAGAAAAGCCAGAGAATCCAAAATCCAATTTTGCAGTACCTGGGATATATTTCTATGATAATTCAGTAGTAGAAATAGCAAAAAACATTCAACCAAGTAAACGTGGTGAGTTAGAAATAACGGATGTTAACAAAATGTATTTAAACAAAGGAAAGCTCAATGTTCAAATTTTAGACAAAGGAACGGCTTGGTTAGATACTGGTACGTTTTCGTCTTTAATGCAAGCGTCTCAATTTGTTCAAGTTATTGAAGAAAGACAGGGTCAAAAAATAGGGTGTATCGAAGAAGTAGCTTATAAAATGGGATATATAAATAAAGTAAAATTACTCAAATTAGCAGAACCACTACTTAAGAGTGGGTATGGAGAATATCTTCAACAATTAGTATAATAAATTATGAAAGTTGAAGAAACATATTTAAAAGGGTGTTATATTATTACGCCTAAAGTATTCAAAGATGATAGAGGTTATTTCTTAGAAACTTTTAATGAAAAATTGTTTTTAAAAGAAACAGGAATTAAAACCGATTTTGTTCAAGATAATTTATCAAAATCTTCAAAAGGGGTTATAAGAGGGCTTCATTTCCAAGTTGGCACTTCAGCACAAGCTAAATTGGTTCAAGTGATAGAAGGAAAGGTTTTAGATGTCTGTGTAGATCTCAGAAAAAATTCACCCACATTCGGTAAGTATTTTTCAATTTATTTAGATGGATTAAATAAACAACAATTGTATGTTCCTAGAGGGTTTGCTCACGGATTTATCGTTTTAGAAAACAACACTATTTTTTCGTATAAATGTGATAATTATTATGATAAAGCTTCAGAATCAGGTATCATATTCAACGATAAAACACTAAATATTGATTGGGGTTTCTCTGAGGAAGAGATGATTATTTCGGAAAAAGATAAAAACCTGTTAACGTTTAAAAACCTATTCAAATAATGAAAAGAGTTTTGGTTACAGGTGCAAATGGTCAGTTAGGAAGCACCATTAAAGAGTTATATCAAGAAAACGACATTGATTTAGAATTTGTTTTTGTGTCTAAAGAACAGTTAGATATTACAAACAAAGACAATGTTGAAATCTATTTAAAAAAGAATAGTTTTGATTATTGTATAAACTGTGCAGCTTATACTAATGTTGAACAAGCTGAAAAAACCCCAGAAATAGCTTACTTAGTTAACGCTAAAGCTGTTGAGAATTTAGCTGAAATATGCAAAAAAAAAAATATTATTTTAATTCATATTTCAACGGATTATGTTTTTGATGGAGAAAAAGGAGCACCATATTTTACTAGCGATAAAACAAACCCTATTAACGAATATGGTAAATCTAAATTAGAAGGAGAAAACTATATTAGAAGTATTTTATCTAAATATTTTATTGTTAGAACGTCTTGGTTGTATAGCAAAAAATATGGTAATAATTTTTATAAAACTATTTTAAAGAAAGCAAAAACAGAGCAAGAACTATCAATTACAACTGAACAAAAGGGATGTCCTACAGATACTGTTAATTTATCAAAATTCATTATTGAATTGATACAAGAAAATCGTCAGGATTTTGGTGTTTTTCATTTTTGTGATGAAAAAGTCATGACATGGTATGATTTTGCTGAAGAAATACTGGTAGATAATAATCTATCTCAAAATATAAATCTTGTAAAAGTTAACAATTATCGTACTTTTGCAAGGCGACCCAAAAATTCAACTTTAAAGAATTCAGGGTACATGGATTAATAAAAAAATGATTAAATAAAATGCAGAAAAAAGTAGCATTAATAACAGGAGTTACCGGACAAGACGGGGCATATTTAAGTGAGTTTCTTCTTAAAAAAGGGTATGAAGTGCATGGTGTAAAAAGAAGGTCTTCACTGTTTAATACAGATAGAATAGACCATTTATATCAAGACCCTCATGTTGAAAACCAAAACTTCTTTTTGCATTATGGTGATTTAACGGATAGTACCAATTTAACAAGAATTATACAAGAAGTACAACCAGACGAAATTTATAATTTGGCTGCAATGAGCCATGTGCATGTTTCATTTGAAATGCCAGAATATACTGCAAATGCTGATGGTATTGGTACGTTGAGGTTGCTAGAAGCTTTAAGACTACTTGGTTTAGAAAAGAAAACAAGAATATATCAAGCATCAACTTCTGAGTTGTATGGTAAAGTACAAGAAGTGCCACAAACTGAAAAAACACCCTTTTACCCTAGAAGCCCTTATGCTGTAGCAAAAATGTATGCCTATTGGATTACAGTAAACTATAGAGAAGCTTACGGTATGTTTGCTTGTAACGGAATTTTGTTTAATCACGAATCTCCAATTCGTGGAGAAACATTTGTAACACGAAAAATTACAAGAGCTACATCAAAAATAGTATTGGGTCTACAAGAAAAAATATACTTAGGAAATCTTGATGCGCAAAGAGACTGGGGACATGCTAAAGACTACGTTAGAATGATGTGGATGATTCTTCAAGCCGATGAACCAGAAGACTGGGTTATTGCTACAAATAAAACAACAACGGTCAGAGATTTTGTTAAGATGTGTTTTGCTCATGTAGGAGTAGAATTAGAATTTAAAGGTGAAGGTGAAAGTGAAAAAGGATACATAAAAAGTTGTAATAATCCAAAATATCAATTAGAGATAGGTAAAGAAGTAATTGCTGTAGATCCAAAATATTTTAGACCAACTGAAGTAGAATTACTTATTGGAGATGCAACCAAAGCAAAAGAAAAATTAGGATGGGTTCCTAAATATGACTTACAAGCTTTAGTTGATGATATGATGTCTAGCGATATTAAATTGATGGAGAAAGATAGTTTCCTTAAAGAAGGTGGTTATCAAATTATGAATTACTTTGAATAGGATTTCATGGATAAACATGCCAAAATTTACGTTGCTGGACATAGAGGTTTAGTAGGAAGTGCCATTTTAGAAAACCTAAAAAGTAAAGGGTATACTAATATTGTTACACGAACACACAAAGAACTCGATTTAGCAAACCAAACAGATGTTGCTCATTTTTTTAGCACTGAAAAACCAGAATATGTTTTTCTTGCAGCAGCTAAAGTTGGTGGTATTATAGCTAATAATGTTTACAGAGCCGATTTTATTTATGAAAATATGATGATTCAAAATAATGTGATTCATCAAAGTTATTTGAATAAAGTAAAAAAGCTGTTGTTTTTAGGAAGCACTTGTATTTACCCGAAAAACGCATCACAACCTATGAAAGAGGATAGCTTGTTAACTGATACTTTAGAATACACCAATGAGCCTTATGCCATTGCTAAAATTGCAGGTATCAAAATGTGTGAGAGTTATAATCTACAATATAACACAAACTTCATTTCGGTAATGCCGACTAATTTATATGGTCCTAACGATAATTTTGATTTAGAAAAATCACATGTATTGCCAGCTCTAATTAGAAAAATTCATTTAGCTAAATTATTGTCTGAAGGTCAAGAAGGTGCTGTAGTTAAAGATTTTGGTGTGAACAATATTAAAGAGGCAAAGAGGTATTTAAAAAGTTTTGGAGTGTCTTCAAAAGAAGTTGAGATTTGGGGTTCTGGAAAACCAAAACGCGAATTTTTATGGAGTAAGGATATGGCTGATGCTTGCGTTTTTATAATGGAAAATCGAGATTTTTCAGACACCTATAATAAAGGTGATAAAGAGATTAGAAACACACACATCAATATAGGTACTGGTAAAGATGTTTCGATAAAAGAGTTGGCAGAAACCATCAAAAATATCATAGGTTTTAAAGGTGATTTGGTATTCAATACAGATAAACCAGATGGGACTATACGTAAATTAACGGATGTATCTAAGTTGAATGGATTAGGTTGGAAACATAAGATAGAGTTGGAGGATGGCTTAAACAAAATGTATAAATGGTACTTAAACAATAAAAAATAATAAACATGAAAAAGTTAGCCTTAATCCTATTATTTCTTATAAGTTTTTCTTGTAAAGATGGAAATAAAGAAAACGTTGGATCGGAAAATTTAGAAACAATAAATAAGTCTAAAGTGGACAAAGAACCAACAGTATTAAACAAGTTAGTTCTTCCCAGTCATAATTTATGGTCATTTGTTAGATTGTCTTTTGAAGAGAATACCTCTAGTAAAGAAAGGCTAGATGCATATAGAGTTACTAGAACTAGTATTGATGAAACTGCATATGCGGTTGTTAATGAAATACCTATTATTTATGGATCCAAATATAGAATAACTATTAATGCCAAAAAAGGTGATATTAACCATTTATTTGGATTAAGAGCTATTGGAGAATATCCTCATCGTATAGATGCTGTATTTGATTTAAAGAATGGGTTAGTAAAAGATAATAAAAGTACAGGTGATTTTATTGAAGGACAAGCAACTATTACTCCTTTAGATAATGGCTGGTATAAATGTACACTTATTAGTGAACTTGATGCCGATAAAGTGAAAATTATTTTTGGACCAACAAGTGGTTTAGGAAAAACTATTGCTTGGGAAGCAAAAACTAAAGATTTTTGTGATGTTTATGTAGTTCCCACTAGTTTGATTATTGAAGAATTAGCGGACTAAAATTTTGATAGAAAAAGGATAATTGAAGTAGCAATTATGTTTGATATAAAATTAAAAAATAATAAAAGTTTTTCTTGTGATTCGAATACCACAATTTTTGAAGCTGCAAAAAAGCAAGGAATAGTGTTAGAACATAGTTGCTTAACGGCACGTTGTAGAAGCTGTTTGGTTAAAGTATTAGAAGGCAGTACTGTTGATGCTCAAAAAGAATTAGTATTATCAAATGAAGAAAAAGAGCAAAAATTTGTACTATCATGTAATGCAAAACCAGTATCTAATTTAGTATTGGATATTGAAGATTTAGGAGACATCTTGCTTCATGAAAAAAGAATTGTTCCTAGTAAAATAAATGCTATAGAGAAAGTGGCTAAAGACATAATTAAAGTTGTTTTAAGATTTCCACCCACTACAAATTTTAAATTTATTTCCGGACAATATGTAAATCTCATGAAAGGAAATATCAAAAGGAGTTATTCAATTGCAAATAAATCTAGAGATAATTCTAAATTAGAGTTTTATATAAAGAAATATGAAAACGGATTAATGAGTAACTATTGGTTTGAAGAAGCAAAACCAAATGATTTATTAAGAATGGAAGGCCCATTAGGAACTTTTTTTCTAAGAGAATCAAAAAAAAGAAACATTATATTTTTAGCAACAGGAACAGGTTTGGCGCCAGTAAAAGCTATTTTAGAGCAATTAGAAGACTCTAATCAAGATTTCACCAATAAAGTATTTTGGCTTTTCGTAGGAGCGCGACACAAAGAAGATTTCTTTTGGGAACCAAAAGAAATTAGAAATATAAATTTAAACTTTTTTCCGGTTTTATCAAGACCAACTAAAGATTGGGAAAAGGATCATGGATACGTTCAAGACGTTGTTTTAAAAAAAGATATTAATTTATCAGATACTCAAGTTTACGCATGTGGGTCTAATCAAATGATTGAATCAGCAAAAAAGTTATTTATAGAGAATTCATTACCAGAAGAGCAGTTCTATTCGGACGCGTTTATTTGCACAAACTAAAAAACTATATGAAAGCAGTAATATTAGCAGGAGGCTTAGGTACTAGATTAAGTGAAGAAACAGTTTCAAAACCAAAACCTATGGTTGAAATAGGGGGGAAACCTATTTTATGGCATATTATGAAGACTTATTCGCATTACGGAATTAATGACTTTATAATTTGTTGCGGATATAAAGGCTATGTTATTAAAGAATATTTTGCTAATTATTTCAAACATCAATCTGATATCACTTTCAATATGAAAGAGAACAAAATGGTTGTACATGAAAAAAGAGCAGAGCCTTGGACAGTTACGTTGGTAGATACTGGAGATAATTCTATGACAGGAGGAAGGCTCAAAAGAGTATTGCCCTATATAAAAGATGAAGAATCTTTCTGTTTTACTTATGGAGATGGTGTTGCAGATATAAATATTCAAGAATTATTGAATTTTCATGAAGCTCATGGAAAAGAGGCTACTTTAACAGCTACATATCCTCCTGGTCGATTTGGAGCTTTAAACATTGTCGATGATACGGTAATAAAATTTGAGGAAAAACCAAAAGGAGATGGTGCCTTAATTAATGGGGGCTATTTTGTATTATCTCCGAAAGTGATAGATAGAATAGAGGGTGATTCGACTATTTGGGAGCAAGATCCATTAAAAGGGCTTGCTGGAGATAATCAACTTATGGCTTTTAAGCACACAGGCTTTTGGCAACCTATGGATACTCTTAGAGATAAAATGTATTTAGAAAAATTATGGTCATCTAAAAATGCACCTTGGAAATTATGGAAGAGATGAATTCAAAAGTAAATTCTCATTTTTGGAAAAATAAAAAAGTATACTTAACAGGACATACTGGTTTTAAAGGTAGTTGGTTGTCCTTAT
Source organism: uncultured Algibacter sp. (assembly GCA_947502405.1). Taxonomy (GTDB): domain Bacteria; phylum Bacteroidota; class Bacteroidia; order Flavobacteriales; family Flavobacteriaceae; genus Algibacter_B. Next base: position 75,909 of record CANMZT010000003.1, on the reverse strand, counting down.
GGTTGCAATCTATGGGGGCTGTTTTAAAAGGCTATTCATTAGAGCCAAACACTTCTCCAGCCTTGTTTTTAGAAGCAAAGGTGGCAGACCAAATGGAATCAGAGATTGGAGACATTCGGGATTTGGAAAAGATTACTAAGAGCATAAATGTTTTCAGTCCAGACATTATAATACATATGGCTGCCCAGCCTTTAGTTAGATTATCTTATACAGAACCTGTTGAAACATATTCAACAAATGTTATGGGTACCGTAAATGTTTTAGAGGCTGCCAGAAAATGTCCAAATTTAAAAGCTATTGTATCAGTTACAACAGATAAATGTTATGAAAATAGGGAGTGGCACTGGGGATATCGTGAAAACGAACCTATGGGCGGTCACGATCCATACAGTAGCAGTAAGGGTTGTGCAGAGTTAGTTACCTCTGCTTACAGACGCTCGTTTTTTCACACTGACGATACAGCGTCAATTGCTTCTGCAAGAGCGGGAAATGTAATCGGAGGAGGGGATTGGGCGGAAGACCGATTAATCCCTGACATTTTAAGAGCATTTGAAAAATCCAATCCTGTTGTGATTCGAAATCCGTTATCAACTAGACCTTGGCAGCATGTTCTAGAACCGCTTTCTGGTTATCTTGTATTAGCAGAACATTTGTACACTGATGGTGATAAGTTTGCAGGCTCTTGGAATTTTGGGCCTAAAGATGAAGGCTGCAAACCTGTAAGTTGGATCTTAGATAAAATGGTTCCTAATTGGGGTAATGGTGCAAGTTGGGAGTTAGATACTAACAATAACCCGCACGAAGCAGGATTTTTAAAATTAGACTGCTCAAAAGCTGCAAACGAATTAAAGTGGCAGCCGAAATGGAACTTAGAAGAAACATTAAATATGATTATAAATTGGCATAAAAATTATCTAGATGGTGCTGATATAAAAATAATTTGCTTAAAAGAGATTAATAAATACCAAAAATAAGAATGGATACAAAACAAAAGTTAGATAATATAAGAGGTGAAATCTCAAATTTAGTAGCTAAATATGCGGAAGAATTATATAAACCAACAAGTTTTGTACCCGACGAAACTGTAATACCGCCTTCAGGAAAACTATTAGGAAAAGAAGAATTGCAAAATATGGTAGATGCATCTTTAGATGGATGGTTGACCACAGGTAGGTTTAATAAAGAGTTTGAAAAAAAATTAGCGGCGTTTATAGGTGTTAATCACTGCTTGTCGGTAAATTCAGGATCATCTGCAAATTTAGTGGCTTTTAGCACTCTTACATCTCCAAAATTAGGAGATAGAGCAATTAAAAAAGGAGATGAAGTTATTGGTGTTGCTGCCGGTTTTCCTACTACGGTAAACCCTATAGCACAATTTGGAGCTATTCCTGTTTTTGTGGATGTGGATATTGAAACACATAATGTTAATGCTGATTTAATTGAAGCTGCTATAACCCCAAAAACGAAGGCCATTATGTTAGCACATGCTTTGGGAAATCCATTTAACCTTGGAAAAGTAGTAGAATTATGCAAAAAGTATAACTTATGGTTAGTTGAAGACACATGCGATGCACTTGGAGCAGAGTATGATGGGAAAAAAGTTGGAACTTTTGGAGATATTGGAACTTTAAGCTTTTACCCAGCACACCATATGACCATGGGTGAAGGTGGGGCTGTATTTATGAACGATCCAGAACTTAAAGTAATTGCAGAGTCTTTTAGAGATTGGGGAAGAGATTGCTATTGTCCTCCTGGATGTGACAATACTTGTGGATGCAGATTTGAACAAAAACATGGAGACTTGCCTTATGGCTACGACCATAAATATGTTTACTCGCATATGGGATATAATTTAAAAATATCAGATATGCAAGCAGCTTGTGGTTTAGCTCAATTGGATAAAGTTGAAAGTTTTATCGAAAAAAGAAGAAGTAATTATACATATTTATTTAACCGCTTACAGACTTTAACCGATTATTTACAATTACCTATTCCGACTCCCAATAGCAACCCTTCATGGTTTGGTTTTCCAATAACATTAAAAGATAGTTGCGGTGTAGAAAGAGTTGAAGTTACACGATTTTTAGATAGCCATAAAATTGGCTCCAGGTTATTGTTTGCAGGGAATTTATTAAAACAACCATATTTCAAAGATGTTGAATATAGAGTTGTTGGAGAGCTTACACATACAGATAAAACTATGAATGACACTTTTTGGATTGGTGTTCAACCAGCATTGACAGAAGAGCATTTGGAATTTGTATGTGAGAAACTAGAAGAGTTTTTCGGATTAAACTTTTAGCTTTTTGAAAAAAAAAATTTTTATTACTGGTATTAATGGGTTTTTAGGAAGTCATTTGGCTAAAAGACTTTCTGTAGAATATGATATAGTTGGACTTGTAAGAAATGTAAAAAACATAAACAGGATTAAAAGCTTTAATTATCAACTTGTTCAGTCTACTGAAGATGGTATTCTCAAGTTGTTTAATGAAAACAGTATCTACGCGGTTATACATACAGCTACAGTTTACAGAGTGGATAAATCTGTTGAAAATTTGATTAATACAAATGTTTTATTGCCAATAAGACTGTATGAATTAGCAAATAGTAATGGCGTATCTTTATTTTTTAACACCGATACTTTTTTCAATTCTAAAGAGATAAAACAAAATTATCTATCACAGTATACACTTTCAAAGAAAAACGCGTTAGAATGGCTTAAATTAATTCAAGGAGACTGTAAACTGGTTAATATGAAATTGTTTCATATGTACGGCTCAAACGATTCTCCATTAAAGTTTACCACTAAAATATTTACCGATATAATTAATAACGTTAAAACAATAGATTTAACATCTGGTGAGCAAAAAAGAGACTTTATACACGTAGAAGATGTTGTAGAAGCTTATAAAGTTGTGTTGAGTAATTTTAATTCTGCTAAAAATAATTATGTTGAATATGAGGTGGGAACAGGTGAAAGTGTTTCTATTAAAACCTTTGTAAAAACCATTAAAAATAGTGTAGTAAGCGATACTTTATTAAATTTTGGAGGTTTAAAAGATAGAGAAAATGAAATAATGGATGCTCGTGCTAATAATATAGAATTAAAGAAAATAGGATGGAACCCAAGATATGATATTAAAAAGGGTATAAAGCAAATTTTAAATAACGGCGTGTAATTTTTTTTGAACAAAACTAACTCATTACTAAAGCTTAAATTAGTTTATGAGTTTAGGTATAAAGTAAGGCAAGAGTTTTAAGGTAAATTGATAACATGAAAAAAGTAAAGGAGCAAACTATTTCAAAAAGAATAGCATGCATCTTCAATTATCCATCTCATTATAGAGCAAATATTTTCTTGAAAATGGAAAAAAGCTTAGGCTGCGATTTCTATTTCGGAAATATTGAAGAAGGGAATATAAAAAAAATAGACCCTAAATTATTTACCAACCCAATACATTACTTAAAAACAATAAAACTATTTTCTGGAGTGAGTTGGATAAAAGGGATGACCTCTGTTTTATTCAAAAAAAAATATAACACTTATATCCTAACCGCAGATCCATTTATTTTATCAAACTGGATATTTTTACTACTCAATATTCCGTTAAAAAATAAAATTTATTTATGGGGCCATGGTTGGTATGGTAGAGAAGGTAAAATAAAAGCAATTATTAAAACCATCTTTTTTAAATTAAGTAATGGTATTTTCTTGTACGGAAATTATGCTAAAGAATTAATGGAAGCCGAAGGTTTTAATCCAAATAAATTACATGTCATTTATAATTCTTTAGATTACGATTCACAACTAAAAATAAGGGAAACATTACAACCTTCATCGATATTTCAAGATGTTTTTAAAAACGATTATCCAGTAATCATCTTTACAGGAAGACTTACACCTGTAAAGCAGATAGACTTATTAATAGAAGCGCATTATTTGTTGCATAAAAAAGATATAAAAGTAAATGTGTTTCTTTTAGGTGACGGACCAGAAAAAGAAATGCTACAAGCTCTTGTTAAAAAGAAAGGTTTGGATAAGCAATATTGTTTTTACGGCGCATGTTACGATGAAAATAAAATAGGAGAATTCTATTACAATGCTAATGTCTGTGTATCACCAGGTAATGTTGGCTTAACAGGAATACATGCCATGTCTTATGGTTGCCCTGTAATTGCGCACAATAATTTCCCAAATCAAATGCCTGAATTTGAAGCAATAAAAGAACCAATTAATGGGTTGTTTTTTGAAGAAGGAAATGCCGAAGATTTGAGTATATGCATTTCAAAGTTTATTGATTTATCAAAGAATAGAGAAAATATTAGAACCGAATGCTTTAACGTAATTGATTCGTATTATAACCCAAATTATCAAATTAACTTGTTAAAGAAGGTTATTTTAACATAAAACTTATGAGTAAAAAAAGATTAACTATTTGTCTCCCTACCTATAACAGGTATAAGTTTATAAAAAATCAATTAGGTTTTTTTAATACTGAATTTAAAAACAATAAAAACTTAAGCGAGCACGTAGAAGTTATGGTTGCTGATAATGCCTCCAGTGATAAAACTGCCGAATTTCTCGTAAAATATAAAAAAGAAAATAATTTTTTCAATTATGTTATTAATCCTGAAAATTTAGGATTGGTAGGCAATATTGTGAATTTGTTAGACTTAGCCGATACCGAATACGTTTGGTTTGTAAGTGATGATGATGAATTGAATCCGGGAGTGGTACAACGTGTTGTAGAAATTATTGAGAACAATAACCCAGAATATGTTTTTTTAAACTTCTTGGTATTTGGAAAGAAGAATTTTACAGGAACATGTGGCTTACGTAAGGATTCAAAAGAAGCCGCTTTGGAAGTTTACAAGGAGGATTATGGCTCGTTAATTCTAATGACAGCATGTATTCATAAAAAAAATAATTTGCTCGAAATTAAAGATAACGACATGTTTAGATGGTTGTCGGCGCCATTATTATATTCTTTTTATTCATGCACAAAAGGCCCTATTTATTTAACAAACGAATCTTGGTTAAATTATAGACATGGTGGTGCTAGTTATGCGAGTTTTAAAACCGTTTCTAAATTAAAATTTGAAGAATTTATACCTATTTTAGAAAGTCTACCTAAGTTTGGATACAATAAGAAAGATGTTAGGGAAACAATAAAAATATTTTTCGAAAAACAATCGCATGCACATTTCTTATATAACTTTATAAATCTGCCAAATGCTTTAAGGCTATATAAATATTATAGCCTAAAAACAGTAATAAGACTTCCATTAAATGTATTAAGTTTTCTAAAAAAAGGATAAGTTAAATAGCTATTTTATTTGCAATGTTTTAAGAAAATAACTACGATTTGTAATAGAAACTTTGTAAATTTATAATATCATTTTATTCATAAATTAATTCTTGATTAAAGTGCTTAAAAAAAATAAGTAGTCATGAAAATTAATACCCTTTTAAAACATAATCTTTTTATACTTATTGCGGTATTACTGCTTTTTTCATGTGATAGTGATGATGACTCAGATTCTTGCCCAACAACTTTTATTGGAGAAGTTGCTATTAAAAATCAAGAAGAGTTAGATCGTTTTTTTAAGTGTAAGTATAAAATTATTGAAGGACGATTAACACTCTTTGGTGTTAACGATATATCAGCATTAAAGAATTTAGAACAAGTTAATGAAATTAGGATATCTAATACCAAGTTAATTACCCTTGAAGGTTTAAATAATCTCAAAGTATTAAAAGGAGAGATAATGATTATAGGGAATAGTGAATTAATAAGCTTAGACGGACTTTCTTCTTTAGTAGAAATCCCAGCATTGAATGTAAGGGGTAATAGTAAGTTATACGATTTTTGCGAATTATCAGGAGACTTAGTTAATAACACATCATACGTGGTGTCAGGAAATAATTTTAACCCATCACGAGATGATTTAATAAATGAAACGGTTTGTAAATCTGAAATAAATATAGGTGAAAAGGTTTATGATGGAAACGTTAGTATACTGCCCTATCATACATCTAATCGTAATGGAAGATATCAGAGTGTTGAAGATTTTGCTAAACTTGGTTATACTAAAATTGATGGGTCTTTAGAAATAGCATTATGGGGCAGTCTTGAATCGCTTTCTAGTTTAAAAGAAATAACTGGAGATTTTAAATTGGGTTATTACCATTACGAAGACGGCTCTCAATTTGTCTGGGGGAATGCTTTTGAAAATTTAAAAGGGTTAGAGGCTTTAAAAACCATTGGAGGTACATTTCAATTAATTGGTAGCAATAACCTTAAAAATATTGATGAACTTATTAATTTAGAATACTTAGGTGGTATTAACATTTCTTCAAACCCTTTATTAGAAAATATTGACGGTTTAATAAATGTGACCTCAGAGTTAAATAATGATTTCATACTATACGGAAATAGAGCTTTAAAAAACATAAACGGTTTAAGCAATGCTAAAATAACATCATTAAACACTCTAGAATTTGGGTATTTAGATAATTTATCAGATTTAAATGTTCTGTCAAACTTAACCTCCTTAAATGCACTTAGTATAAATTACCTCAATAATGAATCCCTTTCTAAAATGGAGTTTTTAGGGAACTTAAAGGAATTGAATGCGTTAAAAATCAAATCGGCAAATCATATTAAGAATTTGGATTGGCTAACTACTACTTCAACTTCACTAAAACATCTGATTTTAGAAAACAATAATGTTTTAGATAATCTAGACGCCTTAAGTGCTATAACAGAAGTAAAAGGTAAAGTAGCAATTTTAAATAACTCTAGTTTATTAAATTTAACAGGTTTAGGAGCTATACAAAATATTGAAGGCGATTTTTTTATTAAAAATAACAGTAGCTTAATCCATTTAACAGGCATAGAGACACTTACTAAGATTTCTGGAGATGCGGCTATTGAAGAGAATAATAGTTTGGTTGATTTGGCAGGACTAAGTGGTTTAAAACTAATTGAAGGAACGTTTAATATTTATGAAAACCAGAGTCTTTCAACTCTTGACGGTTTAAATAATTTAGAGCGTGTTGATAAAAGTTTTTTAATAGGAAGATCTTGTTACCTAGATAATATTTGTGATTGTATTCTTTGTTACGAAAGCACTTGTAAAGAATGTGAAGTTATAGATGACATAAGCGCACTAACTAAGTTAAGTGTAGTTGGGAATACATTGGGACTCTATAATACTGATGCCCAGAGTTTGCAGGGGCTTGAAGGTTTAACTTCTGTGAAAAACTTGGATATTGAGAGTAATGAAGAGTTACTAACATTAACCACATTCCCTTCATTAAACTTTATAAGTAATTCCATTAGAATTATAGATAATATTAATTTACTCGATATAAGTGGCTTGGAATCAATTAATCGACTAGAAGGCTCCTTAATTATTTCTGGAAATACTTCAATATTAAATACTAACCTTAATCCCTTTATTAATTTAACCTCTGTTGGAGAAGCGTTATCAATTAACGATTTTCCAAAATTAGAGTCATTGGATGGATTGCAAAACTTAAAAAATATTGATAAACGTTTTTATCTTAGTAATAATCCAGAACTTTTAAATATTGAAAGCCTAGTAAATACTGAAATTAATGAAAATGTGTATATTTTAAATAATAGTTTGCTAACTAGTTTAAATGGGTTAGAAAGTGTAAGCACAGAATTAAATCGTTTAAACATAGAAAATAATAGTGCATTAACTAATTTAGATGCTTTAAAAGGTATAGAGTTTATCAAAGAATATTTCTTTATTGGAAACAACCCTTTAATTACAAATTTAGACGCATTTTCGAATGTTAAAAGTGTTTACAGATTGAGAATAATAGGCAATACTAGCCTTGTTTCTTTTTGTGGATTAAAAAATGCAGACCTTCCAAGCGGTTCTTCTTTTTCTATTTCAGGTAATGCTTATAACCCAACCGCAGCACAAATTGAAACGGATGATGGTTGCTCTAATTAATCAAGTATTAGTATAATAATAGTATTATGAAAAACAACATATTATTTATACGTTTTTTTTATTTATTAATCATTGTATTACTCGTTTTCTCTTGTGATAGTGATGATGACTCCAATGCAAAAGACCCTTACACAAATAGCGTAGATTTTCCAGAAGAGAGCATATTTTATGGCGATGTAGTTACCAGCTCTCAAGAAACCATGGATTATTTAAAAACCTTTAAAGTTACTAAGATTGAGGGCTCCATAAGGATAAATGATACTACAAATTTATCAAGTCTATCTTCGGTTAAAGAGGTAACAAATAATATTCAGCTTAACAACGAACAATATGCGCCTTATAACGGGTCTGTTGATGGTTTGTTCGACTTAAAACACTTATCTGAATTGAGGACCATCGGCGGTGATTTAAAAATTCAATACTTAGTAGATTTAAAAACCTTAGATGGTTTGTCTAACCTCAATTCAATCGGTGGCGATTTAACGATTCATTATAATAAAAGTTTACAAAATGTAAATGGTTTATCTAGCCTTAAAAATGTGGATGGAAATATTCTTATTGGAAATCATCATTTTGATCATACTACTGGTGCCTTAGAAAGTTTAGATGGGCTAGCGGCCTTAACTTTTGTTGGAGGTGATTTAAGCATACATGTAAGTGATTTATTAATTAATTTAGAGGGCTTATCTAATGTGACATCTGTTGGAGGTGGTTTATTTGTAAAAAATAACGCTAAACTAGTTTCTTTGAAAGGATTATCTAACATCACGTCAATTGGAGGAGATATTATTATAAATGGTAATGAAAATTTAAAAACATTAGAATATTTCCCAAAATTAACTAGAACCGAACAAGATATTCAAATTACATGGAATCCTAGTTTAGAGTCTTTAGCAGGATTGCAAAACATAACTTCAATAGGGGGCGATTTAAGTATTAGAGAAAATAATAAACTAGAGTCTCTCGAAGGACTATCTAATATAACTTCTATAGGAGAACACCTCCTTATTCAGCAAAACAGTAACTTAAAAACCTTAAATGGGCTGTCGAACCTAGTTTCAATAGGCGGTATATTTTCTATCGCTGGCACTAATTTTTTATCAAGCTTTGATGGAATTCCTAATATTGCCTCGGCAGGTAGTTTTGATATTTACGGAAGTACAAATTTAGAGAACCTTAATGGGCTCGAAAATTTATCTAGCTTGGAAAATAGTAGATTAAGGATTCTTAATTGCGATAAATTAAACAATTTTTGCGGGCTTCAAAATTTAGCTTTAAGCAGTACTAATATCACTTATTATGAAGTGTCAAATAACGCCTATAACCCGAGTCTAGAAGATTTAAAATTTCCAGAAACTTGTAAGCAGTAAAGCAAGCTAAATTTAATGATAACTTATGATGAAATTAAATAATAAATATAATTGGTTAGGCTTGTTTTATGTGGTCATTTTTATTTTCATGTCTGGTTGCGATAAAAATGATGATGCAACAGAAATATCTGAGACTTTTAACGGGAATGTTATTATTACCAACCAAACCGAATTGGAAGATTTTGCATCTTACGGCTATAAAAAAATAAATGGGCACTTAAAAATTACAGGAGTCAACTCATTGGCCTCACTAATCGAACTGAACGAAGTATTCACCCTAGAAATATTTGACACCCAGTTAAGCGACCTCGAAGGTTTAAATAACCTAAAAGTTACAGGAGAAGACACCTTAAATGAAGAGATTAAAGATTCTCAAATTATAATAAGAGATAACGAGGTTTTAGGGGTTCTGGATGGCTTAAACATTATTGTATTAGATCATTTAACAGTTAGAAACAATGATAATTTATACAATTTTTGTGCATTAAAAGACGTCGAGATTTCAGGGTTTTATAATGTAGAAAATAATTGGCTAAACCCAACGCTTAACGAACTTGAAAACAGTAGCACTTGCCAAAAAGAAATTTACGAAAACCCTAATTGTACCCAAGCGTATACAAGGAAACGTTTTTCAGGAGATATTACTATTGCATCCGAGCAAGAATTAATAGAATTTGGAAATTTAAAATACACAGATATTGAGGGTACTATATCTATTTCTGGAGTTAATAGTTTAGCTCCAATTGAAAACTTAATAGTAATTAATGAATTGGTAATAAATAATACTGAGCTTAAAAATTTAGACGACCTTAAGTGCTTAGCCATTTTAAATGAATTACATCTGTTTGATAACCCATTATTGGAAAATTTAAAAGGGCTATCAAGCACAAAAATATCTCAACCCAATGTTTATGCCTATGAGTTCGATTTTTTTAATGAAAGTGGCGCATTAACCATTAGCAATAACGATGCTTTGGTAAATTTAGAAGGGCTTGAAAATATAGAATATTTAAGAACAGTATTAATTGAAAATAATGATAATCTAACAAGCTTGAAAGCACTATCTAATTTAGTTGCCATAAGCGACCCTGGCAGAGATTCTGAGTATCCAAATGAAGATTTCCTGAAAATAATAAACAACGATGGTTTATTGACTCTTGAAGGATTAGAAAATATGAGTGTGCTACATTTGTATGTTCATGATAATGATGCCTTACAAGATTTAAAAGGACTATCAAAAATATCTCGTTTAGAAGTATTATCAATCAAAGACAATAAAAACATGACATCTTTAAACGGATTAAATGGTTTAACTGCTATAATAGATTATCATGATGTTTATACAAATCCTGGACAAAAAATTTTATTAAATAACATTCTTTTGACTGATTTTTGTGTTTTAAAGGATGTAGATTTTGGCTATTATTCACCTGATCATTATCAAGTTTCAGGCAACGCTTATAACCCAACATTAGCACAAGTTAAAACAGATGATGGTTGTTCTAATTAAAATTTAAAATGGTTTTATGAAAATATTTTTTACAACTTTATTAGCGTGCATAATTATATCAATAATACTTAGTTGTAATAAAAATGATGCCCAAAAAGAGAATATATTTTTAGGCATAGATTCCTTAACTGAAGGCGCAGGTGGCACAACATATAGAGACTTTTTTTGTAAAGACACTTTATCTTCGAAATTAGGGTATGTTCCTATAGATTATAAAAGCACTAAAGATGTAGATATAAGTGTTTTCATGACAGAAAATATGCAGTGGCTCACACCTGAATTAAACTATTCTTCTTATCCAAAAAAATATTCGTTAGACGGAAAAGGTGCTTTTACAAATAACGGAAAGGGTGATCGATGCGTATTTAATCTTTCTAGGCTCAATAATTATAAAAAGGTAGGACTTTATTATTTAAAGCAACCTGAAGGTGGAAGTTTTATCTTATCTGCCAGTAATAAAGGGGCGTTCTCCAGTAAAATAAAAATTAGTACGAAAGCTAGAAATTTTGAAATTGGTTATACCGAAGTGGAAACAGTGGTTTCTGATAGATATAATATTGATAGCATTTTTGGAAAAGTAGTACTATTTGGTCTGAATTTTAAGAATTCTGCTTTAAAGATAGATGTTGTAAACACTTTTGCCAAAGGAGGGGTAAAGCAAATGATATAATGAAACTTGATAAAAATTTCAGAAGACAATGGTTTAAGTTATTAAAACCAACAGCTTATATTTTAAATGCAGGAATGAATGATAGAAGACAGATAAAGCCTGAAATATTTAAGCAAAATTTAAAAGAATTTATAGAAGATGTACATTCTGGTGCACCAAAATGTAAAGTTATTTTAGTTGAGCCAAATGAGTCCTTTGATTATCTGAAAACATATATGCCAGAATACAGAAAAATTAGATATGATATATCTAAAAACAACAAGAATATTTTCTATTTTTCCATTCCAGAAAATATTGGAAATTACGAGTATTTTCTTAAGAATCAACTAATGATAGATCAGGTTCACCCCAACAAAAAAGGTAATGAAATTATAGGAAAGAGATTATACAATTATTTTGAAAAAATAAGATAAAAATGAGTAAAAAAATACATAATGTTGACCTAATAAAAGGAATAGGTATTATACTAGTGATGATAGGCCACAGTGGCATGTTTCTATTTATAAAAGAAAACACCTTATTAAATACTGTTATCTACTCCTTTCATATGCCACTATTCTTTATTGTAGCGGGCTTTTTTATGAAGGATAAAGTAAATATTAAGAAATCAGTTAAAAGACTTCTAGTCCCTTTTTTAATTGCAAGTATATTTTGGGTTTTTATTGCGTCGATTTTAGTGCAATTACCCACCTATTTTAGAAGCCAAGTGCTATATCCCTATAGTTATGATTTTGTGTTGCAATTTAAAAAGTTTTTAAAAGCAATATTTTTTGCAACAAGAATTGATATAATAGGAACCGGCCTGTGGTTTTTAGTAGCTCTTTTTATGGGAAGAATTTTATGGTATATTTTTCATGATTTATTAAAACTTAAAATCACGCTTTGGTATATTCTAATAATATTTATTATAAATTATTTGCTATTTCATTTTTTAACACTTGCAGAAAATTATTTTTATTGGATGTGGCCACAAGCTATACTCACCTATTTTTTTATGTTAATAGGTAATTATTATTTTAAAAAGAATATTGTTAAAAAAACAGGTTACATTGACATAATCATTATAGGAATTATTACGACATTTATTATAATATCAAATGGTAGAATTGACATGTCTTCATATAACCTTAATAATTTTTTCGCATTTATTTTTATATCTATAGCGGCCTTTTGTGTATTATACAAACTTACGTTCCTTTTAGATAAGCATTTAAAATTGTTTAGAAATTTCTTACTTTGGTGTGGTAAAGAGAGTTTAAACATTTTTCTTGTGCACCCTTTTTTATTAGCAATTGTCCCTTACATTTTAATGGCAAATTTTAACATTAAAGATGTTTTATCTAGGCCAGAATATCTTCTATTAATTTACGCAATGGTTTTCTTAACTGTATATTTGTATAAGAAATTAAAAGACTATATTTCTAGAAGAAAATTACAGTAAGAAAAATTTAATGAACTTACCTAAAAAAGTCTCTGCGTTTTTAAAAGACAGTGATAAAAAAGTAATAGCGCAAAACTTTGTGTCTTTACTGGTTTTACAAGGGGCTAATTATATACTTCCATTACTTATATTACCTTATTTAGTAAGAGTTTTAGGTGCAGAAAAATTCGGTCTTGTAATGTTCGCACAGTCATTAGCAATCTTTTTAACCGTCTTTGTCGATTTTGGATTTAATATAAGTGGTACTCGCGAGATATCCTTGGCTAGAGAAGATAAAGAAAAGTCGGGGCAAATATTTTTAGCCATTATGGTTATTAAAGTAGTTTTAATTATAATAGCATTAGCTATATTATTTTTTATAGTTTCCTTTTTTACTCGCTTTAGTGTAGATTCTGAGATTTATTTATTAAGCTTTGGTGTTGTTATCGGGCAAGCACTTTTTCCTGTTTGGTTTTTTCAAGGCATTGAAAAAATGAAGGTGGTAACGTTTATAAATATATTGGCAAAACTTATATTTACAGTACTCGTATTTGTTTTAATAAAAACTCAGGCAGATTATTATAAGGTGCCTATTTTTAACTCTTTAGGTTTTATAGTTTCTGGGTGTATTGGGTTTGTATTGAGTTTTAAATATTTTAATTTTAAATACCCTACATTTAGCTTAATAAAACAGTTGTTTAAAGATAGTTCTAGCTTATTTGTTTCTAATTTTGCAACTAGCTTATATACGGCGAGTAATGTGTTTATTTTAGGGTTGTTTTCTGGAAATATAATTGCTGGGGTATATTCAAGTATAGAAAAGTTAATATTGGCAGTTAAAAATGTTTATGTGCCTCTATATCAGGCCTTATATCCATGGGTTGCCAGACAGAAAGATCGTGAAAAGGGCGAAATTATTAATAAAATAATGCCGCCAGTTTTTCTAGTTAGTACCTTAATAACCTTAACAATATTAATTTTTTCAAGAAGCATATTATCCATAATTTATGACGATCAATTAATTAATGGTTACGCAAATGTATTTAGAATATTAAGTTTTATATCAGTATTCTCTGGATTAAATATGTTGTATAATATGTTGTATTTTCCAGCAATTAAACGCTATAAGGTTAGGATGAATATTTTAATTTTTGGAGGGGTTTTTAATATGCTCATGAATTTAATTGTAGTACAATTTTATGGAATTTACGGAATAGCCATAATAGTTACCTTAACTGAGTTAATCTTAGTTTTTATAGGCTATTATTATTTTAAAAAGTTGAATAACCGTTTTAAAACTGCCATATGATATGAGTTATTTATTATCTACTTTATTTATTATCGAATTTTTGCTATTACTTTATATAATGTTGGCTAACCTTTTTAATAAAGGGTTAAATTTTAAAGTAGGAATTTCATTTGGGGTATTGTTTTTTATTTTTATTCCAGTTTCATTGATGATAATAACAGGAACTCTTAAGTTATCTAAGGCAGATTTTGGATGGACTACAGTAGATGATGTTATTCTTAGAGAGAATATTTATAGCTCAGTATTACTTATACTTTATGTGTTTGCAATTATCGTTTATTTGTATTTGCCATCTAGACGTTCAGAAATCAAGTTTAATAATAGTTTTAAACCAAGTATAAGAACATATTGTGCTTTGTATTTTTTTGGAATGTTGTTTATTTTTATTGGATCGGGAATGTTAGATGGAGGTAATTGGTATCACAATCGACATAAGTTTTTCTTGTCAAATGGAATTATAGCTGTTTTGATAGCTTTTTTAGTGAATTCTATAAAAATATTAATAATATCTTCTTTAACATACTTATGGATTGATAAAAGAATGAAATTTTTGTACTTTTTGTTGTTGGTAATTCCATTTGTGTTTTGGGATATGTTTTTTACAGGAAACAGAATTTATCTTTTTTGTACAGCAATATTAATAGGGTTGTCATATTTTAAAAAAAACCCAAAAATAACATTATTGCTAACACCTGTACTAGTTCCTGTTATCATTATTCTTGGGTATTTTGTTTCTATTTTCAGGCATATTAGAGGTCCGCTATTTCAAGAAGGATTTCCTACGTTTGAAGTTTTCATGAAAGCGTTTCATAGAGCAATGAGGTTAGAACCTCCAGACTTAGAATTATTTTTATTAGGAATATCAGAATCAGTTAATGTTAATGTGATATATGACATCTTTAATTCTTATGATGATTATTTATATGGAGCTACTTATTTAAAGCCATTTCTTTTTTATATACCAAGATCGCTATGGGAAAACAAACCTGAAAGTATAACTTCTATAGCTGCTGACCATTATGGAGGGTCTTCTTTAGTTACGACTTTGATAGGGGAAATGCAAATGAATTTTTCAATTATTGGAATTTTAATTATCCCATTTTTTCTAAGATTTATAGATGGATTTGTAGAGAAAAATTTAAAAAATTATGGAACTATAGCTGGAGTAGTTGGTTTTTTCTTCGGGCTTTTAATTTTTAGGATGCCTTTTTCAGATGAAATTTTAGTTTTTGTTTTTTTATTACTTATACTAAAAGGGTTTGACTATATTAAGAAGAATAAGTTTGTTGTTAAATAGCCTTTCACATGATAAAAAAAATATTAAAATGTGATTTCTTAATTAGATGCTCAATAATTGTTTTTGCATTTTTTCCAATAATACCAAATAAAATAAAAGGACTTCCAGTAATTTTACTATTCTTGGTAGCAGCTGTTAGTGCTAAAAAACAATTTAATTGGAAATGGTTGTTGATAAACTCATCTTTGTTTTTAGTATATGCATTTAGTTTTATTTATACTGAAAACTATAAAATAGGCGTAACTAAACTTGAAACAGGTCTTTCAATTTTGATTATTCCAATAATTTTTTATGGATTTTTAGGAAATTATAGAATTAAGCAATTACTTAAAAGCACCTTTTATAAGTTCTTTATCTTCTCAACATT
This sequence comes from uncultured Algibacter sp., assembly GCA_947502405.1. Taxonomy (GTDB): domain Bacteria; phylum Bacteroidota; class Bacteroidia; order Flavobacteriales; family Flavobacteriaceae; genus Algibacter_B. The sequence continues at coordinate 59,974 of CANMZT010000003.1, read as the reverse complement.
TATTTACTCTATGGTTTCTTATTACTTTATAGTAACAGATAGCAAAACAGTATTTTATAATAATTGGTATACTAATAAATTTAGGACTATAATTACAGAGGTTCCTCTAATTGGACAGCATCCAATTTACGCCTCAATTTTTTTATCTATTTCCATTATATTTTTTATAGAATTGGTCAAATTAAAATATTTTAAAGTTATACATCAGAACATATATAGCTTTTTTGTAATAATTAATACATCACTTTTGTTTATTTTGGCTAGTAAAGGGGTTATTATTAGCCTTTTTATTACTTGTTTTATTTATGTTTTAAGAACAGTAAAAAAACATAAAGTTACCTTAATTCTTGTAATGATAGCTGGATTAGTTTTGTTTACTTTTAATAGACGCCTTAAAGAAGCTTTTAGATTCGATAATTATGTTGAGATTAATGAAAATTTTTCTACGAGTATAAGAGTTGGTATTTATAAGTGTGCTATTCAGGTTATCAAAGAAGAATTTTTTTTAGGGTATGGAGTTGGAGATGCGCAACATGCTTTAAATCTTTGTTACGCTAATAAAAGTAATGTGCTATTAAAGAATAGATTCAACTCTCATAATCAATACATTGATGTTACTATAAAAACAGGAATTTTAGGGTTATCTATATTTATTTGTTTTTTATTTATGAATTTTAAAAAAGCAATTAAGTATAAAAATGACATTGTTATTTCAGTATTAATATTTTATTGTATATCATTGCTCACTGAAAATCTGCTAGTAAGACAATCTGGAGTTATATTGTTTTTCTTTCTATTGTCTTTTTTAAATCATTCAAGAAAAACAAAATTGAAAGTATATGATAATTCAAAACTTAAAACTTTACAAGACACCTAAAGGTTTTAGAGGTAAATCTGCAATTATCGTTCAATTATGGTGGATGGTACAAGGAACATTATTTGGTATGTCACCACAGTTCCTATATGGTTGGCGTAGATTTTTGTTAAGAATTTTTGGAGCAGAAATAGGCAAAAACGTTATAATAAGACCCAGTGTTCGAATTACCTATCCATGGAAAGTAAAAATAGGTGATTTTAGTTGGATTGGAGATGATGTGGTTCTATATAGTTTAGGCGATATTGTTATAGGGTCTAATACAGTGGTTTCCCAAAAGAGTTATATTTGTACTGGGACTCACAATTACACAAAAGAAGATTTTCCGATACTAGCAAAAAAGATAATAATAGAAGATGAGTGTTGGTTGGCAACAGATGTTTTTGTTTCACCAGGAGTAACAATTAAAACTGGAACCGTAGTAGGAGCAAGAAGTACGGTAATTAATGACTTAGAATCTAATTCAGTATACGTTGGTTCACCTGTAAGATTTATAAAGAAAAGAAAGATTGAGTAAAAAAATCGTCATTATTGGTATTAACTACTACCCAGAAGATAGCGCCATAGGTTTATACTCTACTGAAAAAGCAGAATATTTAGTATCTAAAGGATTTGATGTTACTGTTATAACAGGATTCCCATATTATCCGCAATGGGAGATTAGGCAAGATTATAAATCAAAAAGGTATTTATTTAAGGAAGTTATAAATGGAGTGAAAGTATACAGGAGTAAACAATATGTGCCGAAAGATCCAACATTTATTAAAAGAATTATACATTTAATCAGTTTTACAATTGGAAACTTTATTAATCTTTTTAAAGTTGGTAAACAAGATATAGTTATTTCAATAATCCCATTTACAACTTCAGCTTTATTAGGTTGGTTTCTGAAGAAGAGATATAAATCTAAACATTGGGTACACATTCAAGATTTTGAATTTGATGCAGCCATTGATTCTGGGCTTCTTACAGGAAATAAGAAGCTTGTTATAAATATGTTGCAGGGTATTGAAAGATTTGTGTTGAAAAAGGCAGATATAGCTTCTACTATAAGTTTTGGCATGATTAATAAGCTAAAAAAAAAGACGAACACCGATACATATTATCTTACAAATTGGATTGATGTTAAAAAGTTTAGTAACAACAAAATAAGAACTCACAGATATTTAACTTCTAATAAGTTTAAAATTTTATATTCAGGAAATATTGGAGCAAAACAAGATTGGGAGTTTTTTATTGAGTTTTTAGATCAGTTAAAAGCTGTCGATGATATAGAAGTTAATGTGGTTGGAGAAGGTGCTGAAAAAGAAAATCTTTTAACAAAAATCAAAGATTATAATTTTGTTAAGCACTACAATTTGGTGCCTTATGAAGAATTACCTGCTTTACTATCAAGTGCAGATTTACATATTTTGTTTCAAAAAAGAGACGTTATTGATACAGTAATGCCATCAAAAATTTTAGGAATGATGGCCAGTGCTAGACCATCAATAGTTACTGGGAATTTGAAAAGTGAAGTAGCTACAGTATTTAAAGATTCAAAAGGTGGTTTTTATTTTGATGGAGAATCAATGGAAGCTCTAATAAATAAAATTATTCTTTTAAAAGAAAACAATCAAATAAGTTTAGAATTGGGACAAAATGCTAAGACTTATGTTAAAGAAAAATATTCAAAAGATAAAGTCTTAAATGCGTTTATTGAAAAGCTTAAATTTATGTCATGAGAAAGAAAGTTTTAATAACTGGTGCAGCAGGTTTTTTGGGGTCGCATTTATGTGATAGGTTTATCAAAGAAGGTTATCATGTAGTTGCAATGGATAACTTTATTACTGGTGATAAAAAAAATATCGAACATTTATTCGGATTAGAATATTTTGAATTTGTGGCTCATGATGTTACAAATTTTATTGAGCTAAGAGGACACTTAGATTACATTTTGCACTTTGCATCACCAGCAAGTCCAATAGATTATTTAAAAATACCTATTCAAACCTTAAAAGTAGGTGCATTAGGAACCCACAACCTTTTAGGCTTGGCTAAAGCCAAAAATGCACGTATGCTTATTGCGTCTACCTCTGAGGTGTATGGCGACCCTCTAGTACATCCACAATCTGAAGATTATTATGGAAATGTAAATGCTATAGGACCCCGAGGTGTATATGATGAAGCTAAAAGATTCCAAGAGTCTATAACTATGGCATATCATCGATTTCATGGTTTAGAAACACGAATTGCACGCATATTTAATACTTATGGACCTAGAATGCGACTTAACGATGGAAGAGTTATTCCTGCATTTATTGGACAAGCTTTAAGAGGTGAAAATTTAACAGTTTTTGGTGATGGTTCTCAAACACGTTCTTTTTGTTATGTTGATGACCAAGTTGAAGGGATTTATAGACTCCTTTTAAGTGATTTTACAAACCCAGTAAATATTGGGAATCCTCATGAAATAACAATCAAAGCATTTGCTGAAGAAATTATAAAGCTTACTGGAACAAATCAAAAAATAGTTTATAAAGAATTACCTAAAGATGATCCTCTTCAAAGGCAACCAGATATTACATTAGCAAAAAAAGTACTAAATTGGGAACCAAAGATTTCTAGAGCAGAAGGCATGAGTATTACTTATAACTATTTTAAGTCTTTAACAGAAGATGAATTGTATAAAAGTGCTCACAAAGACTTTAAAGAACATATAAAGAGATAAGTGGATTATAAAAAAGGCAGATATTCAAACCTTATAAAACCTTTATTTGGACTAATAGATTTAGTCATAATAAATGTGTCCATATTTTATTTTGAAATAAATCTTCAAGAGAGTATTTACTTATTTATAGTCTACATAAATCTTTCTTGGATAATTATTTCAGTAAAAAACCGCTTCTATGAATTGCATAGAAATACCAGACTAATACAAATAGTTCCGCTTTTGTTTAGGCAAATGGTTCTTTTTTCAATTATTGTTTACGCATTTATTGGTTTCTTCAAACAACCAGTTATGAGTAGATTGGCACTTGGTAATTATTTGTTATTAGTTTTTCTTCTTATTTGTGTTTTTAAATTTTTAACTACCTTTTTGTTAAAAAAATATCGAACAGTACTTAGAGGTAATATCAGAAAAGTTATTGTAATTGGGGCTAACGAAAAGTCAAGACAATTAATCAAAACATTTAACACTAGGCTTGATTTTGGTTATAAATTTGAAGCCAATTTTGATACACAAGACAAAGCTTTTTCATTAAAGACTTGCTTTGATTATATCATAGAGAACAGCATTGATGAAATTTATTTTTCTGTAGCAGAATTATCTAATAAACAAATAAATAGATTGATTGATTTTGCAGATAACAATTTACGAGAGCTTAAATTTATCCCAGATAATAAAGAGATTTATTCAAAAAAATTGAAATATGAATATTACGATTATATTCCAATTTTGTCTTTACGAGCAATTCCTCTCCAAGAGTCAGTCAATCAGTTTGTTAAAAGACTTTTTGATATCTTATTTTCTTTGTTTATAATCGTTTTTGTCTTGTCGTGGTTAACTCCAATCTTAGCTATACTGATTAAATTAGAATCCAAGGGTCCAGTTTTTTTCAAGCAATCCAGAAATGGATTTAACTACCAAGAATTTGATTGTTATAAATTTAGATCTATGACACCTAATAAAAATGCACATTTACACCAAGCCACTAAAGGTGATTTAAGAATTACAAAAGTTGGATCTTTTATTAGGAAAACTAGTATTGATGAATTGCCGCAGTTTTTCAATGTTTTATTTGGTGATATGTCTGTTGTTGGCCCTAGACCTCATATGGTTAGTCATACCAATATGTATGCACAGAGAATCGATAAGTTTATGGTGCGTCATTTTGTAAAACCAGGTATTACTGGTTTAGCTCAAGTTAGTGGGTTTAGAGGAGAAGTAGAGACTGATAACGATATAATCAATCGTGTTAAATATGATATTTTCTACATTGAGAACTGGTCTTTATTATTAGACATAAAAATTATCATCCAAACACTTACCAATGCTCTTAAAGGCGAAGAAAAAGCATATTAAATTAGAGCTACAAGTTGATTTAATTGATTATTAAAGTCAAAATTCTTGAGGGCTTCATTTTGTATTGCGATCCTATTATCTGACTCAAGATTTGTAGCATTTAGTTTTGAAATCATCTGATTTAAAGCTTCGTAATTACTTCGTTGTGCAATCCATCCCAAAGCATGATTTTTAATAATATCCTCTCCTTCACCACCTCCAAAATACATCATAGGTATGCCTAAGCGCGCGTATTCAAATATTTTTGAAGGTACAGAACCATAAATTCTATTCAATAGAGGAATTATAGTGAAATCGTATTTTGTTATTACAGTATGTAATTGTTCTCTAGAAACTTCACCGTAATAAATTATATCCAGTTTGGGCTCATTTTTAATCAAATGTTCAATAGCTTGTTGTTCCACTCCAGAACCATATATGTGAAATTGAATTTTAGTATAATCTAAGTTCTTACAGAGTCTAAAAATGCCTTGGGCTACACCTAATAAACCGGCGTAAACCATTTTTAATTTTTGATTTGAGTTTATTTTATGGCTAGGTAATAATGCTTTAAAGTTGGGGAAATTACGATACAAAAAAGTATTCTTTTTTGGAAATATCGATTTAACATGAGTTAAAATTTCCTCACTTTGCCCTAAAACTAAATCAGAATATTTGTAGTTAAAATGTTCTATACGCTCAAGAAGTTTATAACTAAAATTCTTTTTAAAAGCACCTAATTCTAAACCTGCAAGTGGCCACAAATCACTAACATTTAGTATAACTTTACGTTTTTTAGAGCGAAGAAAAAGCACAGATGTAAAAGCTACAAGAAGCGGTGGAGATTGAATAATGACTGTTCTAGGAATTTTGTTCAACGCAAAAAACCATATCAAACTAAAACTATAAGATAACATGGCTATGAGACGTAGTAGTTTATTTTTTGAGTTACTGGCATAAATCCATAGCCTATGTATTGTTATGTTTTGCTCTTTAGCGGTATGTTTAAAATAACCTTTGTAACCTTCAAAAACTTGTCCTTTTGGGTAGTTAGGTAAAGGTGTTAAAACAGTTATTTTAAAATTTCGTTTTTGTAGCCCTTCAGCTAAATGAAAAATTCGATTAGAAGCGGCACCAGTTTCTGGCGGGAAATAATTTGTTATAATGAGTATATCTTTCATTCTAAAATTAAATAGAAACTATATGATGAACAATTCGTTTCGCTGCATTTCCATCCCATAATTCAGGAACTACACCTTGCTTCCATATTCCAGATAATAAAATTTTAAAAGCGTTTTCAATTTTAATAGAATCACTTCCTACCAAAATATTGGTGCCTATATCGCAAGTTTCAGGACGCTCGGTACTATCACGTAGCGTTATACAAGGAACATTCATAACAGTGGTTTCCTCAGTAATACCACCAGAATCTGTTATAACTGCTAAAGCATTTTTTACTAAAAAATTAAATTCTAAATATCCTAAAGGATTTACATAATGCAGGTTTTTAAAATTCAAATCTAAATCACTTAAAAGTTTTTGTGTTCTGGGGTGCACGGGGAAAATAATAGGATAGCCTTTTCCTAGAGTAACAATTTGAGATATAAGTTGTTGCAATAGGTCAGTTTCATCAACGTTACTGGGGCGATGCAACGTCATTACCATATATTTCTTTTCTATTAAGCCTAAATCTTTCCATAGTGATGGTTTTTGTAGTCTATTTTTATTTTTCAATAGCGTATCTATCATTACATTGCCTACAAAAAATATCTTGGATTTTGAGACCCCTAACTGAGTTAAATTTTCATTAGCATACTTAGAAGTTGTAAAAAAATAATCTGTTAAGCTATCGGTTACTATTCTATTTACCTCTTCTGGCATGCGCATATCGCCCGATCGAATTCCAGCCTCAACATGAGCTACCTTTATATGTGCTTTTTTAGCAACTATTGTGCATGCCATTGTTGAGGTTACATCGCCTACTACCATAACCAAATCACATGGATTTTGTTTTAATTCATTTTCAAAACCAATCATTATAGCTGCAGTTTGTTCAGCTTGAGTACCACTCTTTACCTCTAAATTAGTATCAGGTAATGGAATGTTAAGTTCTTCAAAAAAAGTGCCGCTTAAATTTTTATCATAGTGCTGACCTGTATGTACAAGTCTATAATTAATATTGAAGCCTTCTTTTTTCTTTTCTAAAATAGCTTCAATTATTGGGGCAATTTTCATGAAGTTAGGTCGTGCACCAGCAACTATTGTAATATTCATGTATTTAAGTTTAAGTAGGACGTAAACTGCTTCAATTTACCACTTTTTGAACGGACGAGTTGGTTTTGTCTCTCAAAGTTAATTTGCAATCCTTTTTCAAGGTAGTTTTCCATTTCAGTAGTAATGATTTTTATTTTTTCCTTCGAAAGTTTTTCAGTACTTACATAGATAACTTTAAATGTATTTAGATTTGTTTGTTCTATAATAAACTCTTTCACATTCCCATCATCTTCAATAATACTTTTAGTAATATAATAGAATGTTAAACCAGCAGCTTTTTTTCCACTGGGTAAAATAGCAATATCATTTGTTCTACCAATTAATTTTTCAAGAATAGGAGCTTTTAATGTACTTGCTTTAGAGAGTACACCAATATCACCAATATCATATCGAATAAACGGATGTGCTTTATTGTAAAGCGATGTAATTACAATACGTCCTTCTTCACCGTAGGGTAAAATGTTGTTGTTTTCATCTAGAATTTCAACAAATAATGTTTCACTATTTAATTGCCAAATGCCATTTGGGTTTTCAAAAGCAATTAAATCTAATTCAGAAGCACCATACTCATTAATAACAGGCACCCCAAATTGAGTTTCCATAAGGCTTTTATCCTCTTCAAAAAGCATTTCTGAAGTTACTATACAAGCTTTTAAGGAAGGACAACTTTCTTTTAACACCAGACCTTTTTGGTTGAGAAATTTAGCAAATTGTACAATAGCGCTTGTATAACCATTAATATAATCAAAGGGTGTAGTTTGAAATTTTTTAAGATGTTTTTCAAAAGTAGCATCGCTCAAATCAAAAACTGAAAACCGAAATCTACTACTAAGCTTATCTTTAATACGCTCTTTATAATAGCCTTTTTTATCTAAAGGAATACCATAAAAACGAGCTTGCTTAGAGCTATTGAAATCTAAACTATACCAACCAAATCGGTTTTGTATTACTGCCCAAGTTAAGGCATGACTAAATTTGTCTTTTGCAAAAATAAACGGATCCCCCGAAGAGCCAGAAGTTTTATTAATATAAACGTCTTTTTCTGAGATACCGCTTGAAAGTCTTTCATAAAGCGGCTTTTGTAAATCTTTTTTTGTCATTACAGGAATAGAATTCCAATCATCAATATTGATGCCTTTGGCAAAAGAATTATAAAATGAATTATTTTTAAGATGATATTTTAGGAGTTCTTTTTTTGTGTCCTGAAGGTAGGTTTCATAGCTACTAGCATCAATATTTTGAATAGATTTTAATACACGACTAGCTTCCTTAATTGGAAAACCATTTAGTTGTAATGAAAAATCGAATAAATTCACTTTAAAGAGATATTGTTTGTAAAGTAAATAAAAAATATTCGTGTATTAGAGGCATTAATTTTATTTTTGCCGAAACAACATAAACTATGAATATTTTAATACTTGGTTCTGGAGGAAGAGAACATACTTTTGCTTGGAAAATTGCTCAAAGTTCAAAATGCAAAAAATTATTTGTTGCACCTGGCAATTCTGGCACCGCTGAAGTAGCAACCAATGTAAATATTGGTGTAACTGATTTTCCTGCAATTAAAAAATTAGTATTAGAAAATAATATAAATATGGTTGTTGTTGGACCAGAAGACCCCTTAGTACAAGGTGTTCACGATTTTTTTCTAAATGATGAAGCACTTCAAGATATTTCGGTTATTGGACCTCAAAAAAAAGCAGCAGAACTTGAAGGCAGTAAAGAATTTGCAAAAGAGTTTTTGTTTCGTCATAATATTCCAACGGCAGCTTATGAGAGTTTTACAAAAGAAACCGTTGAAAATGGGTATGCATTTTTAGAAACGTTAAAAGCACCTTATGTTTTAAAAGCCGATGGTTTAGCAGCTGGAAAAGGAGTAGTTATTTTAAATGATATAGATGAAGCTAAAGCTGAATTAAAAAGGATGTTGGTTGATGCTAAATTTGGACAGGCTAGTACTAAAGTGGTTATAGAAGAGTTTTTAGATGGTATAGAATTAAGCTGCTTTGTGTTAACTGATGGAGAACATTATAAGATACTGCCAACAGCTAAAGATTATAAGCGCATTGGCGAAGGGGATACTGGGCTTAATACAGGCGGTATGGGAGCTGTTTCACCTGTACCTTTTGCAACGGATGAATTTTTAAATAAAATTGAAGAGCGTATTGTAAAACCAACTATTACAGGCTTTAAAAAGGATAATTTACCTTACGTTGGATTTGTGTTTATTGGATTGATAAAAGTTGGTAACGATCCTAAAGTTATTGAGTATAACGTAAGAATGGGTGATCCAGAAACTGAAGTTGTTTTACCTAGGTTAAAAAATGACTTTGTTGAAATTCTTCAAGCTATGGCTGATGGAACTCTAGACAAAATAGATATTGAAATTGATGAGCGTGCAGCAACCACAATTATGACTGTTTCAGGAGGTTACCCTGAAGCTTACGAAAAAGGAAAAGTTATAACAGGGGTTGATACAATAGCAGATTCTATTCCGTTTCATGCAGGCGCTCAAATTAAAGATGGTAAAATTGTAACTTCTGGAGGGCGCGTTATGGCTATTACTTCTTATGGCAACACCTATCAAGAGGCCATAAAAAAATCTTACCAAAGTATAGAAAAACTACATTTTGATAAGATGTATTATCGTAAAGATATTGGATTCGATTTATAAGAAAGAATGAGAAGAAATACTTTTATCTTCTTCATTATTAGCATCAAAAATTCTAAGTTGCTTCATCCAATAGACCATAGCAACAAAACCAATAACTACAAATATCCATGAAATAATATTTGCCAGCCACCAATTGTCTAATTCTAAAGCTCTTAAAGCATCAAGTGGAGCAAAAAGAACATCAACAAATAAATCTTGTATTGCGTAAAAGAAGTCTTTCATTTTGTGTTTGTTTATTATTTACTAACCATTTTATAGTTAGTATATTTACACAGCAAAAATACAAAAACAGTTAATGATAACAAGCTTTTTTAATAAATCTAGACCAATATATTTTGCTCTAGTATTTTTTATTGCAATTTTAGCCTTTATAGTGGCTAGAGTTAATGTTGAGTTTTCTTTAGATTTTATAATAAAACAATCTGTTTTACTTTTTATAGTTTTTGCTTCAATATTGCTCTTAAATTTTATTGTAAGTAAGAATAGTTTAACCAATAAAAATCACTACGAAATACTACTGTTTAGTTTATTTCTATTGTTTATTTCGCAAACTACAAGTAACGCAAACGTATTAATTTCTAACTTTTTTGTTTTATTAGGTTTAAGAAGAATAGTTAGTTTACGCTCGCCTAAAAACACTAAGAAGAAACTTTTTGATGCTGCAATTTGGATAGGCATTGCATCTTTGTTTTATTTTTGGGCGATTTTATTTTTCACTCTTATTATTTTGTCTTTAGCATTATACACAGATAATAATATCAGGCATTGGATAATACCTTTTATTGGATTGATTACGGTTTTTATACTGTCTAGTGCTATTTCAGTAATCTTATATGATGATTTTTTTGAAATAATAAACATTTCACCAAGCGTTAGTTACGATTTTAGTAATTATAATTCCGTTCAATATTTAGTAGCTATTACAGTGTTATTATCTTTTGCTATTTGGTCTTCTATATTCTATTTAAAAAATATAAAAAAGAAGAAAAAAGCTTTTAGAGTATCATTTAAAACGATTATTCTAGCAGCTTTTATTGCCTTTTTTATTGTACTTCAAGTGCCAGAAAAAAACGGAAGTGAATTTTTATTTCTGTTTGCGCCTTTAGCAATTATAGTAGCTAATTATATTGAGATTATTCAAGAGGAATGGTTCAAAGAAATCTTTTTAGCTGTATTGATTATAGTGCCATTTGTTTTATTACTGTTGTAGTTTTTGTCCGAAAGCCAAATCACCAGCATCACCAAGTCCAGGAATAATATACCCTTTACTGTTTAGAGTCTCATCAATAGCACCAATCCATAAATGTGTGTTATTATCAAAGTTTTCCTTGATAAATTTTACACCAGCCTCAGCACCAATAACACTTATTAAATGTACCGATTTAGGTGTGCCGAAAGGTTTTAAAGCTTCAAAAGTTGCAAGCATTGATTGTCCGGTAGCCAACATCGGGTCAGCCAGAATAAGCGTTTTGTTTTCCAAATTAGGGCAAGCTAAATACTCTACAATAATTTCAAAACTTTCAGGGTTGTACTTGTGATGTCTGTAAGCCGAAATAAAAGCATTTTCTGCAGTATCAAAATAGTTTAATAAGCCGTTATGTAAAGGGACACCTGCTCTTAAAATTGAGCAAAGTACAATTTCATTTTCAGGTAAATTGATAGTCGACGCTCCCAAAGGCGTCTCAACAAGCTTAGTTTTATAACTTAAACGCTTGCTCATTTCGTAACCAATAACTTCTCCAATACGCTCAATGTTTCTTCTAAAACGCATACTGTCTCTTTGAATAGATTTTGATCTAATTTCAGAAAGAAATGTATTTAATACTGAGTTTTCTTCAGAAAGGTTGTGTATATGCATAATCAACGTGAGTTTTTCAATAGTAAAGTTAACCAAATATAGCCTATATTTGTGCTTTAAATGACTCATATATGTTTACAAATAAAGCGAATAAAATATTTCAAGAGGTTATTGAAAAGTATCATGTAATTAATACCGTTGATCAACCATTTACAAATGCTTATCCTGAAAGTGATTTAATAGAGCATTTATTATACAGAAAATGCTGGATAGATACTGTACAATGGCATTATGAAGATATTATTCGTGATCCGCAAATAGACCCAGTTGCTGCGTTGACTTTAAAACGTCAAATTGATGCTTCTAACCAAGATAGAACAGATATGGTGGAGTATATTGATAGTTATTTTCTTGAAAAATATAAAGATGTAACACCAAAAGCAAATGCAACAATTAATACAGAAAGTCCTGCTTGGGGTATTGATAGATTATCAATTTTAGCCTTAAAAATTTATCACATGAATGAGGAAGCTACTCGTAATGATGCTTCTACTGAACACAAAGCAGCTTGTCAAAAAAAGTTAGATATTTTATTAGAACAACGTGTAGACTTATCTACTGCTATTGATACACTTTTAAGCGATATTGAAAAAGGTGATAAATACATGAAAGTTTATAAGCAGATGAAGATGTATAATGATGATGAGTTGAATCCTGTATTGCGTTCTCAAAAATAAGTTGGCTTGTCATTCTGAACTTCTTTCAGAATCTCATCCAAAATAAGAATTGGATATGCCAAAACCAGAAAAACACATTTTGGTACTACGCCTCTCAGCCATGGGAGATGTTGCTATGGTGGTTCCTGTGTTGCGGGCACTTACCAATCAATATCCAGAACTAAAAGTAACAGTTTTAACACGCACTTTTTTTAAACCTTTTTTTAGAGGTTTAAAGAATATTGAGGTTTTTCCAGCTGATACTAAGGGTGAACATAAAGGTGTTTATGGCCTTTATAAATTATCAAGACACCTAAACAAAAAGCGTTTTTATGTGGCTGCCGATTTACACAACGTTTTAAGAACTAAGTTGCTGAAGAAATTCTTAAGGTGTAAACGTTTTATTTCTATTGATAAAGGAAGAAAAGAAAAAAAATTACTTACCTCTGGAGAGCTATTTAAGCAACTTAAAACTACCCACCAGCGTTATGCAGATGTATTTGAAGCTTTAGGTTATAAATTAGATTTGTCTAAGCCTAATTTTCCTAAAAAGGTTGTTTTAAATTCAAAACTTCAAAGTTTAATAGGAAATAATAAAAAACCGTGTATTGGAATTGCGCCATTTGCTGCACATGAAGGAAAAATGTACTCTTTAACTTTAATGAAGCAAGTCATCGAGGAATTATCTAAGAATTATCAAATTATTTTATTCGGAGGGGGTAAATATGAATCTGATATTCTTAAGGGGTTTGAAGACAGCTTTGATAATACAATAAGTTTGGCAGGTAAGATTTCATTGGATGAAGAAATGGACGTAATTTCAAATTTAGAAGTTATGGTTTCTATGGATTCTGGAAATGGACATATAGCAGCGATGTTAGGTGTTAAAGTGATTACAGTTTGGGGTGTTACACATCCTTTTGCTGGTTTTGCGCCGTTTAATCAACCAGAAGATTATGCATTAGTGGCAGATAGAAATAAGTTCCCCTTAATTCCAACATCAGTTTACGGAAATAAGTATCCAGAAAGTTATAGAGAAGCTGCAGCAAGTATCTCACCAGGTACTATTGTTAGTAAGATTAAATCAGTAATTTAATTAAAGCTGTTAAATAACTCTATATAAGTAAATTATAATTTTACACATCATCGTAATCTATAGTGATACTTGAAGTGGTTGGATGCGCTTGACAAGTAAGAATTAAACCTTCGGCAACTTCGCTCTCAGTTAAGATGTTATTTTGTCTCATGGTAGCTTCCCCCTCAGTAATTTTAGCTAAACAACTACTACATATTCCACCTTGACATGAATAAGGAGCATCTAAGTCTTCATCTAAAGCAGCTTCAAGAATCGTTTGTTTTTGAGACATCTCAAAAGTTGTGGTTTCATCGTCAACTGTAATGGATATTTTAGTTTTACCCGAGCTTACTGCCGTTTCTTCTTTTACTTCTGCAGGTTTAGCGGCTTTAAAGAGCTCAAAATGTATACGGTTTTCTTCAATATTATGTTCTATTAAAACATCTTTTACTGTATGAATCATAGCTTCCGGTCCACAAAGATAAAAAGCATCAACTTCAATATGTTTGTGTTTATTTTTCATAACGTAGTTAACCGTGCTCTTTTCAATTCTACCAAAAATAGCATTGTCTTCATCCTTTTGACTAAATACAAATTGTATTGAAAAACGTTCTTTATAGCTGTGTTGCAATTCTAAAAGCTCATTTAAGAACATGGTATCATGGGTTGTTTTGTTACCATAAACCAGTATAACTTTACTATGCACTTCTTCTTCTAAAGCACATTTAACAATACTTAAAATGGGTGTTATGCCACTACCAGCTGCAAATAGTGCTATGTTTTTAGTTTTAGAGTCGTTTGGCTCAAAAGTAAAGCGTCCTTTAGGTGGCGCGACTTCTATAGTGTCTCCTGCTTTTAAAGAATTATTTGCATAAGCCGAAAATGTACCGTTTTTAACTTCTTTAACAGCAACCTTTAATTCTCCACTTTTTGGTGATACACAAAGCGAGTAATCACGACGCACTTCATTACCATCAATTTCTGTTTTTAAAGTGATGTATTGTCCAGCTGTAAATTTGAAAGTTTCTTTAAGGTTTTCAGGGACATTAAATGAGATACTAATAGCTTTATCTGTTTCCCTTTTTATATTTTTTATTGAAAGCTTGTGAAATGATGACATACAAGATAATTTTAAGCAAAAATAGTGAAGCCTTAATGAAAAAGCTTATTTTTTCTATAAAATGTAATACATAAATAACTTATACATAATTTATTTATGTATATATTTGTTACTCGATGAAAAGCACAAATTTATATAAAGGCAGTTTGTCAACTATCATTTTAAAACTCTTAAACGAGCATGATAAAATGTATGGTTATGAGATAACTCAAAAGGTAAAAGAAATCACAAAAGGTGAGCTTCAACTCACAGAAGGTGCATTATATCCAGCACTTCATAAATTAGAAGCTCAAGGTTTATTGGATGTTGAGGTTTCTAAGATTGGAAATAGAATGAGAAAATATTACAGATTAACGGAAGCTGGAACCAAAGAAACAGTAGATAAACTTGCAGAGTTAGAAAGCTATATTAGAAATATGAGAGCTTTAGTAAATCCTAAATTTCGTTTAGAGTAATGAAGAAATTAACAGCGCATGAAATAGATGAGATTTACGAATTCACAAAAAGACATTATGTAGAATGGTATGATGTTCAAACGGAGTTAGTCGATCATTTAGCTACAGGAATTGAAGATCAATGGAAAAATTTTCCTCACAGGTCTTTTGATCAAGCTTTAACTAGAGAGTTTAAAAAATTCGGAATTTCAGGATTTTATGACTTAGTAGAACAAAAAACTAATGCTCTTAATAAATTATATAGAAGACAAATTTGGATTTATTTTAAAGACTTTTTTGGATTACCAAAAGTAATTATAACATTATTTTCTATTTGGACTTTGTATGAATTGTTGAATTTTGTTAGAGATAAAAAAAATATCATGTGGACTTTTCTTATTGCCATTGTTTTAGTACACCTTTTCCATATCATAACATCAAAAATAAATATAAGAATAAAGCAGAAAAGAACGGGCAGAAAATGGTTAGTTGATAATATACTTATTCAATTAGGTGGGATGGCTCATTTTTTAAATATTGGTATTTGGATACACTTTTTTTTCAAATCTGATAGAGTGTGGACTAATACATCAGAATTAATAGTCTCTATAGGCATAGTAATGTATTTCTTGTGTTTTATATTTCAATATATGTAGTGCCTCCAAAATTAAAAGAGAGGGTTAGAAAATCTCATCCAGAATATAATTTTAATTAAAACTGTAACAAATTAAACTTTAATAACACTTACTTTTAAGAAAACTAAAACCACCAAAAAATGATAAAACGATTTTTAAGTTTAGAATGGAAGGCTTTTTTTAGGTCTGCTAGTTTTGGAAAAAGTTTAGGAATCAAAATATTCATGGGTTTTTTAAGCCTCTATTTTATTGCTATGTTCTTGGGTATGGGTTTGTTGCTTTACCCAGGGCTTAAAAAAGTTTATCCAGACCAAGATCCCTTAATAATTGTTAACAATTTTCTCTTCTTTTGGATAATAGCCGATTTAGTACTTCGTTTTTTCTTTCAGAAACTTCCAATGATGAGTGTAAAGCCTTTGCTAACACTTCCGGTGAAAAGAAGCAAGGTTGTAAATTATGTATTAGGGAAATCGGCGGTATCATTTTTTAATTTTTTACCATTATTTGCTATAATTCCGTTTGGTATTACACTTATCACCAAAGATTATCCAGTTACAAATGTTTTAATTTGGATGCTTGCATTGATTATTGTGGTTTTAATCATAAACTTCTTAAATTTTATAATAGAAAGTTTTTCAGCAGAAAAAGAATTATCCTTTTTACCAATAATAGTGGTTGCAGGAGGATTGTATGCTTTAAATCATTTTAATATCATCTCTTTTAATGATATTATTGGCAGTGCTTTCAATGCAATATACGATAGCCCTTTTTTAATTGTAGTCCCTTTATTAATCCTTTTAGTTTGCTATACTATCAACTTTAAATTGTTAAGGCAAAAACTGTTTCTAGATAGTGGTTTAAAAACAAAAATTAAAGAAGTTAATGCTTCGAATTTAGAATGGACAAAGAATTTTGGAGATATAGCACCTTTTATGCAATTAGATTTAAAACTTATTTGGCGCAATAAACGCACAAAGTCTTCAGTTTGGATGGTAGCAATAGGCTTACTTTACGGATTATTTTTCTATCCTCAACCTATATACCAAAACTTAGAATGGTTTTTTGTTTTTATAGGTGTTTTTTCAACTGGAATATTCTTAATTAACTTTGGGCAATTTATCCCAGCTTGGGATAGTGGTTACTACAAGCTACTTATGAGTCAGAATATTAAGTATGAACAATACTTAAAGTCAAAATTCACATTAATGGCTGTAAGCGTATTGATTTTATTTGTATTAGGTATTCCTTATGTGTTCTTTGGATGGAAAATATTGCTGGCACATTTTGCAGCTGCAGTTTATAATGTTGGAGTAAATACACATGTTATTTTATTAGGAGGTTCTTTCAACAGAAAAAAGATAGATTTAAGTAAAAAAGCAGCATTTAATTATCAAGGTACAGGAGCGGTACAATGGTTAATTGGTATTCCGTTATTGCTTTTACCCATGGGGTTATTTGCAGCATTTTACTTTCTAATTGGTTTTGAAATAGCGTGTTTGGTACTGGTTATTCTTGGTATAGTAGGTATCGTATTTCATCAAAAACTAATGAAAACTATTACTCAAAAATATTTAGATTCAAAATATAAAATGATTGATGCATTCGATCAAAATAACTAATACAATCAGATCATGATAACAACATCTAATTTATCAAAAAAATATAGCGGCAATCAAGTTTTAAATATTGAAACTTTGGAGATTCCCAAAGGTCAAAGCTTTGGTTTGGTAGGTAATAATGGGGCTGGTAAAACCACCTATTTTAGCTTACTTTTAGATTTAATTCAACCAACAACAGGACATATTGAGAATAATGGTGTTCAGGTAAATAAAAGTGAAGATTGGAAACCTTTTACTTCTGCATTTATTGACGAAAGCTTTTTAATTGGTTACTTAACACCAGAAGAATATTTTTATTTTATTGGCGAGTTGCGCGGACAAAATAAAGCTGATGTAGATTCAATTGTTTCTCAGTTTGAAGATTTCTTTCATGGAGAAATACTGGGTCAAAAAAAGTATTTACGCGATTTGAGTAAAGGTAACCAAAAGAAAGCAGGTATTGTAGCTGCCCTAATTGGAAACCCAGAAGTTATAATTTTAGACGAGCCTTTTGCAAACCTAGACCCAACAACACAAATACGTCTTAAAAACATAATTAAGGAATTAGCTGAAAAACAAGGTGTTACTGTTTTAATTTCAAGTCATGATTTAATGCACGTTACAGATGTTTGCGAACGCATAGTGGTTTTAGAAAAAGGTGAAGTTGTTAAAGATTTAGCCACTAGTGCTGCAACATTAAAGGAGTTAGAAGCGCATTTTGCCAACTAATCCTTTTGTTTAAAAGTCATTGCATTTTTAGGTAAATACAAAAAGATGCTTATTTTTACGATTCTATATAATAATTATAGGAGATTATAGTTATTATTTAGACTAAAAATACCAGCACTTGAAAACACCTGCTAAAGCCATACTACTACTTATCTTCTTAACTTTTCTAGGGTTGAGTTGTTCTAGGAAAAAAGACAAATTCATTAATAGAAATTTTCATGCGGTTACAGCAGAATTTAATGCGCTTTACAATGGCTACATTGCATTAGAGGAAGGGCAGAATGCCTTAAATGATGCATATTTTGATAATTACTGGGAAGTTTTGCCCATTGAGCGTATGCAGATTTTCGAGGATGTTGTGCTTCCGGGCCAGTCTAAGAACGAAAATTTTACCAGAGCTGAAGAAAAAGCAGCAAAAGCTATCCAAAAGCATAGTATGAATATTGATGGTAAAGAGAAGAACCCGCAAATGGATGAAGCTTACTTACTTCTTGGTAAAGCCAGATATTTTGACCAACGTTTTGTACCAGCTCTAGAAGCATTAAACTATATTTTGTACAAATACCCTGCAAGTGATAAGATTAATCAAGCTAAAGTATGGCGAGAAAAGGCAAATATTAGGTTAGATAATAACGAATTAGCTATTGAAAATTTGAAACGCCTTTTAAAACAAGAAGAGTTAGAAGGTCAAGATTTAGCTGATGCCACATCAATATTAGCGCAAGCATATTTAAACCTAAAAGTTGTTGATACAGCAATTACACAGTTAGAAATAGCATCAAATGCCACTAAAAATAATGATGAACGAGGACGTTATAGATTTATTCAGGGGCAACTTTACAATAAATTAGGTTATAAAGACAGTGCAAATATAGCTTTTGATAAGGTGATAGAGCTCAATAGAAGAACACCCAGAATCTATATGATTTCTGCACATTTGGAAAAAGTTAAAAACTTTGACTTTGAAAATGGAGATAAGCTAGAAATCACTGAATTACTTACAGAATTAGAAGAAAATAGAGAAAACAGACCTTATTTAGATAAAATATATCACCAAATAGGGACATTTCATTTAAAGAATGGTTCAGATTCATTAGCTGTAGCATACTATGATAAATCTTTACGAACAGATACTCGTGATAAACTCCTTAAAGCCAAAACCTATGAAATTCTTGGTGACATGAATTTTGATGCTTCAGTTTATGCCGAAGCAGGGGAGTATTATGATAGTACTATGAGTAATTTGGTTTTAAACTCAAAACCCTATCGTATAATTAAGCGTAAGCGAGATAACTTAGAGGATGTAATCTATTACGAATCGATTGCAAAGGTTAACGACAGCATTTTAAGATTAGTAAACTTACCTGAAACAGAGCGGGTTGCTTATTTTCAGTCATTTGTTGATGATTTGAAAGAGAAAGCAGAAGCAGAAGCAGAACAACTTGAAGCTGCTCAGCGCAATAGTGGTTTGGTTACCGTTAACAATAATATAGGGTCGCAACAGAATCGTGTAGGACCCCAATCTCAATCTAACACCTTTTATTTTTATAATCCTACTACTGTAGCCTTTGGGAAAAATGAGTTTGTAAAGAGATGGGGAGATAGACCATTAGAAGATAATTGGAGATGGTCTAGTAAAGGCATTTCAAACATAGAAAGCACTTCTAATAATATTGATGTTTTAGCATCTGCTAACGATGAAGAACGTTTTGACCCTCAGTTTTACATCTCTAAAATCCCTTCCACAGAAAAAGAAATTGATAGTATTTCTAAGAATAGAAATTATGCTTACTATCAATTAGGATTGATTTATAAAGAAAAGTTCAAAGAATATGAACTAGCTAAAGATAAATTTCAAAATTTATTAAAAAGCAATCCAGAGGAACGATTGGTACTACCTTCAAAATATAATTTATTTAAGATTTATGAGTTATTAGGTGAAAGTGGTGAAGCATCCATTGCTAAAGATGAAATTATAGCAAAATATCCAGATTCTAGATATGCAACTATTCTAAAAAATCCAGAACTGGTTACTGAACGCGATGAGAATAGTCCAGAAAGCTTATATGAAGGTTTGTATATTCAACATAAAAATCAGGAATACGCAGACGTTATTGCCAAAAGTGAAAACTATATAAAAACCTTTGATGGCGAACCCATGGTACCGAAGTTTGAGTTGTTAAAAGCCACAGCTACGGGGCGTTTATATGGTTATGAAGCGTATAAGAAAGCGATTAATTACTTAGCTATAACCTATGCAAATACACCTGAAGGTAAACAAGCACAAGATATTGAGGCTAATTTATTGCCTAAAGTAGCTAATAAAGAGTTTGTTAAGTCTGTTGATAGTATTTCAGATAATTACAAAGTTATTTTTAAATTTGAAGACCCACAGCCTGAAGCTATTGCAGGTTTTAAGGAAACCTTGGATACGGTTCTGAAAAATGTAAGGTATTACAAATTAGATGCATCCATTGATGTTTACAACCCTAAAACCAAGTTTGTTGTAGTACATGGGTTGAAAAATGAACAAGTAGCAAAAACATTTGATCAGTTATTAACCGAAGACGATCAAAAGAAAATAAAAGCCCCTTATTTTGTAGCATCATCTACAAATTATCAAATCATTCAAATTCACAAAAATTTGGATGCGTATTTGAATATAGATAACAATTAAACTTAACCCCAAATTATTATGTTCTCTGAAAACAAAAAAGAAAAACAAATGACAGAAGGCACATCAAACCAAAACATTATTGCTCAAGGCACTAAAATGGTTGGCGACTTTAATAGCCAAGGCGATTTAAGAATAGATGGTATTATTGAAGGTAACATTAAGACCTCTGGTAAAGTAGTAGTTGGTAAATCTGGATTAATAAAAGGTACGCTTAACGGCACAGATGCATATTTTGAAGGCAAGTTTTCTGGAAAATTGGCTTTATCTGGTACGTTAACACTTAAAGCATCAGCTCATATTGAAGGCGAAGTGGTAGCAGGTAAGTTAGCTGTAGAGCCAGGAGCAACATTTAATGTTACATGTGTTATGAAAGGCACTGTAAAAGAAATGAATAATGGTAATGGCGCACAAGCACAACAACAAAGAAAACCAGAAGCCGGCAAAACAGCTTAATCCTTACTTAAGATTTACATCTGTAGCTTTTCAAATGGGAGCAACCATTTATTTGGGTAATTTACTAGGCAAATGGTTGGATACTAAATATGATAAAGATTTTTGGGAATCTATAATTACACTTTTTGCTGTTTTTTTAGCTATTTATCAAGTGATTTCGCAAGTGATAAAAATTTCTAAGAACAATGATTAAGTCTATTGTTGTTTATGCAGTTTCTTTTCTGTTATTATTTGTGGTGTCTTTATTTTTACATCAATTCATTTTAGATACCCAATCTATTAGTCTCAGATTTAAACTAATACCTGTGTATGTGTTTTTTGTTTTAGTGTCTTTTTTTATATGTATTGTTTTTAAGAGCTTTACATTTTTTGAAAAAACAAAAGAACAGCTAGGTTTTCTCTATCTATTTACCCTTTTTATAAAAATCATTTTATTTTCGATAATTTTTTATAAACCAATAGTGGCTTTACAAGATATCTCTAAGATTGAAAGTTTTAATTTACTTATTCCCTTGTTTCTATTTCTAGCTTTAGAAGTTACTTTTATTGCTGCTATTTTAAATCAAAAAACATCATAAACAATTATCTAAAAAAAATAATTGTTATTTAGTTTATTTCCTTACTTTTGCACGGAATTTAAAAATGCATTTTTTTGATTTTTATAACAATGAAGGCAGTTCAACAAAATTTTAAGTTTTTAATCTTAGTATCATTTCTGTTTTTAGGCACTTTTGCTTTTGCTCAACATCATGAAGAAAAGCAAGAAAATGAAACGAGTGAGATTAATACAGATCAAGAAGTAAAAGATTACATTTTACACCACATTAAAGACTCTCACGATTTCACTTTGTGGTCTTACACTAACGATGCTGGAGAGCGCAAACATGTTGGGTTTCCATTACCAGTAATTCTTTGGACTAGAGAAGGATTAGTAACCTTTATGTCCTCGGAATTTCATCACAATGATGATGGCCATGTTGTAGTTAATAAAAATGGTCAGAAATTTGCCAAAATTCATTCTAAAATTTATGAGTTAGAGCCAGGTGCATCATCTGTAAAATTTGATGATCATCATCATGCAACAAATGCACACAAGGTTTTAGATTTCTCTATCACAAAAAGTGTATTCGGAATTTTGCTTGTTGGTCTCTTAATGATTTTGGCCTTCTCTGGTTTAGCTCGTCAATATAAAAAGAAAGCTATTCCAACGGGTTTTGGGCGTGTTTTAGAACCGCTTGTGCTTTATGTTAGAGACGAAATTGCTAGACCAAATATTGGAGAGAAACATTATAGAAGATTTACTGGGTATTTATTAACTGTATTCTTTTTTATATGGGTATTAAACTTACTTGGTTTAACACCAATAGGTTTTAATGTAACAGGGCAAATAGCAGTTACTGCAGCATTAGCAATTCTTACTTTGATAGTGTATACATTTAGTGCAAATAAGCATTATTGGGGGCACGTTTTGTGGATGCCTGGGGTGCCTGTATTAATCCGTCCGGTTTTAGCAATAATAGAATTGGCTGGACACTTCCTAATTAAACCGTTTTCATTATTAGTGCGTTTATTTGCAAACATAAGTGCAGGACATATAGTAGTTATGAGCTTGATAGCTATTATGGTTGTGATGAAAAGTGAGTTAACAGCAGGAGGTGCAACTGTGTTGTCTTTTGTTTTGGCAATGTTTATTACGTTAATTGAGGTGTTAGTGGCCTTCTTACAAGCTTATATCTTTACAATGCTATCGGCGTTGTTTATTGGTATGGCTGTAGCAGATCATGAACATCATTAATATAAAGAGTTTGTTTAATTTAAATTGATTGTTATGACAATTCCAAATTTAGTAGGTGCTGGTTTAATTGTAATCGGAGCTGGTATTGGTTTAGGTAAAATCGGTGGAAGTGCAATGGAAGGTATTGCGCGTCAACCTGAAGCTACTGGTAAAATCCAAACTGCAATGATTATTATTGCTGCACTTTTAGAAGGTTTAGCGTTTGGTGCTTTATTCTTAGGAAAATAAGAAGCCAAATCAAAACTTAAAACACACTCCTGTAACGGTTGGTTACAGGGTGTGTTTTCAAAATTAAACACGACAAATTAAATAATATAGAATGGATACATTATTAAACGATTTTTCACCAGGACTGTTTATCATGCAAACAGTAATCTTCTTGGTATTAATTTTTATCATGGTTAAGTTTGCTTGGAAACCTATTATGAATTCTCTAAATGATAGAGAAGAGGGTATTCAAAATGCTTTAGATGCTGCTGAAAATGCAAAACTAGAAATGCAAAACCTTCAAGCTGATAACGAAAAGTTATTAAAAGAAGCCAGAGCAGAGCGCGAAGAGATGCTAAAGGAAGCGCGTGAAATGAAAAATAAAATGATTGAGGATGCTAAAACTGAAGCAAGCGAAAGTGCTGCTAAATTAGTAGCCCAAGCACAAGCTAGTATTGAATCTGAAAAGAAAGCTGCTATAGCCGATTTGAAATCTCAAGTTGCTAACTTATCAGTAGAAATAGCTGAAAAAGTTGTACGTACTGAATTATCTAACAAAGACAAGCAATTAAAATTGGTTGAAACAATGTTAGCTGAAAAATCATTAAAATAAGAATAATGGCAGGAGCAAGAGCAGCAATACGTTACGCAAAAGCACTGTTAAGCTTAGCATCAGATCAAAATTCAGCTGAAGCTGTAAATAAAGATATGAAGCTTATTGCGGAAACAATTGCAGACAATAAAGAGCTAAGCGATATGCTTCACAGTCCTGTAGTGTCTTCTTCAGATAAAAAAGCTGTTGTGTTAGAGGTTTTTAAAACATCTAATAAATCAACAATAAGTTTGGTGAATACTTTAGTAGCTAACAATAGAATTGATATTTTAGGTTATGTAGCTTCAAAATACAACGATTTATTCGAAGCATCTAAGGGTATTCAAATTGCTACAGTTACTACAGCAGTAGCATTATCAGCAGATTTAAAAAAGCAAGTTTTAGCTAAGGCAAAAGAACTTACAGGTAAAAAGGTTGAAGTAGAAAATATTATAGATGAAAGCATTTTAGGTGGTTTCATTTTACGTATTGGTGATGTGCAGTACAACGCAAGTATTGCAAATCAGTTAAATAAATTAAAACAAGAATTTACATTAAACTAAGATCTAACAGATCTAAATAAATAATAAGATGGCAGAAGTAAAACCAGCTGAAATATCAGCAATCTTAAAAAAACAACTTTCAGGTTTTGAAGCAAGTGCTTCATTGGATGAAGTAGGAACTGTATTAACTGTAGGTGATGGTATTGTACGTGCTTATGGATTATCTAACGCCCAATATGGTGAGTTAGTAGAATTCGAAGGCGGATTAGAAGGTATTGTACTTAACCTTGAAGAAGATAACGTTGGTATTGTATTATTAGGAGGTTCATCTGGAGTAAAAGAAGGGTCAACTGTAAAACGTACAGAGCGTATTGCTTCAATTAATGTAGGTGAAGGTATAGTTGGACGTGTGGTTGATACTTTAGGAAATCCTATCGATGGTAAAGGACCAATTTCTGGAGATACTTACGAAATGCCATTAGAGCGTAAAGCGCCTGGTGTTGTTTTCCGTGAGCCAGTAACAGAGCCATTACAAACAGGTATTAAATCTATTGATGCTATGATTCCTGTAGGTAGAGGGCAACGTGAGTTGGTAATTGGTGACCGTCAAACTGGTAAAACAACCGTTTGTATTGATACCATCTTAAATCAAAAAGAATTTTATGATGCAGGTGAGCCTGTATATTGTATATATGTTGCTGTAGGTCAAAAAGCATCTACTGTAGCAAACATTGCTAAAGTATTAGAAGAAAGAGGTGCATTAGCTTACACAACTATTGTAGCTGCAAATGCATCAGATCCTGCACCAATGCAAGTATACGCTCCTATGGCAGGTGCTGCAATTGGTGAGTATTTTAGAGATACTGGTCGTCCAGCATTAATCATTTATGATGATTTATCAAAGCAAGCGGTAGCTTACCGTGAGGTATCTTTATTATTAAGAAGACCACCAGGACGTGAGGCGTATCCAGGTGACGTTTTCTACTTACACTCTAGATTATTAGAGCGTTCTGCAAAAGTTATCAATGATGATTCTATTGCTAAAGACATGAACGATTTACCAGATTCATTAAAACCAATGGTGAAGGGTGGAGGTTCTTTAACAGCATTACCAATTATTGAAACACAAGCGGGTGACGTTTCGGCATATATCCCAACAAACGTAATTTCTATTACTGATGGGCAAATCTTCTTGGATGGAGATTTATTTAACTCTGGTGTACGTCCAGCAATTAACGTAGGTATTTCGGTATCTCGTGTTGGTGGTAACGCACAGATTAAATCTATGAAGAAAGTATCTGGTACATTAAAATTAGACCAAGCACAGTTCCGTGAGCTAGAAGCATTTGCTAAGTTTGGTTCAGATTTAGATGCCGTTACTTTAAACGTAATTGAAAAAGGTAAACGTAACGTTGAAATCTTAAAACAAGCGCAAAATGATCCGTTTACTGTTGAAGATCAAGTAGCCATCATTTATGCTGGATCTAAAAACTTATTAAAAGACGTTCCTGTTGATAAAGTAAAAGAATTTGAAAGAGATTTCATTGAATTCTTAAACGCTAAGCACAGAGGTGTTTTAGATACTTTAAAAGCAGGTAAATTAACTGATGAGGTTACAGATACATTAACAGCTGTAGCTAAAGATTTATCAGGGAAATATAGAGCTTAGAAAAGCTTAAATTTTAAAACTAATGTCACTCTGAGCGCAGTCGAAGAGTCTTTATAAAAATAAAGAATGGCAAACTTAAAAGAAATACGTAACAGAATATCTTCAGTATCTTCAACGATGCAGATTACTAGTGCCATGAAAATGGTATCTGCTGCAAAGTTAAAGAAGGCTCAAGATGCCATTACTGCAATGCGTCCTTATGCAGATAAGTTAACTGAACTTTTACAAAGTTTAAGTGCAACTTTAGATGTAGATTCTGGAAGTGCATATTCTGAACAACGTGAATTAAAAAAAGTGCTTATTGTTGCTATAACTTCAAATAGAGGATTAGCAGGTGCATTTAATTCAAACATTATTAAAGAGGTTAATAAATTAACTGATGAAACTTATGCTAATCAAGAAGTTTCTTATTTAGCTATTGGTAAAAAAGCAAATGATGCTTTTAAAAAGACGAATAATGTTATTGCCAATAAAAGTGAAGTCTATGATGATTTAACTTTTGATAATGTTGCTGAAATTGCTCAACTTTTAATGGATAAATTTGTTGCTGGCGAGTTTGATAAAATTGAAATTGTATATAACAAGTTCAAGAATGCAGCCACTCAAATTGTAATGACAGAGCAGTTTTTACCAATTGTACCCGTTGAAGGTGAGGCTAATGCTAATTCGGACTATATTTTTGAGCCATCGAAATTAGAAATCGTTGAAGAATTGATTCCAAAGTCTTTAAAAACACAATTGTACAAAGGTGTCAGAGATTCTTTTGCTTCAGAGCATGGTGCACGTATGACGGCAATGCACAAAGCAACTGATAACGCAACCGAATTAAGAGATCAGCTTAAATTAACATATAACAAAGCACGTCAAGCGGCTATTACTAACGAAATCCTTGAGATTGTTGGTGGAGCGGAAGCTTTGAATAATTAATAAGTTCCTGTGAAGACAGGGGTCTCATTCAAAATATATAAACCTAACTTTAACGAGTTAGGTTTTTTTGTTTTAAAAGCCCTATTTTTAGCTTATCAAAAAACGCACTTTTGAGCGCATTTAAATCACTTTTCAAACAAACCTTCATTTATGGCTTAGCTACTGTACTACCCAGAATGCTAACCTTTTTACTCACGCCACTCTATACAGAGGTAATGGCTGTTGGTATTTATGGTAAAGTCTCTATTATATTTTCGTGGTTTGCCATATTTAATGTGATTTTAGCGTACGGAATGGAGACGGCTTTTTTTCGTTTTTTTAATAAGGAGGACGACCAAGATAAAGTCGTTGGAACATCGGCATTATCAATTATTTTTACCTCACTAGCTATATTTATTTTAGCATTTGTTTTTAAAAATCAAATCGCTGAAGTTACTGATATAAAAGTAAAACATATTAGTTTTGTACTTTGGATTTTACTTTTAGATGCTTTGGTTATCATCCCTTTTGCTTGGTTACGTGCTAAAGCAAAACCTATAAAATATGCGATTATAAAAATTACAAATGTAGCAATCAACATAGGGCTTAATCTATTTTTCTTTTTACTATTGACTGATTTAGCAAAACAAAACGACGTATTTGCTTCAATTTATAAGCCGAATTTTGAAATTAGCTATGTACTTATTGCTACTCTCTTTGCAAGTGGTATTACACTTATTTTAATGTTGTCGTTTTACGGAAAAATCAAATATGTATTTAATGCGAAACTATGGAAACAGATGTTGCGTTATGCACTTCCAGTATTAGTAGCTGGTTTAGCGTACACAACTATTGAAACTTTTAATCGTATTTTACTAGATAGTAGTTTATCAACTGCTGAAAATCCAGAAGTTGAAGTAGGCATGTTTTCGGCATGTTATAAGTTAGCGTTATTTATGACGCTGTTTGCTACTGCTTTCCGTTTAGGTATAGAACCTTATTTCTTTAGTCACGCAAAAAGTGAAAACCCTCAAAAAAATTATGCTAGAATTTTAGAATATTTTGTAGTTTTTGGTTCAGTTATTTTATTAACTGTTGTCGTTTTTTCAGATTTTATTAAAGTGATTATAATTAGAGATGAAGCTTTTTGGGAAGCCATGTGGATTGTGCCCATTATTCTTATTGCCAGTTTTTGTTTGGGTATTTATCACAACCTTTCAGTTTGGTATAAAATAACGGATCGCACCAAGTTTGGTGCTTATATTTCTGTCGTTGGAGCTATTATTACCTTAGTTTTAAATGTATGGTTAATTCCGATTATAAGTTATAAAGGATCTGCAATAGCAACTTTAGCAGCTTACGGGAGTATGGTTTTGCTGTCCTATTATTTCGGAAGAAAGTATTACCCTATACCTTATAACTTAAAGAAAATAGGTTTGTATTTAACAATTTCAATAGTATTTTCATTAGTCTATTTTTATCAGTTTAGAGCTAATTATTTTGTTGGAATAACGATGTTAATTGTATTTTTGAGTATCGTTTATATATTTGAAAAAGGCGAGATTAAAAGATTACTAAAAGCTAGATGATTAAGTTTTTCAATAAAATCCGAAAACAACTTCTTGATGATAACAAGACGGGGAAGTATTTAAAATATGCTATTGGAGAAATCATCCTAGTAATGATAGGTATTTTATTAGCATTACAAGTTAATACTTGGAATAACAATAGAGAGCTTAAAAAAGAAGAACAGAAAATACTTAAAAGTTTACTTGGGGAATTTAAAGAAAACCTTGAGAAATTTGATAATGCATATAAGTTTCATCAAAGCCGTAAAAAAGTGATTCATTATTCAATGTTAGCTGATTTAAAATCGTTGTCTGCGGATAGCTTATTTTCAATACTAAGAAAAGTAAATAGGAATTATACGTTCGATCCTTTTCAAGGTATTTATAATGCTGTAATTAATTCAGGTAAGATAGAGCTAATATCTAACGATACTTTAAAAAGTAAAATTGCTAGACTTCAAGACTTGGTGAGAGATTATCAAGATGAAGAACTAGGGGTTAAAACATTTGCAATAGATAACCTCTATCCTTATGAATTAAGTGAACCTGTGGGTAGTTTTAGTTATTTTACAGGCAATGGCGGCTATGATAACGAAGCAGTAGAGGTTAAGAAAAATTTTATTAAATTCTTTAAATCTCAACAATACAATAATTTAATGATTCATATAAATGGTTGGATGAGGTCTATTTTTGCAGAAGGCCCAATTTTAAGAAAAGAAATGGTTTCAATCATCAATTTATTAGAAGAAGAAATTAAAAAACAGGAATAAACTTAGTTGTCCCCTCGAGCGCAGTCGAGAGGTCATTTTAAATGTAGAACACAATAATAGTTCTCGACTGCGCTCGAACAAACAATAATAAACATGCAAATTAAAATAATAAACAAATCCAGTCACGATTTACCACATTATGAGACACTTGCTTCAGCTGGAATGGATTTACGTGCAAATATATCGGAATCAAGGGTTTTAAAGCCTTTGGAACGCAGTATTTTGGGCACAGGGCTATTTATAGAGCTTCCTGTGGGTATAGAAGCACAAGTGCGTCCCAGAAGTGGTTTAGCTGCTAAAAAAGGCATTACTGTACTAAATGCGCCTGGAACTATAGATGCCGATTATAGAGGTGAAATAGGCGTGATTTTAGTAAACCTTTCGAATGAAGATTTTATCATAAATAACGGCGAACGTATTGCACAATTAGTCATCGCAAAACATGAGCGTGCGGAATGGGTTCAGGTTGATGAATTATCAGCTACGGATCGTGGAGAAGGCGGGTTTGGAAGTACAGGAGTGAAGTAAATGTTTGTTTTTAACAAAAAAATATAAAATTTAATAATTCCCTCCTTTGAGGGAATGACAAAAGTTTAATCAATGAAAATAATAGTACCCATGGCAGGTCGAGGTTCTCGATTACGCCCACACAGTTTAACAGTACCAAAACCATTAATTCCTGTTGCAGGTCAGCCAATAGTGCATAGACTCGTTAAGGATATTGCGAAAGTATTAAAGCAACCAATTGATGAAATTGCGTTTGTTTTAGGAGATCCAGCGTGGTTTGGAGACGATGTCGTTTCAAGTTTAGAAAAATTAGCAACCGATTTAGGGGCTAAAGCATCCATTTATAGACAAGACAAACCGCTTGGTACAGGTCATGCTATCATGTGTGCAGAACCATCACTTACAGGTCCTGCAGTTATTGCATACGCAGATACCTTGATTAGAGCTGAGTTTGATTTAGATCCAACTGCAGATAGCGTTATTTGGACTAAACAGGTGGATAACCCAGAAGCTTACGGTGTTGTTAAGTTAAATGACAATGATGAAATTGTAGAGCTAGTTGAAAAACCAGAAAGCTTTGTGAGCGACCAAGCAGTAATTGGAATATACTACTTTAAAGATATTGCTGTTTTAAAAGGAAAGCTACAAGAAATCTTAGATGAAAACATTATGAATGGTGGCGAATACCAAATTAATGATGGTATTAAGCGCATGATGGCTGAAGGCAAAATATTTAAAACAGGAACGGTAGACGAGTGGATGGACTGTGGTAACAAAGCCATTACTATAGAAACCAACCAACGTATGTTAGGATTTTTAAAAGCTGATGGCGAAGAGCAATTAGTAGCATCTTCAGCTACATTGGATAATGCTAATGTTATTGAACCTTGTTTCATTGGTGAAAATGTGGTGTTAAAAAACACAACTATCGGTCCGTTTGTTTCTGTTGGAGATGGTACGGTTATTGAAAACTCAACTGTTAAAAACAGCTTAATACAAACCAACACATTAATTAAAAATGCTAATTTAGATAATGCTATGATTGGGAACCATGTAAAATATGATGGTGAGTTTACTAGTATTAGCATAGGCGATTATTCGGTTTTGGAGCAGTAAAACTGTTTAAAGTTGATAATAATAAAGCTATTGAAGGCAGATTGCTAGCTGTTTAGCCCGCGTTAGTCCCCATAGCTATCGGGATATAGCGGCAGCTTTTGGCGAGGCGTGCATCGAGCCAAAACTATTAGCGTAAAGCCAGACGCTTAGGGTAACGCCCAAATACTTATAAAATGAAACGATTAATCTACATACTTGTTTTCTTTGGAATGCTTTTGCTTCCGCAACTAAACCATGCCCAAGTAGATTTTAATAAAACACCCGATGACGATTTAGGTGAAAATGAAGATAAGTTTCAAGAGCTATTTTACGAAGCCTTAAAACAAAAAGGCATAGAGAATTATGATAGAGCAGTTGAAGCTCTTCAAAAAGCTATTGAGGTTGACAACTCTGTACCTGTTTTATATTTTGAATTGGGAAAGAGCCATAGTAAACTTAAAAATTTTGGAGCTGCAGAGGATGCTTTAAAAAAAGCCGTAGATAAAGACCCTGATAATGAGTGGTTTTTAGATGAACTTTATGGGTTTTATGCTTCTCAAAATGAACATGATAAAGCATTAAATACTGTTAAGCAGTTGGTTAGATTTCATCCCGATTATAAAGAAGATTTGGCATCGCTTTATGTGAAAACGAAAAAGTATGATGAAGCTTTAGAGGTTTTAGATGCGCTGGATGCTGAATTTGGTGTTTCGGTTAGTAGAGATATAATGCGAAACCGAATTTATGAAGCCACAGGACGCAAGAAAGACCAGATAAAGAATTTAGAAAGTCGGGTTGAAAATAATCCAGAAAAAGAATCAAATTATTTGGCGCTAATTTTCCGATATAGTGAGAATAACGAAAAGGATAAAGCTTTTGAAACTGCTAAAGAGTTATTGAAGATTAATCCAAACTCACAACTGGTGCATTTGGCTTTATACAAATTTTATTTGGATGATAATGATGCTGAAAAAGCTATTGAGTCTATGAAAATAGTGGTTAAAAGCACAGAAATTAAGCCAGAAGCCAAGGTAAAAGTACTCTCAGATTTTGTAAAGTTTGTAAAGAAAAATCCAGAATACGAAACGGATTTAATTGAAGCTACAGCTATGGTTAGTGATGCTAACGATAGTAAATCTGTTGAAGAATTAGGGCAATATTATTTAGCTAAAAACGATAAGGTTAAGGCCTTGGAAAATTTTGAGGCTGCACTTAAACTAGAGCCCAATAACTTTGGCATATTAAGAAATGTAATGCTACTTTATTTAGACTTAAAAAAGTATGACTCAGCTAAAGAAAAAACCGCTGAAGCTCTTGAGATATTTCCTTCTCAACCCGTTTTATATTTAATACACGGAGTGGCTTTAAATGAACTTAATGAAGCTAAGGATGCCATAGAAACTCTTGAAACTGGTTTAGATTATATTATTGACGATACTAAAATGGAAGTCGATTTTTATAACCAACTTAGTAAGGCGCATACTTTGCTAAACAATACAACCAAAGCAAAAACGTTTAGTGATAAAGCAAAACAAAAACAATCCCCAAATTGATGTATAAATTTTCAAAGTTTATTTTATTGATGCTACTTGCAATTGTGTTTAGTTGCAAATCTGCAAAAACGATTGGTAATGGTGAGGCTAATTTTAAGCTATCTACCAGACAATTGATAAAGGAGAATGCTAAACAAGCTGCCAATTTTAAAACCTTGCAGTCTAGACTTAAAATAACTTATACACAAAAGGGAAAGTCTCAAACTCATACGGTTAGTTTTAGGGCTAAAAAAGATGAAGCCTTATGGATAAGTGCTACATTCTCTGTTATTAGAGCTTTAGTCACTCCCGAAAAAGTGAGTTTTTATAATAAGTTAGACAAAACTTATTTTGATGGCGATTATAAATATTTGAGTGATTTATTAGGAACGGAATTGGATTTTGAAAAGGTTCAGAACTTATTATTAGGCGAAACGATTTATAAGATGAATACTGGCGATTACAAAGCTTCGGTTGATGATGAGTCTTATATCGTTCAGCCAAAAAATCAACGGGATTTGTTTGAAATATTCTTTTTACTGAATCCGTCGAATTTTAAAGTGAAATCACAACAAATATCGCAACCTAAAGAGTTTAGACATTTACAGATTGATTATTTATCGTATCAAGATGTTGAGAATCAAATTATACCAGAACTTATAAAAGTTATTGCTGTTGAAGCTAGTGAGGAAATGATTGTGGAATTGGAAATGAAGAATGTGTCTTTGAATGAAGAACTGAGATTTCCGTTTAAAATACCATCAGGATTTAAAGAAATAGAGCTTTAAATGAAAGATAGCCAACGGACATATAAACTGTTTTTTATTTTAGGTTTTTTACTTGTTTCTAGTTTTTGTTTTTCGCAAAGCGGTAAGCAAAAGCAGTTGGAATCTCGCCGACAAGAATTACGAAGAGAAATCCAAAAGATTAATACCCTTAGGAATGAAAATAAATCTAAGGCGAAGTCTGAATTATCGTTAATTGAAGACTTTAATTATAAGATTAATGTGCTATCCAATTTAATAAAAGTTACCAATCAGCAGGCTAATTTATTAACTCGAGAGATCAATTCAAATCAAAAAAAAATAAGTGATTTAAGAGACGAGTTAAAGCAGTTAAAGGAAGATTATGCTGCTATGATAGTGAAGTCTTATAAAAGTAAAAATCAACAAAGCCGTATTATGTTTTTGTTGTCTTCAAACGATTTTAAGCAGGCTTACAAGCGCTTACAATATATGAAGCAATATTCAGACCATCAGAAACAACAAGGCGAAGTCATAAAGGCTAAGGCTATTGAATTACAAGAGACCAATGGGCGTTTATTAAAGCAACAGGAAGATAAAAAGAAACTTATTGCTGAAAATCGAGTGGTTCAAAAATCTCTTGAAAAAGAGCGTAAAGCACATCAAATTTTAATGGCATCTATTCAAAAAAATATGAATAGATATACAGCACAAATTCGAAAAAAACAACGAGAAGCAGATAGAATTGATAGAGAAATTGATAAACTTATAAAAGCAGCTATTGTAAAATCAAATAAAAAAGTTGGTAAAACTACAAGTTCTAAAACATTTGCTTTAACTGCTGAAGAAAAAGTATTGGCTTCAAATTTTGTTTCAAATAAAGGAAAGTTGCCTTGGCCAGTGGAAAAAGGTTTTGTGCGTTTAGGCTATGGAACACAACGCCACCCAATTGATAGATCTTTAACTATAAAAAGTAATGGTGTACGTATTGCTACAGTAAAGGGTGCTGAAGCCAGAGCGGTTTTTGATGGTGAAGTAAGTGAGATTTTGAAAATGAAAAATGTGAATCCTATTGTAATGATTCGTCATGGAAATTACTTAACTGTTTACAGGAATTTAGCCAAAGTATATGTGCGAAAGGGTGATAAAGTAAAAACTAAACAAGCTATAGGTGAGGTTTTTACAAACCCATCTAATGGAGAAACTATTTTGAGATTTACTTTGTCTAAAGGTACTGCTACGGAGAATCCTGCGAGTTGGATTTATAAGATGTAAAATTCCTGCGAAGGCAGGAATCTTATTAATTGAAATTCTATTTGTTTTAGAAGTACGATTCTGCGTTAGGGATTGAGGCATTTGTTGAAGCTCCCCGATCCCGATAGCTATCGGGAGAGGGAGCGACTGCCGAAAGCCCGACCCTTGTGGTAACGGCAAAAAATTAAACTCTAACAAATACGTAACCTCTTCTTGTTTTTCTGTAATGTTTTCCATTCCAGAAATAGTAGCGCTTACCTTTTACAATTACTGTTTTATGATGTTTTGGGGCTGTTTTTACAACCGTTACAGAAGCGGGTTTTGTAACGACTCTTGTAGCGCAAGATGATACACTCATCATGCAGATAACTGAAAATAAAATAAATAAAGTTCTCATAGCAATATGATTTTGGGTTTACTATAAGACTTTGATGTTTAAAAAAGGTTTAAAACATAAGATTTGTTATTCTTCCAAAAACAGGAATCTAAGAATAATTAAATTATGGATTCCTACCTTCGCAGGAATGACAGAACACTTAATCAAATAGTGCTTTTAATTCGGTAGCATCACTAGGTTTCATTTTCCCAGCAAGTAAAAGACTGAGTTGCTTACGGCGTAATGCGGCATCGAAACGCTCTGTTTCTAAAGTAGTTTCCGGAGTTACTTCTGGGACTTTTACAGGGCGACCGGTTTCATCTACGGCAACAAAGGTATAAATGGCTTCGTTGGCTTTGGTTCTAGCACCAGATTCTCTGTCTTCCATCCAAACATCAATATAAATTTCCATGGAGGTATTGAAGGCACGAGACACTTTAGCTTCAACTGTAACAACACTGCCTAATGGAACTGCTCTATTAAAAGCTACATGGTTTACAGATGCAGTTACTACGATACGTCTGCTATGGCGTCTTGCAGCAATACTTGCCGCACGATCCATACGCGCTAATAATTCACCACCAAAAAGGTTGTTTAACGGATTGGTTTCACTAGGTAAAACCATATCTGTCATGGTTGTTTTAGATTGTTCTGGAGTTTTAGCCTTCATCTTTACATTTTGATGTGGCAAAGTTACGTATTAATACAGAAATTGGTAAGTGAAATGTTTGTTAAACTAGTCTAACTTCTTTACGAGTAACCAAGCATCTCTATTATGTGTTTTTTTGATACTTCGTAAAGCTTTTAAGGCATCTAATCTGCCTTCATAACTCGCATAAACTACCTGGTGCAAACCATACCTGTTAGCGCCAATTTTTCTAGCAGAAAACCCATTAGCTTTTAATTGCTGCACTTTTTTATCACAGTTTTCTTCAATTCTAAACGCGCCAGCAACAATATGGTAATTGCCTGTTTGTTTGGTAACGTTTAGCGTAATAGCAGGGAGTGGGTTTAAATTAAAGGTAGCTTGTTGAATTTTAGTGTCTAATTCTTGAGCAGCCTGTTCTTGTGCCAACTGATTGTGCGTTTCAATTTGATTCACATAATATTTTGAAGCTCCAAAACCACCTAAGGTTAAAGCAATTAAAGCAACAGCAGCATATTTTAAATAAGGTCTGGATTTTCGTTTTTCTGGTGTTACCGTTATTGGAACAACTTTTTCGATGTTTTCTGCAATGGCATTGTGTTCCTCACGAGTAACAGATGCTGATACAAATTGTGATAATCCAAAAGAATCTGTCAAGTAATTTAAATGATAGGTAGGCTCAAATAAAATTTTACCTTCATTGTTAAATACTATATCACCAATGTTTTTAAAGGTAAGCGTTTCACCTTGTGTTAAATAAGATTTTATGAGCTTAACACGTTTTGCAATTTTTTTATTTGCAACCTCAAATGGTATTTTTTCTACATCGGCTATATAATGTGCTAATAAACCATCATTCTGTTGAATTTGCTCATTAAAAGAGACCACTTTTTTTGGTGCATGAAATGTATTTGATGCATCATCAAT
The DNA here is from genome assembly GCA_947502405.1 of uncultured Algibacter sp. GTDB lineage: Bacteria > Bacteroidota > Bacteroidia > Flavobacteriales > Flavobacteriaceae > Algibacter_B. Next base: position 23,782 of record CANMZT010000003.1, on the reverse strand, counting down.
ACTTGCTGATACACGTTGTGTTAAAAATGAACCAAACTCAGGAATGGTAACACACTCATATCTATATAGTAAGTCGCTTATGTAAGTCTCTAATTGCATGAAAACAAAGTTAAAAAAATGTACTTTCTAATAAAATTTGGGCTTAACTATTTATTAACAATGTAAAAATTCTTTTATTGCGGTTTCATAATTAGATATTTAGAATGACTGAAAATGATTTGCTTTACACTTTAGCACTACAGCATGTGCCAAATATTGGAGACATTACAGCAAAACGACTGATAAATCATTGTGGTTCTGCTGAGGCTGTTTTAAAAGAAAAGAAGGCAAATCTTTTGAAGATTGATGGTATTGGAAGCATTACTATTAGTGATTTGTTTAAAACGCATCATTTAAAAGAAGCCGAAAAGGAGTTGCTGTTTATTAAAGAAAATGGGATAGATGTATCTTATTTTCAAGAGGATAAATATCCTGAAAAGTTGAAGCATTGTATTGATAGTCCTATTTTATTATTTCAAACAGGCAAAATAGATTTAAAGAAACAGCATATTATTAGTATTGTTGGAGCGCGAAAAATAACAACTAATGGGGTTGCGTTTTGTGAGGAATTAGTTGAACAATTAGCACCCTATGACCCTATAATTGTTTCTGGTTTTGCCTACGGAACAGATATTACAGCACATAAAGCAGCCATAAAGCATAATTTGCAAACGGTAGCATGTTTAGCGCATGGGTTGAATCAAATTTATCCAAAAGTACACAAAAGGTATATGGCTGATATGGAAAAAAATGGTGGTTTTTTCTCAGACTTTTGGAGTACGGATGTTTTTGATAAACGGAATTTTTTAAAACGAAATAGAATTATTGCAGGTTTAAGTGAAGCAACTATTGTGATTGAATCTGCTGAAAAAGGTGGAAGTTTAGTTACTGCTGATATTGCAAACTCATACAATCGCGATGTGTTTGCAGTTCCAGGACGCGTTGGAGATACCCAAAGTATAGGTTGTAACAATTTGATAAAACACCAAAAAGCACATATGATGACAACTGCTTTGGATGTACCTTATATCTTAAATTGGGAGCTTGAAGATGATAAAAAACCAACAATACAGAAACAGTTATTTGTGGAGCTTGATGCTACAGAAAAAGTGATTTATAATTACCTTAAAGAAAACGAAAAACAGCAATTGGATGTGATTGCTATTAATTGCCAAATGCCTATTTTTAAAGTGTCTGGGACGCTTTTGAATATGGAACTGAAAGGGGTTGTTAGACCGCTTCCTGGGAAGTTATTTGAGGTTGTTTAGTACCCAACCTTGACTCTTACCCTTCCTAAAACATCATCGGCAACCAACTTCGCTTTTTCAGCACCAATAGCTAAAGCTTTATCAACTTCTTCAAGGTTGTTCATGTAATAATTATAACGTTCTCTAGGTTCTGCAAAAGTTTCTAAGATTAATTCAAACAAGGCTTGTTTTGCATGCCCGTAACCATAATTTCCATTTTCATAATTGGCTTTCATTTCTGAAATTTGAGCATCATTTGCTAACAAACTGTAAATAGCAAAACAGTTACAAGTGCTCCAATCTTTTGGTTCTTCAAGCGGTGTACTATCCGTTTGAATACCCATAATTTGCTTGCGTAGCTTTTTATCTGCCAAAAATATATTGATGATGTTATTTCTACTCTTACTCATTTTTTGACCATCAGTACCTGGAATAAGTTTGGTGTCTTTTTGAACTTCAGCTTTAGGTAAAACAAAAGTTTCTCCTACTTTAGCATGAAAACGAGAGGCTACATCGCGCGTCATTTCAATATGTTGTTCTTGATCTTTTCCAACAGGAATTATTTCTGCATCATACAATAAAATATCCGCAGCCATAAGCATAGGGTAGGTAAACAACCCTGAGTTTACATCTTCTAACCTATCGGCTTTATCTTTAAAACTATGCGCTAATGTTAAACGTTGGTAAGGAAAGAAACAGCTTAAATACCAAGAAAGTTCAGTTACCTGAGGGATATCACTTTGTCTGTAAAACACTGTTTTTTCAATATCTAAGCCAAAAGCTAACCAAGTTGCCGCAGTAGAATAGGTATTGTTTCGTAATAATTCAGCGTCTTTAATTTGCGTTAAAGTATGCAAATTAGCTATAAATAAATAGGAATCATTTTCTGGTTTTTCAGCCATTTTAATAGCTGGCATTATAGCGCCTAAAATGTTTCCTAAATGCGGTGTTCCTGTACTTTGTATGCCGGTTAGTATTCTTGCCATATTGTTATTCCTGCGAAAGCAGGAATCTCATTAAAGTTAAACTCAAGTTTTCTTATTAAAGCAAAGGTAAACGTTTTGATAAAATAGCTCAATACAATTATGTATTTTTGAGCTTGATGAAGTTATTTAAATATATATTCTGGATATTATACCGTATATGGTTTTACATTCTTGTTACTTTACCAATACTGATACTCTTCCCTATACTTTTAATTTCTATATTAAAAGAATCTTGGTATCCGTTTTTTTTTAAACTTGCCAGATTTTGGGCTAGATTTATTTTAGTGGGCATGGGTTTTGTTTATAAAATAGAACGCGAACAAACTCCAGAAAAAAGTAAAAGCTATATGTTTATTGCCAACCACACCTCTATGGCTGATATAATGCTCATGTTGGTTTCTGTTAAAAACCCATTTGTTTTTGTAGGGAAAGCAGAATTAGCTAAAATTCCATTATTTGGGTTCTTTTATAAGCGCACTTGTATTTTAGTGGATAGAAGTTCTGCAAAAAGTAGGCAAGCGGTATTTTTAAGGGCTCAAAAACGATTAAAATCTGGATTGAGTATTTGTATTTTCCCTGAGGGAGGGGTACCAGAAGAACATATTATGTTAGATGAATTTAAGGATGGTGCATTTAGGCTAGCTATAAACCACCAAATCCCTATTGTACCCATAACTTTTGCAGATAATAAAAAACGTTTCTCGTATACTTTTTTTAGTGGAAGCCCAGGGCGTATGCGCGTTAAAATTCATAAGTTTATTTCTACTGAAGGATTAACAACAGAAGATACTAGAAATTTAAATAATGCATCTAGGGCTATTATTTTGAAGCAGCTTGACATATTTAATATTAAAAATTAGAAATTCTGACTGCGCTCAACTTGACAGGGTTTTAAGGCCTGAACAAGTATGGCTATTTCTAGTTTTAAGAAAGGCTTTGGCGGATTTGCCCGCGTTAGGGATAGAAGTGAAAAGCCCACAGCTTTTGCGCCTTAGCGCAGAAGCGAGGACTTGTAACGGATAGCCCGACCCCTTGTGGGTAACGCCCAAATTGTTTTTAAAATAAAAAAACTGCTCGAGGGGACGAGCAGTTTCTTTTTGATATGAGTTTCAGAGCTTAAATTGAAACCCATATCCAGATCTAACCAAAAACCTAGAACTTTATAGCTAATCCGGTATAAACACCTATTAAAAATGGTGAAAAATTACCAGAAGTATTATTAAACGTATTGAATTGATATTTAAAAATAGGCTCTAAATTCAAATCAAATCGTTTTGAAACTTTATAGTTTAAACCCAATCCAAAATTGGCACTGTAACTTACTTTATTTATATTATTTGCCTCTCCAAGTATAGTTCTATTCCCATTATCTTCTTCATAAAAAACTTTACTTGTGTTTAAAAAGAACGAACTAAAACCACCAATAACATTAATTCCAAGTTTGCTATCAGTTAATTTATATTGAATTTCTAGAGGAACCTCAAAATATCTTAAATTTTGATTTATTGATGCATTTGATGATACTATAGATTCAGTTGCATCAGACTCTAAACTTTTTGTACTAATAAGAGACACATTACCTGAAGCGGCACTAACATTTTGCAGAGCGCTACTATTTGATCTAGCTCCAATGTTCTGAAAAACAGCCACATCGTTAGTGTTATAACCCAAGTTAACGCTATGAAGTCCAGAGCGGATACTTATTTTTTTATTTATAGCATAACTTGTAGAGATACCATAACTCATGTTTACATCGCCAGATTTGGAATTATTATTGAATTGAGGATCAATTGATGAACCATCTCCAAGTGTATTAAAATAAACAGGCGCAGCATTTGGGGCGATACTCCACCTGTTGTTTAGTTGAGTGTTTTCTTTTTCAATAAAATCTTCGGGGTTATTTATAGCATCTTCAATAGAACGCTTATTTTCTTCTTTAATATTTGTTACATTATCCAGCGTTTCATTGGATTTAGCAACGGACGTATCCTCTTTTGATGTCCCATTAATAATTGATTTAGCATCTTCTTTGTTTACTAATTGGGTTTCGTTTTTAGAGTCAATATGCTTATTTAACGTATTATCCTTTTTTGCAGTATTAGCAACTTGAGTACTGTTTTGTGGTGAAATTTGAACTTTTTTTGGTTCGAACTTGCTTTCTTCTTTAGATGAAGAATTTGCAATAGTATTGGTGTTCGGTTTAATCAGCTTTTTTGAACTTATTAGTTGCTTATTTGAAGGGGCATTATACTTACTTTCATTTTGATTTTTAGAAGCAGAGGTTTCAGCAATTGAAGTTTCTATTGATGAGTTATTATTTTCATTATTTGTAATTATTTCAGACTGCTTATTAGATGCATCATTCAAATTTTCTTGAGCTGTATTATCTGAAATTATTGGTGTTGTATCCTGAGCGTCATTTAAAAGGTTAATGTCTTTAACGTCAATATCCTTTGATGTTGTATTCTCAGTATCAACCACTTGATTTGGATTGTCAGCGGTATTGTTCAAAAAGACACCTCCAACAGTTAAAAGCAATAATAATAAAGCAGCAATACCAGCATAACGCCACCAAATAGGAATCACACGGCGTTTTTTCTTTTTCTGGTTAAGCTCAGCTTCTATATGCTTCCAAACGGCATCACTAGGTGTTGCTTCAAAGTCTTTAAAACCTTCTTGAAAAAGTCTATCTATATGTTTTTTATCACTCATTTATAATGACTGAGATCGTTGCTCAGTATTGTAATTTTCAATGGTTTGTTTCAAAATTTGTCTAGCTCTTGCTAAGTTAGATTTTGATGTCCCAATAGTTATATTTAGCATTTCTGCTATGTCTTTATGCGAATATCCATCAAGAACATACAAGTTAAAAACAAGTCTGTATCTGTCTGGTAATTCTTGTATTATTTTTAAAAGATAATCAATGGAGACAGTGTCTTCATCAACTTCTAATTCAACATCCTCAATAGTATTCTCATTAATTATGTCAAAAACTTTTTCATTTCTATAACGCTGTAATACTGTGTTTACCGTTATACGCTTCATCCAACCTTCAAAAGAACCTTTATTTTTATACTGTTCAATTTTTTTAAAAATTGTTAAAAATGCATCTTGCAGATTATCTTCCGCTTCTACATAGTTACGTGAATACTTCAAACAGATAGCAAATAACTTACTCGAAAAGAGTTTATATAATTCGCCTTGTGCTTTAGTATCATCAATTTTACAATTTTCTATGAGTTGCTTTAAACTCAAATTAAACATGTATTAAATATGAATACTTAATTACTCAACTACAGGAACTTCAATGGTTAAATATTGAGATTCTCCATCGTCATCTTCACCTTGCCAAAATTTAAAGATATAAGAACCATTACTTGTAACTTTAAAATTAAAAGTAGATTCTACTAAATTGTCGTTTTCAAGAGTTTCACAGTCGCTATTATCAAAAACATAAGTTATTGGAGCAACGGTTCGTTCATTATTTTCTTTTAAATAATAAAACTCTTTAAAAGCGTGGCAAGTGGATGGTCTTGAATACGATACTGTAATAGGGTAAACTTCTCCTAACTCAAATTCATCAGGGATATCTACGCTTTCAACAGGTAAAACCTCAAAACTAAAACTGGTACCATCGTCCTGAGTACTACACGATGCACATAGTACAAGCGTTAAACAAAGAACTAATAACTTTTTCATAGCAAATAAAATTCAGGGTTAAATACATGTTTGCACTATGTAGATGCAAAACAAGTTAAATGGTTGCGTATAAAATTAATTTATTTGACACTGAACGTAAAATTTAGAGTATAATTAAAAAGTCCCGATTTATCGGGACTTTTTAATTATTGTTCTGCTACTACTGCTCTTACTTTAGTTTCAAGCTCATCCATCAGTTCTGGATTGTCTTTTATTAAAGCTTTTACAGCGTCTCGACCTTGCCCGAGTTTGGTTTCATCATAACTAAACCAAGAGCCACTTTTCTTTACAATTTCATGCTCAACGGCTAAATCTAAAATTTCTCCAACTTTAGAGACGCCTTCGCCATACATAATATCAAATTCTGCTAATCTAAAAGGAGGAGCTACTTTATTTTTTACCACTTTTACACGAGTTTTGTTACCCATCACATCGCCTTGGGTACTTTTTATTTGTGTTGATCTACGAATATCTAACCTAACAGAAGCATAGAATTTTAGTGCATTACCACCAGTTGTTGTTTCTGGATTACCAAACATAACACCAATTTTTTCACGTAATTGGTTTATAAATATTACAGTACAGTTAGTTTTGCTTATTGAAGCCGTTAATTTTCTTAAGGCTTGAGACATTAAACGCGCATGAAGTCCCATTTTAGAGTCTCCCATTTCACCTTCTATCTCACTTTTAGGAGTTAATGCTGCTACTGAATCGACTACAACAATATCAATAGCACCAGAACGGATTAAATTATCAGCAATTTCTAAAGCTTGTTCGCCATTATCAGGTTGAGAGATAATTAAGTTATCTATATCAACACCAAGCTTTTCAGCATAAAATCTATCAAAAGCGTGTTCTGCATCAATAAAAGCAGCAATACCGCCAGATTTTTGTGCTTCTGCAATAGCGTGTAAGGTTAGTGTGGTTTTACCAGAAGATTCTGGACCATAAATTTCTATAACACGCCCACGTGGATAACCACCAACTCCTAAAGCGATATCTAAACCTAAAGAACCTGAAGGGATGGCTTCTACATCAACTATTGCAGAATCGCTCATTTTCATTACAGTACCTTTTCCGTAGGCTTTATCTAGTTTGTCTAATGTAAGTTTTAGTGCTTTTAATTTTGCTTCTTTTTCACTGCTCATGGATCTTAATTTTTCTGAAGTTATGCATGCTAAAATACTATAAGTTTTTACATGTTACAATATTATCACGCAACCTTTTTCCACAATTTGCATCTACTTAATAAAGCGGAAAAATTTTGCTATGAAAAGATTATGAAATTTTTCAAACAAACTATCTTAATAAATGTATTAGGTGTTTCAATTGCTGTATATGTAAATAGTAATTGTAAAGCCGATGGTGGCTAAATTCGATTATATTTTTAATGAAAAATTAAAATAATATGAATCGAATTAGTCAATAAAAGTGCTCTATGTTTACAGGAGCACTTTTTTTATGTTTAAAAATTGATGATGTTTGGCATGTGAAGAATTGTACTGGAAAGCAAGATATCAAAAGGGTTAGTATCCAAATATTTAAGCTTGTAATTGTTGTAATTAATTGTATTTTTGCGCTTTAATATTTCTTAAACCTTAAAATTAGTATAGCATGCAACTGTACAATAAGTTAAGCGCCAAAGAGAGAGCAGAGTTAATTGAGAAAGCCGGAAAGGATCGATTAACACTTTCTTTTTATCAGTACGCTAAAATTGAAAATCCTCAAGAATTTAGAGATCAATTATTTATTATCTGGGATAAACTGGACGTTTTAGGACGTATTTATGTGGCTACCGAGGGTATTAATGGTCAGTTATCTTTACCTGCAGATCGGTTTAATGAATTTAAAGCACATTTAGACACGATTGATTTTTTAAAAGATATTCGTTTAAACATTGCTGTAGAGCAAGATAATATGTCGTTTTTAAAGTTGAAAGTGAAAGTACGACACAAAATTGTGGCTGATGGTTTGAATGATGACACCTTTGATGTTACAAACAAAGGTGTGCACGTTGGTGCTGAAAAATTCAATGAACTTATAGAAGAGGAAAATACCGTTCTGGTGGATATGCGAAACCATTACGAAAGTGAAATAGGGCATTTTAAAAATGCTGTTACTCCTGATGTAGATACATTTAGAGAATCTTTAGATATTATTGAGGATGATTTGAAGGCACATAAAGAGGATAAAAACTTAGTAATGTATTGCACAGGTGGTATACGTTGTGAGAAGGCTAGTGCTTACTTTAAACATAAGGGGTTTAAAAATGTGTATCAGTTAGAAGGTGGTATTATTGAGTATACAAGGCAGATAAATGAAAAGAATCTTGAAAATAAATTTTTAGGAAAGAATTTTGTTTTTGATGAGCGTAGAGCAGAAAAAATCAGTGAAGACGTAATTGCGCAGTGCCACCAATGCGGCGAACCTTTTGATGTGCATACAAATTGTGCAAATGATGCATGTCACTTACTATTCATTCAGTGTGATACATGTAAAGAAGAGATGAATAATTGCTGTTCTGAAAATTGTAAAGAGATACATGCTTTACCTTACGAAGAGCAAAAAGCACTTAGAAAAGGGCAAGGGAATAGTAACGATATTTTTAAGAAAGGGCGCGCAGACCACTTGCCTTATAAAAAGGATTTGAGAAATATTTTTGAAACATTAAAAGTTGATAAAATATAATATTCAATATATCTTAAGAAAACGGATAAAAAAGGCTCCTAGATTTGGAGCCTTTTTCTTTAATTTTTAATGAGCTTAATAGTTTTTTGCTCGTTTAAAGAACCTTTTAAATTTAGAAAATATAAGCCTTTAGATAAGCTTGAAATATCAATTAACTTTATACCAATAGAATTTGCATTTAAAGTTTTAATAGATTTTCCTGTAATACTAACAATTTCTGCATTTACAATCTTTACTTTTGAAGCTATATGTACCAAATTATTAGACGGATTAGGGTATATTGAAGTGTCTTTCAAAACATTGTCTTTAACACTAAGAGCACTTGTAACATTAAATGTATGCGTAATAGTTTCTCCACCAAAAGTTGCGCGCCATTTCCATTCGCCTACCATATCAAAATAACCATTTAAATTCCAATAGTAATACCAAGAAGAAGCTGTAGTTTGCACTGTAACATTCCAATTATTAAATACGGATGAATTATCTGGTCTTATAATTTCAAGAGAAATATTATCATTAACAGTTTGGTCTCTTACATAAACTGCAAAAATAATATTATCACTTGTTATAAAATCATCACTTGTATTGGGTGTTTCAGTTGTTGGGCAACCAGGAAAGATATTTGGAACTTGGCTATGTGTTAAAAGCGCATTTATTTTTGGGTTTGTGTATGGTTTTTGGTTGGCCCACCAAGATTCGCTATTCATATTGTTACAAGGTCCAGAGTAAGGATCTATTAGTTTAGTATAAGTATTATCTTCCCAAACCTCAAAGTGTAAATGAGGCCCTGTAGAATTTCCAGAGCTTCCCACAATTCCTAAATATTCACCTTGAGCAACCATATCGCCAATAGATTTACTAGTTGTTGAGCCATTTTTCATATGCCCATACCATGCTACACTTCCATCGGAATGTTGTACGTAAACGGCGTTCCAAGTATTACTATTAAAATCACAACTTCTATCAAATTCGCCATCGTTTTTAGCTATAATTTGCCCACTAGAAGCAGCAACAATTTCTAAAGCATCATCATCTAGGAGTTTCCAAGTGAATGGCCATGTATATATGTCTAAACCTTGATGGTTGTATCCACTGTTGGTATCATAAGTTTTAGAACCGCAATTATAATCTGTTAGTTGATTTGGAGCCGCAGCATTATGATCGACGTAATTAGAAATAGACCACACGTCGTTATAAGGGTTTGATGATGACTTTTTTACTGGCCAAATAAAAAGCGGATTAACTGTAGAGACGTTTTTTGAGTAGGATAATTTATTTTGAGACTCTAGAATTTTTACATTATTTTGAAGTAATTCTTTAATATTATTTTTTTCATCTGTAGTTAAACAAGGTGTTTTATTAGGATTGAAAACATACTCTCCACCACCCGATGGAGTTTTTGGAGCTTGAGAATAGCCTATGTAAACTAGGGTAAAAAAGAAGATAAATAGATGTGTAGTTTTAGAAATCATAATTAATATTTTAGTGGGTTGTATTATTACATCTTGAAATTAAAAAAATGTGAGCATTATATTTTAGTGTAAATCTTTATTGTTTAATTTCGATACCTTTGTAAAAAAGAATTAATGAACGTTTATAAACTTTTACAGCTTAACCGAAAGGTTAAAAACCATAGAATAAAATTTCTAGGACTGTATCTTTTACACAAGTTTAATAGACGTTATTTGGCAGTAAATTTAGATCCCGTTTTAGCATGTAATTTACGTTGCAAAATGTGCTATTTTACGGATGCAGAATACATAAAAAAGCTAAAAGGCCAATTTAAAGACGATGAGATTAAACGTGTAGCTGAAACCATTTTTAATCGTGCTTTAAAATTACAAGTAGGTTGTGGTACAGAGCCTACTTTGTATAAAAAACTCCCAGAATTAGTGGCTTTAGGGAAGCAATACAACGTGCCCTATATATCACTTACTACAAATGCCAATTTACTTACTGAAGAAAAAATTGAGGTGCTTTTAAAAGCTGGGTTAAACGAGTTTACTATATCCCTTCATGGTGTTACCAAAGCTTCGTATGAAGATTTTATGGGACGCGCAGATTACGATAAGTTTCATGCTGCGTTTAATGCTTTTAAAAAGTTAAAAAAATTTTACGATTTCAAGGTTCGGATTAACTATACTTTTAATAAAGATAATTTTCATGAACTTGAAGAGTTATTTCATCATTTTGATGGTGAAAGTTTTGATATTCTTCAAGTACGTCCCATCCAAAGAATAGGCAACACAGAATATAATGATTTTGATATTTCTACTTTGAAAGACGACTATTCTAGAATTATAAAAGTGATAGAAAACAACTGTAAAGCCAACGGAATAACATTGTTAGCTCCAACTTCAATTTCAAAATTGAGTAACAATAATGAAGCGAGTTTTATTTTTGATTATACGTTTTGTTATGTGTCTCCAATTAGTTTCTGGAAAGAGGGCTTTAATTGGAAAGAAGAGAGTTTTAATAGCTTTAGTAAAAAAATAGGCTGGGGTAAACTCCTTTTTTCAAATATTTTTAAGTCTAAAAAAGAACTCAAAACCACATCCAATAAGCTAAATTACGAAGTTGAGTTTAATTAAAATCTTTCTTCCTAATCCTTAGAATAATATTATATTTACATCGAGAAGCCGTTTTTTGTAAAAACACAGTTTAATGGTATTCCAAAAAATTCATCATCAAGCATTTACGATTTAGTTTTTAATAAATGTGAGATTCGAAATAGATATGAACCATCTTCCGATAGGCATTAAGTTCTAATCGGAATCAATATATATAATATATGGCTTGCGCTAGTTGCTCGACTAAAGACGGCTCCCCAAAAGGCTGCAAAAATAATGGTACCTGTGGTACAGATAGTTGTAACAAATTAACTGTTTTTGACTGGTTGTCAAATATGTCGCTTCCTAATGGCGAAAAACCTTTTAATTGGGTTGAGGTACGTTATAAAAATGGTAGAAAAGAATACTACCACAACACAGAAAATTTAACTTTAAGTATTGGTGATATTGTTGCTACTCAGGCCAAAGCGGGTCATGATATTGGTATGGTTACCCTTACGGGAGAACTAGTACGTGTTCAAATGAAGCGTAAGAATATTTCTGAAAATATAACCGAGGAGACTTTAAAGATATACCGTAAAGCAAGTCAGAAAGATATAGATATTTGGCAAAAGGCTAGAGATAGAGAAGAATCCATGAAGGTTAAAGCACGCCAGTTTGCAATTGACTTAAATCTGCAAATGAAGATTTCGGATATCGAATTTCAAGGTGATGCCAGTAAAGCTACATTCTATTATACCGCAGAAGAACGGGTTGATTTCCGTGAGTTAATTAAAGTTTTTGCTAGAGAATTCAGAACCCGTATTGAAATGAAGCAAGTTGGGTTTCGTCAAGAAGCTGCTAGACTTGGTGGTATTGGTTCATGTGGGCGAGAGTTGTGTTGCTCTACATGGTTAACAGATTTTCGTTCGGTAAGTACATCGGCTGCACGTTATCAACAACTGTCTTTAAACCCACAAAAATTGGCGGGTCAGTGTGGGAAGTTAAAATGCTGTTTAAATTATGAATTGGATACGTATTTAGACGCTTTAAAAAGCTTTCCTAAAAATGACACAAAGCTTTACACTGAAAAAGGAACTGCGGTATGTCAAAAAACGGATATTTTTAAAGGACATTTGTGGTATGCTTATGAAGGTGAATGGATGAATTGGCATAAGATAACAACAGAACAAGCCAACGAAATTATTGAAATAAATAAGCAAAAGAAAAAAGTAGCAAGTCTTGAAGAGTATGCTTCAGATCTTACAGAAGTAGATACTAAAGAGGTGTTTGAAAACGTTGTTGGTCAAGACAGTTTAACACGCTTTGATAGTCCAAAACGCAATAAAAAACGTAGAAATAATAAAAAGCGAAAGGGAAATCAGAATAATCGAAAAGCTGGTGCAAACAAAAATACACCTGAAAATAAAAACCCTAACCAGAAAAATAATCGTAGAAAGAACAATAAAAGGAAACCTCAAAACAGTAATAATGCTTCAAAATAGAATTCTATTGGGTTTTTTAGTGTGTTTCTTAATAGTTTCATGCGATTCAAATAGTGTTTATGATACTTATAAATCAGTTCCTAACTCATGGCACAAAGATTCTATTGTGAGTTTTAAAGTGAATCCACCAGATTCTACAAAGGCTTATAATTTGTTTATTAATTTAAGAAATACCAATGCATACAAATACAATAATCTATTCTTGATAGTCGAAATGGTTTTTCCTCATGGTAAAACTATTAAAGATACTTTGGAATATAGAATGGCAGAACCTAGTGGAAAACTTTTAGGAGAAGGCTATACTGATATAAAAGAGAATAAATTATGGTATAAAGAAAATGTTGTTTTCACCGAAACAGGAGAGTATACCGTTAATATTCAACACGCCATGAGAGAAAATGGAAAAGTAAATGGGGTTGTTGAATTGGAAGGTGTCACAGATGTAGGCTTTAGAGTAGAAAACCAAACCATAAAATAAAATTGTCGCACTGAGAACAATCTAGTGTCTCTAATACATTATTAAATGGCAAAAGTAAAAAAGGAAATAAAAACAGTTCAAGATTTTTCAAAATATATTCGTTGGTTTTGGATGATTTTTTTAGGAGGCTTATTAGCTTTTATACTTGTTTTTTTATTAGCATCTTGGGGTGTTTTTGGTGAAATGCCAGATCATACACAATTAGAAAACCCTCGGACTAATCTAGCTACAGAGATTATCTCATCTGATGGGGAAACTTTAGGAAAGTTCTATTTTAAAGATAATAGAACACCTGTTAGTTATAGTGAACTACCTCAAAATTTGGTGGATGCTTTGATTGCCACTGAAGATGCCCGTTTCCATGAGCACTCAGGAATTGATGCCCGTGGTACTTTAAGAGCATTTTTCTTTTTAGGCGGAAGAGGTGGTGCTAGTACCATATCGCAGCAATTATCAAGACAACTATTTGTAGGGGTTGCTTCGAAGAGTACATTGAGTAGAATTACTCAGAAAATAAAAGAGTGGGTTATTGCTACACGTTTAGAGCGTCAATACACCAAAGAAGAAATCATGGCTCAATATTTCAACATTTATGATTTTGGAAACAATGGTGATGGTATTAGAAGCGCATCAAGTATTTATTTTGATAAAGAACCTAAAGATTTAACGTTAAAGGAGTCTGCAATGTTGGTTGGGATGTTTAAAAATTCATCATTATACAACCCAAGAAGAAATCCTGTAGGTGTAAAAAACAGACGTAATGTGGTATTGGCCCAAATGGAAAAGTATGGTTATATATCAGAAGCTGTTAAAGACTCGCTTCAAAAAACAGAGTTAGATTTAAAGTACACACCCCAATCTCATCGTGATGGTATAGCTACCTATTTTAGAGGCTATTTGGATAGATTTATGAAAGACTGGATAAAGAAAAATCCAAAGCCAGATGGCTCTAAATGGAATTTATATAATGATGGATTGAAAATTTATACTACTATAGATTCTAGGATGCAAAAGTATGCTGAAAATGCAGTACAGCAGCACATGCCAAGGTTGCAAGCAGAGTTTTTTCATCAAAATACACCAGATAGAAATCCAACAGCGCCATTTTTAGAGCTTGAAAAAGAAGAAATTGATGCGCTTATGAATCGTGGGATGAAACAATCTGAGCGTTGGAGACACATGAAATACGATTTAAAAAAATCGGATAAAGAAATTAAAGCATCGTTTCAAAAAGCGACTAAAATGTCAGTTTTTAAATGGGTAGATGGTAAGGCATCAGAGGTTGATACTATTATGAAACCGATTGACTCTATGCGTTATTATAAATCATTTTTAAGAACAGGAATGATGTCTATGAATCCGCAAACGGGCCATGTTAAAGCATGGGTTGGAGGTATAAACTATAGGCATTTTCAGTATGATATGGTTAAACAAGGTAAGCGTCAAATAGGTTCTACCTTTAAACCGTTGGTATATACAGCTGCAATAGACCAATTGCATTATTCGCCATGTGACGAATTTCCCGATGTACCTTACTGTATAGAAGCTAATAAATATGGGAACCCTGAAGAATGGTGTCCTAAAAATTCAACACCAAATTACGGTGGTACACGTACCTTGAAAAATGCTTTAGCAAATTCGGTTAATACCGTTACTGCTCAATTAATTGATAAAGTAGGCCCACAAACCGTTGTAGATTTAGCACAAAAATTAGGGATAGAATCAGAAATGCTTCCTGTTCCATCTATTGCTTTAGGAACACCAGATATTAGTGTTTACGAAATGGTGGGCGCATATTCTGCTTTTGCTAATCAAGGTGTATATACAAAACCAGTTATGGTAACCAGTATAGAGGATAAAAACGGTACAATTTTATACCAATTTAAACCTAAAACTAGAGATGTTTTAAGTGAAGAAACGGCCTATGTAGCAGTTCAGCTTATGCAAGGTGTTACCCAATCTGGTTCGGGGGCTAGTTTACGTCACACGTACAAAAGAAATAGAACAGAGTACAAAGAGGTTGTTACAGGTTATCCATATGAATTAACTAATCCTATAGCAGGTAAAACAGGAACTACTCAAAACCAAAGTGATGGATGGTTTATGGGTATGGTTCCTAATTTAGTTACAGGTGTCTGGGTAGGTGCTGAAGATAGGGCAGCTCATTTTAAAAGTATTACTTACGGTCAAGGTGCTGTTATGGCATTACCAATTTGGGGTATATATATGAAGAGTTGTTATGCTGATGAAGATTTAGGAATTTCAAAAGAAGAATTTCAAGAACCTAAAAACTTATTAATTAATGTAGATTGTTCAAAACATACTTCAACCACCTCAGATGGCGATGCTGATGATGATACACCTGAAGATTTAGATTTTGGGTAGTATGTTATGTATTCCTAAATAAAAATAAAAAAACCACTCAATTAAGAGTGGTTTTTTTATTTCTCAATATTTTGATGTTTTTGTTCAATTATTCGTAATTTTATAAAGCAAAAACCTAATAATAATGATAAATAAAAAAGTAGCTAATGTTCAAGAGGCTTTAAAAGGTGTTTCCAATAACATGACTTTTATGCTTGGTGGTTTTGGTCTTAGTGGCATTCCAGAAAATTCCATAGCAGAATTAGTAAACCTTGGAGTTAATGGTTTAACCTGTATCTCAAATAATGCAGGGGTTGATGATTTTGGGTTAGGTTTATTACTTCAAAAAAAGCAAATTAAAAAAATGGTTTCTTCGTATGTGGGTGAAAATGATGAATTTGAACGTCAAATGCTTTCGGGCGAATTGGATGTTGAATTGATTCCGCAGGGTACTTTAGCAGAACGATGTAGAGCTGCTCAAGCGGGTTTTCCTGCTATATATACACCTGCAGGATATGGAACAGAAGTGTCTGAAGGAAAAGAAACAAGAGAGTTTGATGGTAAAATGTACGTTCTAGAACATGCTTTTAAGGCAGACTTTGCTTTTGTAAAAGCTTGGAAAGGTGATGCCGCTGGTAACCTGATTTTTAAAGGGACAGCGAGAAATTTTAATCCAAATATGTGTGGGGCTGCAAAGATTACAGTAGCTGAGGTAGAAGAGCTTGTTCCTCTTGGGGAATTAGACCCCAATCAAATCCATATTCCAGGAATATTTGTGCAACGTATTTTTCAAGGCGAAGTTTATGAAAAACGTATTGAACAGAGAACGGTAAGGCAAAGAGATTAAAGTATTTGTCATTCCTGTTTTTGCAGGAATCCACTTTAAATTAAGATCAAATAAAAAGATTCCCGCTTTTGCGGGAATGACAAAGAAGATTATATATGTTAGATAAAAACGGTATAGCAAAGCGTATAGCAAAAGAAGTTAAAGACGGTTATTATGTTAATCTTGGTATAGGTATACCAACTTTGGTAGCAAATTTTGTAAGAGACGATATTGAAGTTGAATTTCAAAGTGAAAATGGTGTTTTAGGTATGGGACCTTTTCCTTTTGAAGGAGAAGAAGATGCCGATGTAATAAATGCAGGAAAGCAAACGATAACAACATTACCAGGAGCAAGCTTCTTTGATTCAGCTTTGAGTTTTTCTATGATTAGAGGGCAACATGTAGACTTAACTATTTTAGGTGCTATGGAGGTAGCAGAAAATGGTGATATTGCTAATTGGAAGATACCAGGGCGAATGGTAAAAGGTATGGGAGGCGCTATGGATTTAGTAGCAAGTGCAGAAAATATAATAGTAGCTATGATGCATACTAATAAACGAGGTGAATCAAAACTTTTAAAAAGATGCTCACTACCTCTAACGGGTGTTGGGTGTGTAAAACGAATAGTAACTAATTTGGCAGTTATTGAAGTTTCTACAAAGGGATTTATATTATTAGAACGTGCTCCAGGAGTTTCTGTAGAAGACATAAAAAATGCAACTGAAGGAACTTTAATTGTTGAAGGCGACATCCCAGAAATGGATATTTAGGATTATAAATTTTATATTTTTAGAAGAAAAATCGACAAAATGTTAAATTAAAATGCATTTTGTCGATTTTTTATGTTTTTAAACGATATATTTGAAATTGTATAGTATATTAGCTGTCCCCAAAAAAACCAAATAATTATAGATTTCCCCAAATCTACCATAAACTTAAAAACTTATGAATATTGCAACAAATCTACCTGAACAACCTACTAATGATGAAAGCAAATTCAAAGAAACTTTAAAAGAGAATTTGCAGTTTTTAAAAAGCTTAGTTTATCTAACCAAAAAAATATTCATGCTATAACCCTTTGGGTATAGCATGAATTAATTTTTTAGTGTAATCCTTTTTTGGTGCGTTATATATTGTATCAGCATCATCTAGTTCTTCAATCTTACCTTGATTCATAACCAACAATTGATCAGACATGTACTTAACTACAGCTAAGTCGTGTGATATGAAAATATAAGTAAAACCAAAATCAGCTTTCAACTCATTAAGTAAATTTAATACTTGCGCTTGAACAGAAATATCTAAAGCAGAAACCGATTCATCACACACAATTAATTTAGGTTGTAAAGCAATGGTTCTAGCTATCCCAATACGCTGGCGTTGTCCGCCAGAAAACTCATGTGGGTATCGATTAAAGTAATCTTCAGATAAACCAACGCGGTTTAAAATATCAATTACTTTTTCTTTTCTTTCTTTATCAGAGGTATACAATTCATGAACCTTCATAGGCTCTATGATTGCTTCTCCTACTGGTATTCTTGGGTTAAGAGATGAATAGGGGTCTTGAAATATAATTTGAATATCCTTTCTTAAACGTCTGGTCTCTCTTTTAGAAAGTTTGGTAATATCAATACCATTGTACAGAATTGAACCAGCAGTTGCCTTATCCAATTGGAGAATAGCGTTTCCTAATGTAGATTTACCACAACCAGATTCACCAACTAAACCCAGTGTTTCACCTTCATAAAGTTTAAAGCTAACGTTATTTACAGCTTTAAAATGCTGAGGTTTCGAAAACCAACCGGATTTTGATATATATTCTTTTTCAACATTAATTACTTCCAGTAAAGGCTGTTTATCATAAAGCTTTCTATGGTTTTCTTGACGATGCTTTGTAGAAATAATTTCGGTTGAAATAGAATTACTCAAATAATCTTGTATAGTTGGTAATATTTTCAATCTTGTATCTAAAGATGGTCTAGCATTTATTAAGGCTTTAGTATAATTATGTTCTGGATTCTTAAAAATAGTTTCAACGGCGCCTTGTTCTACAATATCGCCTTTATACATTACTAAAACACGGTTTGCTATTTCAGAGATTAAAGCTAAATCATGAGTAATAAAAATGATACTCATTTTTGTTTCAACTTGTAAGTCTTTAAGTAGTTTAATAATATCTTTTTGTACAGTAACATCTAATGCTGTAGTAGGTTCGTCAGCAATCAAAATATCGGGTTTACAGGCAATTGCCATAGCTATCATAACGCGCTGTTTTTGTCCACCAGAAATTTCATGAGGATATGATTTTAAAACGCGTTTTGGGTCTGGAAGTTTTACTTTTTCAAATAGTAAAATGGTTTCTTCAGTAACTTGGTTTTTTGATAAGTTGGTATGTTGGAGTAAGATTTCTTCAACTTGCTTTCCACATGTCATTGATGGATTTAAAGAACTCATTGGTTCTTGAAAAATCATAGCAATTTTATTTCCTCTTACTTTTTGAAACCCTTTATTTGAAAGACTTGTTAAGTCGTTTTCTTTATAAACAATTGAACCATTAGTAATTTTTGATATATGTCTTGGAAGCAAACCCAAAATTGCCAGTGATGAAACTGATTTTCCTGAACCTGATTCACCAACAATTCCCAAAATTTCATTTTTGTTTAGAGTATATGATATATTATGAATGACTTCATTTGAGCCAAAAGCAATGGAAAGATTTTTAATTGATAGCATAGAACTCATTCAAGAGAAATAGAAAATTATATTTCAAATATACTAAATAGAAAGTAGCTTTTAGATTATGCTTTTTTGTGAGACTAACAACATATGTAAGCAATTTCAACAAGTCATATATGGTAAACCCATAAAATGTTTAACTATCTATAAATCAGCATTGAAAAATAGGTTTTATGTAAAAAAAAACTATTACTTTAAAACTAATTATTAATCTTATAACCAACCAACTCTCATGAAAAATTTTTCATTCGCACTTGTATTTTTAGCAAGCACATTATTGGGGTATTCCCAAAATTTGATTTCAAAACGTATTAAAATCAACAACCCGTCAAAAGCTCAACTCTTAAAAGTAAAGGATGCTGGAATTGATTTATCGTGTGGTGCCGTTTTTACAGGTAATAGTTTAATTTTAGAACTAGAATCTAGTGAATTAGACGCTTTAAAGGAGCAAGGAATTTTTTACTCTGTTCTTGTTGAAGATTTAATAGAGCATTACAAGAAGAAAAGTGAAGTAGATCTCCCTATTGCTAGAGCACAACTTCAGGCTAAGAAATCGCAAACACTTGCTAGTAAATCTTTAAGTACTAAAAGTGAAAGCATTGACAATTTTATTCAATATGAAGGATGCTCAGAAGTAAATTGGGCAGTACCTACTAATTTTAATTTAGGTAGTATGGGAGGCTGTTTAACTTACAGCGAAGTGCTCGCAGAGTTAGATCAAATGAGAGCGTTATATCCCAATTTGATATCAGTAAAGACAGATGCTTCTCCTTCTAATCAAGTTACTCATGGAAATTCTTTTACTAATGGAGGACAGTATAGTACTTGGTCTGGGCAAACCATATATTATGTAAGAATATCTGATAATCCAGATACTGACGAAGCTAATGAGCCAGAGTCGCTTTACTCTGGGATGACACATTCTAGAGAGGTGAGTAGTTTGATGAATTTAATGTATTACATGTGGTATATTTTAGAGAACTACAATTCTGATGCAGGGATTAAAAACCTTGTAGACAATCATGAAATGTATTTTATTCCTGTAGCTAATCCAGACGGACTATTATGGAATGAGCAAATAGCACCTAGTGGTGGTGGGTTACAACGAAAAAATTTAGGACCATATAATACTGGAAATAATAATCTACGAGGTGTTGACCTGAATAGAAATTACGATTATTTCTGGGGGCCAAATGCTATTTACGGTGGGTCGTCAGGAACTCAGAGTAGTAATGTATATAGAGGGCCTTCTGCGTTTTCTGAACCAGAAACACAAATTGTTAGAGATTTTTCTGCAACTAGGAATTTTAAAACAGCTATGAATCATCATGCCACGTCTAATTTGATTCCTCATGCTTATAATGGATATCCTAATGCTCCTGCTTCTGGTAGAGAGGCGGAGTATCATAAGTTTTGTCATGATATGACTCGTTTTAATAGATATATTTATGGTGAAGCACCAGATATTTTAACCATTGCAAATGGAGATATGAGTGATTGGATGTTAGGCGGTGTAGCAGATGTAAACGGTTCTACTGGTTCCGGACAAGGTATTTTAGCACTTGCTCCTGAAAATGGATCATGGATTTCTAGTGATGGAGAAGGGAGCTTTTGGCCTAATGCAACAAAAATTGTAGAGATTGCCCAAAGAGCGGTTAGAATGAATTTTGTAAATGCTTACCATAGTGGAAAATTTGCACAATTCCATGATTTAAATACTAGTGATGTTACTACAACTTCTGGTAATTTAGAGTTTGGTATTGAGTATTTAGGGCAAACTTTAGGAGATATTACTCTTGATGTAACACCTGTTTCATCAAATATTACATCAATAACACCACCAGCTACTCAATCAGGGTGGAGTAAACTAGAACAGCGAACTCTAACTGCAGCATATACATTAGATTCTGGAATTCAACCAAACGATGAAATTGAGTTTCGAGTTACTTTAAGTAATGATGATGGTTACGTAATGTATCAAGCAAATATTGTAAAACTTTATAACCCTTCTGTTTTATTTATAGATAACCCAGATACTGATAATTTATCAAATTGGACAGCCTCAGGAGGGTCTTGGGGAATCACTTCTGATTCGTATTCTGGAACATCAGCGATTACAGATTCACCTTCTGGAGCTTACGGAAACAATCAATCAAGTACGTTAACGCTTAATTCTGATGTTGACTTGTCTTCAGCATCAGCATCAGTTGTTCAGTTTTTTGCAAAATGGGATATAGAAAGAAATTTTGATTATGCTCAAATTGAAGGCTCAACAGATGGGTCAACATGGATTCCACTTTGTGGAAAATATAGTAAACCAGGATCAAGTATATCTACAAATAGATATAGTAGTGGAAATAGTTCGAATACAAGTACTGGGAAATCAACTTCAGATCAAAATAATCAGCCTACAGGAGAATCTATATATGATGCTGATACTATGGATAAGTGGGTAATGGAAGAAATCCTTATTGATGGAACTGAAAATAGTTTTCTTGTAGGAGCCACCAATGCGCGTTTTCGTTTTGTTTTTGATTCAGATAATACAAATAGAGCCGACGGTTATCCAACAACTTTTGATGGCTTTATTTTTGATGATTTTAAAGTTATTAGTCAGGAAGTACCATGTGTACTTTCAGTTCCAACAGGGTTAGCAAGTAATAATGTAACCGCAACTGATGCCACAATTTCTTGGGATAATATTGCTTCTGCATCATACGATTTAAGATATCGTGCTGTTGGAGCACCTAATTGGATAGATATTAATGATTTATCTGCTCCATCAACATCATTAAGTGGGTTAGCTAACTTAACCGATTATGAAGTTCAAGTGCGTTCAAATTGCGGAACAAATAATTCAGCATATTCAGCTTCAATTAATTTTACAACTTTAGATGTTCAGCTAAATTATTGTGCTTCTGCCAGTACAAATGTTAATGATGAATTTATAAGTAGAGTTCAATTAAATACTATAGATAACTCTTCAGGAGCTCAATTTTATTCAGATTTTACAAGTATTTCAACAACTTTAACCAAGAGTTCACAATATACGATTACAGTTACTCCCACATGGAATGGGCAGGTATATACCGAGGCTTATTCTGTTTGGATTGATTATAATAGAGACGGCGATTTTGAGGATGCTGGTGAGCAAGTGTTTACGCAATCACCAACCAATGCAACTTCGGTAAGTGGAAACTTTACTATACCTTCTTCAGCATTAGAAAGTTCTACTAGGATGAGAGTGTCTATGCAGTATAATGCAATACCAACATCATGTCAAACTTTTCAATATGGTGAGGTTGAAGATTATACTATTGTGATTGAAGCGGCAGGTCCAGATACTACAGCTCCAGTAATTACTCTTAATGGTGCATCGAGTATTGATGTTAATCAAGGAGCTACTTATACAGATTTAGGAGCAACGGCTACAGATAATGTTGATGGTGATATTTCTGCTAGTATTATTGTAGGAGGAGATACTGTAGATACAAGTACAATCGGGACATACATTGTTACTTATAATGTAAGTGATGTTGCAGGGAATGCTGCAAATCAATTAAATAGAACTGTAAACGTGGTGGTTCCTTCCACAGGATGTTCAGGGGGTATTGATACTTATCCTTATGCGTTTGGATTTGAAGGCTCGATTGGAACTTGGACGCAGTCATCCAGTGATGATTTAGATTGGTTGGTAAACTCAGGAACGACACCTTCTAACAACACAGGGCCATCTGGAGCTACTCAAGGTTCAGATTATATCTTTGTTGAAGCCTCAACAAACGGTGTAGGTTATCCTAATAAACGTGCAATTATAAATTCTCCTTGTTTTGATTTTAGTGGTTTGAGTGAGGCTGAATTCAGTTTTGCTTACCATATGTTTGGAGCTTCTGATATGGGAACTATAGATTTAGAGATTAGCACTGATGATGGAGGAACATGGACTAGTATTTGGAATCAATCAGGAAATCAAAGGAACTCTTGGCTTACTGTAAATATAAATTTAAACGCTTATGTTGGTGGTGGTGTTCAACTTCGATTTAATCGGTTTGTAGGTAGTACTTGGCAGGCTGATATTGCGTTAGATGATATAAATCTAACAGGTGTTGAAGGCAATGATACCACAGCACCAGTAATTACATTAAATGGTGACGCAACCATCGATTTGAATGTAGGCGACACTTACACAGAGCAAGGTGCAACAGCAACCGATAATATAGATGGTGATCTTACCGCGAATATAGTAGTAGGCGGAAGCGTAGATACCAACACAGGCGGAACATATCAAATAACCTATGATGTAAGTGATGCCGCAGGAAATGCAGCAACACAGGTAGTACGTACAGTAAATGTAATACCAGATACTACAGCACCAGTAATTACATTAAATGGCGATGCAACCATAGATTTGAATGTAGGTGATACTTACACAGAAGAAGGCGCAACGGCAACTGATAATATAGATGGTGATCTTACCGCGAATATAGTAGTAGGCGGAAGTGTAGATACTAACACAGCAGGAACGTATCAAATAACCTATGATGTTAGTGATGCCGCAGGAAACGCAGCAACCCAGGTAGTACGAACCGTAAATGTAATACCAGATACTACAGCACCAGTAATTACGTTAAATGGCGATGCAACCATTGATTTGAATGTAGGTGA
>CANMZT010000002.1 GCA_947502405.1 uncultured Algibacter sp. | reverse complement strand
AACTACTATGCTAATTGTAACGGAGAACTTCAAAAAATTTGACACCTGGCGAAAGTTTGCATCTTATTGCGGAACAGCCCCTTTTGCATATCAATCTGGAACCAGCATAAGAGGCAAAACCAAAGTATCAGAATTGGCAAATAAAAAAGTAAAGACATTGATTCATATGTGTGCTGTTAGCAGCATTCAACATAACCCAGAATTAAAAAAATATTATCAAGCAAGAGTTGCTATGGGCAAAAACAAAATGAGCACAATAAATATCATTAGAAATAAATTGATAGCTCGCATCTTTGCTGTTATTAAAAGAAAATCCCCATATGTGGATACCATGAAGTTTGCTGCTTAAAAAAAATTAAATTTTATTTGGTTTAATCATAGAATACGCGCTTATCCGCCAACTAAAATACTATTATTAATAAGGTTCTTTTTTCATTAAAACCTGTTAAGCATTAGTTAAATCTATCAAAGCATTTTCAATATTTGTGAATGTAAACTTAAAACCATTTTTTAAAAGACGTTCAGGAATTACATTTCTACTTTTTAAAACAAGCTCGCTTTCAGTCCCAATTATCTCAGCTCCAAGTTTTAATAAAGGTATTGGGTGAGAAATTCCAAAGGGCACTTTAAGGACATGTCTTAGTGTTTTCATTAAAATAGAATTATTTGTTGGCTTTGGAACGCTTAAATTAAAAGCGCCATCAAGATTTTTATTGTCAATCAAAAATGCAACAGCATTACTAAAATCTAACTCATGAATCCAGCTTACTTTTTGATGTCCTGAACCTTGTTTTCCGCCTAGTCCAAACTTAGTTAGATTTTTCAGCGGAATTAAAGCGCCACCTTTTTTACCAAGAACAATAGAGGTTCTTAAAATCACTTTTCTAGTTTTTGGCGTTGTAATTGAGTTAAAAGTTTCTTCCCAAGATTTAGCAATATTCATAGAAAAATCATCTCCAATATCGCCATCGGCTTCAGTCATTTCTTTTTCGTAAGACCCTTTGTAAATAGTAGCTGTAGATGAATTTAACCATACTTTTGGAGGGTTTTCACAAAGATTAATCGCCAAACCAAGTATATGAGTAGAATCTATCCTAGAATTATAAATCAGCTTTTTATTTTCATCCGTGTATCTGCAATCAACCGATTTGCCAGTAAGATTAATTAGTGCCTCTGCGCCTTCAAGCGCTTTTGTCCAAGGGCCTAAATCTTTTGCATTCCATAAAATATCGTTTTCATGTTTTGGGCTTCTTGTTAAGATTTTTACTAAAAAACTTTTTTCTTGAAAATAACTTTCTAAAACTTGCCCAAGAAACCCACTTCCGCCTGCAATTATTATAGTTTTCATTTTTTTTGAATTAAGTAAGTTATATATACAAAGTAACTAGCAATCAACATTGGAATTATAAAAACAAATACAACTAGTATGGGGTCATTCCCGCTTTGATAAGTTTTGGAAATTAAAAAAATGAGCGACAATATCCCTAAGGTAAGTATCCCATAATTTCTTAAGTGTTTTTTAATCTCATTATTAAATTTTTTAAAGAACGTAAACAAAACTAATGCTAGTATAACTTGATATACTCCAAGTAAAAATTGGGCGTACATACCATACATAACACAATATATAGTTATGTATGGTATAACCGCTAAGGCATAAAAGGAACAATTTATATAATGTAAAACTTTCATGACTTTAAGAGTTTTGTAGTTGAGGTGGGGTGTTTCCTTTGTTCTGTCTAGAAATGCGTCTTCCTCTAAAGAAAAAGAAAAGATTAATAAATAACATTACTCCCAGATAGATTGAAAACCCGCCAATTTTTTTGCTCAATATTTCAATAAGGGTTTGATAGCTCATACCGTTAATACTGTAGTAAGAGATTTTTAGAATTAACATCGCCCAACCAATATTTATGAGGTAAAACCCTATTTCAAATAATTTGTTGGTGGCTAAAGCAATATCTTCTTTGCCTTTAAAAATATCTATCATAAATAATCTTCCATTTTTGAAAAGCATTTTAGATACATAAATAGTAAGTGCAATAACGACAGGTAAATAGATTAAATAACCGATAATAATTTTTGAATTTTCCATGATTTATTGTTTTAATGATTTTGATTTTACGAGATAGGTAAGGCATAATACATTGTTGTAATGCAATACGGCAAGACCGATTATTATGATCCCTAAATGATGGCTCAAAGTATTAAGCATCTCTGGAATTGAATTTATAACTTCCCAATAGGCAATTGTAATTATGGCATAACCAAGGTTCACTAAATAGTAACCAATAAGAAGTAGGTTATTAATACTCTTAACTAATGATTCACCCTGAAATAGATTTAAAAGAAATAATTCACCATGTTTATAGAATAACCATCCAACATAAATCATAATAAAAAATATGATGGGGATGTAAATGCTATATGCGATAATATTATAATTCATTTTCATAAGTTTTAAACTTTCAGAAATTATTGAAAGTTTATTTTAAATTTTTTTTATTTAATCAATTTCATTAAAGATTTAGTAATCCAGTTGTGTTCTTGATTTACAATTTTGTTCATCATAGTATCTGCTGTTTCAGCTAAATCATGTAATGCTTTGGTTTGTTTTATAAGTTCTTTTGTTTTTACTGTTCCGTCATCTTTTATAGAACTTACTTCTTTTAAAACTTTTATAACAGGTTTAATTTCTCTGCGACTACGCTCTTTAGCAATATGTCTTGCTAATTCCTGCACATCTTTTTCTGTGGTAAAAAACTCTTTGCGTTCTCCAGGAACAAGTTCTTTGGTAACAATACCCCAATCCATTAATTGCCTCAAATTCATACTGGTGTTACCACGCGAAATTTTAAGTTCTTCCATGATATCTTCCATAGAAAGTGGTTTTGTAGAAATAAAAAGCAACGATTGTATTTGTGCCATAGCTTTGTTTATGCCCCATAACGTTCCTAAACTTCCCCATGTACTTATAAATTTATCTTTTGCTTCTTGGTATTCCATATGCAAATATAATAATAATTTCTAAACTTTCAATAATTATTGAAAGTTTATTTTTTGTTTACATTAAAATATTTAATTAGATATGCTTATTTTTATTTATTTCATAGCTGGTTTAGTGTAGTCTTTTTAGTTTTATAGATGAAGTAATACTAATTTTATTTGGGGTGCTGTAAGCCAAGTATAACGGTTTAAGTAAAAGATTTTTTAATGAATTTAAAAACTTTAATACTAATAATAATCAATGGTTTAATTGCATTGGTGGTTGCTGTGTTATCATTTTCTTTCTACAATCAGTTTTCTAAAGTATTAAACGACCGTATCTTACTACAGCTAAATTCCATTAAAACCCTTAAACAAATTCAAATTGAAAATTTAATAAAGAATGAATGGAAGGATTTTCTGAATAATAATGAAAACCATCAAAAGATAGATAGCACAACTTTTAAAATTCCAGATAGTTTATCAAATATGGAAGGGGTATACGATTTTACCTCAAAGCACATTAACAGAAAAACTTCAATAGGTTTTGTTTCTAACAGTGAGAATAAAACACATGTTAAAATACTAGATTATAATAAAATAAAAAAAATACTACTTGAGCGCACAGGTATGGGAGACACTGGGGAATCTTATCTGGTGGGAGAAGATTATCGCATGCGTTCTCAATCACGTTTTTTTCCTACTAAAACACCATACACTATGTTGGTTAAAACCGAAGGTGTTATAAATGCATTAAAAGGGGTTGATGGAAGAGGCGCTTTTAATGATTACAGAGGTATTGATGTTTATAGTGTATACAGTCTTATTGAAATTTCAAACCTTAAATTGGTTATTCTTTCCGAGATAGATGTAAGTGAAGTTACTACGCCGTTACAAAAATTAAAATCAAGATTAGTAGCCTTAACTCTTGGTATTCTATTACTGGCAATAATTTTATCACTTTTCCTTACAAGAATTATTACAAACCCGATAAAAAATATGCAAAAGAGTTTAAAGGTAATGGCTGCAGGGGATTATAATCAAAGCAATAAGTTTATTAAGAACTCTAATGAAATTAAGGAAATGTTTGACGCTCTAGCTAATTTGAAAGCCTCTTTACAAGGTGCTGTGAAATTCTCAAATGATATAGGAAAAATGAACTTAAACGCTCAATATAAGCCAAAAAGCACTCACGATATACTTGGTAAAAGTTTATTGGTTATGCGAGATAAATTGGTTGAATTTAGAAATAACGAGCAAAACAATCGAATAAACACAAAACGCTTGTTAGTAAATGGGTTAGAAAGCGAAAGACGGCGACTTTCAAGAGAGTTGCATGACGGTATTGGGCCATACTTAACATCCCTTAAACACTACATTGAAAATAAAGTTCAAGATGAAAAGCAAAAAACAGAAATGAAGAGAATAGTAGATGATACTATTTCTGAAATTAGATTAATGTCCAACGCATTAATGCCTTCAACTATTGAAGATTTTGGAGTTGGTGTTACGCTAACTAACTTTGTTGAAAATCTTAAAGCTTCAACCGATGTAACTATTCAATATGAAGATTTAACTAAACATGACCAAACTAATATTACAAACCACCAAGGCATTAATCTTTTTAGAATTTGTCAAGAGTTAATCAATAATTCACTGAAACATTCTAATGCCAAAAATATTAGAATTACGCTTTCAGAATTTGATGAATTTATATCCCTTTTCTATTTTGATGATGGCATTGGTTTTGATGAAAAAACGGTTAAGTTAGGCTCTGGAATTATAAATATTAAGGAGCGTGTTGAAATTTGTAATGGTAAAATCATTATTAACTCTAAAGCTGGAAACACCACTTTTGAAATTGAACTACCTGTAGAATTATGAATGAAATTAAATTAGTAATTGCTGATGATCATGAGCTTTTCCGAAAAGGGTTAGCTGAATTATTAAGAAAGCATGATGATATAAAAATAGTTAAAAGTGTTGCCAATGGTATTGAATTTGTGGAGATGATTAAGAGTGCCATGGAGGTAGATATTGTGCTTTTAGATATTACCATGCCAAAAATGGACGGTTTTCAGGTTTTAAAAGAATTAAAAACTTTAAAATCTAACTTGAAGCCTATTGTAATTTCTATGCATAGCGATGGGAACTATATAGCCAAATGTGCTAAAAGTGGTGCTTATGGTTATTTATTAAAAAATACAGACGAAGATGAATTAACCTTGGCCATAAGAACTGTATATAAAGGAAAAAAATATTTTAGTGCTGAAATCTCTGAAAAAATGATAAACTATATGTCTAACCAAAGTGTGAGTGAAAATATTTTATCAAATAAAGAAACAGAGGTTCTAGGGCTAATTTCAGAGGGTTTAACTACTAAAGAAATTGCAGCTAAACTATTCGTGAGTTCAAGAACTATTGAGACCCATCGAGCAAATATTTTAAAAAAGCTAGAAGTAAAAAACACAGCTGAACTTATAAAAAAAGCAGCAAAAATAAAATTAATTTAATGTTTTAAGAAATGCACGCATCCGTATTTCTACGGATGCAGTTTGGGTAGATTCTTATAGCTCTAAAACCCTATAATTGAGCGTATTTTTGTCATGAACCATAAAAAGAAAAGTGATGAAAAATATAGCATTAATTTTAGGAGTAGCATTAGTCTCCTTTGGAACATTTGCTCAAGAACAAAGTAATGTTAAGAGAAGTGATTTACAAGGGCCAGCTTACAAGAATTATAAACCTTGGAAGCATCAAACAGAACCTACAATTTTGTACACTACTAACAGAAAAAAATCGCTTACAAGGCCAGCATATAAAAACTATAAACCCTGGGAAGATACTTCAGAAGTAGAGGTAGTAGCAGTAAATATGAGTGGTCATGAAAGACAAAAGTTAACTGGACCAGCATACAAAAACTATAAGTCTTGGAAAAAAAAGACAGAATAAGTATGGTTCGATAAGCAACACGTTTCTGTTAGGTACAGATTATTTTATGTATAAGTTCGTGTTGCTTACTCTAACTAAAATAAAAAGCATTTGAAATAATTATATTTCAAATGCTTTTTCAGTTTTATTAAATTATTTCAACAACCCAGCACGTTTTAACAAAGCTTCAGGCCTAGGTTCTTGCCCTCTAAAACGTTTGTAAAGCGTCATTGGGTTTTCAGTGCCACCTTGACTTAAAACATGATTCTTAAATTTATCAGCAATCGTTTTATTAAAGATTCCTGATTCTTTAAAATACTCAAAAGCATCAGCATCTAAAACCTCGGCCCATTTATAACTATAGTATCCAGAAGAATATCCGCCTTGAAAAATATGAGCAAAAGATGTACTCATACAATTTTCAGGAACATCAGGGTACAATTTTGTGTTTTCAAAAGCTTTAGATTCATATGTCTTTACACTGGTTATACCACTAGGGTCTGTACCATGCCAACTCATATCTAATAGTCCAAAACTTAATTGGCGTAAGGTTTGCATTCCTTCATGGAAAGTAGCAGATTCCTTGATTTTTTCAACCAAATCCATTGGAATCATTTCTCCAGTTTCATAATGTGTTGCAAATAATTCTAAAGCCTCTTTTTCATAACACCAGTTTTCCATAACCTGACTAGGAAGCTCAACAAAGTCCCAGTAAACATTAGTTCCAGATAAACTAGGGTAGGTAGTATTAGCCAACATACCATGTAATGCATGACCAAACTCATGGAAAAGCGTGGTTACTTCATTAAAAGTTAGTAATGAAGGTTTTGTTTTAGTTGGTTTTGTAAAATTGCAAACTATAGAAATATGTGGTCTGCTATTCTCAGCATTTTTAATGTACTGAGGTTTATAAACAGTCATCCACGCGCCATTACGTTTTCCTGATCTTGGAAAAAAATCAGCATAGAATATAGAAATAAAATTGCCTTTAGAGTCAGTAACTTTATAGGTTAAAACATCGTCATGGTATTTATCAATATCATGAATTTCTTCAAACTGTAAATCGAATAATTTATTAGCTATTGTAAAAGCCCCATTTATAACATTTTCAAGTTTAAAATAGGGTTTCAGTAACTCATCATCCAAACTAAATAATTTCTGTTTTAACTTTTCCGAATAATAAGCACCATCCCATTTTTGTAATTGATCTATACCATCTATATCTTTGGCAAATTGCTCTAGGTTTTCAAATTCTCGTTTTGCTGCAGGTTTAGCTTTTTCAAGTAATTCATTCAAAAATTTCTGAACATTTTCAGGACTTTCAGCCATACGTTCTTCTAATACAAAATGAGCATGGGTTTTGTAACCTAGTAAGTTTGCACGATCATGCCTAAGGCTTACAATATCTAAAACATGTTTTTGATTATCTAAGGCATCACCTTTAAAACCTTTAGCACCTGCTGCTAAAGACATTTTTTTTCGTAATGCTCTATTATCAGCATAAGTAACAAAAGGGATATAGCTTGGATAATCCAAAGTGAATAACCAACCTTTTTTGTTTTTAGATTCTGCTAACTGTTTTGCGGCTTCTTTTGCGCCGTCTGGCAACCCAGCTAAATCAGACTCATCAGTAATTAACATTTCGAATTTGTTAGTTTCTGCTAAAACATTTTCTCCAAATTTTAATTTTAATCGACTTAGTTTCTTATCAATCGCTCTGAGTTTTTCTTTTTTATCTTCTGGAAGATTTGCCCCATTTCTAGAAAAACTTTTATATTTTTTTTCAAGCAGTCTTTCTTGCTCTTTAGTTAGGTTTAATTCTTTTTTAGAATCATAAACATGTTTAACGCGTTTAAATAAATCAATATTTAAAGTGATATCATTACTAAATTCAGACAATAAAGGTGAAACTTGTTGCGCTATGTTTTGAATTTCTTCATTGGTTTCAGCAGAATTCAAATTGAAAAATATACTTGTAACCCTATCTAACTGTTCACCAGAAAAATCTAATGCCTCAATAGTATTTTCAAAAGAAGCTATTTCCGGATTGTTAATAATAGTATCAATCTCTTTTTTTGCTAATTTTATAGATTCCTTAATAAGAGGTAAATAATCTTCATTTTGAATTATTCTAAAAGGAGCGGTATTATATTTAGTTTTAAAAGGGTAAATCAGTGATTTTTTTATCATATCTTCAAAGAATGTGTTAAAAAATATTTTTACTATGTATGCATAGTATTTTTTTTTAGTTTTGCATCCAATAATACGCAGAGTGACTAACTCATGAGAATTATTTGTTAATAGCTGAAAGCCCTGAAGAAATTCGGGGCTTTTTTTATTTTAAATCTTTAGCAGATTCGTTTACTTTTATTTTGAGCCCTTCTTTGTAAGCAACTATTTTATCAAGAACACATTTATCGCTAGATCCAATAATTTGTGCAGCAAGAATTCCAGCATTTTTAGCGCCGTTTAATGCAACCGTAGCAACAGGTACACCACCCGGCATTTGAAGAATAGATAAAACAGAATCCCAACCATCAATTGAGTTGCTACTTTTTACAGGAACACCTATAACGGGAAGTGGAGATAAAGATGCTATCATCCCAGGTAAATGTGCTGCGCCTCCAGCACCTGCTACTACTACAGCAAAACCCCTGGTGTGTGCATTTTTTCCATAATCAAATAATTTTTCTGGTGTGCGGTGGGCTGATACGATATCAACTTCAACTTCAATATCAAAACCTTTTAAGATGTCTATGGCATCTTGCATAACAGGAAGATCGCTTTTGCTTCCCATAATTACTCCTACTTTGCCCATAATTTATTCACTTATAACTTTTATACTTTTTTTAACTGCTTCAGCAATACGTCTTGCTTCGTTTAAATCTTCATTTACAATAGTAACATGACCCATTTTTCTGAATGGTCGTGTTTGCTTTTTACCATAAATATGAGGGGTTACACCATCCATATTCATAATGTTTTCAATGTTTTTATAAACTACATTTCCAGCATGTCCTTCAGCGCCTACTAGATTAACCATTACGCCTCCAACTTTACTGGAAGTTCTTCCTAAGGGCAAATCTAAAATGGCTCTAATATGTTGTTCAAACTGCGACGTATAACTCGCTTCAATAGTTTGATGACCCGAATTGTGTGGTCTTGGGGCAACTTCGTTTACTAAAATATCATCATCTTGCGTTTGAAACATTTCAACAGCTAATAATCCTACATGATTAAATGCTTCTGAAGTTTTTAGCGCCACGTCCTCTGCTTTTTTTGCGATAGCTTCAGGAATTCTTGCTGGACAAATTACATATTCAACCTGATTTGCTTCAGGATGAAATTCCATTTCAACAACGGGATAAGTTTTAGTTTCACCAGAAGGGCTACGCGCAACAATAACTGCCAATTCATTTTTAAAAGGAATTAAATCTTCAGCAATACATTCACCTCCAGGTAAGCCTTCTAAATCTGAAAGTTTTCTAACTACTTTAACTCCATTACCATCATAACCAAATTGAGCCGCTTTCCAAACAAAAGGAAGTTCTAAGCCTCCATTGGCTATAGCATCTTCAATTTCAGATAAATAAGCAAATCGATTAAAACTAGATGTTGGTATATTGTTGTCTCTATAAAAAAGTTTCTGTTTAGCTTTATTTTGTATGGTTCTTAATGTTTTAGATGCAGGATACACGTTAATCCCTTCTTTTTCTAGAGTTTCTAAGGCATCAACATTTACATTTTCAATTTCAATAGTTAATACATCAACATGTTTTCCAAAGTTATAAACGGCATCATAATCCATCAAATTACCTAAATGAAATTCATCACAAGCTATTTTACACGGCGCTTCTTCACTGCCATCCAAAACTATAGTTTGGATATCAAATTTTCTAGTGTTATACAATAACATTTTACCTAATTGACCGCCACCAAGAATACCAAGTTTGAAATTTGAAGAGAAATAATTCATCTAAACGTTTTTTCGAAATCAAAATAATGTTAAGCAAAAATACATTTAAATCTTAAATTACTATTGAAATCCTAAATCAAAAAATCGTCCCGATAGCTATCGGGACGTTAATCTATTGATTATCTTTGCGCATTCAAAATATAACACCCGTGATAAAGCTACACGACAAATACTTTAAACCCTTCGTTTCTGCTAAAGAAATTGATGCTGCTTTACAGCGATTAGCTGATGAAATAGCTGAAGATGTAGGTGATGAAATCCCAGTTTTTGTTGGTATTTTAAACGGATCGTTCATGCTAACCAGCGATTTTGTAAAGAAGTACCCAAAAACATGCGAGGTTACTTTTATAAAACTTGCATCTTATGAAGGTGTAAAGTCTACTGAAGATATTCAAAGACTAATTGGTTTAACACAAGATTTAACAGGCAGAACAGTTATAATTTTAGAAGATATTATTGATACAGGGAATACGCTTCATGAAGTTCATAGAATTTTTAAAAACGAAAATGTAAAATCGTTAAAAATCGCGACACTTTTTTACAAGCCTGAAGCCTATAAAAAAGATTTTAAATTACATTATGTTGGTATAGAAATTCCAAATAAATTTATAGTTGGCTATGGCTTAGACTATGATGGTTTGGGACGAAATTTACCAGAAGTCTATCAAATAAAAGAAACACAACACATGACAAACTTAGTGCTATTTGGCCCTCCGGGAGCTGGAAAAGGAACGCAAGCAGAATTTTTAAAGGAGAAGTATAACCTAGTCCATATTTCTACAGGAGATGTTTTTCGATATAACATGAAAAATGATACAGCTTTAGGAATGTTAGCGAAATCATACATTGAAAAAGGCGGTTTGGTTCCAGACCAAGTAACTATAGACATGTTAAAGGCAGAGGTTGAAAAAAATGCTGATGCTAACGGATTTATTTTTGATGGATTTCCAAGAACTAATGCACAGGCTGAAGCTTTAGATCAGTTAATGGATAGCAAAGATTCTCAAATTAATGCTATGATTGCTTTAGAGGTTGATGATGAGGTTTTAGTAAAGCGTTTACTAGAAAGAGGAAAAACAAGTGGTCGTAAAGATGATGCTGACGAGGCTGTAATCAGAAATAGAATTAAAGTGTATTATGATGAAACTGCTATTTTAAAAGATTACTACACGGCACAAGATAAGTATCATGGCGTTGATGGTGTTGGGAGTATCGAAGATATTACCGAGCGCCTAAGTGGCGTAATTGACAAATTATAGGAGTTAAGTTTATTCGTTTAGTTGTTTAGAAGTTAAACACGACTAAACAAACCCACAAAAAACAAATAAACAAAAGAGATGACTGAAGGGAATTTTGTAGATTATGTAAAGATGTATGTTAGCTCTGGAAAGGGCGGACAAGGATCTGCACATTTGCATCGTGAAAAAT
Organism: uncultured Algibacter sp.; assembly: GCA_947502405.1. Classification (GTDB taxonomy): domain Bacteria; phylum Bacteroidota; class Bacteroidia; order Flavobacteriales; family Flavobacteriaceae; genus Algibacter_B. The sequence goes on along the minus strand of CANMZT010000002.1, from coordinate 358,744 downwards.
ATATAGAAAAAGGCGGTCCTGATGGTGGAGATGGTGGTCGTGGAGGTCATATTATTGTTCGTGGAAAGTCCAATCTTTGGACACTGCTACATCTAAAATTCAAAAAACACATCAGAGCAGGTCATGGAGAGCATGGTAGCAAAAGTAGAAGCACTGGTGCTGATGGTGAAGATGTGTATGTTGATGTGCCTTTAGGTACAGTTATAAGGGAGACTGAAACCAATAACATTCTTTTTGAAATTACTGAAGAGGGCGAGGAAAGAATCTTAGCAGAAGGAGGTAAGGGCGGTTTAGGAAATTGGCATTTTAAAAGTTCTACAAATCAAACCCCACGCTATGCACAACCTGGTATGCCACTTGAGGAAAAGTATGTTACCATGGAGCTTAAAGTGCTCGCAGATGTTGGCTTGGTAGGGTTTCCCAACGCAGGTAAATCAACACTTTTATCAGTTGTAACATCGGCAAAACCTAAAATTGCAGATTACGAATTTACCACACTAAAACCCAATTTAGGTATCGTAAAATACAGAGATTTTCAAACCTTTGTTATGGCAGATATCCCTGGAATTATTGAGGGAGCAGCAGAAGGAAAGGGGCTTGGGCATTACTTTTTGCGTCATATAGAGCGCAATTCCATTCTACTTTTTTTAATCCCAGCTGATGCCAAGGATATTAAAAAACAATATGACATTTTGTTAGATGAACTTAGGCGGTATAATCCTGAAATGCTTGATAAGGAGCGTATCATTGCCATTTCAAAAAGTGATATGCTAGATGAAGAACTTAAGGCAGAATTAAAAACAGAACTAGACAACGAACTTCCTATTCCGTATATATTTATATCCTCAGTCGCTCAAAAAGGAATTACAGAGTTAAAAGATATGCTCTGGAAAATGCTTAATGATTAAGCAGTTTTTTTCATTTTAAAAAGTGTTTATTAGTGAATTATATTTCAGTATTTCACAAAACCTTTAAATAAATAAGAAGACCAATAATTCAACTTCATAATTATTTATTCAGTTTTTTATACTCTAAATACGAGTACACAAAAGGGATTAAAGTAATTAATAGCGTAACACTTATAAAAAATATACTATTAAACTTTTTATTAGCCGTAAGACTACATATTACAATAGCTAAACCACCAATAAACCAAAGTTTTCCAGCCAATTTGTGTGTGCTTTTCCAAACACTTTCATTTTCTAAAGTCCATGGCGTTCTTATTCCAATAAAATAATTAGCCTTTATAGTTTTCATATAATTTCCTAAAAGCATAAATAAAACACCTATGGCAAAAATAATTAACGATGGGTTGGTTATAGACTGTTCTTTAACGCTATAAATTATAAACACTGCTAGTGCAGACATAAACAACACCATTAAAAACTTTTAGTTATGGTATTTATTACCCATGGTTTGTATGCGCTTTTTTGGGTCTATTAATGGAATAATTGTAAACAAAATATAAGTAACAGCCGATAGTAAAAAAGTAATTAATATCAACGAATTTTTACTACCCCAATCATCAATTTCACCCTTATAATTCCAGTGTGTAGGTACTGTTTCTGGTAGCGCGCTCCAGATATAACCCAAATAAATAAAAGGAATTAATACTATAATTATCAATGGTAATTCTCTTTTTAAATTCATCATTTTATTTTTTTAAAGTTATAATCCATTGCAATACATCTTCCAGAATCGTTGTGTTTATTGAGTATGTTATAAATTGTCCGTTCTTTTCACTCGTAACCAAATCAGCACGTTTCAAAATATCCAAATGATGCGAGATACTAGGTTTCGAAATATTAAAGGCATCAGCAATATCACCCGCAGTCATGTCTTTATCCTTCAATAGTTCCAAAATCTGTCGCCTTGTTTCATCATTCAATGCCTTAAATAGATAGTTCATCAATTAGGTATTTAGACAAATATCTAAATACTATTTCAATTTTGCAAATGTTTTATTTAAATAATTGTTATGTGGGCGTTACTACAAGGGTCGGGCTTTCCGTTACAAGTCCTCGCTCTTCTACCGACCCCGATAGCTATCGGGGTCGAGATCAGGCTGTGGGCTTTCCTCTTCAATCCCTAACGCGGGTTGGTTTGCTAACACAGGTTTTTTAAAATAGAATTGGTTTGTGTTTTGGTGAGGTTCGTTTAACGTTTCTGTATAAGCTTTGTTGCGGTTTTGTCAAGCTAAAAGTAAGCAAATTATTACTGATTAGAAAGTCCGCGAGGACTTTCGCAAGTAAACTATTAGCTAGCAATAAAATTTATGCGGTGTTGTAAACAGTTTTTTCACATTCTAATTAATATATTTAATAAAGTGCAAGAAGAATTTATCTGAAAAATATGGTTATTACCTACTTTGGTAGATGAGACATTGTTTTATTGAACTAAATCTCTCTTCCAAAATTCTGTTTTAGTTTTTTAAAGTTTAGCATGTATACAATGAATTTTAGCTTGTAGGTTTTTGACTTATCTTATTAAGTCAATTAGCTAACTCACTTTTGCTAAAATACTCTTGATTATATACTCTGCCGTGCCTTATTTGGAATGACAATTCAATGTACAAAGAATTTGATTATTTGATTAAAACTTTGGTTCTTAAAGGTTTATTTATAATTTGCATTTACCTAATATTATTAACTCACGATAAGTTGGGTTGTATGCATTTCCAGATATTGTACCGTTATTAAAAGCTGGGTCTAAGTTGTCAATAAATTGAGCTGACTTTTTAAAAGTTTCATTTAATGCACAGTAATCTGTTAAATTAATATTATCTCTAACAGCAAATAAACTAGACCTATTTAGTCCTTCTAAACCATCTAGACTAATTAGCCCTATATTACCTTTTATTATAATTCCAGCCCCTAAAATTATTTCCTCTAATTGTTCTAGACCTTTTAAATTTATTAATGAAGCATTATTTCTAATTTCTAACCGACTCATGTTTTTAAATTTAAAAGTAGTTAAAGTTTCTAATGAAGGGTTGTTTATTATATAAAATTGGCTAAAGTTTGCGTTTTCTAAGCCGTTTAAATTTTTAAGATTTTGATTGTTTTCAATATAGGTATTTCTGCCTGCATTATATAGATTGTTCAATCCAATCATATTTGTTAAAGAGTTATTTGCTTTAATATTTATGTTTTCAAGTACTCTTTCTAATGATTCCAAACCTTTTAAACTTTTTAAAGATTGATTGTTTTCTATAAATAGATTTCCAAAAATTTCTTGAAGGCTATCAAAACTCGTTTCAAAGCTTAACAAGTTAGGGTTAGATTCAATATGCAACTTAGAAGTAAGATTTATTGGGTTTATTAAATAATAATAGCTTATACCTAATGTTGTTATATTATTGAAGCAATTTATGTACGATAACTTTTTATTTTCAATAATTGTTATGGTACCGCTTAGGTAGCTAAGTTTGTCCAGGCCCTCTAAGGTTAATAAATTGTTGTTTTTGTAAAAAGAAAAGCCTGCAAATACATCTTCTGATCCGATACTTTTCACATTGTCTAAACCATCAATATTTATTAGTTGGTTGTTGTTCTGTATTCTAATTCCATTAACCGATGTCAGGTTTTCAAGACCTTTTAAACTTTTCAAATTAGTATCGGATATTGTTAACTCACCTTCAATAGTATTTAAAGATTCTAAGCCAATTAGGCTTGTAATTACAGAAGAAGTAATACATAAATTACCATTTACTTCTGTGTATTTTTCTCTAATAAAGTTATCAAATTCACTCTGTGTATTTATACAAATGTCTACTGGAGTATAAGTTTTTTCTCCTAATCTGTATTTTGCGTTTAAACTGGCCTTTTTGGGATTGAATAAATTACCCTCAATTATAAATTTTTCATCACTTAAATTATTAAAATTCAGATTTTTAATTGCTTTAAAATTTCCGAGAGAACGATTATTTGTAATTTGAAGACTTCCAGTAATACTCAATAAATTTTCTAAACCATTTAAATTAATTAATTTAGGGTTTTTATCAATTATTAGCTTGTCTAAGGAGTTTAATGAATTTAAAGCTGATAAATCGGTTATGTCAGATCCAGAAATATTAATTGTCGTTATTTGATTGTTTTTAGTAAAATTAAAGGAGTTAATTTCATCTTGAGAACTAAATTCAATATTCGTTATTTCTGTATTATCTGTGTCTTTTTCCTTGCTGCAAGATGATATAAAAAGGGTTAAAGAGACTAAAAGTAGTATTAACTTTTTCATGGTATTTTGTATAAATTGTTTACAATGTTCCGCGGATATGCGTCGTTTTAATGACTTATATCCGACGTTAAACAAAGTTATAATTTTTTTCTGACAAATTCAATAGATTCACATATTGCTAATTTGTGTCTAACGAATTCAAACATTGGAATAATTTTTGATTAAATTAGTTGAACCAATTCTGATTAAAATCAGAGTCTCAATAAAACAAAATTTATGCGATTCCTTAAAATTACTATGTTAGCGATATTAATTATATCCTGCGCACCTATTCATGTAAATTATGATTATGATAAAGCAACAAATTTTGAAAACTATAAAACCTATCAATATTATGCTGATATGGAAACAGGCTTAAGCGAATTGGATACCAAACGCCTTTTAGATGCTATTGATGCCAAAATGAAAGTGAATGGTTTTAGCATTTCAGAAAGTCCAGATTTCTTTATAGATATTAAAAGTGCTGAATATCAAGAACCGCAACGGCAAAGTGTTGGCGTAGGTGTAGGTGGTGGCGGACGAAATGTAGGCGGTGGCATTTCTATAGGCTTACCCATTGGCCAAGGAAATGTTAACCGACAAATCACCATCGATTTTGTTGATGAAAAGAAAAAGCAACTCTTTTGGCAAGCTATTAGCGAATCTAGTTTTTGTCCCAGAGCAACACCCGAAAAAAGAGAAGCACGTATACAAGCTATTGTAGAAAAAGTGTTATCGGGTTATCCGCCTAAAAAATAAACTAAACGTCTATTTTTTTACTATTTTTTTAGTGGTTAATAAGGTGTTGTTATCATAGAAATTAACTAGATAAATACCAGAATCTAAGCGGTTCAATTTAACCTCTCTAGCTTCATAATTATTAAGTTTTATTGATTTAATGCGTTTACCATCAATACTTAAAATCTCAACTTTTAAGCTAGAAGTGTTTGAGCTTTCAAACTTTAAGTTTAATAAATCTTCTGTTGGGTTGGGGTATAAGGAAATATTAAAAACATCAGTCTTACTTTCAATTTCTTCAACACTCAATGCAGTGTAATTAATAGTCCAACTCACCGTGTAAATATGAAAACTGTCATGGTTATCAACTCTTAGAAAAGGACTGTTATCGTGTACAACGGTGGTTAATGTATTAGCACCTTCAACTAAATCGGTTGCTTCAATAGAAATATCATCTACATTAGTGGCAAAACTATTGCCGTTTAAGGTCCATTCGCTTTCCAAGGTATTCGGATTTGGCTTAATCAAATTCAATTGAAAATCTAAAGGAAACGTAGGGCTATCAACAGTGGTGTTATTTGGTGTATAACTGTCAATAGGAGTTACTAAACTATGAATTTTTTCGACAATACCTTCTTTACAAACAGCACAAAACGGGACACCTAAATACCGCATTTTACAGTTTTGGTGCGGTCTATACCAGTTAGCAGCATTACCAGAACCACTGTGTTGATATACGCCAACATTGTCGCTGCCAACCCAGTTTCTCCACCTAACCATAGTTGGGTTTGTTTCTTGAGTCATATTTATGGCTTCATTTGCTAATGCGTCTCCAGGATAATATTCATCTTTTAAATCAAAAAGTGAATGCCCTATTTCATGTATAACAATTTCATCGGCGCTATTGCCTGTTGAAGAAGTAGCGTAAGGGCCACCAGCACCTCCATATTCTGAAGAATTAACTATAATAATAGGCTGGTCGTACTGTGGGAAATTATTAGCTAACACATTATACACTATAGCCGAACTGTAAGTGTAAAGTAATCTATGGATATTAGCAGTATCAAACGAGGTGTTAAAATAAGTGTCTTTAGTGCCAACTGAGAAAACAGGTTCGGTAACATCTGTAGCTGTTCCAGGGTGGTCAGTGCCACTTTCATTTGATGGTACTTTTATGGCATAAACATTAAAGTAGTCTGCATAGTCTGAAAATGGAGGTTGCATAAATAAACTACCTGAGAAACTAGTAGCATCAGCAATAAACTTGTTTAATTCTGCTGATGTGTAACCATCTCCCATAAAAACTAAATTGATACGCTTATCATTATCACCAGAAACCTTTATTGGTTCTACATCAAAAGTCTGTGCAGAAGTAAATAATAGGTTGAAAATTATAATTAGAACACTTAAAATAGGTTTCATAATTATTGAATTTGGGTACTTATTAGGGGTTCAGTTTCACCAAAGTTACTAATTGTTATGATTTTAGTGGTATTTTTTAGTTGTAATCTGATGGAAAACTGCATTTCGTCGAAATCTATAACTTTGGTTTTAAAATGTTTAGATTCATCAACATACTCCATTTTTTTAACTAAAGGGTTTTTAATTAATCCCTGACTTATTACTTTTTTTTTCTTATTTAGTTCAGTAAAAACTAGGTCTCCCTTTATGCCATTTTCAATTGGTGTAAATGGGTTTTGTTTTGCTTTTCCAGTTGCTATTTTCTTGTTTATGAATTCAATTTCTCGTATGCCATTAATAGTTTTTTTAATCATGTAATTGAGAAATAGGATTTTTGATTCTGTGTCAATTGAATTTTTATTTTGAACCAAATTTTTATTACTAGAACAAGAACTTGCACAAATACAGGTTATTAATAAAATGAAACCTAAAAAACTAAATTTTTGATTAGGCATGTTAATTTTTAAGTTTAAGTTATTCTACATTGATTCTTACACCTTCACTATGACTACTAAATTCTGGAGCATACATGCTTTGAATCGTAGTAATGCCATTGCTCATATTACCTGCGTTATTCACTCTTAAATCATATTCAAAAACATAAACGCCTTTTGGTAAATAATCAAAAAAGAAGTTTGTAGAAGCATCTTTAGTACTTTCATAATAACCTAAGCCATCTTGCCATTTGTAATGACTTAATACATTTATAGGTTCTAATCCTGAAGCTCGCATATCTTTCATGTGAATAAATTCCATAGCTCTGTCAGAACGTAATTCAATTCTAACTCTTACTAAATCACCTACATTTAAATCTGTTTCAGAAGTGATTTCTGAAATTTCTTCGCCTCTGTCTGTGTTTTTCTTTAGGAAGAGTTTTTTCTTTAAACTAAGGGGTGTCTTTGCTGAGGTTATTTTGTCTAAGTCTTCAAAATATTGCCAATATAAACCGCCCCAAGCAACACCTTTTCCTTTTTTAGATAAGGTTACATCAGCCATTTCAGGATTAATCTCAGAAGCGTTCCAAGATGTTTTGTAGTAGCCCGTTCCAGCTTCAACTTTAACAGCTTTCCCCTGATAGTTATCGGGATTGAATGGTTCAATTTGCTTGCTACCAATAACTACATCAACCATATCTGTAACCGATAACCAATCACTACCTTGAAGCAATAAAGCATAAACAGCCTCTGTAGTTGCTTTGGTTGTTTTCCAACGGTTAGTTTGCTTGTTCTTGAGTAACCAGATTTTAAGATTATCAATAGTTACTGTGTTATTTTCAATGTCGCTAAAAGCTTCAATAAGTAAGGCTTGTGTTTCAATAGGCGCTTGATACCAATACCAAGAATTTGTATTGGCTTTCCAATACATACCCAATTCTTCAGAAGTAATACTTGTCTCTTTCAGTGATTTTAAAATTTTTGAAGCCATTTTAGAATCATTATTTCTGTGAGACACTAAAGCCATTAATCCTTTTGAATATAAAGAACGCGATAACCAATACTTTTGAATTTGGGTTTGATAATAATCAGTTATGGTTACAACTTCTTTAGACTTTTTAATGTTTGGAAAGAAGCTTCTCATGTATAAATAATGCAGTTGTGTATAGCTTAAATGGTCTTTGTTTAAATCTGCTTTTGCATTATATTTTCTGATGTCTTTGTATTCTTTTATAAATTGAGCGTCTAGATAACCAATGGCTTCTTGAATCATTTGAGACGTCTCGACTACGCTCGACGTGACATCTAGCTTGTTCAAGTGACCAAAGCCTGTAATAATATGCTGAGTAATGTATCGGTTTGCTCTACCACCTTTAAACCAAGCCCAAGCGCCTGAAGGCATTTGATTGTTTTTTAGTTTGTTTAAAGCAGATTGTAATTCATTATTCATTTTATTCAAATCAAATAATAATGCAATACGTTTTTTCTGTTCGGTTTCACTTTGTGCATCGCGTAACCAAGGCGTTTCTTGAATCAAGATAGATTTAAGTTCTTGATTTTTTTCAAGATTTGACAACAACGCATCAGTGTTTTTCCACTGATTAAACACCTCTTGAATTCTAGGATTTGAGTTGGCAATATGACTCGCCATAGCATTGGCATAATATCTTGAGAATGTCTGCTCGTTACAATCGTACGGATATTCCATTAAGTAGGGAAGTGCCTGAACTGCATACCACGCAGGATTAGATGTCATTTCCAAAGTCAACTTATGGTGTTTTAAAGTTGAAGACGAATTAGTTTTAAGTTTATCTAAAGTGAATGTTTTAGTTTGGTTACTTCTAACCCACATAGGTAAAGTTTCAGTAACCAACATTCTATTGGAAAGTACAGGTAAAGCATTTTGCTCTCCATCGCTAAAATCTTCAGATTTAGCTATGATTTTGTATTGAACCGCTTGCACATCATCAGGGATACTTAGGTTCCATGAAACTTGGGTGTTATTTTCTTTTTCTACAGAAAAGGTCTCGACTGCGCTCGACCCGACAAGTGTTGAGGTGATATCTTTCCCAGAAACGGCATCTGTTAAAATTAATTTAGCTTCACCTGAAAGAGCCCTTTGTGTAAGATTTTCAATTTTTGTGCTTATGGAAATGTTATCACCTTCACGTAAAAAGCGTGGTGCATTAGGAATAACCATCAATTCTTTTTGAGTAACCGTTGTAAAAGATTGTGTTGCACTTTCTAAATTTTTAGTATGCGCTAATAATTGCAGTTTCCATTGGGTTAAAGCTTCAGGAGTTGTAAAACTGAAACTAACATGACCATTTTCATCAGTTCTTAACTGCGGAAAGAAAAAGGCTGTTTCTTGCAGGTTTTTTCGGATTTGAATGTTATCATAACTAGTTTTTTCTTTGTTTATAGACTCTAGATTTGTTTCAGGAGCTGAACCAGTCACAACAACTTCATCTAAATTAGAATCATCTTCTGATTTGAAAAAAGCAATGGATTCTTCAACTTCCAGTTCATTGGCTACAACTTGAACTCCCGGTGCACGTCCACTTATTGCATTCAGAACACCTGAGCTTTTTCTTAATCGCATATTATAATTATTTCCAAAGCTAAGCCCAAACCAATTCAACTGGTCATAATATTGTTGTGGATAACTTATTCGGAAACGGTTATTATAAACTCTAAAATTCTGGGTTCCAAAACTACGATTAGCGTTTCTGTTATTTCGTGAATAATAAATAGGATTTTGAATAGGATTGAAATTCCACGCATGCGGTTTAAATTGGTCTAAAGACGCATCGTACATGCTAGCCAATAACTCAGCACTTACTTTTCCCCCATAAGGCCCTTTTACTTTAAATTGCCAAGTTTCATCTGTTCCAGGTTGGACCTTATCTCTAAACGTCAACGTATCAATTTCTAAATCTGTTTTTGGATATGGTACTGAAATAGCCAATGAACCCGATTTAAAACTATTAAAAGCAGAAAAACTATAATGGACTGCAAACCCACCAATATCAGCTTTTGTAACAGGAACAGTGATTGTTTTTTTATTAGCATTTAGCTTAATAATTTCTGTTTTAATTATTTTTTTATCCTTTTCAATGGAAACGGTAACGGATACATTTTCAGCAGCAGATCCAAACGTAATTTTAGCCATGTCTCCATCTTTGTAAGTCTCTTTATTAGTAGAAACTGTAAAAAGTTGATTATCTGCTGGGGTTTTATCATCTTCACTAAAAAGGGTTGTTTTAATTTCGTCTTTCACTAACTGCCCAAATTTATCTTTGCTTTCTAGAGTAATAAGATATGCACCAGATTTCCATTTTTTAATCTTGCCTAATTTAAGTGTCTTTGATTTTTCAGTGTTAAATGATTCTTCTAAAACTAACTTACCTTTTTCCCAATTGGATGAAATATGTTCGTTAGTGTAAGCTTCATGTGGAAATAGTTTTTTAAATGTTTCTTCTGATAGCTTTTGATAATCTGGAGCTGCCCAAGGGCGATTTCTAACTACATAATTAGGTGCCTTTAGTTTGAAAATCTTTATAGTTCCTTTGGCTGGTACAAACTCGCCATTAAGATTTTTTGTATCAATAGAAATCTCATGACTTTTTTTACATTTATCTAAAGCATTTTCAATACTCATGCTAGCAGTCAAAGCATGATATCCCACATTTACAATGGTTGTAGCACTTCGGGTTTCTCCATTTAAATCGGTAACATCTGCGGTAATTTCATAATTGAAAATAGGTAAGCTGCTTTTGTCTACACTTTCATCTGGAAGGGCTTTAAAGGTAATTTCAAATTCGCCTTTATCATTTGTAATTGATTCTCCGTGAGTGATTTCTTGAGGTTCGCTATTTACCCAAGGTCTATACCAAAAATACCAACGTGGATATTGTACATTTCTCTTAACACGATACACCACTTTAGCATCTGTAATGTTACTACCAGCATAAGCTAATGCGTTTCCTTTTACAGTAACCGAATCATTAATTTTAAAGGTTTCTGTTATGGGTTTAAATTTGGTTTCAAACTTTGGACGTTTATATTCTTCTACTGAAATGTATTGATTACTCTTAAGTCTTTTATTTGTTGATAATATTTCAATATGATACTGACCATTTAATCCATTATTTGGTAAGATAAATTCCCCAGATACTGAACCAAAATCATTTGTAGATAATTTATGTTGCTTAACTACTTCATTGTTAGTGTTGAATAGTGTTATTAAAACATTTTCATCTTCTAAAATCTCAGATTTTCTATCTAAGGTTTTCATGGTTATGGCTTTGAAATAAACCGTTTGCCCGGGTCTGTAAATACTTCTGTCTGTAAATAGGAAACCTTTATAGCTATCTTTTTCTTCAGGCTGATTATAAGTTTGATTGATATAATAGTTTCCAAAAAAAGCAAGCTCATTATTGTATTCAACTTTAAGATTTACATCATTATACCAATTCTTATTTTTTTCAATTTTAATTTCACCAAACTGATTAGTTGTATAACTTTTAGGAGAAACCTTTTTACCATTTCTAGAACCATAAGAAACTTCAACTTTAGCATTTATAATGGGTGTACCATTAATTCTATCTATGATTTGAAAGATTTTATGTTTTGGTGCTTCAGTTTCCACCAAGGCCATATTAGTTACTTGAAGTTGAGAAAAAGCATAAGTTTCCTTTTCATTATCTACCAATGCAGCTATTAAATATCTACCATTATCAAGCTTTGGTAACAAGACTTCGGTAGTATGCATTTGATAATCTTTCTCATTTTTTAATGAAGCATTCCATGTTTTATGAACGTCTAGATTTTTAATAAAATCTAACTGCTCATTTTTTCTGTATGTTTTGATGAATTTTTTGTGCTGATTTTCAGAAATCTTATAAATATTAAATTTTAAATCATCAGCATTTTTATAACGTACTAATAATCGAGCATCTTTTTGTATAGGTAAAAACTGTTCCGTAACAATTTGAAGCGTTAATTGTTCAATTTGAGATTTTAAAATAGTGCACTTTTCAGCACCTTTGCTTTTAGGAAATCTGGAAATAACTTGATTACAGATTTCTAGAGCTTCTTTAGCTTTCCAACGATTATCTTTATTGGTTTTGGGGTGAAAAGATTGACTTTTCTGAAAGTAAATAGAGGCTATTTCAAAATCATATAAACCCGAAACCTCATGCGATTCATTCTTCTTACTCTCAGTAGTCAGAGCTTTCAAGAGTAGCTCTTGTTTATCTGAAAATGTAGCATGCTGGTTAACAAATTTTAAACGTTCAATATTAACATCAGACAAAGCAAAAGGAGATTCGTCTTTTAAATGAAAACGAATCAGTTCTCTGTAAATATTTAAAGCATTTAATTGTAATGATGTAGCGTCTTTTGATTCAATACTTAACATTGAAAACGTTTCAGCATCAGCTAAAAAAACAACATTATCAATCTCAAATTTATAAGCAGGTTTTGTGATTTGTGTTTCGTTTGTCTTATAAAACGCTAAGGCATTATGGCTTAAAAAATCAAATAAGGTAGGACGATAAATTTTAGATCCTTTCTGTTCGTTCAACAAAACATTATAGGTCTTTAAAGACTCCTGTTGTAACATCAACCCATTCTCTAAAGATTTTTGGTAATGCACATGAATTTCATTAAAAAGGGTTTGTAAATCCCAAGTTCTAAAATCCTCAGTGTCTACTTTTTCAGTAGTTTTTGTTCGATTGTAAAATTGCCATCTATGTTGATTAAAATATTGCCAATACAAATTAGCCAATATGTTTTCTAGAATGTTTTTAACAGGAAATTTGCTGGTTTCAATTTTAGATTTAAAATCATTTATAATACTCAGTTGCGCATCTTCTTCCAAAACCAAAGCATACTTGCTTTTAAAAAGCATAGTTTTTATAAGCTGAGGATGGTTCTCATCTTTAGTAGCTTGTTTTTCAATACTATTTACAAGATTTAAAGCCGATTTGGGTAAACCATCAACTTCAAATTTTTCAACTTTTGCCCAAGAATCTTGATAGTTTGTGTTTTGAGCTTGAGAAAACGTTGAAAAAAGTATAATCATAAATAAAAATAGTAAGTGTTTCACTTGTTCTGAATTCATTTCAGTATGTCTTTAATTTTGTCTCTAAGGTATATTCAAAAGCCATTCCAAAAAACAATAAATTAGTAAATAGCTCCGTTGGGTGAGTGAAGTTAATCATTTTACAAGTAAAAATGTAATGCTTAAGATTACAAAAATGATAAATTCTTAAGATTTTCTTAATCAAAAACGAAGTAACACGCAAAAGCTTATTTTTGTGATTCTAAACCTATTTGTTATGAAAAAACTAGTGCTCCTTATTTTACTTCCTATGCTGAGTTTCTCGCAGGTAAGTCTTGATGGAGTGCAGTTACTTTTTAAACAAAAGCAGTTTAAAAAAGCAGAAACTCAAATTACAACCTTTTTAAAAGAACACCCAAATCATTTAAAAGCCATTGAGCTTTTAGGTGATGCTTTTGGTTACCAAAAAAAATGGGATGACGCTATTATAGAGTATAAAAAATTAGTTGAGATTAAACCTAATATAGCCAATTATCATTACAAATACGGTGGTGTTTTAGGTATGAAAGCACTTCAAAATAAGTTTAAAGCCATTAGTTTAATTGGCGATATAAAAAGTGCATTTACTAAAGCCGCAGAGTTAGATGAAAACCATATTGATACACGTTGGGCCTTGGTAGAATTGTACATGCAACTACCTGGAATTTTTGGTGGCAGTAAGTCTAAATCTTTAAAATATGCCAACGAGCTAGCAAATCTATCTGAGGTAGATGGGCATTTGGCAAAAGGCTATATTTACGAGTATGACGACGAGCCAGAACTAGCGGAAAAACATTATAAGATGGCTATCGAAATAGGAGGTTCACTAACCTGTTTTAATAAACTTACTAACTTTTACGAAAACAAGCATCAGCCAGAAAAAGCCATTTCAAATATAGAGCAAGCGCACAAAAAGCATCAAAGAAATTCATTACACTACCAAATAGGAAAGGTGGCAGCAGAGTATAACACACAACTAGAAAAAGGCGAAGCTTGTTTACAAGTCTATCTTAAAAATCACTCACCCAAAGATGGTGTCCCTAAAGCTTGGGCGCATTACCGTTTGGCGCAAATACATACCCACAAGAACAACAAGCAGCAAGCCTTAAAACACATCGATTTGGCCATTGCAGAACTCCCTAAAATTAAACCTTTTAAAAAACAAAAGGAGGAAATTTTAAATCTTTAATATTTGGGCGTTACCACAAGGGTCGGGCTTTCCAATACAATCTTTTTCTCGTGCCTCAAAAAAGGATTTCCATTTCAATCCCTAACGCAAAAAACGTCTTCGGTCTTAATATTTCCAACTTCTATTAGAATAATTTGGAATTTGGAATTTGAACTTTGATATTTGTTTTATGAACGTACATTTTATAGCCATAGGCGGAGCTGCAATGCACAATTTGGCCTTAGCATTACACAATAAAGGATATCAAGTTACTGGAAGCGACGATACTATTTTTGAACCCTCAAAATCGAGATTAGAAGCTAAAGGTTTACTACCAGATACATTTGGCTGGTATCCAGAAAAAATAACATCTAGTTTAGATGCTATTGTTTTGGGCATGCATGCCAAAGCAGACAATCCAGAACTTTTAAAAGCACAAGAACTTGGACTTAAAATTTATAGCTACCCTGAGTTTCTGTACGAACAATCCAAACATAAAACACGAGTAGTAATAGGCGGAAGTCATGGAAAAACAACCATAACATCCATGATTCTTCATGTGATGCATTATCATGATAGAGAAGTAGATTACATGGTTGGTGCACAATTAGAAGGTTTTGATGTGATGGTGAAACTCACCGAGACTAATGATTTTATTGTTTTGGAAGGTGACGAATATTTAAGTTCTCCAATAGATAGACGTCCAAAGTTTCATTTATACAAGCCCAATATTGCTTTATTAAGTGGTATTGCTTGGGACCATATCAACGTATTTCCAACCTACGAAAACTATGTAGAACAGTTTAGCATTTTTGTAGATTCTATTGTAAAAGGTGGAAGTATAAATTATAATGAAGAAGACCCAGAAGTTAAGCGCGTAGTAGAAGCTAGCGAAAATACTATAAGGAAAATAGCTTACCAAACACCAAAATATACTGTTGAAAACGGAGAAACACTTTTAGAAACTCCAGAAGGCGATTTGCCAATTGAAGTTTTTGGGAAACACAATTTAAATAACCTTGCGGGTGCCAAATGGATTTGCCAACACATGGGTATTGATGAAGACGATTTCTACGAAGCCATTTCAACCTTCAAAGGTGCTAGTAAACGTTTAGAAAAAATAGCCGAAAGTAAAACCAGTGTAGCCTACAAAGATTTTGCACACTCGCCCAGTAAAGTAGAGGCTACCACAAACGCTGTAAAAGAGCAGTACGAAAACAGAACTCTAGTAGCTTGTTTAGAATTACATACCTACAGTAGCTTAAATGCAGAGTTTTTAAAAGAATATAAAGGCGCACTTGATGCTGCAGATGTTGCTGTGGTTTTTTATTCGCCACATGCTGTAGAAATTAAAAAACTAGAAGAAGTTACACATGAGCAAATCGCTAATGCATTCCAGCGAGACGATTTAATTATCTACACTAACCCAGATGATTTTAAAGCGTTTTTATTCTCACAAAATTTTGATGATAAAGCCTTGTTATTAATGAGTTCTGGGAATTACGGAGGGCTTGACTTTGATGAGGTTAAGGGGTTGATTGGTTGAGTGTTTCATTCCTGAGAAGGCATGAATCTATTTCTTTTAACTAGTAACATTTTCAAAAGAAGGGACAACATTTTCCATTTTAGCAAAACTTAAACTAAACTCATCATCTCTAATATCATCCAACAGCCATTTACCATTGGTATATTCCATAATCCAAATTTTGCTTTCATCACTAAACCCTTTTTTTCCTTGAACTACTTTCCTAGTGTCTCTTTTTATAAGATAATCTTCAATATTAGCAGTTATTTCAAAGGCTATTTTTGAACCTTCAAAATTTTCTTCATCAGAAATCTCTAAATACATAGGTTTAATACTGCTTATACTTTGCAGTTTACAAACATTTAGGAGGTTTTCTTTTTTCCATCTGTCAAGATGTACAAGTTGCTGATTTTGCCAATACCAGTGGTTAACGTATTCAGAAACGTCTTTCATGTTTTCATTACCCCAAGCTAAATAAACTCTACTGAATACATTTGAAACATTTTTTTGAATATTTAACCAAGAAAAGTCTTTGTTCTTAAGCGCAAGTTTTGCAAGTTGTTTTTTTGCTTTCCTAACTGCAATAAACTCTATAACTCTAACATAAAAAATAACAGGAAGAAAAATAATAACTAAAACACTCATTAATAATTTCCCCCACCATGTTTTAAACAAAGCTTTAGCAACAGTACCTCCAGGTCCAGCATAAACTGGATCAATGAATAAAAACAAAACAAATACTAGGGTAATAATTAGAGTAAGTTTATTAATTTTCATAAGTGAGTTTATTTTAAAATTCTATAAAGGTCAGTTAAACTAAAAAGAATTATAAATATAATATATTTTGATTGTTTGTTACTTAAACTCCTTTTTTTAATCCAAGATAGTGCAGGTAATAAAAATATAATTGCAAAAATATATTGTATGTAAACTTCTCCTGTTGAATTCTCATAGGTTTTACCAGATTCTTTTTTCGTGATTTTTGATGTTTCTTCATGGAAATATGAGGTTGTTAATATTACATCATCACCAACTTCAAAATCATTAAATATTTCCTCTGTAAACTGGTCATTATTATTATCGAAATATATATTATAAGTTGTTCTATCAAATTTAGCTCGATAACTTTCGTTTTTTGAAACAACTTTAGTTTCAATATTTTTTTTAGGTAAAAAACTTTCACTTATTGTTAGAAACCCAATTAAAACAGGTATAATTGATAATGTTTTAATTAGTTTGTCATATTTAGATAGATTAAGCCTTAACATTAATTTAAGTTTTTTTTATTTTAAAACACTTCTCCAAAAAACTCTCAACACTCTCCTGATTAGCTCTAATCAATTCTGCTCTAGCATTCTCAGTATCCTTTGGTTTTTTATCCTGAGAGAGTTTAAATTTCCCTTCCCAACTGTCAATAGTAATTTCAAACATCTTTATATAATCTAAATAGCCATTCATAGCACGATTATCGGGTTCTAAAACATACTTGTGGTCTGGAGCTTCCAAAAACTCGGTCATGGTTATTAAAGATTGTTTTAAAGCGTCTTTACTTTCAATAGCTTTTATTTTTCCTTTTAAGTGTAATTTAATGTAATTCCAAGTCGGTAACTGTTTTGAAGCATAAATACTCGGGGAAATATAACACTGAGGACCAGAAAAAATGATGGTAATCTCATTATCATCTTTCATAAGTTCTGCCTGTGGATTGTATATATCAATATGCCCGATTAGTTTACCGGCTTCATTATAAATTAGCGGCAAATGTGTAATAAGGGGTTTGTTATTTTTAACCGATATAAGCGTAGCTAAAGGATACGTTTTAATAACCTCAATTAAATGGTCTTTATTATCGTCTTGATGGTATTTTGGTGGGTATTTCAAAGTGTTAGTTCTTTCCGCAGAAACGTAAAGCTATTTTAGTTTATAATTCTATTGCTTCTGAAATTTACAATATTTATCTTTAACCAATGCAAGAAAAACCATCGTCATTTTCAATAAAAAACTGGAGTCAAGACGATCAGCCTCGAGAAAAATTACTTTATAAAGGGAAAGCGGCTTTAAGTGATGCCGAACTTGTTGCTATACTTATAGGTTCTGGGAATCGTGAAGAAAGTGCCGTGGCCTTAAGTAAGCGTATTCTAGCAACTACCGATAATAATTTAAGTGATTTAGGCAAGCGTTCCATAAAACAACTCATGGAATTTAAAGGTATTGGAGAAGCAAAAGCCATTACCATTGCAGCTGCCTTGGAGTTAGGACGACGACGTAGAGGCGAGGAGGCTTTAGAAAAGAAAAAGATAACCTCTAGCAAATCGGTTTTTGAATTGATGCAACCTATTATTGGTGAGTTACAGCATGAAGAGTTTTGGATTATTTATTTAAATAACTCTAATAAAGTAATTCAGAAAAATCAGTTGAGTAAAGGCGGTATTACAGGAACTTTAGTTGATGTACGTTTAGTACTCAAAAATGCTCTTGAAGTTGGTGCAACAGGGTTAATCTTAGCTCATAATCATCCTTCAGGCAGCTTAAAACCCAGTGAAGCTGATAAACAGATAACGCAGAAATTAAAAATAGCTGCACAAAGTTTGGATATAAAAGTATTAGATCACCTGATTATAACCGAAAAAGCATACTTTAGTTTTGCTGATGAAACCCTCTTATAATGCTTTTAGTTTATACTCATAAAATATCACCAAGATTAAACTATATTTTTAAGCATATTTGCACGAGAATTCTAGGTATAAAGGTTGATTTTACTAATAAAATTGAAGTATTTATTGCCCACGATAGTTTAAAAATGTCTTACACCAAGCAACAATTAGGTAATGAGTTTTTTATAAAAAGCAATAAGATTTTATTTGAACAAGGATTAAATGATATTGATATCCATATCCATGATTGGGAAAATACAAAATGTTTTTTCTACCTTGGAGAGAAGAGCTCCATACCTTTTGATATTTTTTCGGCATCCTTTTATTTACTATCCAGATATGAGGAGTATTTACCGCACGTAAAAGATGAATATGGACGATTTACAGCCACTGAGAGTTTAGCCTTTAAAGAAGGGTTTTTGCACCAGCCAGTTGTAGATATATGGGCATATAAATTTAAACAAGCCCTCCTAAAGCAGTTTCCAGAATTTAAATTTCCAGAGAGAACCTATAAAATTAAACCTGTAATAGATGTACCTAGCGCGTATAACTATAAGCTTAAAGGTATCATGCGAACTATGGGAGGTTCTTTAAAGGACTTTGCCAGATTAAGGCTTAGGAGTTTGTATACTAGGTTTATGGTGCTACTTGCATTTAGACACGACCCTTACGACACGTTTAAGTATTTAATTAATAGACAAAAAACATCAGAATTTAAGTTTCTATTCTTTTTTTTAATAGGAGATTATTCAACCTATGATAAGGGTGTTAACCCAAATAAAAAGAAATTTGTATCGCTTATAAAACATATAGGCGATTATTGTAAAATAGGACTTAAAATATCGTATTTAGCTCTTGAAGATGAGGCGCTTCTTAAAAAGGAGAAGCAACGTATGGAAGAAATTTTAAACACGAATTTAGAGGCCTCTAGACAATCATTTTCTAAATTGAATTTACCAGAAACATATAGAAATTTAATTGCCTTAGAAGTAAAAGAGGATTATACAATGGGTTATATAAACCATATTGGTTTTAGAGCAGGGTCTTGCACGCCTTTTTTGTTTTACGATTTGGATTACGAAGTGCAAACACCATTAAAAATTGTGCCTTATCATTTAATGGATTATGCGCTTTTAAAACAGAGGTCTTTATTGGATAAGAAAAAAGTCTTAAATGAGATAATTAATGAAGTAAAACAGGTTGACGGTGAATTTGTACCAGTATTTCATAATTACACGTTTGGTGATGCTAAAAGATGGAAAGGTTATAAAGATTTGTTTAATTTAATTTTAGAATCGCCTAATGAAGTTTAAAGGTATTACAGATATATTTTTTGATTTAGATCATACCCTTTGGGATTTTGAGAAGAATTCTGCATTAACATTCAGAAAAATTTTTGAAATTAATAATATAGAAGCGAATTTAGATAGTTTTATAGAGCATTATAGACCTATTAATTTAAAATATTGGAGGCTTTATAGGGAAGATAAAATAGCCAAGGAAGATTTGCGTTATGTTAGACTAAATGAAACTTTTAAAGCTATTAATTTTAAGGTAAATGATGATTTAGTTTACAAATTATCGGATGATTATATTACACATTTAAGTTCATTTAATCATTTGTTTGAAAACACTTTTGAAATATTAGATTATTTAAGTAAAAATTACAGGCTACACATTATAACCAATGGATTTGATGAGGTGCAGTATAAGAAAATGAATAATTCCAATATCGTGCATTATTTTGAAACTGTAACAAATTCCGAAAATGCTGGTGTAAAAAAACCAAACCCTATTATATTTAATTATGCTTTAAATCTAGCAAGTACCAGTGCAGATTCAAGTGTTATGATTGGAGATAGCTATGAAGCAGATATTTTGGGTGCCCTAAATATTGGTATGGATGTTGTATATTTTGATGTAGACGAAACGCCTGTAGATATTAGTATTAGGAAAATTAATAACTTAATACAATTAAAAAATTATCTGTAAATTTTCAATCAGCAAAACGTATATTTAATTAGAATAAATTAATAAAATATGAAAGCAAAGCTTTTTACCTTAATTCTTAGTTGTTTTTTAATTACTTCGGTATTTTCTCAAAATAGTATTAATAGTTATAAGTACGTGATTGTACCTTATAAATTTGATTTTTTAAAGACTAAAAATCAGTATCAATTAAATGATTTAACCAAATTTTTATTTGAAAAATATGGCTTTGAAGCTATTATGGAAGGTTCAGATTATCCTGCAGATTTAATGACTAATAGGTGTTTAGCATTAAAATCTGATGTTTTTAAGGACTCTGGAATGTTTAAAACTAAGCTTAAAGTTGAATTAAAGGATTGTAATGATAAGGTTGTATACACATCTAAAATTGGAGAAAGTAGGGTTAAAGAATTTAAAACTGCTTACAACCTAGCTTTACGAGATGCTTTTAAATCTATTGAAGCTTTGAACTATAAATATCAGCCTAATGAAAAAATAACATCTATAGTTACAAATACATCAGCATCTACTAAATCTGGAGTATCTAAAGAAATTCAAGAATTAAAAAAAGAGATTGCTGATTTAAAAAAGGTCAAAGAGTTAAAGCCTGTTACTGCTGATAAACCAAAAATTGGTCAACCTAAAAAAGTAAAACAAGAGCCAAAAAAAGTTGTTAATACTAAAGTTGAAAAAGCTTCATCTGTCTTGTATGCGCAAGCTATAGAAAATGGCTTTCAGTTGGTTGATAGCTCGCCAAAGGTTGTTTATAGAATTATGCATACTAATTTAAAAGATGTGTTTCTTGTTGAGAGTAAAAGCGCTGTAATTTATAAAAAGGGTAATGATTGGGTTATTGAGTATTATTCTGGTAATACTTTAGAGCAAGAACCCCTGAATATTAAGTTCTAAAGGTTTGTTTTGAAAACGCGATTTGCGTTAGGGATTGCAGCGGCATCCTTTTTTTAAAATACTGAAACTGGTTGTTTGGAACTACAATAAGGCAGTTTACCAAGTGGCTTGCTCATTACAATGACGCTAAAAAAAGATATAGCGGAAAGCCCGACCCTTGTGGTAACGCCCAAAAACTAATAATTGTATTTATCTTTCCAGCGTTTTTTTAAAAACTCGCGTTGAGCGTTTTCACGAGTGTTATTTCCGGGTTCGTATAGGGTTTCGTTTTTAATCTCTTTTGGCAGAAATTCTTGCTCTGCAAAATTATTTTCAAAGTTGTGTGCGTATTTATAATCATCACCATATCCAAGCTCTTTCATGAGCTTTGTTGGGGCATTTCTAATGGACAAAGGCACACTTAAATCACCAGTTTGCTTAACCAATTGTTGCGCTTTGCCTATAGCCATGTAAGCGGCGTTACTTTTGGGAGAACATGCCAAATAGGTGGCACACTGACTTAAAATGATACGTGATTCTGGGTTACCAATTGTAGAGACCGCTTGAAAGGTGTTATTAGCAATAACTAGAGCCGTTGGATTTGCGTTTCCAATATCTTCGCTTGCTGAAATTAGCAAACGGCGCGCTATAAATTTTACATCTTCGCCGCCTTCAATCATACGAGCCAACCAATATACGGCTCCATTAGGGTCGCTACCTCTTATAGACTTTATAAATGCTGAAATAATATCATAATGTTGCTCGCCAGTTTTATCGTATCGAACGGTGTTGTTTTGAATGCGTTCTAGCACTTCATCATCATTAATTATTATCTCTTCCGTATCGTAAGAATTCACCAAAAGTTCAAAAATATTAAGCAGTTTTCTGGCATCGCCTCCAGATAATCTCAGTAGTGCAGTGGTTTCTTTTAAGGTTATGTTTTTTTTAGAAATATACTCGTCTGATTGAATAGCACGGTTTAAAAGGGTTTCTAAATCGGTTTTATCAAAAGCATTTAAAATATACACTTGACAGCGTGATAAAAGTGCTGAAATTACTTCAAAACTAGGGTTCTCGGTTGTCGCACCAATAAGTGTTATCCAACCTTTCTCCACAGCTTGTAACAGCGAATCTTGTTGAGATTTGCTAAACCTATGAATCTCATCAATAAATAAAATTGGGTTTTTGGTAGTAAATAAGCCGCCACTTTGTTTAGCTTTTTCAATCACCTCCCTAATGTCTTTAACTCCAGAATTTATCGCGCTTAAAGTATAAAACGGCCTGCCAGATTCGGTGGCAATAATATTTGCAAGGGTGGTTTTTCCTGTTCCTGGTGGTCCCCAAAAAATCATCGAGGGTATTAAACCTTGTTTAATATGTTGGCTTAGTGCACCACCTTCACCTATCAAATGCGTTTGACTTACATAGTCTGCTAAGGTTTTAGGACGTAATCGTTCTGCAAGTGGCGCATTTAAATTCATAATACAAAATTACACGAAACTTCCATAACGAACAAGTTAGTGTACAACGGAATAATTAAATGGAAGCAACATGTTTCCTTAAAAAAACAATAGAAATAATCGCATTTAATTATTTAGGTTTTTGACGTATTACCCGAAGAGAAATCGAGGTCGAGATCTGGCTGTACGCTATCCACTACATACTATAGCTATCTGGCATTAATACGGGTGTATCTGCCAATTTAGCACACATTTAGTAGTTGGATAACTATTTGCTAACTTTATTCCTATGAAAAACAGAGAACATTTTCAATTCTCAACTGGAGTTATAGCATATCCAGTTTTCTTTGTATTGACCATATGGTTGGTATTCTGGTTCGAGGTGCGTTTTGGTTATAATTTTAGTAAATATGGCGTATATCCGCAAACATTAAAAGGATTACGTGGTGTTCTGTTAAGTCCGTTTATCCATGGAGATATTAAACACATTTATCATAATACCATACCTCTATTTGTACTTTCAACAGCCTTGTTTTATTTTTATAGACACATTGCTTGGAAAGTTGTTTTATTGGGTATTCTATTGTCAGGTTTTCTAACTTGGTGTATTGGGAGGCCATCATACCATATAGGAGCAAGTGGACTTATATATGTTTTGGTAAGTTTTACCTTTTTTAAAGGTGTCATTGCAAAACATTATAGACTGATAGCTTTATCTTTAATGGTCATATTTCTTTACGGAAGTATGATTTGGTATACGCTGCCTATAGAAAAAGGAATTTCGTGGGAAGGGCATTTAGCCGGTTTATTTACTGGATTACTATTTGCAATAATTTTTAGAAAAGAAATAGCAAAACCAAAAAAATATGTTTGGGAAGAAGAACATTTTAATGAAGACGATGATCCGTTTCTCAAGCATTTTGATGAAGACGGTAATTTTATAGAAATACCAGAACCAGAGATGGAGGAGGAGTTACCTACTATTAATTATACCTTCAAGAAGGATAAATTTGATTAAAGGCGCTGTCTTACAACTTCATATAAAAAAGCACCACAAGCTACAGAAACATTTAAAGATTCAATATCGCCTAGTAAAGGGAGTTTAGCTTTTGCATCAACAACTTTTAAAGTAGAAGGGTTAATACCTCTACCTTCAGATCCCATAATAATGGCACAAGGTTCTGTAAATGAAACATCATATAAAGTATCATTTGTTTTTTCAGTAGCAGCAATCACTTTTATACCTGAAGCTTGCATATAAAATACAGCATCTTTGATATGGTCTACTTTACAAATCGGAATTTTAAAAACGGCACCAGCACTTGTTTTTATAGTGTCTCCATTAACTGGAGCACCACCTTTTTTCTGGATGATTATGCCATCTACTCCAGTACATTCGGCAGTTCTAATAATAGCACCAAAATTTCTAACATCGCTTAATTGGTCTAGTAAAAGAAAAAGAGGAGTTTTGCCAGATTCCATTACATTCATAACTAGGTTTTCTATATCATGAAATTCTATGGGCGAAATTTGTGCTACAGCCCCTTGGTGATTCTTTTTTGTAAGTCTGTTAAGCTTTTCAACTGGTACGTAAGATCTATTTATAGATTTTTTATTTAAAAGCGATTCGAGTTCATTGAATAACTCGCCTCGTTCTCCTTTTTGTAGAAAAACTTTATCAATAGTTTCACCAGCATTTATAGCTTCTATAATAGCCCGTATTCCGAATATCTGAGTTAGGTTTTCCATTGGGGTAAAGGTAAAAAAAAGAGGTTGATATTATCAACCTCTTTTTTTATTTAGAATAATTTATTCTATTGGATAATTAGTTTTTTAGTGATACTGCCTTCTGCAGAGTATAGTTTTAAGAAATAAACACCTTTTGAGTAAGTATTTAAATCAATCTTAAAAGCATTATTAGTTATATCAACTTTATTCATAATCGCTTTACCAGTTATGTCATAAATATCATATTGGAAATCTGAAATACTTTTCATTTCAACATTGAAAGTACCTGTTGACGGATTAGGATAGATACTGATATTATTCCCTAAAAAGTTAAAGTCATTAATTGATAACGCTTCAGCACAATTAAATATAGCAATTTCATCTACATACCATCCAATTCGTCCGTTACATCCATCACTACCAAATTCCCATCTCAATTTTAAAGTAGAATTTGCTACAACACCAATCATAGATAAGTCAATAGTACTCTGTCCCCATGAACTTTCGAATGAACCTGTATCAGAACCAGAAAAGGCTTCTTCACCTGCCATAGGACTATCGTTATTAGTGTTGTTAAGTGTTACATTATATGCATTTTCCGTAAACGCTGAAGCTGGTAAAATTGTCCAAGCACCACCATCCAAACTATATTTAATATTACCTCCATCATAATCTGTTTCAGAAGCAACATTATGATTAAACGCTAAGCTGAATGTACCATTAGAATAATTTGGCATTGTTATCGTTGGGCTTTCTAAACGAATAATTCCATTTTCTAAATCAGTTTCACAGTCTCCATTAACAGGATTTGGAGCAAATATGGCTTGACCAGCTCTATCTCCAGGTAATGAAGTTTCAATTGTCCAATCTCTTGATTCCCAAGTGGCAGGGTTTACAGGAACTTGTGATATAGTCCAAGAACCAAGACCATTTTCCCAATCTTCTAGAAAAACAGGGTTAGTAGTAGCTGCTTCGCATAAAGCAGTTGATGCTTCAAGGATTTTAGGCCAAGGACAGCCATTATCCATTTTTAACTCAACGGCTAGAAGCGCTTTGGTAACCTCCTGACAATCTGCTACAGTAATAATTTCACCAGAAAGACCAGCAGGTGTTTCAGTTACGGATAAACCTTCTAAGTTAATTCCAACTAAATCAGCACAGGCTGCTTCTAATGCATCTGCTAAGACTTGGAAATCGCTAGAAGGCGTTAGGTATTCACTTTGAGCTCTCCAAAAAATATGAGCAGCTTTAACAAAGCCAAGAGGAGCAATGGTTTGACCATTATAAGTACCTCCATCAACTAATAGTGCATAAGCGTGGTTCGGTACACCAGAATTTATGTGTACACCACCATTATCAAAAAATTCTCCATCATTATCAAGAGCACAATTAAAGTCAGATACTTTACCAGGGTCACCATTTAAAGGTGGAGCCCACATATCTCTAATCGCACCACCAAAAGCTGTGGCATCTTCTCCCATTTTCCATCTATTTGTAATTGCAGAGCCTACACGAACTGAATTATCTTCGCCATCATCATTATAGCCATTTAATAAATCTATAGTTTCTCCCCATATATCTGAATAAGCTTCATTAATTGCTCCAGATTCAAACTGATAGATTAAATTACTTGTGAAATCTGTGTAAGCATGTCCCCATTCATGTGCAACAACATCATCTGCTGCTGTACCATCACAGTAGTTTGCTGTAACACCATTCCATGTTGCATTCGGGCAATCAATATTCGGGTTATTGTTAATAGTTACCATTTGAGCATCTTGTCCATCATACGATGTAAAACCAAATGCATTATTAAAGAAATGATACGTATGACCAGCAGCTTCTACTTCCGCTTGTTGCCACTCATTTAAAAATCCTGGGAAAAATAAACCTTCTTCCCAAGTTTTATTTGATGTATCTCCTTCATATAATACTCTATCTAACGCATGAGCAATACCCGTAAACTGTTCTACTAATTTACCATTATGAGCATCAATAAAAAGAAACTCCCTTACGTCTAAATCGTTTCGCACCTCTATATGATAAACTAAATGCTTAGATGTAATAAATCCTTGAGCTAAACCTTTTGGAAATACAATAAGCTCATTAGAAATTATTTTCAAAGGTTGTCCAGAAGCATTTAAAACTGATACAAGTTCTATGGCTTTTGAATTTGCTTGATTTTTTGTGTATTTTGGGGTAACATCTAATTCAATATCAGGAATTATATTTCCGTTTATAGAAGTTAAATTATCATTTTTGTCATAATGAAATTTTAAACCACCATCATAAACAGGAACACCTTTATGGAATTGTTTTACCTCGTAGTGTTTTAATCCATAATTATCAATCTTAATTGTGCCATTAGAAGGAAGAGCTTCGTTTAAATTTTCAATCGCATATATGTCTTGATTTTCCGTTAAAAAATTGTGTGCTTTTTGTTTTACTGTATTTCCTTGCAATTTTAGTGAATGTGAAGGAAATTTTATAAAACCAGGGACTTCTAGATTTTTATTTATAGTAATAGTGGCTTTTGTTTTATTTTGAAATAAAGTTTGAGACCTACTAAGTGTTTGGGAGTGCGATATTAAGCCAATAAATAACAGACTTAATGTTAATAAAGTAATTTTTTTCATATTCAATTGTTTTTACATAAAAATAAGAATTTAAAAATGATTCTGTGGTTTTTTTAGAAAAAAAAACCACCTCAAACGAGGTGGTTTTTATCAAATATTTTTGGTTATATTTTTGTAAATGTAATTTCAGCTCTTACTGGACCACCACCACATGAACTTAAAGTATTTTCTGTATAGGTTACAGAAAATGAAGAATCATCTGTTGGATCGATAGTTCCAGCTTCAGAAGAAGAACCTAAAGTAATTAATGGACCACCTGGACAAGCTAAACCTGTACTTTGACCATCAACAAAAGTCACGGTTCCACAAGTTGCATCAAATCCAAAAGTCCAAGTATTTACTAAACCGAAACCATTCCAATCTCCATCAAAAGATCGTGTTCCATCTCCATTATCAACTAAAGTTACTGGACCATCAAATTGAGGTCCAAATCCACCCGGATCACTGTATGTAGTTGCTACTGTATAATCACCAGCAAAAGTACCGTCTTCAGGAATACCTAAATTATTAGGTAAGCCAACTGACTCAATACTATACATAGTACCAGACTTAGTCAGTTTTGCCAAAATTGTAGATTGACAATCCACATTGGCTGTATTTAATGCTCCTGGGATAGTAACAGACTGACCATTAATTACACCAGGTTGGTTTAAAGTAATAGTTATATCTAAATCGGCATTATTACCACCAAAATCTTCTGCAGAAAAGAATTCTGTTACTATATAGTATTCTCCATCAGGAAAAACTTCTTGGAAAACAAAAGATTCAAAACCAAATTCGTTATCAACTGTTAGAAAATTAATGTTAGTAGGGATATTTACATCAGTTACATAAAATATTAAATCACCAATAGCCTCATCTTCAATAGGATTCCCTAAATTATCAGTAAAATCTTGAGGAGACGTCCATGTCATGTCAAGAGCAACATCACCTTCGGTATAGTTCATGATATTGAATGTAACTGTTTGAGAATTAGTTGCAGAAACATTAGCTTCTAAACCAGTACCTATTGTAATTATAGCATTTTCTGTATCTTCTGCTAAATCATCTTCAAAAATTGATATAGTGCCAGAAGCTGAAGTAGAACCAGCGGGTATTCTGATACTACTAGGTATCTCAAAGTCCTCACCATTAGTAGCAGTACCACCTGTTTGTTCAATGTATACTGTAACAGCTGTGATTTGCGGTTCACTTAAGTTTACCGTAAAATCATAAGTTTCATCAGCTTCTATGAGTGATTGTGAACTAGGAAAATCTAGTGTTACTGATAAAGAAGGATTAGCTTTTGTAAGTGTAGTGTCACCAGTTAAATCATCTTCATCATTACATCCAAATACAAGCACTAAGCAAGCAATTGAAAGAAATGTTTTTATATAAGTATTTTTCATAATTTTTTTTTTATTCTACGATTTTTTCTAGTACTTGATAAAATTCTCTTGGTCCAGATCCAGCAGTAAAATAACCAAAGGTCATTACTAATCTATCTTTGCCAGTAACATCGTCACGTATAACAAGATTGGTGTCATCACCACATGGTACGTTTGTTAAATCACCCGGATTTCTGTCACAAGTAGTAAGAGGTTGTCCATTACCTGTTTGACCCTCACCGTCCGGAGTTTCCTCAGGATATGTGATTTTATCATTAGCATCAATTTGGAAATAATATTCATTGCCACTAAAAGCACCGAAATATTCTACAACTCTATATGTAGTAGCATCCACAGATTCAATTAACATTTCTTCTGGCCACGCAACATCATCTCTGTTAACACCAATTCTGTAGTATACACTTTCTACTACTGCATACGTACCAGCAAATCTGGTTCCAACGGATACTTTAGTTGTTGCAGCATTAGATACTGTATTGCCATTACTTAATTTCGATACAAAGCGTAATGTCCAAAAGTCTCCTATACTTAGATTTCCATCATCAGCAGGTAATGGATTACCTGATAATGTTAATCCATCGATTAGATCGTTATAATCAAATGATGTAGCGAATTCTCCATCTGTACCAACTTCCATACCAGTTATATCCAACGTGGCTAGTAGAACTTCATTAGAAGTTTCACCTGTTTGAGAACTTGTAAAAGAATTGTAAACTTCAACTGTTTCTGTTTGAACATTCCCTTGAAAAACGGTACCACCTGCTGTATAAGTATCCCCGTTACCAACAACATAACCAATGGAATTGCTAGTTGGTTTAACAAGACCTCCTGTGATTGCACTACCAGTTAGTTCGTCATTATCATCATCTACACATGAAGTTATTAATGATAATCCTAATAATAGTAATAATAAGATTTTTATATTTTTCATTTTTGTTTTTTATTTACTGTTGCCATATTAATTTTGAAGTTAATTCATCTCCTCCAATTGAAGCAGAAGCTTCCTCATAGTTTTCCTTGTTTAAAGATACACTAGTAGTTGGATAAAAGTATCTAGAAGCAATTTCGTTAATATCAGCTTCAGCTACTGTATTCAAAACAGGTAATTTAGTTCTTCTCCATTCTGTCCATGCTTCAAAGCCTTGTGAAAATAAAGAAATCCACTTTTGATTAGCAATTTTATTTCTAGCATCTTCTTGAGATGTAAGCGGAATACTCTCTTGAGACAAATAACCTGAAGCATCAAGACCATTCCAAGAAAAATTAGCAGCAATACCATTATTATAATAATTATTTGCAGCTACTAAACCACCAGATATTAACCCCTCATTAGCTGCTTCAGCCATCAAGAAGCTTAATTCAGAATAGGAGAGTATCACACCAGGTAATGTTGGATTAAGATAAAAGGAACCTAAACCAGAAATATTAGCATAAGTATAACCTAGAGCATCATTTGGAAGAGGTGTTTGATTTCCAAAACCAGCAGGCTTGCCTCTAAAAGCACCATCTGTTTCAGCAGGAGCTGCATAAACTGCTAATCTAGGATCATTAAGTGTTTCTAATGTTTCAACCATAAGAGAGTTAATTTTATACTCAGGTCTATTACCATCTTCAATAAGTTCCCATATTGGGTTTGCATCAGGAGCAACCTCTTGGTAAACAAGCTCTGCACTATCTGAGTTACTAGACATCAATTGTCCTCCATTAACAAGAGCTTGTAAATCGCCTGAAACATCTATAACAGAAGAAGCCCTCATTAAAGCTCTGAATTTAAGTGAGTTAGCGAATTTTAGCCACTTGCTAGCATCACCTCCGTAAAATAAATCAGATGAAGCAACAATTTGACCATCACCAGAAGCAATTAGTGCTGCACCTCTGGTATATAAATCTAAAACACCAGCCCAAACTGTAGCTTCATCATCAAAAGCTGGTCGTAAATTACTACCATCTAGAGCTTCAGTAAAAGGTATAGGACCATACAATTCGGTAAGAGTTTGAAACCCTAGCCCTTGCATTACCAATCCGACACCTTGTAGAACAGAGTTTCCTTCAGCCTCAGCAAATTGAGCCATGAAATTTGCCTCAGCACAAACTGTTGAATATAGATTAGAGTAAATATTATCAATCACACCACGTCTAGGTATAAATTGCTCTTCTTCGTTGTATTGGACTTTTGTCCATTGTTGTGCCCAAATAGCACCCATATCACCACCAGCACCACCAAGGACTCCATGAACAGTGTTAGCGTAAAAACGTTGACTATATCCTAATAATAAATCAGGAGGAAGTTCTGTGGATCTATCTGGATTTGTGTTGGTCTCTTCAAAGTCTTTATCACAGCTTGTAACCATAGCTAAGCTGAGAAAGAATAAAATCGATATTTTTAATTTTTTCATAATTTTTTTTTAGAATTTAAGGTTTACATTAAAGCCTACTGTTCTAGCAGATGGATATTGACCAAACTCTTGACCTTGATTTCCGTTCGCACTACTAAAGCCAGTTTCTGGATCTATGTGAGGCGCCTTTTTGTACAATATTGCTAAGTTTCTTCCGACTAGAGAGAATTTTAAAGCTTGTATAGGTGTATTCTTTAATAATTTTGAAGGTACTGTATAACCTAATGTGATTTGTCTTAACTTAACGTAAGAAGCATCAAAAATTGCACTAGATTCAATAGAATTACTGTAACTAGCTTGATTGAATACTTGAGACGAAACTACTACATCATTAGGTATAAAACCACCATTCCCGTCAGACATAACACCATTACCAACTAAGCCACCTTCTCGACCGATTAAGGTTTCTTCTAGGGTTCCTGCAAATCTACCCCAAGAGTAACTCATACTATGTACTTCTCCACCAATTTTAGCATCAATAAGTGTACTTAAGTTAAAGTTCTTGTAGCGAACTGAAAAATTAGCACCTCCAGTCCAATCCGGAGCGATATTACCCAACACTTGATTAGTTTCATCTATAACAGGAAGACCATTTTCATAAATAACTTCTCCATTAGGAGCTCTTTCAAAATCTCGTCCTACTAAAACACCATAAGGTTCACCAACTCGAGCTTCAAGGTTTAAACCCCATTGTCCACCAAGTATATTTGCATCAGCACCACCCAGACTTGTTACTTCATTTACATTTCTGGCCCAATTCAAATCAATATCGAAACTAAAATCATCATTACGTATAATAGAACCACCTAACTGAACTTCAAAACCTTTGTTGGTCATAGAAGCGGCATTATTCCATGCAGAAGTAAAACCAGTTGCAGGGTCTACACTAAGTGGTATGAGTAAGTCACGACTGTCTTGATCATAATAGGTTACTCCTAAACGAAGTCTATTAGAAAACATTTTTAAATCTAGACCATACTCAAAACCAACAACATCTTCTGGTTTTAAGTTAGGGTTTGATTGTGCATTAGGTGAAAAACCTTGACTTCCGAATCCAGTGGAAGCTAAACCAAACTCAGGTGTGATTCTGTAAGGAACTAAAGCACCAATACTACCTACTTTAGACCAACCACCTCTAACTTTTAAGAAGTCTATTTTAGCTGAGGATAAATCCATTGCGTCAGAAAGTACCAACGAACCTGATATACTTGGATAAAAGAATGAGTTATTGGCTTTAGGTAAAACACTTGCCCAATCGTTTCTTCCAGTGAAATCTAAAAAGAAAATATTTTTGTATGATATCTGACCACTACCAAAGAAACTATTTATCTTTTGATTTGGCCTATTATTTGTTACCACAGCTGTTGCACCAGTTTGCAAGTTTGCTAGTGTGTAAAGATTAGGTAACTGTAAACCTGGTAAATTTGCAAAAGAGTTATCTCGTTTCTGAGTCATTTGATTACCACCAAGGTTTAGAGAGAATCCAATATCTTCAGTAATATTCTTGTTTATGCTAAATAAGAAACTAGTGTTAACTTCGTCAAATCTTCTTCGTCTTTCAGTGTAACTCCCGTTAGGTGCATTATTACTACCTATGGCTTGTCTGTTAGTAGTTAATTGACTGTAAGAATCAATAGTAACAGCAGTATTAAGGGTCAGCCATTCTGTAAGATTAAATGTAATACCAACATTACCAACTAGACGATCTCTTTGAAATGTATTTCTATTAGTATCAAGTACCCAATACGGATTGTTTTGAAAGTTATGATTCCAGTTTAAAGGTGTGCCTTCTGCAGCAGTACCAACAGGTGCTAAAGGTAAGCTTTCCCAATTTCTTAATTCTTGAAAATCAACTTGTCTTGCAGACCATATAAATTGTTGAAATGGATTTTCGTTATTATAACCTGTGATAGGTAAATTATCACTATCAGCATTATTGTAGTTAAGAGAAATGTTTGCTTTTGCTACATTGCCTATATCTACTGCTCCACTTAAACCAACGGTGATTCTCTTAAGCTCAGTATTTGGAATCATACCTTTCTCGTCACTATTTCCGATAGAAAATCTAAAGTTTTGATTAGAAAACGATACATTATTTGAAAGATTTACACCTGTATCTAAGAAATTTCTAACATTATCAGGATGAGAAACCCATGGTAAAGGTCTACCACCATTTAATTGTGAATTCCATTGGATAAATTCTAAGCCAATATCTAAAGGAGGTCCCCAACTTTCATCCACACCATCACCAGAGCCACCACTAGCTCCATCAACAAACTCAAAATAAGTAGGATCTAAACCTTGTCCGTAAGAATTTTGATAATCAGGTAATATTAAAGGGTTAGAAAAAGTTACATTTGTGTTTACTGCAACTTCGAAATTTTTTCCTTTCGATCCTTTCTTAGTAGTAATAATAATTACACCATTACTGGCTCTTAGTCCGTAAAGTGCGGCTGCACTTGGGCCTTTAAGAACTTGTATCGTTTCAATATTATCAGGACTAATGTCGGCAACACCATTTGGTAAATCAACACCACCAAAAGGGTCTGCAGTACTACCAGAAGCAGAATTGTCCAGAGGAGAACCATCAACAATATATAAAGGTTCATTATTTCCTGTTATTGAAGAGTTACCCCTTAATACGATTCTAGAAGAAGCACCAACACTACCTGATGTAGATGTTACTTGAACACCAGCTATTTTCCCAGACAGGGCATTGGAGAGATTGCTTTCTCTGGCTTCTGTTAAATCACCTCCTTTAACACCTTGTGCTGCATAACCTAAAGAGCGTTCTTCTCTTTTAATACCTAAGGCAGTTACTACAACTTCTTCTAATGCTTCAGCATCTTCTTGTAAAGTAACATTAATTGTGTTTGAGGCACCTACTGCAACTTCTTTTGTGGTATAACCTACAAAACTAAAGACAAGGGTTTGTCCTTGATTTACCTTAATAGAGTATTTACCATCAAAATCTGAAGATGTACCAGAAGAAGTACCTTTAACTAAGACAGTTGCTCCAGGTAAAGGTAGACCAGAACCATCTGATACTGTACCTGAAATTGTCTTTTCTTGTGCAAACGTTAGCTGCACAACAAACGCTAGTAATAGCGTTAGAATTCCACTAAACTTTGTTTTCATTTTATAATTATTTGAATTAGTCAATGCCAAAAATCATAAAATAAAGTTAATAAAACAATAAATAATGGTTAAAATTTGATAAAAAGGGCAAATTTTTAAGAAAATGATAATTTGAAACTAGAAATTAGTCGTCAAACTAAGATGTATTTTAGAATTTGACAGTTTAAATTTGATATTCTCATTTTTTCCATTGGCGTAGTTAAATCTTAATAATCCTGATTTTGTTAAAATGCCGAATCCAAAACCATAACCAAATAACTTTTCTTTAGAGCTTTGTATTTTGTTTTCAAAATAACCTGCATCAAATATTGAATGTATATATATGTTTCTATTTAATTGAAATCTATACTCTGTGTTAAGTGTTCCAAAAAGGGAAGCGAATAAACTGTTTTCTTCAAACCCTCTAATAGAATTTATTCCTCCAAATCTTAGTAATTCATTTTCAAAGTAAGTATCGGAAATTAAACTTGAACCATTAATTCTAAAATAAAGACTGTTCTTTTTATTTAGTGTTATAATTTTTAAAGCATCAATTGTATATTGAGATTGTTTTTCAGCACTTAGAGCTGATTCTCTCGTCCCAAAACCAGTTTCAACATATAATTTAGATTTTATTGGAAATAGAAAATTATTAGGTTGAGGCTTTAAAAACTGATACGCGAAGGTTAAATGTTGTGTTTTGTAATCTGAGATTATGGGTGTAGTATTAGTTTCAGAAAGTAGATTGTTCGATTCGGTTGCTATAATGCCACCATAAACTTTATGATTTGAATTGATTTGATAATGTAACCTAGCAGATTGGTTAACCGTCGTAAAAGTTGTATCTTTTTTAAAAATCCGCAAAAGTAAATCTGCTCCAATAGGTGTTTTAAATAAATATGGTAATGAAATACCAACTTCAAAAGTTTGTTGGTCAATTTCATCACTCTTATAAAGTAACCTAAATGATTCACCAAAATTCAAGTTGTTTATTAAATTTAAGTTTAAATAACCATCAAATTCTATCTTATTAGTGTCTTCATTGGTTCCAAAGCCTAAAAAACCATCAAAGGTATTGCTATTTGCTTTTTCTAGATATAAGTATAGGGTAGTGGAGTCTTTGGTGAATAATACTTCAGGAGTTTTTATTTCATTTGCGAAATTCAAATTATTTAAAGCTTCGGTTTTCTTGTTAATTAAATCTAAATTAAAAATTTGATTCTGTTTTATTTTTAAAAAGTGTTTTATGTAGGATTGAGGAAATTTTTCGTAGCCTTTTATTACTATATTGTTTATTGATCTCTTTTTTTTGGGTGAATCTACTATTAGTGAGGCTTTTAGGTTTGAGCCTTCAATTGTAATATTTGATAATTTTAGTTTAGAAAATGGTGATCCTTTTTTTGAAATTTCAGAATTAATAACGTTAAAAGCGTTTTCAGCTTCTGAAAAATCTAATTTGAAGTTGTTTTCATAAATGTTTTCAGATACT
The DNA here is from genome assembly GCA_947502405.1 of uncultured Algibacter sp. Classification (GTDB taxonomy): domain Bacteria; phylum Bacteroidota; class Bacteroidia; order Flavobacteriales; family Flavobacteriaceae; genus Algibacter_B. The sequence continues at coordinate 323,352 of CANMZT010000002.1, read as the reverse complement.
AATTTTAAGGTTGATAAATCAATATCATTGTTGTTATAATATATGGTTATTGAGTTGAATTTCTTGTTGAGTAATATTTTAGATAGAAAAGAAGAGTCATTAATCTTTTGTGTTTCTCTTATTTCATTTTCAATAAAGCCAAGTTTAAAAAGTTGATTTTGTACCGTATTAACTTCATTTTTTATCGAATTAAAATCAGTATGAATTTTATTGTATTGTAATGAATCAATTATTTTCGTTTCTTCTTTAGTTTTACCACTAATAGTTAGGTTTAAATTTTGGCAAAATCCTTCAAAAGAAAAAAGTATATATATAATAATGAGTAATAGGAGTGTTTTTTGCACGCTCAATCAACTAATTTTGATGTAAATCTAACGTAAAATCTAGGCTTTTAATATGGTTGACTCTATTATTTTTGAAAACTCTTAAAAATTAACCATTTAGGATTTGAATTTCAAATTTTAATTTCTACATTTGCACCCCTCTTAAAAAGAGGATAATAAAATTTATATTAATATATATGCCAACAATTTCGCAATTAGTAAGAAAAGGAAGAGCCAAAATAACCAAGAAGAGTAAATCGGCTGCTTTAGATTCTTGTCCGCAAAGACGTGGTGTATGTACTCGTGTTTATACAACAACACCTAAAAAGCCTAACTCAGCAATGCGTAAGGTAGCAAGGGTGCGTTTAACAAACGGAAACGAGGTTAATGCATACATTGGTGGAGAAGGACATAATCTACAAGAGCACTCGATAGTATTGGTTAGAGGTGGAAGGGTAAAAGATTTACCAGGAGTTAGATATCACATTGTACGTGGTGCTTTAGACACAGCAGGTGTTTCAGGTAGAACGCAACGTAGATCTAAGTATGGTGCTAAACGCCCTAAAAAGTAATTAAACTTTAAGAAGAAGACATGAGAAAAAGAGCAGCAAAAAAGAGACCGCTTTTACCAGATCCGCGTTTTAATGATCAGTTAGTAACACGTTTTGTTAACATGATGATGTGGGATGGTAAGAAGTCTGTGGCTTTTAAAGTATTCTACGATGCTATTGATATTGTAGATTCGAAGAAAACAGATGATGAAAAAACAGCTTTAGAAATATGGAAAGATGCTTTATCAAATGTGATGCCTCACGTAGAAGTACGTAGTCGTCGTGTTGGTGGTGCAACATTCCAAATTCCAATGCAAATTCGTCCAGATCGTAAAGTATCAACTGCAATGAAATGGTTGATTGGTTATGCTAGAAAGCGTAATGAAAAATCTATGGCTTTACGTTTAGCATCTGAAATTTTAGCAGCAGCTAAAGAGGAAGGAGCGGCAGTTAAGAAAAGAGTTGATACGCACAAAATGGCAGAAGCAAATAAAGCATTCTCTCACTTTAGATTTTAAGACATGGCAAGAGATTTAAAATTTACTAGAAATATAGGTATTGCTGCACATATTGATGCAGGTAAAACTACTACCACAGAACGTATTCTTTATTACACGGGTGTGTCTCACAAAATTGGAGAAGTGCATGATGGTGCTGCTACAATGGACTGGATGGAGCAAGAGCAAGAAAGAGGTATTACAATTACTTCAGCAGCTACAACTTGTACATGGAAGTTTCCAATTGAAAATGGGCAGCCAACTTCTGAAACTAAAGGATATCATTTCAATATTATAGATACTCCAGGTCACGTAGATTTCACGGTTGAAGTAAACCGTTCGTTACGTGTACTTGATGGTTTAGTATTCTTGTTTAGTGCGGTTGATGGTGTTGAGCCTCAATCTGAAACTAACTGGAGACTTGCTGATAACTACAAAGTACCTCGTATTGGTTTCGTTAACAAAATGGACCGTCAAGGATCTAACTTTTTAGGTGTTTGTCAACAGGTAAAAGATATGTTAAAGTCTAACGCAGTGCCAATCGTTTTAAATATTGGAGATGAAGCAGACTTTAAAGGAATTATCGATTTAGTAAAAAACCGTGCTATTGTTTGGCACGATGAAACTCAAGGGGCAACTTTTGATGTAATCGAAATTCCAGAAGATTTAAAAGAAGAAGCTCGTAAGTACCGTGCGCTTTTAATTGAAGAAGTTGCAACTTACGATGAGAACCTATTGGAAAAATTCATGGAAGATGAAGATTCTATAACAGAAGATGAAGTGCACGCTGCGCTTAGAGCTGCTGTAATGGATATGGCTATCATCCCTATGATTTGTGGTTCTGCTTTCAAAAATAAAGGTGTGCAGTTTTTATTAGATGCTGTTTGTCGTTACTTACCATCTCCAACTGATAGAGATAATATTGTAGGTACTGACCCAAGAACAGGTGAGGAAGCTGTGCGTAAGCCAGACGCTAAAGAACCATTTTCGGCTTTAGCATTTAAAATTGCTACTGATCCTTTCGTAGGTCGTTTAGCATTCTTCCGTGCATATTCTGGTCGTTTAGATGCGGGTTCTTATATCTTGAACAATCGTTCAGGTAAAAAAGAACGTATCTCACGTATCTATCAAATGCACTCTAATAAGCAAAATGCTATCGATTTTATTGAAGCTGGAGATATAGGTGCTGCTGTAGGATTTAAAGATATCAAGACTGGTGATACTATGTCTGATGAAAAAAATCCTATTGTATTAGAATCTATGGATTTCCCAGATCCAGTAATTGGTATTGCTGTTGAGCCAAAAACGAAGGCAGATGTTGATAAATTAGGTATGGCTTTAGCTAAATTATCTGAAGAGGATCCAACATTTACAGCTAGAACAGATGAAGCTTCAGGACAGACTATTATTTCTGGAATGGGAGAGCTTCACTTAGATATTATTGTTGACCGTTTGAAGCGTGAGTTTAAGGTTGAAGTAAATCAAGGTCAACCACAGGTAGAGTACAAAGAAGCTATTACGCAACGTGCGCAACACAGAGAGGTTTATAAGAAACAATCTGGTGGACGTGGTAAATTTGCTGATATTGTATTTACGCTTGAGCCTGCTGAAGAAGGAAAGGTTGGATTAGAATTCGTTTCTGAAATTAAAGGTGGTAACGTTCCTAAAGAATTTATCCCTTCAATTGAAAAAGGATTTAAAATGGCGATGGTAAATGGACCATTGGCAGGATATGAAGTTGATGCTATGAAAGTAACATTAACAGATGGATCATACCATGATGTGGATTCGGATCAATTATCTTTTGAATTGGCTGCAAAACTAGGATTTAAAAATTCTGCAAAAGCTGCAAAAGCTGTAATAATGGAACCTATTATGAAACTTGAGGTAATTACTCCTGAAGAGAATATGGGTGATATTGTAGGTGATTTGAATAGAAGAAGAGGTCAGGTAAGCGACATGGGTGACAGAGCTGGTGCAAAAACTGTAAAAGCTACTGTACCGTTATCTGAAATGTTTGGTTATGTAACTACATTAAGAACATTATCATCAGGTCGTGCAACATCAACAATGGAATTTTCACACTATGCTGAAACGCCTTCAAATATATCTGAAGAAGTAATTAAAGCAGCTAAAGGTGTTGAAGCTTAAAATCTAAGAAAATGAGTCAAAAAATCAGAATAAAACTTAAATCTTACGATCATAATTTAGTGGATAAATCTGCTGATAAGATTGTTAAAACAGTAAAAAGTACTGGTGCTGTAGTTACTGGACCAATTCCATTACCAACACACAAGAAAATTTTCACTGTATTACGTTCTCCACACGTAAACAAGAAATCAAGAGAGCAGTTTCAGTTATCTTCTTACAAAAGATTATTGGATATTTACTCTTCATCATCAAAGACTATTGATGCTTTGATGAAGCTTGAGTTACCGAGTGGTGTAGAAGTAGAGATTAAAGTATAAGTATAGTTTCAGCATTTAATGCTGAATAACAACATGTCCCAACGATGCGGTCGCGGGAAAAACGGTAAAATACAATTCAAGGCTGAAGTGTATTTCAGCCTTGAGTTTTAAATAACAAATAGTAATAAATTAAATTTAATAAATATGTCTGGGTTAATTGGAAAAAAAATCGGTATGACCAGCATCTTTGATGAAAACGGGAAGAATATTCCTTGTACAGTAATCGAAGCTGGACCATGTATCGTTACCCAAGTCAGAACTGAAGAAGTTGATGGTTATGAAGCTATTCAACTAGGTTTCGATGACGCGACAGAAAAAAGCGCTACTAAAGCAGACTTAGGTCATGCCAAAAAAGCGGGTACTTCTGTAAAGCGCAAAGTTGCTGAGTTCAAAGGTTTTGATGAGGAGTACAAATTAGGAGATGCTATCACTGTAGAACATTTCGCAGAAGGTGAATTTGTTGATGTTGCTGGTACATCAAAAGGAAAAGGATTTCAAGGTGTTGTAAAGCGTCATGGTTTTGGTGGTGTAGGTCAAGCTACTCACGGTCAACATAACCGTTTAAGAGCACCAGGTTCTATCGGAGCTGCATCTTATCCTGCAAGAGTATTCAAAGGCATGAAAATGGCCGGAAGAATGGGTGGAGAAAAAGTGAAAGTTCAAAATTTAAGAGTTTTAAAAGTAGTTGCTGAAAAGAATCTACTTGTGGTTAAAGGTTGTGTGCCTGGTCACAAAAACGCTTATGTAACAATTCAGAAGTAATGAAAGTAGCAGTTTTAGATATAAACGGAAAAGACACAGGTAGAAAGGCAGACCTTTCTAAAGATGTGTTTGCTATTGAGCCTAATAATCATGCGGTGTATTTGGATGTTAAACAATATTTAGCAAATCAAAGGCAAGGTACTCATAAATCTAAAGAAAGAGGAGAGATTGCTGGATCAACTCGTAAGATTAAAAAGCAAAAAGGAACAGGTACGGCAAGAGCAGGTAGTATTAAGTCTGGTGTATTTAAAGGTGGCGGACGTATGTTTGGACCAAGACCTAGAAATTACAACTTCAAACTTAATAAAAACTTAAAGCGTTTAGCACGTAAATCTGCCTTAAGTATTAAAGCAGGAGAGAAGTCAATTACAGTTTTAGAAGACTTTAATTTTGATGCTCCAAAAACTAAAAACTTTACAGCGGTTTTAAAGGCTTTAGAGCTAGAAAACAAAAAAACGCTGTTTGTGTTGGGTGGGTCAAATAATAACGTATATTTGTCATCGCGCAATTTAAAAGGTTCTGAGGTTGTAACATCTTCAGAATTAAGTACTTACAAGATTTTAAATGCTAATCAAGTCGTGCTTTTAGAAGGTGCCTTAGAAGGAATTGAAACAAACTTAAGTAAATAAGAAACAGATGAGTATCTTAATTAAACCTATAATCACAGAAAAAGCGACAGCTGATAGTGAGTTAAAAAACTGCTATTGGTTCTCAGTGAATACAAAGGCGAACAAGGTAGAAATCAAGAAAGCGGTGGAAGCCACTTACGGAGTTTCTGTTGAAAAAGTTCGTACTATAAATGTCCGTCCAGATAGAAGTACTAAGTATACAAAAACTGGTATTCAACATGGTAAAACAAATGCTGTTAAAAAGGCAATTGTACAACTGGCGGAAGGTGAAATGATTGATTTATACAGTAACATGTAATTAGACAACAATGTCAGTAAGAAAATTAAAACCAATCACACCAGGACAGCGATTTAGAGTAGTAAACGGTTACGATGCCATTACTACTGATAAGCCGGAAAAGAGTTTACTCGTTCCGAATAAAAGGTCTGGTGGTAGAAACAATCGAGGAAAAATGACCATGCGCTATATTGGTGGAGGTCATAAGAAAAAGTATCGTATTATCGACTTTAAAAGAGACAAAGCTGGGATTCCTGGTGAAGTTAAATCTATTGAATACGATCCAAACAGAACAGCTTTTATTGCATTATTGAACTATCAAGATGGCGAGAAAAGATATATTATTGCACAAAATGGTTTACAGGTTGGGCAAAATGTAGTGTCTGGGAAAGAAGGTGTTGCTCCAGAAATTGGAAATGCAATGCCATTAAGTGAAATTCCATTAGGAACTATCATATCTTGTGTAGAGTTACGTCCTGGTCAGGGTGCTGTTATGGCACGTAGTGCTGGTGCATTTGCTCAGTTAATGGCAAGAGATGGTAAGTTTGCAACTATAAAATTACCATCAGGTGAAACAAGATTAATTCTTGCAAACTGTATGGCTACTATAGGTGTTATTTCTAACTCAGATCACCAGTTGTTAGTAGGTGGTAAAGCAGGTAGAACAAGATGGTTAGGTAGACGTCCAAGAACAAGACCAGTTGTAATGAATCCAGTTGATCATCCAATGGGTGGTGGTGAAGGTAAATCTGCAGGTGGACATCCTCGTTCTAGAAACGGTATTCCTGCTAAAGGTTACAGAACCCGTTCTAAGACTAAAGCAAGTAATAAATATATTGTAGAACGTAGAAAGAAATAAGACATGGCAAGATCATTAAAAAAAGGACCTTACGTTCATTATAAATTAGAAAGAAAAGTAGCTGCAAATGTTGAAGCTAACAAAAAAACTGTAATCAAAACTTGGTCTCGTGCTAGTATGATTACACCAGATTTTGTTGGACAAACCATAGCAGTGCACAATGGCCGTCAATTTGTACCAGTTTATGTAACTGAAAACATGGTAGGTCATAAATTAGGAGAATTTTCACCAACACGTTCATTCCGTGGGCATGCCGGTGCTAAAAATAAAGGTAAAAAGTAGTAAGCTATGGGAAGTCGTAAAAAACAAATGGCAGACGCTATTAAGGAAGCTAAAAAGCAAGTAGCTTTTGCAAAACTTAATAACTGTCCTACGTCACCAAGGAAAATGCGCTTAGTAGCCGATTTAGTAAGAGGCGAAAAGGTAGAAAATGCACTAAATATCTTAAAGTTTAACAATAAAGAAGCATCAGGTCGTTTAGAGAAGTTGTTATTATCAGCTATCGCTAACTGGCAAGCAAAAAATGAAGATGCTGATGTTGAATCTGCAGAGTTATTTGTAAAAGAGATTAAAGTGGATAGTGGATCTATGTTAAAAAGATTGCGTCCAGCACCACAAGGTCGTGCACACAGAATTAGAAAACGTTCAAACCATGTAACATTAGTGGTTGGAGCTAACAATAACACACAAGCTTAATAAGAGTATGGGACAAAAAACAAATCCAATCGGAAATCGCTTAGGAATTATCAGAGGATGGGAATCTAACTGGTACGGAGGAAACGATTATGGTGATAAACTTGCCGAAGACGATAAGATTAGAAAATACGTTCACGCGCGTTTATCTAAAGCTAGTGTTAGTAGAGTAATTATCGAAAGAACTTTAAAACTTGTAACCGTTACTATCACTACAGCTAGACCTGGTATTATTATCGGAAAAGGTGGTCAAGAGGTAGACAAGTTAAAAGAAGAGCTTAAGAAAATTACTGGAAAAGAAGTTCAGATTAACATCTTTGAAATTAAAAGACCTGAACTAGATGCATTTTTAGTAGCATCAAGTATTGCTCGTCAAATAGAGAATCGTATCTCATACCGTCGTGCAATAAAAATGGCTATTGCTGCTACTATGCGTATGAATGCTGAAGGAATCAAAATTCAAATTAGTGGTCGTTTGAATGGTGCTGAAATGGCACGTTCTGAACACTACAAAGAAGGACGTATTCCTTTATCAACTTTTAGAGCCGATATTGATTATGCTTTAGTAGAAGCACACACTACTTATGGTAGATTGGGTGTTAAAGTATGGATCATGAAAGGTGAAGTATATGGTAAAAGAGAGCTTTCTCCGCTAGTTGGTTTATCCAAAAAAGGTGGAAAAGGTGGAGCAGGAAGAGGAAATAAAGGACCGCGTCGTAGAAAGTAATTTTTTATAAAGTAAAGAAAAATGTTACAGCCTAAAAGAACAAAATTTCGTAAACAACAAAAAGGACGTATGAAAGGTCTCTCTGGAAGAGGGCATCAACTTTCAAGCGGTACTTTTGGAATAAAAGCATTAGACGCTACGTTTATTACTGCACGTCAAATTGAAGCAGCACGTATTGCCGCTACACGTTACATGAAAAGAGAAGGTCAGCTTTGGATTAAAATATTTCCAGACAAGCCTATTACAAAAAAGCCTCTTGAAGTACGTATGGGTAAAGGTAAAGGTGCCGTTGAATTATGGGTAGCTGTATGTAGACCAGGTCGTGTTTTATTTGAAGTGGGTGGTGTGCCATTAGACGTAGCTCGTGAAGCATTACGTTTAGCAGCTCAAAAACTACCAGTTAAAACTAAGTTTATAATTGCTCGAGATTACGAAGCATAATAATTTAAGATGATGAAACAATCAGAAATTAAAGAATTATCGGTAGCTGAGTTACAAGAAAAACTTAGTGAAACAAAAAAGAGTTATTCAGACCTAAAATTGGCTCATGCAATATCTCCTTTAGAAAATCCAATTCAGTTACGTACTATAAGACGTACTGTAGCTAGAATTGCAACTGAATTAACTAAAAGAGATTCACAATAATTCTGCTGAAAGATGGAAACAAGAAATTTAAGAAAAGAACGTATAGGAGTTGTTACAAGTAACAAAATGCAGAAATCTATTGTGGTTTCTGAGGTGAAAAAAGTAAAGCACCCTATGTATGGAAAGTTCGTACTTAAAACAAAAAAGTACGTAGCACACGACGAACAAAATGACTGCAACGAAGGAGATACTGTTAGAATCATGGAAACAAGACCTATGAGTAAATCTAAATGTTGGAGATTAGTTGAAATTTTAGAAAGAGCTAAATAATTATGGTACAACAAGAATCAAGATTAAAAGTAGCTGATAATACTGGAGCAAAAGAGGTTTTAACTATTCGTGTTCTAGGTGGTACAAAAAGAAGATATGCTTCTGTAGGAGACAAAATTGTTGTTTCTGTAAAAGATGCAACTCCAAATGGAAACATAAAAAAAGGAGCGGTTTCAACAGCAGTAGTTGTTCGTACTAAGAAAGAAGTAAGAAGACCAGATGGATCTTATATAAGATTTGACGACAATGCATGTGTTTTATTAAACCCAACGGGTGAAATGAGAGGTACACGTGTTTTTGGTCCTGTTGCTAGAGAACTTCGTGATAAACAATTCATGAAGATTGTATCATTAGCACCAGAGGTGCTTTAATACATTATTGTAAGATGACAAAGCTTAAAATAAAAACTGGAGATACCGTAAAAGTAATTGCTGGAGATCATAAGGGATCTGAAGGTAAAGTACAAAAGGTATTAATAGCAAAGAACAAAGCGATTGTTGAGGGTGTAAACATGGTTAAGAAACATACTAAACCAAGTGCACAAAATCCTCAAGGAGGAATCGTAGAGAAAGAAGCGGCTATTCATATTTCTAACTTATCATTGTTAACCTCAAAAGGTGAGACAACAAGAGTTGGATATAAAATGGAAGGCGATAAAAAAGTGAGATTTTCAACAAAATCTAATGAAGTAATATAGTTATGGCATATTCACCAAGACTTAAAGAAGAGTATAAAAGCAGAGTAATTGCAGCTCTTACAGACGAATTTGGATATAAAAATGTAATGCAAGTTCCTAAACTACAAAAGATAGTAATATCTAAAGGAGTAGGTGCAGCAGTTGCAGACAAAAAGTTAATTGACTACGCTGTAGAAGAATTAACAACTATATCTGGACAAAAAGCGATAGCTACATTATCTAAAAAAGATGTTGCATCTTTTAAATTACGTAAAGGCATGCCAATTGGGGCAAAAGTAACCTTGCGTGGTGAAAGAATGTATGAGTTTTTAGACCGTTTAGTAACTTCTGCACTACCACGTGTTAGAGATTTTAACGGTATTAAGGCTACAGGATTTGATGGAAGAGGTAATTACAATTTAGGAATTACTGAGCAAATTATTTTCCCTGAGATTAACATTGATAAAGTAAATAAAATCTCTGGAATGGATATTACATTTGTAACTTCTGCAGATACAGATAAAGAAGCAAAATCATTATTAACTGAATTAGGGTTACCTTTTAAAAAGAACTAAGTTATGGCTAAAGAATCAATGAAAGCCCGTGAGGTAAAAAGAGCTAAAACAGTAGCTAAGTATGCGGCTAAACGTAAAGCTTTAAAAGAAGCTGGAGATTATGAAGCATTACAAAAGTTACCAAAAAATGCTTCACCTATACGTCAGCATAATAGATGTAAATTAACAGGAAGGCCTAAAGGATATATGAGAACTTTTGGAATTTCTCGTGTAACTTTTAGAGAAATGGCCAATCAAGGTCTTATTCCTGGAGTTAAAAAAGCTAGTTGGTAATATTATTTAAATAATCAGGTTTAAGGTTCGAAATAGTTCGAAAACCAAGACCACAAAATCAATTCATTATGTACTCAGATCCAATTGCGGATTATTTGACAAGAATTAGAAACGCAGTGCGTGCCAATCACAGAGTGGTTGAAATCCCTGCTTCTAACTTGAAAAAGAACATCACTAAAATATTATTCGAACAAGGATATATTTTAAGTTATAAGTTTGATGATTCTTCTGTACAAGGCACTATTAAGATAGCGCTTAAGTACAATAAAGAAACAAAAGAACCAGTAATCAAAAAACTTCAACGTATTAGTACACCAGGTTTACGTCAGTATGCTGGTGCTGATGAGTTGCCACGTATCTTAAACGGTCTTGGTGTTGCTATTGTATCTACATCTCATGGTGTGATGACTGGCAAGCAAGCAAAAAAAGAAAATGTTGGTGGTGAGGTTTTATGTTATGTTTACTAATTTTTAAACCAGAAAGAAATGTCAAGAATAGGAAATAATCCAGTAGCCATTCCAGAAGGTGTAACAGTTGACGTTAAAGATAACGTAGTAACTGTAAAAGGAAAATTAGGAGAGCTTACACAACAGTTTGATGCTGTAGAGATAAAATTAGAAGATGGTAACATTATGGTTACAAGATCTTCTGATACTAAAGAACAAAAGGCTAAACATGGTCTTTACAGGTCTTTAATGCACAATATGATTGAAGGTGTATCTAAAGGATGGACTAAAGAATTAGAGTTGGTTGGTGTAGGTTACAGAGCATCAAACCAAGGACAAAAATTAGATTTAGCTTTAGGTTTTTCTCATAATATAGTTTTGGATATTGCTCCAGAAGTAAAAGTTGAAACTATATCAGAAAAAGGAAAAAACCCTTTAGTTAAGTTAACATCACATGATAAACAACTTGTTGGTCAAGTAGCAGCTAAAATCCGTGGATTTAGAAAGCCTGAGCCATACAAAGGAAAAGGAATCAAGTTTGTTGGTGAAGAATTAAGAAGAAAAGCAGGTAAATCAGCTTAATAATTAGGTTATGGCATTGACAAAGAACGATAGAAGACTAAGAATAAAAAACAGAATTCGTAAGGTTGTTTCTGGTACAGAAGCAAGACCTAGATTAGCTGTTTATAGAAGTAATAAAGAAATTTATGCTCAATTAGTTGATGATGTTACTGGTAAAACTATCAGTGCAGCATCTTCAAGAGATAAAAATATTAGTGCTGCAAAAGCAACTAAATCTGAAGTAGCTAAATTAGTAGGTAAAGCACTTGCTGAAAAGGCTTTAAAAGCTGGTGTAGAAACTGTCTCTTTTGATAGAGGTGGATATTTATACCACGGTAGAGTTAAACAATTAGCTGAAGGAGCTAGAGAAGCAGGACTAAAATTTTAAGATATTATGTTTCAAAAATATAAAAGTGCAGAATTAGTAAAACCAGGTGGATTGGATCTAAAAGATCGTTTAGTTGGTGTACAAAGGGTAACTAAAGTAACTAAGGGTGGTAGAGCATTTGGTTTTTCAGCTATTGTTGTAGTTGGTGATGAAGCTGGTGTTGTAGGTCAAGGCTTAGGAAAATCTAAAGATGTAGCAAGTGCTATTGCAAAAGCTGTAGAGGATGCTAAGAAAAACCTTGTTAGAATACCTATCATTAAAGGTACGTTACCACATGAGCAAAAAGGTAAATATGGTGGAGCTAGAGTAAATATTATTCCAGCTGCTCCTGGTACAGGTGTTATTGCTGGTGGAGCTGTTAGAACAGTTCTTGAAGCTGTAGGTGTACACGATGTATTATCAAAATCTCAAGGGTCTTCAAACCCTCATAATGTAGTAAAAGCAACATTTGACGCTTTATTACAATTAAGAGATGCTAATACTATTGCTAGAGATAGAGGTATTTCACTTGAAAAAGTTTTTAACGCTTAATAAAGACAGAGATGGCAAAGATTAAAGTAAAAAAAGTTAAAAGCGCAATCAATCGTACGCAAAGACAAAAAAGAACTTTAGAAGCTCTAGGTCTAAACAAGATTGGTCAAGTAAAAGAGCATGAGGCTACACCAAATATTCTTGGTATGGTTGCTAAAGTTTCACATTTAGTTTCTGTAGAAGAAGCTTAAAAATATAACTAAGAAATGGATTTAAGTAACTTACAACCGGCAAAAGGATCGGTAAAAACACAAGGCAAGCGAGTAGGTCGCGGACAAGGTTCAGGAAAAGGTGGTACTGCTACACGTGGTCACAAAGGAGCTAAGTCTCGTTCTGGATATTCTAAGAAATTAGGATTTGAAGGAGGGCAAATGCCTTTACAAAGACGTGTACCAAAGTTTGGTTTTACAAACATTAACCGTGTAGAGTATCAAGGTATTAATTTAGATACTTTACAACAATTGGTTGATGATAAGAAAATTAAAGATACAGTAGATTTTGAAACATTATTCACTAACCGCTTAGCTGGAAAAAATGATCTAGTTAAAATTTTAGGTAGAGGTGAGTTAAAAGCAAAATTAAAAGTATCTGCTCACAAGTTTTCTGCTTCAGCAAAAGCTGCTATTGAAGCTGCAGGAGGAGAAGCCGTAACTATCTAAGACTTATTATAAGTATGAAATTTATAGAATCAATAAAAAATGTTTGGAAAATAGAAGAACTAAGAAACAGAATCATAGTAACATTGAGTCTGTTATTAGTTTACCGTTTTGGTGCTCAGGTAGTATTACCAGGCATTGATGCAGCACAGTTAGGTGGTTTAGCAGATAAAACAGATGGAGGTCTGTTAGGTTTGCTTAATGCTTTTACAGGTGGTGCATTTGCAAATGCTTCAGTTTTCGCTTTAGGTATCATGCCATACATTTCTGCTTCTATTGTTGTACAGTTAATGGGTATTGCTATTCCTTACTTACAAAAACTACAGAAAGAAGGTGCTAGTGGGCAAAAGAAAATTAATCAGATTACGCGTTGGTTAACCATAGCGATCTGTTTGTTGCAAGCACCTGGTTATTTAGCAAGTTTACCAGCACTAGGAATTCCACAGAGCGCTTTCTTATTAGGTACTGGACCATTATTTTATTTCTCATCAGTTACAATACTTGTTACAGGCTGTATCTTCGCGATGTGGTTAGGAGAAAAAATAACTGATAAAGGTATTGGTAATGGTATTTCATTATTAATTATGGTGGGTATTATTGCTACTTTACCTCAATCGTTTTTACAAAATTCTGCTACTAGATTAGAAGGTGGAGGAAATGGTGGACTAATGATGGTGTTAATTGAGTTAGTAATTTGGTTTGTTATCATACTAGCTTCTATCATGTTAGTTATGGGAGTAAGAAAGATTGCTGTGCAATACGCTAGAAGAACTGCTTCTGGTGGTTATGAGAAAAGCGCTATGGCAGGATCAAGACAATACATACCCTTAAAGTTAAATGCTTCTGGTGTGATGCCAATCATATTTGCACAAGCTATTATGTTTGTTCCAAGTTTAATTGGTGGATCTTCGTTTTTAAAAGAAACAGCTTTTGGAACATGGTTGCAAACTAACTATTCTGATATTTTCGGATTGGTATACAACATTACATTTGCTTTACTAATTATAGTTTTCACATATTTCTATACAGCAATCACTGTGCCTACAAATAAAATGGCAGATGACTTAAAACGTAGTGGTGGCTTTATACCTGGTATTCGTCCAGGTTCGGAAACTTCTGAATATTTAGATAAAATAATGTCTCAAATAACCTTGCCAGGTTCAATCTTTTTAGCGCTTATAGCTGTATTTCCAGCAGTTATAGTTAAACTAATGGGTGTACAACAAGGATGGGCTTTATTTTTCGGAGGAACATCATTATTAATTATGGTTGGTGTAGCAATTGATACAATGCAACAAATCAATTCGTATTTGTTGAATAGACATTATGATGGTTTGATGAAGACAGGTAAAAATAGAAAAGCAGTAGCTTAATTATTATACTATGGCAAAACAAGCAGCAATAGAACAAGACGGAACAATTATAGAAGCATTATCAAATGCGATGTTTCGTGTTGAATTAGAAAATGGTCACATTGTGACGGCACATATTTCTGGTAAAATGCGTATGCATTACATCAAGTTGTTACCAGGAGATAAAGTAAAATTAGAAATGAGTCCTTATGATTTGACTAAGGCTCGTATAACTTATAGATACTAACAAGGTGAAATCGTAAGATTACATCTTACAGTAATATAAAATAACTATAACAAGATGAAAGTAAGAGCATCAGTTAAAAAAAGAAGCGCAGATTGTAAAATTGTGCGTAGAAAAGGAAGACTTTACGTCATTAACAAAAAGAATCCTAGATTCAAACAAAGACAAGGATAAGCTATGGCAAGAATTGCAGGTGTAGACATACCAAAAAATAAGAGAGGAGTTATCTCTTTAACTTATATCTATGGAATAGGTAGAAGTAGAGCAAAAGAAATTTTAGCAGAAGCTAAGGTTGATGAAAGTACTAAAGTTCAGGATTGGACTGATGATGATATCAGTGGAATTCGTGAAGCAGTTGGAACTTACACTATTGAAGGTGAATTACGTTCTGAAACTCAATTAAACATTAAACGTTTAATGGATATTGGATGCTTCAGAGGGATTCGTCACAGAGCTGGTTTACCATTAAGAGGACAACGTACTAAGAACAACTCTAGAACCAGAAAAGGTAGAAGAAAGACTGTTGCTAACAAGAAAAAAGCATAATTAATAATTAAAAATAGTCATTAGTCATTAGTATTTGGACGTTAGAAGAATCTGTTCGAAATGTAAAAGTTTAGGATTCCAATAACTAAAAACTAGCAACTAAAAACTAAAAGAATATGGCAAAAACAAGCACAAAAAAACGTAAAGTAATAGTAGATGCAGTAGGAGAAGCACACGTAACAGCTTCTTTTAACAACATCATTATTTCACTTACCAACAAAAAGGGCGATGTGATTTCATGGTCATCAGCTGGTAAAATGGGATTTAGAGGATCTAAAAAAAATACACCTTACGCTGCTCAATTAGCTGCTGAAGATGCTGCTGCTGTAGCACAAGAAGCTGGTTTGAAAAAAGTAAAGGTATATGTTAAAGGTCCTGGGAATGGAAGAGAATCTGCTATCCGTTCTATCCACAATGCTGGAATTGAAGTAACAGAAATTATTGATGTTACACCATTACCGCATAATGGGTGTCGTCCTCCAAAAAGAAGAAGAGTTTAATCACGTTATTACTAACGAGAATTAAATATAAAGCAAATAAAAAATTAATATCATCTGGATATCAGATGATATTAATTTTTGTGTAAATTTGCAAACCGAAAAAATAATTAACAAGTATTAACGAGAGATCAACGATTATCGAAGGATAAGATTAAGACCTTAATTCATAATCACTCTCAAAACAAATTTAAAATGGCAAGATATACTGGTCCTAAAACTAAAATAGCTCGTAAATTTGGCGAAGCTATCTTCGGAGATGATAAATCTTTCGAAAAAAGAAATTATCCTCCAGGTCAACATGGAAATAACCGCAGACGAGGAAAAAAATCTGAGTACGCAATTCAACTACAAGAAAAACAAAAAGCTAAGTACACTTATGGTATCTTAGAGCGTCAATTTAGAGGATTATTTAAAAAAGCAAGAGCAGCACAAGGAATTACTGGTGAGGTTTTACTACAATTATGTGAATCTAGATTAGATAACGTTGTATTCAGAATGGGAATTGCACCAACAAGAAGTGGAGCAAGACAATTAGTATCTCACAGACACATTACTGTAAATGGGGAATTAGTAAATATTCCTTCTTACTCATTAAAAGCAGGAGATGTGGTAGCTGTTAGAGAGAAATCAAAATCACTTGAAGCTATTGAAAGATCACTTTCAAATTCAAGTAATGTTTATGAATGGATTACTTGGAATAACGATACTAAGTCTGGTACTTATGTTTCTATTCCAGAAAGAATCCAAATCCCAGAAAACATAAACGAACAATTCATAGTAGAATTATATTCTAAATAATAATTTAATCATATTGGTATTTAGCCAAAGGGTTTATTTGTCTTCTTCAAACTTATAAACCGCGCAACTAAATAACAATTAAAACGAAGAAAAAAATGGCAGTATTTAATTTTCAAAAGCCCGACAAAGTAATCATGATTGATTCTACTGATTTCGAAGGTAAATTCGAATTCAGACCACTAGAACCAGGTTATGGATTAACAGTTGGTAATGCACTTAGAAGAGTTTTATTATCTTCTTTGGAAGGTTTTGCAATTACATCAGTTAGAATAGAAGGTGTAGATCACGAATTTTCATCTATATCGGGTGTTGTAGAAGATGTTACAGAAATTATCTTAAACTTAAAACAAGTTCGTTTTAAAAGACAAATTGAAGATATTGATAATGAATCAATTTCAATTTCAATCTCTGGTCAAGATAGAATCACAGCTGGTGACTTCCAAAAGTTTATTTCAGGATTTCAAGTTTTAAATACAGAATTAGTAATCTGTAATTTAGATCCTAAAGTGAATTTAAATATGGAAATTACTATTGAAAAAGGTAGAGGATATGTACCTGCTGAAGAAAACAAAAAAGCTTCTGCGCCGATAGGAACTATTTTTACTGATTCAGTTTACACACCAATCAAAAATGTTAAATATAGCATTGAAAATTATCGTGTAGAGCAAAAAACGGATTATGAAAAATTAGTTTTTGAAATCATTACTGATGGTTCAATTACACCGCAAGATGCTTTAACTGAAGCTGCTAAAACATTAATTCATCACTTCATGTTATTCTCTGATGAGCGTATTACATTAGAAGCTGATGAGATTGCACAAACTGAAACTTATGATGAAGAATCACTTCATATGCGTCAGTTGCTTAAAACAAAGCTTATCGATATGGATTTATCTGTACGTGCGCTTAATTGTTTAAAAGCTGCAGAAGTTGATACTTTAGGAGATTTAGTATCATTTAATAAAAACGATTTAATGAAATTCAGAAACTTCGGTAAGAAGTCTTTAACAGAACTAGAAGAACTAGTTAATGTTAAAGGGTTAAATTTTGGAATGGATTTAAGTAAATATAAATTAGATAAAGATTAATTAATCATATTTTGCTCCCACGATTAACGTGGTTTGGTAGCAAGATGATAAAACAAAGGTCATGAGACACGGAAAAAAAGTAAACCACTTAGGTAGACAAACAGCCCATAGAAAAGCTATGTTAGCTAATATGGCTTGTTCTTTAATAGAACACAAGCGTATTAATACAACTGTTGCTAAAGCTAAAGCTTTAAAGCAGTTTGTTGAACCAATGATTACAAAATCTAAAACAGATACAACGCACAACAGACGTTTAGTAATGGCTAAATTAAGACAAAAAGGAGCTGTTGCAGAATTGTTTAGAGATGTAGCTGCAAAAATTGGTGATAGACCAGGAGGTTATACAAGAATTATCAAATTAGGTAATCGTTTAGGTGATAATGCTGATATGGCCATGATAGAATTAGTTGATTACAACGAAATCTACAACGCTGGTAAAGCTAAGAAGAAAACAACAAGAAGAAGCAGAAGAGGAGGTTCTAAACCTGCTGCCGCTGTTCCTGTTGAAACTAAAGCATCAAACGAAGAAGAATAAATGTTAATAAGCATTTAATATATAAAGGATAAACTATTTTAGTTTATCCTTTTTTTTGTGCAATTTTGCAAAACTTTCAAAATAACTATGAAATATCAAAAAAGACAAAAAGCCATCGTTCTTCTAGCAGATGGTACTATTTTTCACGGTAAAGCAGTTGGTGGTAAACAAGGGACTTCATTCGGTGAGGTTTGTTTTAACACTGGTATGACAGGGTATCAAGAAATTTTTACAGACCCTTCGTATTATGGGCAAATCATGGTGGCAACTAACGCGCATATTGGTAATTACGGTGCTAATAATGATGAGGTAGAGTCTGACTCTGTAAAGATTTCAGGCTTAATAGTAAAGAATTTTAGTTATGAATATTCCAGGGATGCTGCAGATGAATCTCTAGAGGATTTTTTAGATAAAAATAACTTACTGGCTATTTCAGATGTTGATACAAGAGCTCTAGTAAGCTATATTAGAGATAATGGTGCTATGAATGCTGTTATTTCAACAGAAGTTGATAACATTGAAAACTTAAAGAAGCAGCTAGCAGAGGTGCCAAATATGGAAGGTTTAGAGTTGGCCTCAAAAGTATCAACCAAAGAACCATACTATTTTGGTGATGAAAACGCTAAATATAAAGTTGCTGCATTAGATATAGGTATTAAGAAGAATATTTTGCGACATATTGCTAGTAGAGATGCTTATATAAAAGTGTTTCCTTATAATGCTAAGTTTGAAGATTTAGAAGCGTTTAAACCAGATGGGTACTTCCTATCTAACGGACCAGGTGATCCAGAACCTTTAGTTGAAGCACAAGAAGTCGCGAAAGAGATTATTAAAAGAGATTTGCCACTATTCGGCATATGTTTAGGACATCAAGTTATAGCACAAGCTAATGGAGTTTCTACCTATAAAATGCATAATGGACATAGAGGTATAAACCATCCAGTTAAAAACTTAATTACTGGAAAGGGTGAAATTACTTCACAAAACCATGGTTTTGCTGTAAATAGAGAAGATGCTGAAGCTAACACAGATTTAGAAATCACACATGTACATTTAAATGATAATACTGTAGCTGGTTTAAGGATGAAAAACAAAAATGTATTTTCTGTACAGTATCACCCAGAAGCAAGCCCAGGACCACACGATTCAGCTTATCTTTTTGATCAATTTATTGAAAACTTAAAGAAATAGAATACTAAATAACCCCTGAAATAGATGTCTGTTTTTGGGGTTTGTTTTTACTAAAACGTTATAGATGTTATTTTGATAAATTCTTTAAAAACATCTAAAAATAAACAAGATTTAGCCGTAAATTTGAAGCAATTAACAGATTAAAAATAAACTAATTATGAGTATAATAATTAATATCCACGCACGACAAATTTTAGATTCAAGAGGGAACCCTACTGTTGAAGTAGATGTAGTAACTGAAAATAATATTTTAGGAAGAGCTGCTGTTCCATCTGGAGCATCAACTGGAGAGCATGAAGCAGTTGAATTACGTGATGGAGGAAATACTTATATGGGTAAAGGTGTTTTGAAAGCCGTTGAAAATGTTAACGCCATTATTGCCGAGGAGCTTGTAGGGGTTTCAGTTTTTGAACAGAATCTTATTGATAAAATAATGATTGATTTAGATGGAACTCCAAATAAATCTAAATTAGGAGCTAATGCTATCTTGGGCGTTTCATTAGCTGTTGCTAAAGCTGCTGCAAACGAATTGAACATGCCATTATACCGTTATGTAGGTGGTGTTTCAGCTAATACACTTCCAGTACCAATGATGAATATTATAAATGGAGGGTCTCACAGTGATGCACCAATCGCATTTCAAGAATTTATGATTATGCCTGTTAAAGCAAAAACGTTTACACACGCTATGCAAATGGGTACTGAGATTTTTCATAATCTTAAAAAAGTATTACACGACAGAAACTTAAGTACAGCTGTAGGTGATGAAGGTGGTTTTGCACCTAACCTAGCTGGAGGAACTGAAGATGCTTTAGATACTATTGCGAAAGCAGTAAGTAACGCTGGGTATAAATTTGGTGACGAAGTTAAGATTGCATTAGATTGTGCTTCTGCTGAATTTTTTGTTGATGGAAAATATGATTACAAAAAGTTTGAGGGTGATTCAGGAGTTGTTAGAACAAGTAAAGAGCAAGCAGAGTATTTAGCTGAATTGGTTGCCAAATATCCTATTATTTCTATTGAAGATGGTATGGATGAGAATGATTGGGAAGGTTGGTCTTATTTAACTGAATTGGTTGGAGATAAAGTACAATTAGTAGGAGACGATTTATTTGTTACTAATGTTGAGCGCTTATCAAGGGGTATTGATGAAGGTATTGCTAATTCAATCTTAATTAAAGTGAATCAAATAGGATCTTTAACAGAGACTATCGCTGCTGTAAATATGGCACATAATGCGGGTTATACTTCTGTAATGTCTCACCGTTCTGGAGAAACAGAAGATAATACTATTGCAGATTTAGCAGTGGCGTTAAATACTGGGCAAATTAAAACAGGTTCTGCATCTCGTTCTGATCGTATGGCAAAATACAATCAATTACTACGTATTGAAGAAGAATTAGGAGAGGTTGCTTATTTTCCGGGTGAAAATGCATTCAAAATAAAATAAGACAAAATAAGTCTTTAAACGATTAAATCTCCATAATAAGCTTATTTATTATGGAGATTTTTTTTGTAATATAATTAATACCTACATTTGAGTAGCTAAGCTATTTATTATGAAAAAGCTACTATTCTTAATTTTATTTTTAACGGGTGTTGCTAATGCACAGATTGTTAATATTCCTGATGCTAACTTTAAGGCCATTTTGACTTCTAAAACAGCTGTTGATTTAGATGGGAATAACACATTTATTGATGCGAATAGGGATGGTGAAATACAAGTTAGCGAAGCCTTTAATATAAGTAGTGGTTTCTCCGTAGCAAGAATTTCGGATTTAACGGGTATAGAGGCCTTTGTTAACATAAGGACTTTAATTTTAATTGACGTAGAATTAACTAGTATTGATATTTCTAAAAATATAAAATTAACAGAATTCGAATGTCGATTTGCCCATTTAACTAGTTTAGATGTCTCTAAAAATGTAGAATTAACATCGTTAGATTGTTGGGGTAACAGTTTAACAAGTTTAGACGTCTCAAAAAATTTAAAATTATCAAGGTTATTTTGTTCTAAGAATGAATTAACTAGTTTAGATGTTTCAAAAAATTTAGAATTAGAACATTTACGTTGTTCTAGAAATAAATTAACTAGTTTAGATGTTTCAAAAAACTTAGAATTAAAATTTTTACATTGTGATGGAAATCAATTATTAACTCTTGATGTAACAAATAATGTAAATCTTAGTACTTTAATTATCGATAATAATAATCCACTATCAACATTGTTCATTAAAAATGGTAAAAACGAAACAGTAAACGTCGAAAATAACCCAAACCTTACTTTTATTTGTGCAGATGAAAGTCAAATAAAAAGTATAAAACTAGAAAGGTTTAGAATAAATCCTGTAGAAATAAATTCATATTGTAGCTTTGTTCCAGGTGGAGATTTTAATACCATTTCTGGAGTTTTTCGTTTTGATGGAGATAACAATGGTTGCGATATAAATGATTCGCCACAACCCAATATTAAAATTGGAGTACATGATGGTACTAACCAAGGTGCTACATTAACAAATACAATGGGGAGTTATGCATTTAATACTAATGAAGTTGGTGATTTTGACATCACGCCAAATATAGAAAACCCATCATGGTTTTCAGTTTCTCCGGCAACCGCAACTATTTCATTTACTGAAATTGATAACTCTATAAATACTCAAAATTTTTGTGTTACAGCAAATGGAGTTCATAATGATGTTGAAGTTATAATCAGTCCAATTACACCTGCTCGACCAGGTTTTGATGCAGAATATAAAGTCGTTTTCAAAAATAAAGGCAATCAAACACTTTCTGGAGTGGTTGATATTGCCTTTGATGATTCGATTTTAGATTATATTTCTGCTTCTACAACCCCAGATTCTCAATCTGCAGGAAATCTATCTTGGAACTATACCGGTTTATTGCCTTTTGAAAGTAGAAATTTTGAACTGACTTTAAATGTGAATTCTCCAATGGAAACACCAGCTGTAAATAATGATGATGTATTAAACTTTACAGCAACTATAAACCCAGTTTCTAGTGATGAGCTACCAGAAGACAATGTTTTTCAATTCGATCAAGTAGTTGTAGGTTCTTACGACCCTAATGACATAACATGTTTGGAAGGCGATCTAGTCGATCCATCTACCATTGGAGAGTATCTTCACTATCTAATTAACTTTGAGAATACAGGAACAGCAGCTGCTACATTTATTGTTGTAAAGAATATTGTTGATACCGCTAAGTATGATATAAATACGCTGCAGATTATGAGTGCATCGCACAGTATGATTACTAAAATAACTGGCGACAAAGTAGAGTTTATTTTTGATGATATTAATTTAGAAGCTAATGGTAAAGGAAATATTGTTTTCAAAGTAAAATCACTCAACACTTTAGTAACAGGAGATGCTGTAACCAAAAAAGCCGATATTTATTTTGACTATAATTTCCCAATTGAAACCAATTTTGCAACTACGTCCTTTGAAAATGCATTGTCAAATAATGATTTTGAAATAGATAATTCCGTTTCGATTTTTCCAAATCCGACAACAGATATGTTGAATGTGAAAGCAGATTCGTCAATACATTCTCTAGAAATTTACGATATTCAAGGAAGAATAGTTTTAACTAAGTTAATTGACCAAAGAGAAGTATTAATAAATATATCACACTTTAAAGTTGGTACTTATTTTTTGAAAATAAATACGGAAATTGGAGTAAGGCTTCAAAAAATAATAAAAGATTAGATTTATATTATTGTCTTTCTAAAAAAGCGATTATTTTTTAATAATCGCTTTTTTATTTGGCATCAATTTTAATAATATGTTAATTGGTTAAAACCTTCTTAATAATCTTTAAAAATAGGGTTGAATTTCGTAATTTAGCACTCCGCAAAAAAACAACAAAACTCACTAAACGCATATGACAGATACAGCTACAATTGAGATAGATAATAAAAAATATGAGTTTCCTATAGTTAAAGGAACTGAAAATGAAGTTGCAATTGATATTTCTAAATTAAGGGCAAGTACAGGAGGTGTTATTACTTTAGATTCTGGTTACAAGAATACAGGTTCATGCGAAAGTGCAATAACTTTTTTAGATGGAGAAAAGGGAGTTTTAAGATATAGAGGATATTCAATAGAAGAATTAGCTGAAAAAGCGGATTTTTTAGAAGTAGCATACTTGTTGATTTTTGGAGAGTTACCAACTAAAGAGCAGAATGATAAATTTCATGATGATATTAAAGCCGAATCAGCTGTAGATGAAGATATAAAGAAGATACTAGATGCTTTTCCTAAAGCAGCACATCCAATGGGTGTAATTTCTTCTTTAACAAGTGCATTAACGGCGTTTAATCCTTCTTCGGTTAATGTGGATTCTGAAGAAGATATGTATAAGTCTGTAGTAAGAATATTGGGAAAAATGCCTGTTTTAGTAGCTTGGACAATGCGAAAAAAGCAAGGTCAGCCACTAGATTATGGTGATAATTCACTAGGCTATGTTGAGAATCTCTTAAAAATGATGTTTTCAAGACCAAATAGCTGCTATGTACAAAATCCAGTTTTAGTCGATGCTTTGGATAAACTATTAATATTACATGCAGATCATGAGCAAAATTGTTCTACGTCAACAGTAAGAATTACAGGTTCATCCCATGCAGGTTTGTTTGCATCTCTTTCTGCTGGAATATCAGCGCTTTGGGGGCCACTTCATGGAGGAGCAAACCAAGCGGTGCTAGAAATGCTAGAGGCTATTCAAGAAGATGGAGGAGATACTAAGAAGTATATGGCAAAAGCCAAGGATAAAAGTGATCCATTTAGGTTAATGGGCTTTGGTCATCGTGTATACAAGAATTTTGATCCACGCGCTAAAATTATAAAAAAAGCTGCAGATCAGGTTTTACATGATTTAGGAGTTGAAGATCCTATTTTAGAAATAGCAAAGGGATTAGAAAAGGAAGCTCTAGAAGATCAATATTTTGTGGATAGAAAATTATACCCTAATGTAGATTTCTATTCGGGAATTATTTATCGTGCTATGGGCATTCCAATTGAAATGTTTACTGTTATGTTTGCGATTGGTCGTTTACCAGGTTGGATTGCACAATGGAGGGAGATGCGTTTGCGTAAAGAGCCAATTGGAAGACCAAGACAACTTTATATTGGAGAAACTAGTAGAGATTTTATTCCAATTAATAAGAGATAGAATTATTATTTTAAAAAATTCTCAGGCTTCATGATTTTTTTATGAAGCTTTTTCTTTTTTAAGAGTAAATTTTTAGTAATTATGTAATTTCTCCTTAATAATTATTAGCTTTGATGCTTTCGTTTCTTAACATATTTTGAATATTGTATGCTTAAATTAAATGTAAAAAATGAAACTTCAAGACTAAGAGCTGTGGTTTTAGGAACAGCAGAAAGTAATGGTCCTACACCTAAGGTTGAAGATTGTTACGACCCTAAAAGTATTCAACATATTCTTGCTGGTACATACCCTATAGAATCTGACATGATTGAAGAGCTGAATGCTGTAGCTAAAGTTTTTGAAAAATATGGTGTTAAGGTTTACAGACCTCAAGTTATAAAAGATTGCAACCAAATATTTGCGAGAGATATTGCTTTTGTGATTGAAGATATTATGATAGAAGCTAATATTTTGCCACACAGGGAAGATGAGGTTCATGCTATAGATTATATATGGAATCAAGTTGCAGAAGATAAGCGTATTATTTTACCTGAGGCATGCCATGTAGAAGGAGGTGATGTAATGCCTTTGGATGATTATATTTTTATAGGAACTTATTCTGGAGAAGATTATCCGGATTTAATTACAGCAAGAACAAATATGGATGCAGTAATCGCAATTCAAGAGTTGTTTCCAAATAAAACTGTAAAATCATTCGAACTAAGAAAATCTAATACAGACCCTAAAGAAAATGCATTACATTTAGATTGTTGTTTTAATCCATTGGGAAAAGGTAAAGCTATTATCCACAAGAATGGGTTTTTAATTGAAAAAGAATACGAATGGTTGGTGAATTTCTTTGGGAAAGAAAACGTATTTGAAGTTACCAAAGATGAGATGTATCAAATGTATAGTAATGTCTTTTCAATTTCTGAAGAAGTAATTATTTCTGAACAAAACTTTACCAGACTCAATAATTGGTTAAGAGATCAAGGTTTTACTGTTGAAGAAGTACCTTATGCTGAGATAGGTAAACAAGAAGGTTTATTGAGATGTACCACTATGCCTTTAATACGAGACTAATTATGCAACAGACAGCGAACTCTATTTTAATGATTCGTCCTGTAAACTTTAGGATGAACGAACAAACGGCTGTAAACAATTATTATCAAGAGTCTATTGATGGTGTTCTACCTGAAACGATAAATGCTAAAGCGCAAAAAGAGTTTGACGCTTATGTTGAAAAGCTAAGAGGTATAGGTGTTGATGTGGTGGTTGTGGATGATAGATTAGACTTTGATACACCAGACTCGATTTTCCCAAACAACTGGATATCTTTTCATGAGAATGGTGATGTTGGTTTGTATCCTATGTTTGCAGAGAATAGACGTTTAGAACGGCGAGAAGATATTCTTGTAACTCTAGAAGAACAAGGGTTTCAGATTAATAATATTATTGATTATACAAGTGCTGAAGAAGAGCATGTGTTTTTAGAGGGAACAGGAAGTGTGGTTCTTGATCGGGTAAACAGAAAGGCTTATTGTGCTTTGTCACCTCGTGCTGACGAAGATTTATTTATTGAGTTTTGTGAGGATTTTGAGTTTACTCCAGTGATTTTTACATCGTACCAAACTGTAAATGAAGAGCGGAAACCTATTTATCACACTAACGTGATGATGTGTGTAGCTGAAACTTTTGCTGTGATTTGTTTGAGTAGTATTGATGATAAGAAAGAACGCAAAAATGTGATTAAACATTTAAAGGAGGATGATAAAATTATTGTCGATATATCTGAAGAGCAAGTGACTCATTTTGCTGGAAATATGTTGCAGGTTAAAGGTGCTAATGATGAACGCTTTTTAATTATGAGTCAAGCAGCATTTGATTGCTTAACCCCTTCTCAAATAAAGATACTTGAAAAACATACTAAAATACTATCGAGTTCTTTAGAGACTATCGAGACTTGTGGGGGTGGAAGTGCTCGTTGTATGATGGCTGAGGTGTTTTTGCCTAAAAAATAAGTTAGCGGATAGGTGCGTTAGGGATTGCAGTGGTAGCTTTTGGCGAGGCGCGCATCGAGCCAAAACTTTTAACGGAAAGCCCGACCCTTTGGGTAACGCCCTTTTAGGTTTAAAAACTTTATGATGGTCTGGATTTGGGCAACTGCACATAGAATGTGCTACCTACACCTTGAGTACTTTCTACCCAAATTTTTCCATTGTTGAGTTCTACCAACTCTTTACAGATTGAGAGACCTAGGCCTGTGCCTTTTTCATTATCGGTTCCCATAGTGGTGAAAGAACTGCTATTGAATAGTTTTTTTTGGTTTACTTCTGAAATACCTATGCCTGTATCTGCAATACTTACAATACAACTACCATTGCTAATGTGGTTAGATACTGTAATGGTATCTCCACTTTTACAAAATTTGAGAGCATTAGCTAATAGGTTTTGCACAACGATTTCGAACATACTTCTATCTGCATAAGCAAAATCTCTTAGAGAGTGATCAACTAGGTTAATACCTTTGTTTTCCATACGTTGCTCTATGAGTTTTACTTTACTTTCAAAAACCTCTTGAATATCAAATAAGCTTGGTTTTGGCTCTAAAGATTGCATTTGAGATTTAGACCAATTAAGCAAATTGAAAAGCAATAAGGAAGCATTGTTAGCATTTTCGCTTAACTCAGGGATTAAATTATCAAACTCTTCTCTAGATAATGACCCGTCTTTAAGTAAGTCTATAAAGCCATTGATTGAGGAAAGGGAATCTTTTAAGTCATGAGATACAATAGAAAATAGCTTGTCTTTAACATTATTAACATTTTCCAGATGCTTCGTTTGTTCTGAAAAAGCTTCGTTTTGAAGCTCAATTTTAATATTTTTATCTTCAAGTTCTTGCATGTACTTAATGTTGCTGTTACGCTTTAAGTACACTAATACTAATAAAGCTGAAACTACAATAAGTGCCGCAAGCAAAGCATAAAGTAAAAGCTTATACTTATCTAGTTTTTTATCAATTTGCGCCTTTTCCTCAGATGAAAGATTGTTTGTAGGTTTGGTGTTTTGAGAAACGTTATTTGTCTCTGAATCTATTGTTGTAATTGATTCTTGAGTTTCGGTAATAAGAGGTGCTATCTCTGTTTCTTTTTTAAGAATATTATTGAGCTCGTAATACTCACGCTGCCATATAAAAGCTCTATCAAAACGACGTCTCGTAGAATCAAGAGACTTCATAAGTTTGTAATGCCTCAGTAATTCTGTTTTATTATCAAGTTTTTTGGCAATAGCCCCAGCGTCTAAAAGTTGTTTTTCAGCAGTTTTTAACCGCCCTTGTTTTAAGTTTAAATCTCCTAAATTATTTAAAGAAAGAAGTAAACCTGGTTGGTTTTTTGTTCTTATATTAATATTGTAACCATCTATTAAGTATCTTGTGGCTCTACTGTAGTCATTAAACCTTAAGTACTCACCACCTAATTTAGGAAATATTTGCCCTCTTATAGAATCATTATTTAGTTCTGTGCTTTCTAGTAATTTTTCATAATACTCAATAGCTTTTCGATGTTCTTTTTTATCAGAATATAGTTCAGCTAATTTGCTATGTGATTCGTTTATTCCCTTAGTATCATTAAGCTTTAATTGAACATCTAGTGCTTTTAAATAAAACTCTATGGCTTTTTCATGAAGGTTTATGTTATAATAGGCATTGGCTAAATTACTATATGCCAAGTTAAGATCTTTAACTAGGTTTCTTTTTTCAAGCTCCTTAATTG
Source organism: uncultured Algibacter sp. (assembly GCA_947502405.1). Taxonomy (GTDB): domain Bacteria; phylum Bacteroidota; class Bacteroidia; order Flavobacteriales; family Flavobacteriaceae; genus Algibacter_B. Next base: position 295,346 of record CANMZT010000002.1, on the reverse strand, counting down.
CAGCTAAAGAGAATTGCAAACCTTTGTTATAGTTTCCACGTTTAATCTCTATCAAACCAATACTATTATTAACTTTGGCAACACTTAATGTGTCTTTTAAAGAATGAAATAGAGCTTTTGATTTGTTATAACCACTTACAGCATTTATGTAATCATTTTTCTGAGCGTAAATTAAAGATTTGTAATAGGCTATCTCAGCAATACCTTTTTTGAAATTTATGCTGTTGGAGAGTTTTTCGCTTTTTAAAATGTATTCTAAAGCTCTTTCATAATCATTTGCATCATACAGCGCTTTAATAAGTTTCAAAGAAGTTTCAACTTTTAAGGAGTCCTGTTCTTGGAATGCTAATTCTAAGGCAAGTTTATCTATATCATCGGTTTGTGAAAAACCCACAGAAGTAGACAACATAATCAATAAAGTAATTATTTTCCTCATTATAACATTTAAATTACATCTAGAACCAGACAATGTAAAGGGGTCTTAAATTTTGAGGGAAAATAAGATTGTCTTTTTAGCTGTAATTATTTGTTAGCGTTAAAATTTTATCCGAAAAAGTTCGAATTAATAGCATTACCACGCAAAAGTTGAAAAAAGGAAATTTAAAATCTAATTTCTGCGTTTTAATGCCAAAAAATTAGACGAAAGGACACAAGGAAAATAGCCTAAAAATCGACGAATAGATGAACGGTAAAAAACATAGAAAAAGAGCACTTTTGTCGATGAAATGCATTTTGATTTGATTATTCTAAAAGTGTTTAATTAAGATGTAGGAATTTGGTTATTTTCAGGAATCGATTAGTTTGTTCTATAAACATCAAAAGCGGGGAGTATTTTATATTCAAAATCAAATAAACATTGATTTTCCCAAGCACTACCTGATGTAGAAGTGACTTCATTTCCCTCAAAAGCAACCCAATCAGGAGCCCAGTAACAAAAACCAATACCCTTTTTGTTCGGAATTTTATTAATAACTGAAATCAACCATTCTAAATAGGCTTTTTGGCCTTCGGGAGTAGCAGAAAACTCGCTTAAGGTTTGACTTGTATCTCCAATAAAATTTGTGCTATTATCATTCCAAGACAACGTAAAGGGATATGCAATTTCTACCAATAAAATGTCCTTATCAAATGTTATGGCAAGTTCATTCAATTTATCTTGTACTAAACTTAGATTTTTTATTTGAAACTGTGGATAATAAGATAACCCAATAATATCAAAATCAATATTAAATGGGTTCAATTCATCGAACAAAAAGATGGCCTTTTCAACACTAGAATGATGAAGCATAATCTTAATTTTATTATCGGTATCTATCGTTTTAATACCTCTTATAGCCTCATTAATTAAAGTTGCATAATTTTCCCAATTATCAGAAAACTCATTCCATACTTTTCCATGATTCCATAAAAATCCGCTGTCAGTTTCATTACCAATTTGAATAATTTCAGGTAATGTATTTTGATTTTTTAACTCTTCAACTACATGTTTTGTATATTCATATATTGCAATTTTAATTTCTTGGAAACTCATGTTTTGCCATGCTCTAGGAGGTGTTTGATTACTTGGGTCTGCCCAATAGTCACTATAATGTATATTTAATAAAAGATTCATGCTTTTATTTTTTACACGTTTAGCATAAGATTTAACATCCTGTAAACTGTTTTCTCCATTTTGAGGAGTATGCCATAATTTTAAACGAACTAGATTTGTCCCATTTTTTGAAGTATAATCAAGTAAATTAATTGGGTTTCCTAAATTGTCTTTATAAGGTACGTTATAGGATTCTAATTCAGATTGAAATGATAAGTCCATACCTTTATAAAATAAGGCTTTTGAGACTGATGTGTCTTCATTATTAGAGTTTGAACAACTCAAAATTATACACAAAAAAATAACAGAAATTAAAGAAGATTTCATACACTCTAATATATTGATTTTCGAAATAATTAAACAGTAAAACTTGATTTAAAATTCTATCTTTGCAGCCGTAAAACCAGTAAGATGAACCTTCAAGAAACCTTAGAGAATTGCGTAAAGCAAGCTGTAAAATCTGACTTTAATGTTGAATTAGAAACTGTTGAATTTCAAGCAACAAGGAAGGAGTTTGCAGGAGATATAACTGTTGTAGTTTTTCCAATGTTACGTTATGTAAAAGGCAATCCGGTGCAAATAGGAGAGCGTATTGGTAATTATTTGGTTGAAAATGCTGATGATGTAAAAGCATTTAATGTTGTTAAAGGGTTTTTAAATATTGAGATTAACGATTCGTATTACCTTGATTTTTTTAATGAAATAAAAAACAATCAAACTTATGGTTTTGTGTCACCAAAACCAGATGAAAAGGCCATTATGGTTGAGTATTCTTCACCAAATACTAATAAACCACTGCACTTAGGACACATTAGAAATAATCTTTTAGGCTATAGTGTAGCAGAGATTTTAAAAGCTTCAGGAAAGAAAGTTTACAAAACGCAAATTATAAATGATAGAGGAATTCATATTTGTAAAAGCATGGTAGCTTGGAAGCATTTTGGGAATGAAGAAACTCCAGAGAGTACTGGTTTAAAAGGGGATAAACTTGTTGGTAATTATTATGTAAAGTTTGATCAGGAGTATAAAAAAGAGATTCAAAATTTAATTGATTCTGGTCAATCTGAGGAAGAAGCTAAAAAAAATGCTCCGATTCTTTTAGAAGCTCAAAACATGCTCCGAAAGTGGGAGTCTGGTGATGAAGACACTGTAGCATTATGGAAAAAAATGAATGGTTGGGTGTATGATGGATTTGACATTACATACAAGAATTTAGGCGTTGATTTTGATACACTTTATTATGAAAGTAAGACCTACTTATTAGGTAAAGAGTTTGTTGGTGAAGGTTTGAAAAGTGGTGTGTTTTACAAGGAAGATGATGGTTCGGTATGGTGTGATTTAACCGATGAGGGTCTTGATAAAAAAATAGTACAGCGTGCTGATGGCACTGCGGTTTATATGACTCAGGATATTGGTACTGCAATTCAACGTATAAAAGATTTTCCAGATGTTGGTGGTATGGTTTATACCGTTGGGAATGAGCAAGATTATCACTTTCAAGTCCTGTTTTTAATTCTGAAAAAGCTGGGGTTTGAGTGGGCTAAGAACCTATATCATTTAAGCTACGGAATGGTAGATTTGCCAAGTGGAAAGATGAAGAGTAGAGAAGGTACTGTTGTTGATGCAGATGATTTGATTTTTGATATGGCCAATACAGCTGAAGAGATTTCTGAAGAGTTGGGCAAACTTGATGGCTATTCATATGAAGAAAAAAAAGAGCTATATAAAACTATTGGTTTAGGTGCTTTAAAGTATTATATATTAAAAGTTGACCCTAAGAAACGTATTTTATTTGACCCTAAGGAGTCTATAGATTTTCAAGGAAATACAGGGCCGTTTATTCAATACACTTATGCTAGAATTCAATCTATCTTACGTAAAGCTGATATTGATGTTAGTACTAGCATTAAAACATTATCACTTCATGATAAGGAGCGCGAATTAATAAAGCAGGTTCAATTATTCCCAGAAGTAATTCAAAATGCAGCAGAAAATCATAGTCCAGCTTTAATTGCAAACTACACTTACGATTTGGTTAAAGAATTCAATTCATTTTACCAGAATGTATCCATTTTAGGAGCAGATAACAATACTGAAAAAGCATTCAGAGTACAATTATCTCAAGTAGTTGCAAATACTATTAAAAATGGTTTTGAGTTATTAGGTGTACAGGTGCCTGAGCGTATGTAGTACTCTATTCCAGAGTCATAACATTATCATTAATTTAACAATTATATTGTTTTAGATAGGTGTAAATGTTATACTTTATCAATAATTTTATTATGAATTTTAAGTATCTATTTAGTCTGCTTTTTCTTGTTTTGATACAAATATCGGGTCAATTATTATCCGCACAAAGTATTGAAATCAAAGGAAGAGTTGTTGAAAAAACAGGAGAGCAACCACTAGCTTACAGCACTGTAGCCCTGTTAGATATTGCATCAAATAAAACTATTACAGGAGTAATAGCGGAAGAAAATGGCAACTTTAGGATTAAAACTGAAGCCAATAATTTTTATTTTCAAATTAGTTTTATGGGGTTTGTATCAAAAACTATTAAGGATTTTGATATCAATAATGGTAAAATTAATCTAGGGACTATTTTACTTGAGGAAGATGCAGAACAATTAGGTGAAGTTTTAGTGCAAGCTGAGGTGTCCTCCTCGCAATTCAAGTTAGATAAACGCGTTTTTAATATAGGTAAAGATTTAAGTTCTACTGGTGCCAGTGCTTTGGAGGTTTTAAACAATGTGCCCTCTGTAAATGTAGATATTGAAGGTGCAATAAGTTTACGTGGTAGCACAGGAGTACAAGTTTTAATAAACGGGAAACCTTCTATTTTAACTGAGGATGGTGGTGCTTTAGGTAGTATTACAGCTGATATGATTGATAGGGTAGAGGTTATAACTAATCCTTCCGCTAAATACGATGCCGAAGGAACATCAGGAATTATAAATATTGTTATTAAAAAGGACGAGCGAAAAGGTGTTAATGGTGCTTTTAGCTTAAATGCAGGTGTGCCGGATAATAATAGTTTTGGACTTAGTTTAAACCGACGTTCAGAAAAGTTTAATTTATTTACCCAACTTGGTTTAGGTAGAAGGGTTTATCCTCGCGATTCTGAAAATATAAATGAGAATCTTGAAGATAATACTTCCATATTAAGTGAAGGTAGAAATTTAAGAGTTGAGAAGTTTTATAATATCACTTTAGGAACAGATTATTATATCAATTCAAACAATGTAATAACGCTATCAGGGAATTTTGCGTATGAGATTGAAGATCAACCTTCAGATATTAATTTTAAATCACTTGATGCAAACCGTGTTACTTCTGAATGGAATCGAAAAGAGACTACAGAAGCAACAAATCCAAAGTGGCAATACGAGTTAGTGTATAAAAGAGATTTTGATGACCATGAAGATCATGATTTGTTGTTAAGTGCTACAGGAAATTCTTTTGGGAAAGATTTAACTTCACTATTTGAAGATACTACGCTTTTTGGAGATAACAGAGATAATACACAAAATACTAGAACAGATTACTCTGATAACACCTATACTTTTAAATTGGATTATACCAAACCATTTTCTGAGATATGGACTATGGAGACGGGTGCCCAATTTGTAATTAATGATATTGGCAATGATTTTGAAGTGCAAAATTTGGAAAATGGTGAGTTTGAAACAGACGAGAATTTTACAAACAATTTTAAGTTTGATCAAAAAGTATTAGGTGTTTATGTAATTGGAGGCTACGAATACAAGAATTGGGGCTTAAAGGCTGGATTACGATTAGAGCAAACAGATTTAAACACAATATTGGTAACTACTAACGAAGCAAATAATCAAAACTATACCAATTTATTTCCAAGCATTCATACTTCTTACAAATTATCGGATGCGGTCTCGCTACAAGCAGGGTACTCAGCAAGAATAAATAGACCAGGAATGTGGCAATTGAATCCTTTTTTTAATATTAGAAATAATTTTAATATTCGACAAGGTAACCCAGCGCTTATGCCAGAGTTTACAGACTCATATGAATTAACCAGTATTTTTGATGTTGGAAAAACGTCTTTGAATTTTGGTGTTTTCCACCGATATACAACAGATGTTATAGAGCGAATTTCAATAATTGAAAACAAAGTAAATACGCGTATACCAGAAAATATTGGAACTAATAGCGTTCTGGGTATTGAGTTTAATACCAAATATAGTCCTGTAAAATGGTTAACCTTTAATGTAGATTTTAATTATAATCAATTTGAAAGGAAAGGAACTTTTCAATTAAACGTTTTTGATTTTAAAGGTAGCCAGTGGGGTTCAAAGCTTATGGCAAAAATTGATTTACCAGCTGAAATTGATTTGGAAGCAGTTGGTAATCACAGATCAAAGTTTAAAACGGTTCAAGGGGAAAGAAGTGCAAATACCTTTCTTGATATTGGTATTCGTAAAAAGATATTGAAAGACAAAGGTGTAATTAACCTGAGTATTAGAGATGTATTTGCTTCAAGTATTTTTGAAAATTTTATTACCCAAGACAATTCAAGAGCTTATGATTTTGGTCAACGAGGTCGGTTTGTAGCCATTGGTTTTAGTTACGGTTTTGGAAAAGGCGAAGCTATGGAGTATTTAGGTGGGAAAAGGCGTTAACGACTTTTATTGCTTACTGAAAATAATAGAGTCTTTTTCTGAAAGATTCCATAGGTCAACCAAACCTGCATTAACTTCTAATACATATTTTGAAGGACCATTAGATGGAAGTGAAGATTCATCAAAAGGCTTAGCGTTTTTTTGAAAGCTAACAATATTTGTATCAGCATTTATGAAAATTAAATCTAAAGGGATTTTAGTGTTTTTCATATAGAAGAAACGCTCGATTTCATCATCAAAAACAAAGAGCATGCCTTGATTTTTTTTCATAGAATTTCTATACATCAAACCCGTTTGAATATCAAAATCTGTATCAGCAATTTCAATATCTAAACTAATTTTTGAAGAATCAGCAGGTTTAAAAATAGTAAGTTCACCTTCTTTAGTAAATGCAACTTCGGTTTGTTTAATAACCTTTTTTTCGTCTTTACAAGACGTAAAAATCAAAATAAATAAAGTTGTAAGAAGTAAAAAGTTAGACTTTAATAACATAATTATACTTTGGTGTGTTTAGGTTTGTAAACAAACATAAAATAAAGTCCAATAAGTACAAACGGAATACTTAGCCACTGTCCAGTATTCAAATTAAACCAATTGATGTACTCATCTCCTTGGGGTTCTTTAGTGAATTCTATAAAGAATCTAATCGTCCAAAGAAGCACCAAAAACAGACCGAATAAGAAACCAGGTTGGTCTTTTTTTGTAGTTTTCGAGTAGAAGTACCATAGGATAAGAAATACAAAAATGTAGCAAAACGATTCGTAAAGTTGTGAAGGATGTCTGTATGGAACTGCTTCAAGTAAGTTTTGAAACTGAGAACTGTCAGTAACAGCATTGTAGGCTTTTTGAACATCTTTAATACCAGTGCGTTGTACAATTTCGCTTTTATAATATTCATCTTGAATAAAACGCACACCTAATGGGAAGTCGCCAGAAGCTTTTCCTATAATTTCAGAATTTATAAAGTTTCCTATTCTAATAAAAATAGCACCAGAAGCTACAGGAATAACAATCCTATCTAAAATCCAAAGGATTGATTTGTAGGTATACTTTCTTCGGTACAAATACATACCAATAATAATCCCAATAGCAGCACCATGACTTGCCAAACCTTGAAAACCAGTAAACTCAAAGCCGCCTTTAAACTTAAATGGTAAGAAGATGCTAAAAAAATCTTCTGAAATCAACTCGGATTGGTAAAACAATACATGTCCTAATCTTGCACCTAACATGGTAGCCAAAACCGTATAGATAAATAAAGGATCTAGATAATCAAGAGACACTTTTTCTTTAGTGAAAATACGTTTCATGATATACCAACCTAGAATAAAAGCAACAATCCACATTACACTATAAAAGTGTAGTTTGAAGTTTCCAACAATGTCAATTCCTGTTATCGGATTCCAATCAAATTTTAATGCTTGCATAGGTTTTATTTTTCAGCGTAAATATAAAGGTTTGATATGGTATTTATGTTAAAATTTATCTAAGAAGTTTTAAGACTTCAACCTCAAAAATAATATTGGTTTTTCCGGGAACGGTGTTGCCGCCAGCTTCACCAAAACCTAAATGATATGGTATAAACAAAGTGGCTTTATCTCCAACACGTAGCTGTTGCAAGCCTTCTTTAAAGCCAGGAATCATTTGTGCATCAGGGCCAATATCTGCTCTAATAGGTTGGTATTTATTAGCGGCTTTCTTTTCTTTATCAACAGCATTAAGGTTTTCTGCAACTTCAAGTTTACTTGTTTTAATCAGCTTTCCGTCTTCAGTAAAAACTGTGTAATGCACTAAAGCTTCTGCGTCTTCAGGTAGATTGAGTCCTGTCCCTTTTTTAGAAATAAAATATTGTAAGCCAGATTTAAGCTTTATAGCTTTGGCTTTTTGTTTTTCAAACTTTTCCAAAGTCGATTTTAAAATAGCTTCAGCCTTAGCTTTATTCTCTTTATCTCTACGTTCCTCTTCAGCAAAATGATTTTCAAAAACCTCTGATGCATCAAAACTTTTAGCATCACTACCTTTTCTAATGATATTGAGTTCCTTAATTAAAACAGGCTCTAATGGTCTATAATCTTTATCGGTTTTTACTTGAGATATGGAGTCTAAAACATTTAGTCCTATTACAAGTTCGCCAAAAACACTATGTTTATTATTTAAACCAGGTCTTGGTATTTCTGTTATAAAAAACTGACTACCATTTGTTTTTGGTCCAAAATTAGCCATAGATAAAACGCCTGCTTTATTATGTTTTAAATCAGGATGAAATTCATCTTTAAACTTATAACCTGGGTTTCCAGAGCTTTTACCATTTGGTGTACCCGCTTGTACTATTGAATTATCAATAACCCGATGAAAAATGGTGTTGTTAAAATAAGGTTTGTTTTTATATTCAGCTTTAACTAGTGTATTCGAGCCTTCTGCTAATGATACAAAATTGGCAACTGTAACCGGTGTTTTTTTGTAACTCAATTTAGCAACCATAGTACCTTTTGTGGTAATAAATTCTGCATAAATGCCACCATCTAATTCATTGTATTTTTCACTACATGATGATAAATTTACCAGAACAAGTGCCAGTATTAAAACTCTAGTAGCACTTTTTAAAAGCATATTACGGCGTTTGGTTTTGAGTGATAGAATTAATGGTTACTTCACAAATTAAGGGCACATTACTGCCAATTTTATTTTCATCGCCATAGTAGCCATAAGCTTTTTGAGAAGGGAATAGAAAAGTAACTGTTTCACCGCTTTTCATTAGCTTTAAACCTTCACGCAACCCAGTGAATAATTCTTCTTTATCCATTGCATAGGTTTGAGTTTTGATATCTTCAGTAGAGTAAATGAGATTACCATTAATTCCTTTAACGTTGTAATTGTAATTTATAACATCGCCAAAAGCAGGTGTCATTAAGGAATCATTCTCAATTTTATTGTTGTAGTAATACCAAAATCCACTTTCAGAAGCAATATAATCTTGCTCTTCTTGCTTCATAAGATTCTCAATAAACAATTTTTCCTTAGCGTTTAGTTTTTTATTACGCTCTACTGAGGCATCTATAAAGGATCCTGATGACACAGAAACAGGGCGTCTAGCTTCAGGAGTTTTACAGCTAAAGACTAGTAAAACTAAAGCTACGGTGAGTAATTTATTCATTATTTAGGGCTTTGTTATAAGTAGGTAATATACTAATAAATTTTTCAACTGTTTTTTCAAGGGATAAATAACTCTTTCCGCCAGCGGCATTAGTATGGCCGCCACCATCAAAATGAGCTCTAGACATTTCGTTTACAGAAAAGCTTCCTTTGGAGCGTAACGATATTTTTATAATGCCTTCATTTCTATCTTCAATAAAAATAGCGGCAAGTACAATACCGTCTAAAGATAGACCGTAATTAACAACACCTTCAGTGTCTCCTTTTTTATAATTATACTTATGTAGCTCGTTTTGAGACAGTGTAATATAAGCTGTTCTAGACTCTGGTATCACCTTTAAATTAGTAAGCGCACAACCTAATAGTTGTAAACGTTCATAAGAGTTTGTGTCGTAAACATTATTATGGATATCTGCATTATTAGCACCTTTTTCAATAAGTTTTGCTATAATGTTGTGTGTAATACTTGTTGTGGAAGGAAATCTAAAAGATCCCGTATCTGTCATAATACCAACATAAAGGCAAGTAGCAATATTACTGTCAATAGCATCTGCATCTCCTAGCATATCAATAAAATGATAAACCATCTCACAAGTCGAACTCATACTAACATCACTATACATATAAGTGGCATAATCATCAGGCGCTTGATGATGATCTATCATGATTTTTAATCCATCACTTTCAGTTAAAACAGATTCCATATCACCTGTTCTATGGAAAGCATTAAAATCCAAAGTAAAAATAATATCAGCATCTTTTATAAGCGCATCGCAAACACCAGATTGGTAATCGTATTTTAAAATAGTTTCATTTCCAGGAATCCATTTTAAGAACGAAGGATAATCATTGGGTACCAAAACATTTACTTTATGAGTACTTTTTATTAAATAATGATAAAGCCCCAAAGTAGAACCAATAGCATCACCATCAGGATTTTTATGAGGCACAATAACAATCTTTTTTTTAGTAGATAAAAGCTGCTTTATGCTTGCAATGTCTTGTTTTTTCATAGTTTGCAAAGATACAATTTTTTAAAATTAGAAATATTGCAAATCCATAGAAATAGATTACTTTTGCATCCAAAATAACAACAGATTTGTAAAATTGTTTTCAAGAATTTGTTTTGTTATTTCATGAAGACATATATGTCAAATATTTATTATCTGAATACATAAAACAAAAATAATGGCAACAAACAGAACATTTACAATGCTTAAGCCAGATGCGGTTGAAAAAGGACACATTGGTGCAATTTTAGAAAAAATTTCAGCTTCAGGATTCAGAATTGTAGCAATGAAATTAACGCAAATGACTACTGCAGACGCAGAAACATTTTATGCAATACATAAAGAACGTCCGTTTTTCCCAGAATTGGTAGAATACATGACACGCGGACCAATAGTTGCAGCAATCTTAGAAAAAGAAAATGCTGTAGAAGACTTTAGAACTTTAATAGGAGCAACAAATCCTGCAGATGCAGCAGAAGGTACCATTAGAAAAATGTATGCAGATTCCATTAGCGAAAACGCAGTACATGGTAGTGATAGTGATGATAATGCAGCTATAGAAGGTGCATTTCATTTCTCTGGAAGAGAGCAGTTTTAAAACTGTTTTACACCACAATAAAATAAAAAAAATCCAGCAACATAGTTGCTGGATTTTTTTGTTTAAAAACGTTTAGTTTCCCGCCTTCGCGGGAATGACAAATTTATTTGAACATCTGAGACGAAAAATCTCAGATTACTTTTCTTAAACTAAACTACTTTTACGTTTACGGCATTTAAGCCTTTTCTACCTTCCTGTAAATCAAACTCAACAATATCGCCTTCGCGAATTTCATCGATTAATCCAGAAATGTGAACAAAATGTTCTGTGTTTGAACCTTCTTCAGTTATAAATCCGAATCCTTTTGAATCGTTGAAGAATTTTACTGTTCCTTTACTCATTGTATTAAATTTTAATTATTATGTTTCATATAGAGCAAACTTAATGCCACAAAAAAAGCCTATCAAAATAGATAGGCTTTTAATTGTAATTGTTAAAGTATATATTAGATTACTTTTACGTTTACGGCGTTTAATCCTTTTCTACCTTCTTGTAGATCGAATTCAACATTGTCGCCTTCACGAATTTCATCGATTAATCCTGAAATGTGTACGAAATGTTCTTTGTTGTTGTCCTCTTCAATAATGAATCCAAAACCTTTTGAATCATTAAAGAATTTTACGGTACCTTTACTCATTGTATTTGTATTATAAAATTAAAGCCCAAAGGTAGTATAAATAATTGTACAAAATCAAAAAATATACATTTATTTAATAATTAACTCAAAGTGTAATTATCTTAAAATCAATTTTTTAATAATTACTTTACCCAATTCTTCATTAAGCATGTTAATTATCTTTTCCTTACCGTAGCTTAATTCTTCACGTAAAACACTAGAACTCAATTGCACATATAAAGTCTCACGCTCTAAGTTAACAGACAGTGTATAATTGTTAACCCCATTCCCCATAAGTTTCTCCCAAGCCTCGGCAACATTAACCTTATTCAAGCCTTTTTCAAGTTTATTTGTAGTCACAAACTCCTTTAAGGCGTCGCCAATACTCAAGTTTTCATTATTACGTTTTGCCATGGTTTAATTACAATAAAGTCAAAATTTATGTTTCGTAAAAGTATTAAAAATATTTGGGCGTTACCACAAGGGTCGGGCTATTCGTTACAAGTCCTCGTGCCTGCGGGCTTTCCACTGCTATCCCTAACGCGGGTTAACTTGCTGTCTTGTTTTTTTAAATTGAAGTTATTTTGTTTTTGGGAAGGTTTGTTTAACGGTTGAGCTATAAATAGTACGGGAGCAAACTAGCGTTTGCTTTCCACATTGCACATAGCGAAATCTTTTTGTTTTGATTTATATTTTCTTGTACATAGCAAAATCCAAAAGATTTTGTGGACTTCATAAAAATACACAAGACTTTCGTTTATGCCTAAAGCCCGTATTGTTTATAGGTGTTGTTGCCCAAAGTATTTTAATTCGATAATTTCAATGCAGCTGCCAATTGTTTATATGTATTTGTTGAGTATATCTCGCCATTATATGATTTAACCTTTTTCCATGCTCCAAATCTATAAACCCAGCTATTTTCATTTGATTCTTCATGTGTAAAACCTATGTAAGGTTCAAAAGAGTCAAAAACTGAAGCATTCTGTTTAGTAAGTAGCCATTCTACGGCAACAAATAGTCCATTTTCAGGAACTTCTATATTTAAGTTTGAAATATTTTTATTAATTATGTTTTTCCCTTTTTCAGCGGTAACAATAAGATTTTTATTATTTAAATATTCTTGAGGTTTCCCTTCTTTATTGATTTTCAATAGGTGAATTAAAAATTTAGATTCTTCTCTTGTAGTTTCAACCGCGATGCTTATTTCTTTTATAAAAGGCGTTTCCTCATATTCTTTCTTATAATTGAAAAATTTTGCAAAAATCCAAGGTTTACCAAAACCAGGGAGATAATGTCGAATTTGTCTAGTTTTCAATTTGTCAATATATTTTTCTTTTTTACGTTTTTTTAGGTTGGTTAAAACAACTTCGTTCAATTCGATTATTTGAGGTTTTAATTCTATTGGGTTTTTAATCAAATTGAATTTTATTTTTTTAGTATTGTAGCCAGTAGCTGAGAAAACAATAACTTTAGTCCCATCCATTTTAGGTAGAACGAATTGTCCGTATTCGTTTGAGATTGTTCCAATATTATTGTTTTCAACCCAGATATTAACAAAAGGTATATTCTCTTTAGTATCAGCATCAATAATTGCCCATTTAATTTGTCCAAATGATATATTTGAAATCATTACAATAAATAAAATGAGAAGGTGGTTTTTCATATTTTGGGTTATATTTCGCGGATATAAAATCGTTTAAATACTGAAACAAGTTCAGCACATATGCTTTATATCTGGCGGCAAACGAAGATAGCAGAAATTTTTTACAAAGTCAAGTAGTAAACTAAATGGATATTACAAATTTGTAACAGAATAATGCTTATTAATTTAAGCTATAGTAATTGTTAAGACGTCTGTCTTTAAATATTATAACCTAAAAAGCTCATAACTCTGATGCACCTGTTTTACAGCATGTTCCGTACGTTCAGCATGTGTGTCACTAATAAATAACTGCCCAAAATTCTCATCGTCAACAAGTTTAATAATCTGTGCTACGCGCTGCTCATCCAACTTATCAAAAATATCATCTAAAAGCAAAATTGGGTTCACGCCACTTTGTGCTTTAATAAAATCAAACTGTGCTAATTTTAGTGCAATCAAAAACGATTTTTGTTGGCCTTGACTACCAAATTTTTTAATTGGGTGGCTTTCAATATTAAAGTGTAAATCATCTTTATGGATGCCTACACTAGTAAATTGTAATGCTTTGTCTTTATTTACAGAGGCTTTTAAAAGCGTATTCAAATCATCTTCAAATAAATGGCTATTATACACCAAATCTACAACCTCGTTACCATTACTAATAGCTTCGTAACGCGATTTAAAAATAGGAATAAAAGCCTTTAAAAAGTTGTTGCGCTTTTCAAATATTAGTGTGCCATATTCAGTAAGCTGATTATTATAAACCTCTAAAGTATCGTTGTTAAATGTATGGTTTAGTGCAAAATATTTCAGTAAAGCATTGCGTTGCGCCAATATTTTGTTGTAATTAATTAAGTGGCTTAGGTAGTTTTTGTCGCTCTGAGAAATAACACTATCAATAAACTTTCTGCGAGTACTACTACCTTCAATAATCAAATCTCTATCCGCTGGAGAAATAATAACTAAAGGTAAAAAACCAATATGTTCACTGAATTTCTCATAAGCTTTACCATTGCGCTTAATAACTTTTTTTTGCCCGCGTTTTAAGCTTACAGCTACTTTTTCAGTTTTGTCATTCTTATCATAATCACCATTAATCACAAAGAAATCTTCATCATGTTTAATGTTTTGGGTTGCTACAGGATTAAAATAACTTTTTCCAAAGGATAAATGATAAATCGCATCCAATACATTTGTCTTTCCAATTCCGTTATTACCAACAATACAATTTATTTTATCATTGAAAATGAACGACTTACTATCAAAATTTTTGTAATTAAGTAAAGACAGCGATTTTAAAATCATACAAAAAGCAACTTATAGCCTATTTTGAGGTTAAACTCTTGAAAAGATGTGCAAATTATTGAAAAATATCAAATAAATACCCTTTTAGTTATGAAGAAAAATTATATTTTTGCGCGACAATAATTTTAGAAAGCACATAATGGCAACTTACAAGAAAAGAGGACATAAACCAAAAACAAAAGTTGAGAAGCAACAGAATATAGAAGAAGGATCTACAACTGCTGAGGTTTTTAATACACTTGATGAAACGGCTTCTAAAACAGAAGACTTTGTAGCTAAGAATCAAAAATATATTTTCATAATCATTGGTTTAGTAGCGCTAGTAGTTTTGGCATCTTTAGGATATAAAGAATTTATAGCTAAACCAAAACAAGAAGCTGCTATGAACGATATGTTTCAAGCACAAAAGTATTTTGACCAAGCGGTTACAGGAACTGCAAAAGACTCTTTATATAACTTAGCACTAAATGGTGGTGAGGGTAAATTTGGTATGCTTGATATTATTGAAGAGTACAGTGGTACACCTTCTGCTAATTTAGCAAACTATTACGCAGGTACAGCTTACTTAAGATTAAAAAAATATAATGAGGCTATTGAATATTTAAGCAATTTTAAAAGTGATGATGAAATACTAGCGCCATTAGCAAAGGGTAATATTGGCGATGCTTATGTTCAAGGAAATCAACCAGAAGACGCTTTAGATGCTTATGAGCAAGCAGCAGAAATGCGTGATAACGAGTTTACCACACCAATGTACTTATTTAAGGCTGGTACAATTGCACTAGAGTTAGGAAAAGCAGATAAAGCACTAGCTTATTTTAAAAGAATAAAAGATGATTACGCTAATTCTACTGAAGCTTCAAAAGTAGATGTGTTTATTGGAAAAGCTCAGGTGTTGGTAAATAAGTAATTCTTAATTACTATGGCTACGGCAAATAAAAACTTATCAGATTACGATAAAGCAACAATCCCAGACGCGAGTAAATTTCGGTTTGGGATTGTTGTTTCTGAATGGAATGATAATATCACAGAAGGCTTGTATAAAGGCGCTTACGATGCGCTAATTGATAATGGTGTATTGCCAAATAATATTATACGTTGGGATGTTCCTGGAAGTTTTGAGTTAATTTACGGTTGTAAAAAAATGCAAGAACAAATGGTTAATGCTGTTATTGCTATTGGAAGCGTTATTCAAGGGGAAACTAAACATTTTGATTTTGTTTGCGAGGGTGTAACTCAAGGAATTAAAGACTTAAACGTAACACGCGAAACACCAGTTATTTTCTGCGTGCTTACAGATAATACGATGCAACAAGGTCTCGAACGTTCTGGAGGTAAACACGGTAATAAAGGTACCGAAGCTGCTATAGCTGCCATTAAAATGGCAGAACTACGAAAAAACAGTTAACCTATACCGTCACTGCGAGTTTTGCTTTTTTGTAAAACGCGGCAGTCTGTTTATTTAGAGATCACCTCAGTCGTGCCTCCTTTGGAATCATAAATCACTTTTACTTTTCTTAACATTTTTTGGCAATTTCATCGCCTATTTCTGCATACTTTTAAGTATTTTTGAAAAGACGAGCAATACTAGATTTTGTTTAAACAACGCAAACATAGAACGTTTAATTATCAGTCAAGGTTTTCTAAAGAAAGCCAAACAGATTCTAGTTTAAACGACAATGCTGATACCAAAGATTTTGTTTCAAAATGGAAACAAAGTAAGGGCACCAAAGTAAAGGCAAGAGGTGCTATGTCCATGAAAGTCTTAATCATGATTTTGGTATTATTATTGATTTGTATGTATGTATTAGAAAAAAAATACATGTAATCAAAAAAAACTAAGAAATCATGGGGCTTTTAAAATTGCGCAAAAACAAAAAATTTAATTACACACCACGTTATTATGATGATAAAGGAGAAGGTAATCCTTTTGAAATCAAACATAAATTTGATGAATACAGAAAAACAGTTGGTGCAAATAAAGGAATAAAAGGAAAGTTTAATGATGCACTAGATGATTTAAAAAACAACCCAGATAAAGAGGCAAATCGTCGTATTTTGATTATTGTAGCTATTCTTGTTTTGGTTTTTCTATTTATCATCGACTTCGATTTATCTATATTCTTACCTAAATAATATATGGCAGACATTATACAGCTTTTACCCGATCATGTTGCAAATCAAATTGCCGCTGGAGAAGTTGTACAACGTCCAGCTTCAGTAGTAAAAGAACTCCTAGAAAATGCTATTGATGCTGGTTCTGATGTTATAAAATTAATTATTAAAGATGCTGGTAAAACCCTAGTTCAAGTTATTGATAATGGTAAGGGTATGAGTAATACTGATGCAAGATTGAGTTTCGAGCGTCACGCCACATCAAAAATTAGAAACGCCGAAGATTTATTCCAATTACACACCAAAGGCTTTAGAGGAGAAGCCTTAGCAAGTATTGCGGCAATTGCACATGTAGAGTTAAAAACAAAACAAGATAATGAGGATATCGGTACTTGTTTAATCATTGAAGGCAGTGATGTGGTTTCTCAAGAAGTTGTTGTTACACCAACAGGAACTTCGGTTTCAGTAAAAAACCTTTTCTTTAATATTCCCGCAAGGCGTAATTTTTTAAAGTCTGATACTGTTGAGTTAAGGCATGTTATAGATGAGTTTCATCGTGTAGCGCTAGCGCACCCTAATATAAGTTTTGCTTTATATAACAACGGTAGTGAAACTTTTAATTTGCCAGTTAGTAACTACCGCCAACGTATTGTAAATATCTTTGGTAATAAGACTAATGAGAAATTGGTTCCTGTTGAAGAGGATACCGAAGTACTTAAAATATCAGGTTTTGTTGGCAAACCTGAGTATGCAAAAAAAACACGAGGCGAGCAGTACTTTTTCGTGAATAACCGCTTTATAAAAAGTGCCTATTTAAATCATGCTATTGCTTCAGCGTTCGAAGGTTTACTAAAAAACGGTACGCATGCCAGTTACTTTTTGAATTTAACGGTAGACCCTCAAACTATCGATATTAATATTCATCCAACAAAAACTGAAATAAAGTTTGATGATGAGCATACGCTATATGCCTTGTTGCGTTCTGCTGTTAAACATAGCTTAGGGCAGTTTAATATTGCACCAGTTTTAGATTTTGAACGCGACCCCAATCTAGATACACCTTATAGCTATAAACAAGCTGATACAGATGTGCCAAAGGTAGAAGTTGATAGAAGTTTTAATCCATTTCAAGAAGAAAAAGTATCAAAATCTTCAGGAGGAGGGACATCAATTTATAAAAGGGAACCAGCATCAAGTTGGGAAGGCTTATATGTTGGTTTGGAATCTAAGGGTAATCAAACCGAAAGGAATTTTACAGAAGTTCAATTTGAAAGTGAAGAACAAACGGGGACTTTCTTTGAGGATGATCAGATAGACCAGACCAATACCACTTATCAACTTCATAACAAATATATTGTAAGCACAATTAAATCAGGTATGTTGGTTATCGATCAAAATCGAGCACATCAACGTATATTGTATGAAGACTTTTTAAAGAATTTAACCATAAAAGAAGCTGCAAGTCAGCAATTATTATTTCCGCTACAACTCCATTTTTCACCTCAGGATATTGCTATTATAAATCAATTGAAAGATGATTTAGAGCATACAGGTTTTGTGTTTTCAAGTTTAAAAGATGAATCTGTTGATATTACTGGTGTGCCCATAGGGGTTCCAGAAAGTGAAGTGTCTATTATCTTAGAGCAATTAATTAGTGATGTAGAGCATGAAGTACCCGACAGCCATTTTAGT
The DNA here is from genome assembly GCA_947502405.1 of uncultured Algibacter sp. Taxonomy (GTDB): domain Bacteria; phylum Bacteroidota; class Bacteroidia; order Flavobacteriales; family Flavobacteriaceae; genus Algibacter_B. Next base: position 276,969 of record CANMZT010000002.1, on the reverse strand, counting down.
GCAACAGATTTATTAGCAAAATCTATGGCTAAAAGTTTATCTATTAAAACAGGGCAGTCGCTTCAAAAGGATGAGCAAGAACATTTGGTAAATAAACTATTTGCTTGTAAAGAACCTAATGTTTCGCCCACTAACCGTACAACATTTATTACTATGAGTGTTGATGAGTTAGATAAAAAATTTATTTAAAATATGATGCGAATTTCAGAAACCGTTAAACATCTATTAATCATTAACGTGATTATGTTTGTTGGTACATTATATATTGGGAATGGCAACCTATTCTACGAATGGTTTGCTATGTATTTTCCTCAAAATGATGCTTTTAAACCTTGGCAAATTATTACGCATATGTTTATGCATGGTGGAGCAATGCATATTTTCTTTAATATGTTTGCACTCTGGATGTTTGGTACTCCGGTGGAGCAAGTTCTTGGCTCAAAGCGCTTTTTGTTTTTATACATTTCTGCTGGTTTGGGAGCTGTTTTGCTTCAAGTTGGATTTTACTATTTTCAATACCTTCCAGATTATAATACCTTGTTAGAGTCAGGATTATCGTCTCAGAGTATTAAACAAATGCTCACTACAAATGAAGTAAATGCAGGTGTTACCCAATCTCAAGTAGCTTTGTTAAAGAATATATTCCCAGCTTACAATGCGTCTATGGTTGGAGCCTCTGGTTGTATTATGGGAGTTATGGCGGCTTTTGGGATGATGAATCCTAATGCTGAATTGATGATGATATTTTTGCCAATTCCCATCAAAGCCAAATATTTTATTCCAGGAATTATAATTTTAGATTTAATCTCTGGTTTAACAGGACAATCCTTTTTTAGTCCAAGCAATACAGCATATATGGCACACGTTGGGGGTGCAGTTACAGGTTTCTTAATCATGTGGTATTGGAAGAAAAATCAGTTTAACCAAAACCGTTGGTATTAAATGACAACGCTTAATCAGGATATAAAAGAGAAGTTGTCTAATCTTAATGTGCTTGAAAAGATAATAGCCATTAATTTAGTAATATTTTTACTCGCTTTAATTTTAAGAATGAATTTTACTTGGTTTGAATTACCTAGTGATTTTTCCAAGTTCATCTTAAAGCCTTGGTCAATCATAACCTACGCCTTTTTGCACTATGACTTTTTACATTTTTTATTTAATATGCTATGGCTCTATTTTTTAGGACGTATGTTTTTAAATTTATTTAGTCCTAAAATGGCATTAAACGTGTATTTTCTGGGAGCTATATCTGGCGGGCTATTGTTTATGCTATGCTATACTCTTTTTCCTAGTGTTTTTGGAGGATATTCGAAATTACTTGGTGCATCAGCAGCTGTACGCGCATTATTAATCTTTCTTTGTGCTTACATGCCAAATCAAGAGGTACGGCTCTTTACATTTAATATTAAACTCTGGTATATTGGGGCAGCAATTGTAGTATTGGATGTTCTAGGAGTTTTTGCAGGTATAAGCAACCCTGTAGCTGGAAACGCTGGTGGGAATTTAGCACACTTAGGAGGTGCTTTATTAGGCTATTTTTACGCAAAACAACTTACCAAAGGAAAAGATATTGGTAAAGGTTTTGAAAAATTTATGGATAGTATTACTGGCTTATTTAAAGCATCAAAAAAAACACCTTTAAAAACGGTACACAAAAACAAAAGTAAAGTAGGTGGCTATACTAAAGCTGATTTTAACGAGTTTAATAACCAGAAGAAAATTGATGTTATCCTTGATAAAATCAGTAAAAGTGGATACGATAGTTTAACTTCAGAAGAAAAAGAATTCTTATTCAGAGCAGGAAAGTAGCACTATGAAGAAACTAAAGTTTATTGATAAATTATTATGGTTAGTCAATAGAATATTAGCTGTTCTCTTATTATTGTCTTTCATCCTTCCTTTTTTGCCTCCAAAAACGTTTGCAATACTATCTGTTTTAAGTTTGGGAGTTGCATTGCTTATTTTAGTTAATGTGCTTTTCTTTTTATACTGGTTATTAAAGCTTAAAAAGCAATTTGTTTTATCTCTTGTGGTTCTTGTAATTGGGTATTTTTCATTCGGATCATTATATAAATTTTCACCTTCTAAGCATGTTGATGCACCCAATAACTTTAAGGTAATGAATTATAATGTTAGGTTATTTAATTTGTACAAATGGATTCCCGAAAAAGGAATAGAAACAAAAATGATTGATTTTATTAAAAATGAATCACCAGACGTTTTGAGTTTACAGGAATATCACCCACATAAAAATATCGATTTATCCTTTTTTAAATATAAATTTGAAAAATTATCTGGTAAAAAAACCAAATACGGGCAAGCTATTTTTTCACAGTTTCCAATAGTTAACTCAGGATCAATTGAATTTCCTGATACAGGTAATAATGCTATTTATGCCGATGTGGTTAAGGGTGAAGATACAATTAGGTTTTATAATATCCATTTAGAATCTTTGCGCATAGAGCCAAAAGTTGAAAACCTTGACACAAAAGAGTCGGAACGTTTATTCAAGCGTGTTGGTAGAGCTTTTAAGATGCAGCAGTTTCAAACAGAATTATTTTTGATGCACAAACAACAATGCAAATACAAAATGGTGATTTGTGGCGATTTTAATAATACTGCATTCTCTTATGTTTATAGAAAAATTAAAGGCGATTTAAACGATACGTTTAAAGAAGCTGGTAATGGTTTTGGACGTACTTACGATTTTAAATTCTTTCCTGTACGTATTGATTTTATATTGGCAGATCAAGACTTTGATGTGAATGGTTTTAAAGCATATAATCAACATTATTCAGATCATTATCCAATAATGACGACTTTGAGTTTGGACTAATTTATTGGTCTAGATTTCACTTACACTAAGCGTATTCACATCAGAGCACAGTCTAGTACATCCGAAATAATATGAATAACCAACCCTAAACCTACCAATCGGGATTTTTTAGGAAAGCACAAAAAGAAATAAAACAAAATAAAGAAAGATGAATGTAACGGGTGAAACCCAATACTACATCTGTTAGGGTCGAAAATAGGTGTAGCTAGTAGATGATCTAAATCAATTAACATACCAGCTATCATGATAAGATATGCGTATTTCCAATTCGATTTATAAAACAATAATGCAATTATAAGAGGTAATAAAAAATGACTCCCATAATGGATGGATGATTGAAGCATTATAACGATTTAATACTGTGAGATTCTAAATAATTTAAAGCATTAGGTCCTTCATTAAAAAGTAAATCTAAAATACTCAAATTAGGAATAAAACCATGTTTATTACTAAATACTTGTGTGTAACTTTCAAACGTAAAAGGCACTTCCTTTTTGGTATTGACTAAATACCGTAAATCAACTTTGTTTTCAATATTTTTTTGAAAGGTCTCAGTTTTTGAAGTATTGCATTCTAATTGTAAACAATCACAAAGTATTTCAAAACATTTCAAATTAAAATCTAATAAAAAATCTGCTTTTTGATGAAATAAAGGTTGAAGTTCATCTTCATAATATTCAAAAAAAGGTGAGGTTCTGTAAGCTGAAAGTAAAGATTTCCAATGATGATTTTGCCATTTCTCTTCATTGAAAACTTTAACATCTTTATATTTTTGACGATTTTTTTGCGAATGAATAACAGGAATATTTAAACTTAGTTTTCCATTAGCACCATAAATATAGGTTCGGTTTCTATAGGTTTGTTTTACAAAGTTGTCTTCCATTTCAAGAATCACAGCATCTGCATTTGCCATTGCTACAAAATGTGCAATATTTGGAAAATATGTTGGATGAATAACAGTCTTCATAAACTAATTGTTAATGAATGTTTTGGCTTGTTTTGAAATACCATTAACATAATCAGAGATAATGTTTAAGGACCCTGCTAGCTGAGAGCCGCTAAAATTATTTATATCTGAATACGTAATATGCTTTTTGTAAAAATGAAGATATCTACTTGCTAATGGTAGATAAGACCAATGCCAGCGTTCTAAATTATAACCAGTTCTTCCATTGGTTTTATTGCTGTAAACTTGATAAAACCCAAACTTGTGGGCGTTATTTAATAGCCATTGATATTCAGCTTTCCCTTTGCCTTTTTCAAAATAGGTGTTGTTTAAACTGTTTAAGTCGATGTCTGTCCCCCAATGATGTCTTGAAGACGATGGCATCGAACTGTATTCTAATATTTTTTTAGCTCTATCTATAGGTTTTAGTTGGTTGTAGATTTTCCATTTACGTTCCCAAATGGCTTTTTGTTCATCAAAATTCCGTGTTCCAGAAATAATTTTTAAAGATATATGTTCTGTTTTTGCCAGTTCATACATCTCAATAAAGGCCTTGTATACGTCTTTGTTTAGATATATAGATTTGTTACTATGAGCTGAAGCTACCTCTGTAAAATTAGGGTGGTTTTTATAGTTAAATCTCCCTAAAACAAAGTCTTTGCTGGGTGCATTTTCTTTCTGCGAGAAAGAAAATAATGGTATAAATATTATAAATAAAAGCCTTTTAATACTCATGAAAATGCTTAGTCTTAGTAAAGAAATTTAAGCAAAAATACATCAAGTTTAGTTGTTGGCTTTTTTACGTTTTCTCCATTTATTAAATCCAATCCAACCAAAAAGTAATATTAAAAATGGGATAAGGTATGATGTTGCCTTTCCTTTACCACTAACAGTAGTAAAGAAACGTTCCCAACGCGGACTTGCTCCATCCCAACTCATCCAAATAAACACGGGTTTACCTATAACATGATTAAACGGTACAAATCCCCAACGTCTGGCATCAATTGAGTTGTGACGGTTATCACCCATCATCCAATAGTAATTTTGCTTGAAGGTATAGGTGTTAGCTACCTCTCCATTAATCAAGATTTGGTTGCCTTTAACTTGTAGTGTATTGCCTTCGTATTCAGTAATTACACGTTTATAAAGTGGTAAAACGTCTAAATTAATATCAATTGTTTTGCCTTCTTCAGGAATATAAATGGGACCAAAAAAATCAACATTCCAATTGTAATTTGGATCATGCGGAAATATATCTGGATCTCTTAACCCTTTTTCTTGTTTGTTAGGTGTTATACTAGCAACATTAGGATGATTCTTGAATTTAGATAAGGCTTCATCTGAAATTGCAGAAAAATAGTAAGTGTTTTGAGCATTCATTATTCCAAAACCATCAGTAATATCATAACGATCTTTTATGAATTTAGGGTTGAATTGATTGGTTTTAGGTTGTACTAAATAGCTAAACTGCAAATGTGCTCGATCTGGTAGCTCGTTTTTCTCTCCATTAATATATACATAGCCATTTCTAACTTCTAGCGAATCTCCTGCAACTCCAACACAGCGTTTTACAAGATTGGTTTTCTTATCTATGGGTTTGTAATAGTTTCGGTCGGGTTTAAACTCATTCATATCCCTTAAGGTATCCGCAGGTTGATTGAAAACAACAATCTCATTTCTATCAATTTTTTCAAAACCAGGAAGTCTTAAATAGGGTAGTTGTAGTTTATTTTTCCAAGATGTTTTACGCTCTTCAAAATTATCATTAAATAGATATGATTTTTTATTTAATCCAGGAATCGTATCGTGTACCATTGGTGCGCCTACAGTTGTCATAGGTACTCTAGCGCCATAATGAAATTTGCTTACAAACAAGAAATCTCCAACAAGCAATGATTTTTCTAAGGAAGACGATGGAATAGTAAACGGTTGCATAAAATAGGTGTGCACAATAGTTGCCGCCACAATAGCAAATAAAATAGAACTTAACCAATCGCCACCAGATGAATTTGGTTGTAAACTTCTATTTTCAACATAATTTACATCAGCAACATAATTAAGGTAGTAGTTATAAAAACCTAAGGTTACAACAGCTAAAACAGTGTCAATAGGCATATTCTTGCCAAAACTTCGGGCAGTTTCAACCCAAACTACTGGAAACATAATAAGATTAACTATGGGTAAGAATAATAAAATAATCCACCACCACGGACGGTTTATAATTTTCATTAATACAATGCCATTGTAAACAGGAATAAAGGCTTCCCATGCTTGCCTGCCAGCTTTTATATATAATTTCCAGGTTCCTAAACCATGGATAACTTGAATTATTAAGAAGAAAATTAACCATTGTGTCCAAGTCATAATCTCAAAATTTTTATTTTATGTTAGTAACAGCTAGCTATTAATTGTTACACTTTTTATTGTAAATTAACCAATGTTTAACACATCATTCATAGTAAAAACACCTGTTTTCCCTACAATCCATTCAGCGGCTACAACGGCACCTAACGCAAAACCTTGTCTGGTGTGCGCAATATGCTCAATATTAATGGTGTCTACTTCGCTTTCATAAGTCACAGTATGTGTTCCAGGAACATCTTCTATTCGTTTAGCAACAATAGGAATCGTATTATTATCTTTTTCATCCAGCTTCCATGCGTTATAGCCTTCATGTTTTTCTATTACACCGTTAGCAAGTGATATTGCAGTTCCACTAGGGGCATCTAATTTTTGTGTGTGATGAATTTCCTCCATTGAAACGTTATATTGCTTCAGGGCACTCATCATTTTAGCTAAGGTTTTGTTTAACTCAAAAAAGATATTCACACCCAAGCTATAATTAGAAGCATAGATAAATGCACCTTTTTTTTCTTTACATAAGGCAATAGCATCATCATATTTATCTAGCCAACCTGTAGTACCAGATATTACAGGAACATTGTTGTTTAAGCAGTTAGAAATGTTGTTAAATGCTACATTAGGGATGCTAAAATCTATAGCAACGTCAGCTTTAGTAATATCATAATCTTTATCATCTTTATCAATAGTCAAAACCACATCGTGCCCACGTTTAATGGCGATTTTCTCAATAGTTTTTCCCATTTTTCCGTATCCAAGTAAAGCTATTTTCATATTGTTTTTTTAATCTTTTTTAGGCTCGATCTATGAGCTTAGAATTTAAAATTTAAGGTAAGCCCCAAATTACTTGTTGCGTCAATTTGATTTAATTCATAATGTGGAGATAAAGATAAGTTTTCATCTACATTATATTGTAATAAATGCGCATCAACATTAGCGTCAATAATGTTTAGGGCGTATAAACCGATAGTGACTAGTAAAGAGATTTCTTTATTTCTTCGATAGAACTTTTGTGCATCTTCCAATCGTTCTGTTGAAACTCTGGGTTCGTCTAACAGAACACCTTGCGAAAAATAAAATTCATCATCGGTAAAACCAGCCAGTCGTCTTTTGTAAGCATCTCTAAACCTGTTGTATTCTTTATTATTGTTTACATAAAAGTAAACACCCGTACCAATAGCACCATACACAATAGGGATTTTCCAATATTTTTTATTGTAAGCTTGTCCCAATCCTGGAAGAATAGCCGAATAAAATGCTGCTTTAGCTGGGGAAAGTGGGTTTATAGGTTTGCTAGGTTTAACTACAGAATCTATAACAACTTCTTTAGGAAGTTCTTTTTTTTGTTTTTTCTTCTTTTTGTCTTGTGCAAATGAAGAGAAACAAAGTAAGCATGCTAGTATTCCTGTAAAAAGGAGTTTATTTGGAATCACCTTGAACTAATTTTTTAATACGATTAAAGTCTTCTTCGGAATGAAAGGGAATTGTGATTTTCCCTTTACCGTTTTTAGAGACTTTAACGTCAATTTTATGTCCAAAGTATTCAGAAAAAGCGGTTATTCCTTTTTTAACAAATTTTGGAATCTCGTTATCCTCTGATTTTTTTGAAGTGGATTCTGCGCTACCCGTTGAATTGAAATCACGAATAATATTTTCAGTTTCTCTAACAGAAAGTTTATCAGATAGTATTTTTTCGTATATATCGAGCTGTTCGCTTTGGTCTTCAATAGCAATTAAAGCGCGACCATGCCCCATAGAAATGAAACCATCTCGCATGCCTGTTTGGATGATGGGGTCTAATTTTAATAAACGGAGATAATTTGCAATGGTAGAGCGTTTTTTACCTACGCGCTCGCTCATTTGCTCTTGCGTTAGATTAATTTCATCAATTAAACGCTGGTATGATAAAGCAATTTCAATAGGATCTAAATCTTGGCGTTGAATGTTTTCAACCAAGGCCATTTCTAATGATTCTTGGTCGTTAGCAATTCTAACATAGGCTGGAATTGTTTCTAGGCCTAAAGATTTTGAAGCTCTAAAACGGCGCTCACCAGAAACTAATTGATATTTATTTAGGCCTAATTTTCTAACCGTTATGGGCTGAATTATTCCCAATTCTTTTATAGAAGAAGCTAATTCTCGTAAAGATTCTTCGCTAAAATTAGTACGGGGTTGAAAAGGATTAACTTCAATAAAATCAATATCTAATTCAACGATGTTACCAATAACCTTATCTGCATTTTTATCTTGTACCGATTGGATGTCGTTACTAGGGTCTTTTAAAAGTGCCGATAAACCTCTACCTAAAGCCTGTTTTTTTGTTGCCTTAGCCATAATTTAAGCGTTTTTATTGATAATTTCTTTTGCCAAACTTAAGTAATTGTTGGCACCTTTACTACTTGCATCGTAATTAATTATACTTTCTCCGTAACTTGGTGCTTCACTGAGTCTTACATTTCGTTGTATGATGGTTTGGAATACCATATCATTGAAGTGCTTTTGCACTTCTTCAACCACTTGATTAGATAAACGTAAACGCGAATCGTACATGGTTAAAAGTAATCCTTCAATATCCAAATCAGCATTATGAATTTTTTGAACACTTTTAATCGTGTTTAAAAGTTTCCCGAGACCTTCTAGAGCAAAATATTCACATTGGATAGGTATAATTACAGCATCTGAGGCTGTTAAAGCGTTTAAAGTCAATAATCCTAAAGATGGTGCACAGTCTATTAAAATATAATCATAATCATCTTTAATGTCCGCGAGTGCTTTTTTAAGCATATATTCTCGCTCGTCTTTATCAACAAGTTCTATTTCAATAGCCACTAAATCAATATGCGCTGGAATAATATCCAGATTTGGTGATTCAGTTTTTACTATAGCTTCTTTAGCTTGGTTTGAGTGTTCTAAAAGTTGATAGGTTCCTACCTCTACAGATTCTACATCAATTCCAATTCCAGAAGTTGCATTTGCTTGAGGGTCAGCATCTATAAGTAGTACTTTTTTTTCTAGAACGCCTAGTGAAGCTGCTAAATTTACAGAAGTTGTGGTTTTGCCAACACCGCCTTTTTGATTAGCAATTGCAATGATTTTACCCATTAGATGATTTGGTTTTATAAGCTACAAAAATACAATTATTTATGGGGAATAAAAGTGTAACTTGTTAACAAGGTTTGAATATTAATTAATTAATATTAATCTAGATATAATACTTTTATTTAGTTGTTATTAATTTAGAATTTCCTCATAAATCGTATTAAAAATGTTATTTCTTAAATTAGAATTACTCTGGTTTATAAGTATTACTAAACCCCATTTTTTATCTCGGTTATAGGCTATAACAGAGCTTTGTCCTAATGAATCTCCAGTTTTAGCATAAATAGTTTCATTTCCTATTTTAATAATATTCACTCCTAAACCTATTTCAATATCCTCATCTTTGTAAAACGAATTTTCTGCGATATTAGCTGCTAATCCAATGGGTTTGTTTGAGAGGATCTGTTTTAGGTAAATTATCATATCAAAACTACTAGATTTTATCAAACCTGCAGGTGCCATAATATTCCAATCAAAAAGGTCTTGGTGGCCTCCTTGCATATTATTGCCAGAGGCAATATTTTTTATATCAAAGTGCGTAGTGAAAGTGCGTTTCATTTGTGAAGAATTAATAATTTTTTCTCTTAAAATAGCATCGTAACTTTTTTGATAAACTTGCTCTAAAATTTGGCCTAATAATATAAACCCAATGTTAGAGTAGCGGTATTTTCCATAATCTATCAAAGTGTTACATGTATTTACCATAGCTAAAACAGTATCTCTATCTATAATATTTATAGGATTCTGAGGATTTATTGCTATTAATTTACGGAAATCTATGTCTGGTAATCCAGATTGATGTGATGCTAAATCTGAAATCTTTATTTTATGTTTAATGTTATTATTGAGTTTAAAATCTGTAGGTAAATAGTCATCTATAAAGCTGTTACTCTCAAACTTTTTATCTTCAATAGCTTGAGCTATTAAATTGCCTGTTATTGCTTTTGTGACTGATGCAATTTCAAAAACGGTATGTTCATTTACTGATGAATCACTTTTTTTACTTAGGGTTCCAATATGATTAAAAGATATATTTTCATTATCAAGAAACCCAATGCTTATACCAACTTCGGGATATTCTTTTTTAACATTGATAAGTATGGAATCTATTTTTGAAGTATTTATTTGTGCAAATGATGTTTTTATAAATAGTATGCTTAAGGCTAATAATATATTTTTCATGATTAAATCTAATTTATGTTTATTAATTTGTTCTTTTGATTTCTTCTTCGTTTCCAAAGTTCCTGCGTTTTTCATTTACTTTTTTGTTTCCAAAACTATAGTTTGCTGATAATCTTATAAATCGGTTGTTATCATTTTGTCCATAAACTTGCTTTACACCATTTACAGTAGATGCTAAGTTGTTTAAACTCGACCTATTGAAAATATCTTTTACTAATATAGCCACTTGTAATTGTTTGTCAAAAAACTGTTTGCTAACACCTAAATCTATACTATAAGTTTGCCCCAAACTAAATAAACCAGCTTTAAAAGGTGAACTGTAGTTAGCATCTAATTGCAATCTAGTAGTTTTGTTTAAAGTAATTTTGTTACTTGAATTTGCATTAACCATAAACCCGTTTTGTGGTGTTGCTCCAATATCCTCTGTAAAGGTGGTTTTTGAACCTAAAAGGGTAATGCTGTTTTGACTTTGTAACCAAGAAATTTTATCGAATAATAGACTCTGGCTAATTCCAAAATTATATTGTTTAAAGAAGTTAGATAGTGTTGCTATTTGTGTGCTAGTTTCAATATCTGAAGTAAAAATAACACTAGAGCCATCATGTCTTATGCTTAAAAAGGCATTGGTTGTAAAGTTATTTTTATAAGTGTATTTAAAATCAAAATTATCAATAAATGTAGGTCTTAGAAATGGGTTTCCTTCACTAAATGTATTGCTGCTAATAACAGATCTAAAAGGATTTAAGTCTCTAAAACGAGGTCTTTGAATTCGTTTTCCATAACTAACTGAAAAGCTGTTGTTGTCATCTTTATTGTAGCTTACAAAGAATGTGAGGAATAATTTTGAATACGAATTGGTATTGGTTTCATTCAATTGCACTGAGAACCCTCTTGTTTTTGTGTTTTCAAACCTTAAACCCAATTGAATATCCCATTTATTGTTTAATTTTTTAGAACCATTTACATAAATTGCTTGGTTATTTTCTTTGTATTCAAAAGTATTAGAGATGTTTGTATCTAAAATGGGAGTTTCTGTTATGGTATTAAAAAACTGAATATCACTATTGTTTTTAATGGTACTGATTTTTATACCGTATGATAAATTTATAAAGTTTAAAGGTTGTTCTACATCTGTTTTTATGCTATAATTTTCAATATTTTGATTTGTAAATGAATTAGCAGAAGCATTAACTCCTAAAAAGTCTTTGTTAGGCAAAAAGCTATTTGTTCTAAATACTCTATCTTGATTAGAATCATAGGTTAAATAATCTAAATCGAAAGAGATATTGGTACCTAAAGAATCTAGTTCTGTTTTAGAATGTAGGTTAACTAAGTGACTGTTTATTTTAGTTTGATTGTTTCCATTGTTTATTAGAAGAGAGTCTAAGTTATTCGATTCGTTGAATATTCTTGAAACACTTCTATCTACCATATCTGGTTGTTTAGAATTTCCTAAATATTGAATACCAATTGTTGTTTTTTTACTAATATTATAATCTAGCAACATTTGAGCAGATAGATTATCTTCTCCATCTTTACTGTCAATGTCAATATCCCAAGTGCTTTTTGGATAAAATACTTGAAAATCTTCGGTATTTCTTGAATCTCCTTTTGTTCCATTTAGATTAAGAGAAAGGCTTAATTTATTTTTATTATATAAAAAACTATTTCTTAATGTAGTGAAATTGTATGTATTGATATTACTAATAATAGAGGTGGAATTTTTCCAAGAATTTAGTTTTCCTTTCTTTAGAATAATGTTAATTAATCCCCCATTACCTGCAGCTTCATATTTTGCAGGAGGAGAAGTAATAACTTCTATTTTTTTAATATCACTAGCCGAAATTGCGTTTAAATAGCTTGTTAAATCTTCTGCTGAAAGTTGTAATAAGCGCCCATTAATCATTACTCTAGATTCACCTCTTCCAAGTAAAGTGATGCTGTTGTTTTGCACGTTTAACCCAGGAGCAATACTTATAGCATCTAGCGCATCGCCACCAATAGCGGTTACGCTATTTTCAACATTAAAGATTAAACGATCTGGTTTTTGCTCAATGAGTTTCTTTTTTTTAGTAATTATAATTTCATCTAAAGTGTTGTCAGCTTTAAGTACAATAGTTCCCATATCTAAGTCTTTATTAAGAATTATTTCTTTTTCGAAATTAGAATAACCTATAAAACTAATAGTTAGTTTATAAATTCCAGACTTAGTTTTTAAATTAAAAGTTCCATTGTCATCTGAAATACCACCAGTAACTATTTCGTTATTTAAAGTTGTTAAAACTACATTGGCCCAAGCTACGGGTTGAGAATTATCAGTTATTTTTCCTTTCACATTAATTTGAGAAATTAGTAAAGTAGGAAATAATAGTAGAATTAATAAGATTGAACGTTTCATCGTTTTTTTGTTTTTTGAATTGATACTTGTTTTATTTGAAGCAAATATCATCTAGCAATACGATGTACACGACCGATTGTTAAAAGTCGAACGCATTTCTGAAATAAAAATGCGTTCGACTTCCTACATCAAAACGTTCGACTTTTTACGAAGCCTTATAATTACTGGGATTTTCGGAATGCTGTGGGTGTTTGTCCTGTGTGCTTTTTAAAGGCTGTGTTAAAAGAAGATTTTGAATTAAAACCTACTTCATACAATATTTCAAGTATGGTAAGCTTAGTTTTAGCGTTGTCTTTTAAAATCGACTTAGCTTTTTCAATACGATATCCGTTTACAAAATCGAAAAAATGCTGACCCAGTTCTTGATTGATTAAAACAGATAATTCACGATGCGGTATATTAATTTTTTCTGAAAGACTTTTAACGGTTAATGATGGATCTAAAAATGGTTCGTATTCAAGCATATAAGTCATTATGCGTTCTATTCTATTTTTTTCTTCATTATTATCTCCTTTTGCCATTTCTTTTGATAAACGTAAATCAACAGCTATACCTCTAAATAATTTAGGAGATAAGAGTGCTTTAAATACCAACCAAAAACTAAAGAATAATCCAAATAGTAATAAAATAATCCTGAAAGCATTTACTAAAGCTACATCAAAATCTCCAGAGTCTCTGATGATGGCTTTTATGAAAGTAAGTGTTTGACCAATTAAGATAAAAATGATGAGTTGCTTTACCCAACGGTAATTGTAAAAAGCATCTTTACTCGTATAATTCTCCAACAATAATTTTCGATATCTTAGTAAATAATATATTTCAGCAATAATATAAACAACCTCAATAATTTTTCCAATCACTGAAATGTAATAAGATTCTGTGGTTAGATTGAAATTGGAGAGAAATTCAATTTGTGCTTCTTTTGATACCAAAAAAAAGTTAGGAAGTAAAATAATAATGTTTATAGCCCAAGGAATTACATGCACCAGATGTTTCCATTTCAATTTGAAATCTGAATAAATAACCGATAATATATATAGAAACAGAAAAGGGTCTTTAAAAGCAGAGATTTGTATTCTTAACATCTCAAGAGCTGGAGGTAACTCAATAAAATTATGATAAAAGAAAACACTAATGTCAATAGCAGTAATAATTAAGAATCCTGCAAGTAATTGATTGCTGAGTTTTTTTGTGGTTTTAACACTTAAAAGAAACGCTGAGAAAAGTAGAAATAGTATGACTATAATAAAGCTAGTTATACCTATAATTGTTGTGTTATCCATTTAATTGTAGGTACTTAAAATTTTTATTACTCATCTATTAGAATTTCCAAAATCTTAATGGCGGCATCACTAATTTTTGTTCCAGGTCCAAAAACAGCTATAGCGCCAGCATCAAATAAATATTGATAGTCTTGTTTGGGTATTACACCACCAACAATAACCATAATATCATCACGTCCATATGCTTTTAGTGCATCTATTACTTGAGGCACTAAAGTTTTGTGGCCAGCAGCTAAAGAAGATACACCTAAAATATGAACATCATTTTCAACGGCTTGTTTTGCAGCTTCTTGAGGGGTTTGGAAGAGAGGACCAATATCAACATCAAAGCCAACATCGGCATAGCCTGTAGCAACAACTTTTGCGCCTCGGTCATGGCCATCTTGTCCCATTTTTGCTATCATTATACGAGGACGTCTACCATCTTGTTCCGCAAAAACATTAGCTAGTTCTTGAGCTCTTTTAAAGGATTCATCGTCTTTTATTTCTTTGCTATACACGCCAGAAAATGATTTTATTTGTGCTTTATGTCTTCCGAATTCTGCTTCTAATGCGTCACTAATTTCTCCGAGTGTAGCACGTTGACGAGCAGCTTCAACTGCTAAAGCTAATAAATTATAATCCTCACGAAGGTGGGGATCTTTAACATTATTATATTTATTTTGCTTTAAACCTGAATTTTTTGAATTTACTAAATATTTAGCAGCTTCAGTTAATTTTGATAGAGCAGCCTTAGCTTTTTCGGAATTTCTTTCAGATTTTATTTTTTTTAATCGTTCTATTTGAGCATTTCTAACGGTTTGGTTATCAATTTCTAAAGTTGTAATGGGGTCTTCTTCTTCAAGCCTATATTTATTTACGCCAACTATAATATCTTGACCAGAATCAATTCTAGCTTGTTTTCTAGCAGCGGCCTCTTCAATTCTTATTTTAGGTATGCCGGCTTCAATAGCTTTAGTCATACCACCTAAATCCTCAATTTCCTCAATTAAAGACCACGCTTTTTGAGAGATGTCATGGGTGAGTTTTTCAACATAATAACTTCCTGCCCAGGGATCAACCGTTTTTGTGATTTTAGTTTCTTCTTGAAGAAAAATTTGTGTATTTCTTGCTATTCTAGCTGAAAAATCTGTTGGTAATGCAATGGCTTCATCTAAAGCATTCGTGTGTAAACTTTGTGTGCCCCCAAAAGCAGCTGCAGAAGCTTCTATAGTAGTTCTAGCAACATTATTAAAGGGGTCTTGCTCTGTCAAGCTCCAACCAGATGTTTGGCAATGCGTTCTTAATGATAAAGACTTTTCGTTTTTTGGATTAAATTGTTTAACCAATTTAGCCCAAAGCATTCTTGCTGCTCTCATTTTAGCAATTTCCATAAAATGATTCATGCCAATAGCCCAGAAAAAAGATAAGCGAGGCGCAAAGGTGTCAATATCCATACCAGATGCTAACCCTTTTCTAATATATTCTAAACCATCTGCAAGTGTGTAAGCAAGTTCAATATCGCAAGTAGCACCAGCTTCTTGCATATGGTATCCAGAAATACTGATGCTGTTAAACTTTGGCATGTTTTTGCTGGTATACTCAAAAATATCAGAAATGATTTTCATGGAAGGTGTAGGCGGGTAGATGTATGTGTTTCTAACCATAAATTCCTTCAAAATATCATTTTGAATGGTTCCTGCTAGTTGTTCGGGTTTTACGCCTTGTTCTTCAGCAGCTACTATATAAAATGCCATTATGGGTAAAACGGCACCATTCATAGTCATTGAAACCGACATTTTATCCAACGGAATTTGGTCGAAGAGTATTTTCATGTCTTCAACAGAATCTATGGCTACACCAGCTTTACCAACATCTCCAACTACTCTTTCGTGGTCTGAATCATAACCTCTATGTGTAGCTAAATCAAAAGCTACTGATAGTCCTTTTTGTCCTGCTGCTAAGTTTCTTCTGTAAAATGCATTACTTTCTTCAGCGGTTGAAAATCCTGCATATTGACGAATAGTCCAAGGTCTTCGCACGTACATGGTGCTGTATGGGCCTCTAAGATTAGGTGCAATTCCCGCAACGAAATTAAGGTGTTCTAAATCTTCAATGTCTTCTTTTGAATAGGTAGACTTGATATCAATACCTTCAGCAGTTTTAAAATTCGAAGTTTTTAGTTTCGATTTTTTAATCTCTGATTTTAGTTTGATATGTTGAAGATTTTTTCTTTTCATTATTATAAAATCATCTTTTGAAGAAAAGGATCAAAATCAACATCAAACCCCGTATGTAATTGCAAGAAAACTGTTTTTTTATTGGACGTTAGTATATAAGAAGAATTGTAGGTTGAAAGCCCGTTTTTAGTATCATCAATTCTGTGGATGGCTTTGAAAATTTGAGTGGTTTTGTTAGAATTATATTTTGCTGTAATTTTAGTAAATTCCAAATCAGTTTTACTAGCGATTTTTTTATGATTCATTGAAATCATTCCCAAAATAAATTGTGCATCCCCTCTGTACAAGGGAGTGTAAGGTAATGTGTTTATAGTATAAGTTGAACGTGTTTGCTCGTCAAAAAATATATAAAGGTTTCCTTCCATTTCTCTAAGCACTTGTAAACGTTTAATTTCTATATCGTAATTCTTTTTTGTTGCCAAAGAATCTAATAATTGTTGGTAACCAACTGAAGAATACTTTTTAAAACTTTGTGGTAAAAAAATTTTTATACCATCATCACTCAAAAAATGATAATGCCCCTTAATATTTTCAATGTTACTTATCTCAATCCAATTTTTTACCTCAGAGGCTACTGAGTTTAAACATGAAGTAAAACTCAGTAGCATGATACTCGTATAAAAATATGTTTTGATTTTTATCATTAAACTCTAGTGGTTATGACCAGCATGAGGGTCTACTTCTGTTTTTGGAGGTAGCTGATTAAAATCAACTTTTTGTTCAGGTTTGTTAAAATTTACTTTACTAAAATCCACATCAAACATTTTAGCATAATACAAATCTAAAGCAATGTACATCGCTAAATTTTTATCATTTAATGCATATCTATATTTAGTTGTTAACGGTGATCCAAATAGTTTAGGACTCATGCTATTAGTTGATAATAGGGCGTCAAGTGTAGTTTTTAGTGATTCGTCCTTTATTCCATTAGAAATACAATTCATTGCAGTTCCGTTGTAGTTTAAATGACTTTTGGTATTGTTAGCATCCCATAAATCATTTTCATTTTTTAAAGCATTGAATACATTTAGAGTATGTTTAGAAACGATATCTTCCAGTTTTAATCTTCCAAACACTGAGTTTCTAATAATTTGAGAGTAAGCTTGGTCTAGTCGGAAGTTTTGGCTTCTTCCTTTGTAATGATTAGTAATATCATCTTCAAAACTATAAAGTGCCTCATTAAGTAATTTGCTGTTTATACCTTCACAAGTAAACGCTACTGGTTTGTCGGCGTATTTATAATCTGAAAACTGCGGCTCTTTTTTACAACTAAATACAGTTAAAACTAATAAAAATGCGATGTAGGTAAGTTTTGATTTCATTTTAATTTTCATTTTTTAATCGTTTTTGTTCTAAATGTTCTGATAATCTTTGTTCTATTATAGGTTCTATTAATGTTTTTCTTGAGTTGGTTTTCATGAATGGATAAAGTTCTAATTCATGTTTCATTATATCGTTAGGATTAGTATGTTTATTAGTGCCTAATAAAATTTCTTCACCTTTTTCAAACTGTTTTCTTTCCATTGAGGCACTTTCTTTAATTTTTCTTTGAATAGTGCCAGCTTTTAATTGTTTTAGAAAGCCACCATTGTTTTCAATGTTTTTAAATAATTCTAGCGCTTTTTCAGAGAGCTGATTAGTAATGCTTTCAATGTAATAAGCACCATCAGTTGGGTTGTT
The DNA here is from genome assembly GCA_947502405.1 of uncultured Algibacter sp. Taxonomy (GTDB): domain Bacteria; phylum Bacteroidota; class Bacteroidia; order Flavobacteriales; family Flavobacteriaceae; genus Algibacter_B. Next base: position 258,962 of record CANMZT010000002.1, on the reverse strand, counting down.
TACCTTGTTAAAATAACTTTCGTGCTTTAAAATTAGCAACTGGTTTCTAGATATGCGCTCTCCAAACTCATTGCTTTTATGGTATATAGCATCATAAGCTAAATTACAAATAGTATTTGCACCACCCAAAATGGCACTCATACATTCGCTGGTAGTTCTAAGCATATTTGTATTATAATCGTAAAGCGTTTTATTACGCTTAGTGGGTTTTGCAACAATATGACAATTCAGATTTAATTCGTATGCATCTGCTAATGCTTTACATAGTTGCCTTAAGGCTCGTAACTTGGCTATTTCAAAAAAGTAATTTGTACCTACTGAAACTTTAAATGTAATTTCTAAAGTTGATAAGTCAATTTCGTCTTGTTCTAATCTATTTAAGTATTCGTTAGCATGTGCCAAGGAATAAGCCAACTGCTGCACCATATTTGCACCAGCATTTTGATATAAATTTGAATCTATACTAAATGATGAGGTTTTTTTTGCAATAGATTTAAATAAAGAGAAATCATTATTGAAATTACTAAACCAGTTTCCTGATTTTGTAAGTTGGCCAATAACATCTGTAAATACTATTGCTTTTGGGATTTCAGTGAAAATTTGATTTATATATTCTTCTGAAAGAAATTGTAATTCAAAATAAAAAAGTGTGTTTTCAATATTAAGGTCTTTTATCAAATCTTTGATAGAGATAGTATCTGAAGGGATGGTGAAAATGATGCTTTCAACTCCTCTTTCAATAATATCAATAGCCTTGAAGTTAGATTTTTTAACATCAGCAACAAAAATATCTTGACAGATTTTCCATTGAGTTGATTTTGTGTCAGAAATACTATTTAGAGATTCAAAATTATCTGCATGATAGAAGGGTTTTACATCAATACCTTCATTGGTTTTCCAAATTAAAGTATCGTTGTAATCAGCTCCCTTTAAATCAAACTGTATTTTTTGTTTCCATTGTTTTGCTGAAACAGAATCAAAATCTTCAAACAATTTATTACTCATTGTTTTTTGCTTTTAAACTATCTTCATATTCAATAATATAGATTTCCTCATTTTCGCGCTTCATATAATATTCTTCTCTAGCAAATTTTTCTAAGCCTTCTTGAGTACTCAGCTTTTTAAGATCTTTTTTGTCTTTTTCAATTTCTTTTTTGTAATATTCTTTTTCGTTTTCTAAATCTTCAATTTCAGTATTTAGCTCATGATGAATTAACCAAGAATTGGCATCAAAAAATAACATCCAAATAGCAAATACTACCAGTATAAGTATGAAAATATTTTTAAAAGGCTTTAGGTATTTGTTTTTGGGGAATGCCATGGTTTATAATTTTTCTGATATTATAGTTTTAACTATATCTATTGCTACTGTATTATAATGGTTGTTTGGTATAATAATATCTGCATACTCTTTCATAGGTTCTATAAACTGATCATGCATTGGTTTTAAGGTGGTTTTATATCGTGTTAATACTTCATCTAAATCTCTACCACGTTCTGAAATGTCGCGTTTCAATCGTCTAATCAAACGCTCATCACTATCCGCATGTACAAAAATTTTAATATCAAACATATCCCGAAGTTCAGGATTGGTAAGTATTAAAATACCTTCTACAATCATTACTTTTCTAGGATGCGTTAAAATGGTATCGCCAGTTCTATTATGTTTAACGAAGGAGTATACAGGTTGGTATATGGGTTCGTTATTTTTTAATGCTTTAAGGTGTGCTGCCAATAAATCAAAATCTATACTTCTGGGATGATCAAAATTAATTTTTACACGTTCATCATAGCTTAAATGCGAGGTGTCCTTGTAATATGAATCTTGAGATATAACGCCTACTTCACCTTCGGGAAGCTCTTTAAGTAGCTGATTTACTACAGTAGTTTTACCACATCCAGTACCTCCAGCAATTCCTATTACTAACATATAATTTTAACATTTTTTGGCTCTAAACAAAGTTAATAAATGTAACTTTATATGATTGTTTTTCTAATCTTTTTTTATCGCCGCTACATCTTCTTTAGTAACAATAGTCTCTGACAAATTTCCCCAGCTGTTATTAATAAAATTCATCACATCTGCAATCTCTTTATCATCCAGACCCATAGGAGTCATATTGCCATTATATTTAATACCGTTTACTGTTATTTCTCCTTTTTGTCCATACTTAATACCTCTAATACTAGCTTCTTGATTGTTTTTTAGATAATCGGACTTTGCTAAAGGAGGGAATGTATTTTTAACACCTTCACCATTTACCATGTGGCAGTTCATGCAAAAATCTGTATATATTTCTTGACCTTTTTCTATGCTTTTTTGAAGCATGTTTTCTTGTGAATATATGACCGTGCTAGAGCTTATTAGTGCAAAGTGTAATAAGAGTTTAAATAACTTCATGGGGTTTGTTTAGTTTGTTTTTGGAATAATTTTTACAATACCTAAGCCTTCAACTCCAGCATATAAATAACCGTCTGGTGCTTGTTTTATGTTTCTAAACCTGCCTAAGCCTTCAAATAATTTTTCGCGTTTCGTAACTTTATTATCATTTATAACTAAGCGTTCTAAATATTGAAATTTAAGAGAGCCAACTAAAACACTATCCTGCCAATCTGGATATTTATTAGAATCTACAATAGCCATTCCACTTGGTGCTATAGATGGTACCCAATAAAAAACGGGTTGCTCCATACCTTCTTTTTCGGTAATTTCCGTAAAGGATGTGCCACTATAGTTAATGCCATAAGAGATTACAGGCCAGCCGTAGTTATTACCTTTTTCAACAATATTTATTTCATCTCCACCTTTTGGTCCATGCTCGTTTACCCAAATTTTACCAGTTTCAGGATGCATTACCATGCCTTGCGGATTACGATGGCCGTAACTAAAAATAGCTTTTTTTGCATCTGATTCAGTTACAAAAGGGTTGTCTTCTGGAATAGAACCATCAGCATGAAGTCTGTAAATTTTACCGCCATCTCTAGTAATGTCTTGTGGGTTTACATCTCGATTCCCTCTATCTCCTATAGAAAAATATAAGTAGCCCTCTTTGTCAAACTCTAATCGAGAACCCCAGTGTTGTCCTTTCTTTGTGTTAGGTACTCCTTTGTATAGGTGCTCTATATCAGAAAGCGTGTTTCCATTCAACTTTCCACGAATAATAGCTGTGTTTCCGCCATCACCATCACCATTAGCTGATCCATAAGAAAAATAAATCCAACCATTGTTTTTATAATCTGGGTGAAGTTTTATATCCATTAAACCACCTTGACCTCTTACATAAATTTCAGGGAGCCCTTCAATTATAGTTTTTTTATCATCTTTAAAATGAATGAGTGTTCCTGTTTTTTCAGTAATTACGATACTGCTATCAGGTAGAAATTCCATACCCCAAGGAATATTGAGTTCTGGTACCACAATTTCAGTAACATAATTAATCTCTGCAGGTGTTTCGGCTAAAACTTCAGAGGGTTCTTGTTGTGCACAAGAGTACAAACACATTAAAGTAATTGTCAAAATTGAGGTTAACTGTTTCATTTTTATGAATTTATTAAGGTAAATATACATTAAAACGCATAATTTAATGCTAAAGCAGTGTAATAGTTTATTGGATTTGCAGGGTAAAAATACCTTGGTGCATTTCCGCCAAAACCACTAGCGTTAATTAATATTTGTGACGCATACGTTGCATTAAATATATTGTTGATACCGAAAAAAGCATTTAATCTTAATTTTTCTATTAATGCTTTTTGATATCCAATTTTTAAGTTTGAAATATTATATATTTCACTGTACAAGCTATTACTATCTGTAATAGGCATTTCGTCAACATATTGAAAATTCAAGTTCCCGTAGAGGCCCGTACTTGAATGAATATCGATACCTAAATTCAAAATATTTGATGGCACTCCAGTAACATCATTACCCGAAAAATCACTGTTGCCATCAATAAATTTATCAAATTTATACAGGTTTAAGCTGTAACTACCAAAGGTGGAAATCTGTAATTTTTCAGAATTTAAAATACTGTATGTCCAGTCCATTTCTAATCCATCATGATTTGTTTTACCAGCATTAACGCCAATAAATTCATCTTGAGCAGTTCTTCGGGCTACCAGTAAATTTTTTATAGCTAAGCGATAAACGGAGATGTTGTATTGCATTTTACTTTTAAAAGCTGAACCTTTTATGCCAACTTCAAAATTCCATCCTGTTTCTGGGTTAAGGTTGTTGTTTATTTGTCCGTCAGGTAACAATGTTTCCTCTAAAGATAAAGGTGAAAATCCATGACTAATATTTGCATAGAGGTTAGCATTGGTATGTAACTGATGTAATAATCCAATTTTTGGAGAAAAAATACCATCAAATTTAAAACTTCCAGATTCGTCTATATTATCGTTTGAAACAGGAAACCTGTCTTCTAATTTGTAGTTAGTTCTGTTGTAATTTAGTCCTAGAACAATATCGGTTTTAACTGAAACATCATATCTACCTTCAAAAAACAGGTTGTAGTATTGTCTTTTTTCTTTAAAGTTAGATAGTGCATCACCTTGAACGCTTCTATTAGCTTCAGGAAAATCACGATAAAGATTTTCGAAGGTTTGATGTTTGTAGCTGTCTCTAAAAATCTCAATACCAGATGTCCAATTAAACTTTCTGTTTTTTATGTTGAAGTTTCCAATAACGCGGTGCCTTAAGCCATAACCAAAGACAGATTCATCTAAAATATTAAAAGGTCTGGGTTCATAAGAATTTCTAAACGACGTGAAAACGCTTGTGTTTTGGGAAAGGTTTTTGTTGAACGTATGGTGTAAAGTAATACCCAATAAGCCTGTTTTAGTATCTTCAAACCCTCTTGCCTCCCTCCAAGTAAATGCCGCCGATTCTGGATTGTTTCTGAAACTAGTTTCATTTAATGAGCTTGGGATAAATGCTTTTAAATCTGAAAACGTACCAAGAATAGAAAGCTTGTTTTTTACATTCAATTTATGTGTTGAGTTTAAAGTGAATGCTTGCCTATTATAGTTATTATTATCTCTAAAACCATCACTTTGGGTAGTACTAAATACTAATTTTATAGCATTGGACGAATTGCCATAACCAAGTTGTGATAAATTTTTAAACAAACCAAAAGAGCCAATTGTAGTTTCATTATCAATAGTTGTACTATCAAAGTTGGACGATTTTGGCAATAATTGAATTACGCCACCAAGACCTGCACCATAAGCGCTAGATGTTGCACCTTTTGTAATTTCTATTCTTGAGATAGCTCCTAATTCAAAATCCTCTAAACTTGTTTCTCCACTACCATTGGTCAGGGGGATATCCTTATAGTAAGCTCTAATTTTAGAGGTACCAAATAAATTTCTAGAACCAACACCTCTAATAGTGATACGATTGGTATTGAGTGCCCCAGTTTGCATAAAAACTCCTGGAACTCTATTTAAAGATTCGTTAATGTTGATGTTATTAGAACGTTCAATAGCTTTTGTTGAAATTAACGAAGTGCTTGAAGTTGCATTTTTTAGTCGAGTTGGTAAATGGTTAGCATTAATTATAACTTCATTGAGTTGTTTAGATACTGTAATGCTTTGTTTCTTAATAATACTATCATTTTCAGTATTTACTGTCTTATTTTGAGAATAGTACAGCTTTACAGCTATTATTATAAATATAAGGGAAAGGTATAGTTTTTTTTTCACCAGCCGAAAGTAGATGTTTTCAAAAAAATGTAAAAGTTTGGAGCATTAAAATTTTCTTAAAAAAAAGCTTGTAAACTACTTAAAAAAAGTATATTTGCACCCGCTTTAATAACCATTTCGGGGTGTAGCGTAGCCCGGTTATCGCGCCGCGTTTGGGACGCGGAGGTCGCAGGTTCGAATCCTGCCACCCCGACTAACCTAGAAATAGGAAAAACTAAAACACTGTTAATTGTATGATTATCAGTGTTTTTTGTTTTATATGATGTCGTTTGATATCATATAATATCAAATAAAAGGTGTGCAATTAGGTGTACCCTTTCTTCACAGAATTGTCGTAATTTTAAAGAGCTTTAAAGAGCAATTTGACTTTTGTCTTTGCAATATCATTGTTTAACTAAAGCCATTAAAAATGCAGACAAATTCAACATTTTCAATCATTTTCTTTACCAGAAAATCTCGCACTAACCATAGTAAGTTATCAATTTACGCACGTATAACAGTTAATGGCAATCGCACAGAAATCAGCCTAAAAAGGTGTGTAAATGTTCAGGAATGGAATTCTTTCAAGAATAGGGGAAGAGGAAGCTCTTCAAAAATTCAAATTTTAAACAGATATTTGGACTATGTATATGGCAAACTACTAGATTGTCATAAACAATTGTTGGAAGAGTTTAAAATAGTATCAAGCCTATCTATTAAAGCGCGTTACTTAGGCGAAGATGACCATCAGAAAACATTAAAAGAGTTAATAGCCTATCATAATACCAATATGGATTCTGTATTGAAACCAGGTACGATGAAAAATTATTATACCACGGAAAGATACCTGAACAAATTCTTAAAAGATAAAATAAAGGCAGACGACATTTACCTTAAGCAATTGAACTATCGTTTCATTACAGATTTTGAGTACTATTTAAGAAATTATAAAAACTCAAACAAACAACTGATGCTTACCAATAATGGTGTGATGAAGCACCTAGAGCGTTTGAAAAAAATGATAAATTTATCCATTAAATTAGAGTGGATTATCAAAAATCCATTTCAAAAGTTTCAATTAAAGTTTGAAAAATATGACAGACAATATTTAACAGAACGGGAATTAGGTATCCTTGAAAACACTTATTTTAAACAGCAACGATTGGAGAAGATAAAGGATATTTTTATCTTTTCATGTTACACAGGATTGTCCTATATTGACATTAAGGAACTAGCCATCCATCAAATAGTAAAAAGAATGGATAATAAATATTGGATTCATACCAAAAGAGAAAAGACCAATGAGGTAGTTAAAATACCGATACTCCCAAAGGCATTGGAGATTATAGAGAAGTATAAGTACAGTTCTGAATTATCAAATGAAACAAAATTATTACCACTTTGTTCGAATCAAAAAACCAATAGCTATTTAAAAGAAATAATGAAGGCTTGTAGGATTCATAAAAGCGTTACGTTTCACGTTGCTAGACATACGTTTGCAACCACTATAATGCTTACTAATGGTGTTCCTTTGGAAACCGTATCAAAATTATTGGGGCATACCAAATTATCAACCACACAAATCTATGCTAGGGTACTGGACACAAAGATTAATGAGGACATCGATACCCTATTAGAGCGGTTTGAAAGAAAAAAACGGAATCATATAAACCAGTCAACCGTTTTTAAAGCTGTGGATTCAGAGGCTGGGTAATAGTGACTTTTTTTTAAATTAGTAAAGATTTAAAGGGAGGAGAATCTACAGCTTTAAAAATGCAGCAAGCTCACCAGAAGTGAGCGCGGTAGTATTCATAATAATTTATTATCAGAATTGATTATTCTATTATTACATACATTTTATGGTTTAAGGAAATACTAGGATAGTTTAGAAGTAATTTCCTCGAATGCCTTTTGATCTATATTTATACGATAGTAATTACTACCAAAAGTATTGTTTACAAAAGAGGTGTGTTTCAAAAGCGTTTTAAAGCTCTGTTTTAAATCCTGATATTTCTTATTGGATTTTTCATAATTTTCTCTGTAAAAATCTAACTCTTTCCTTTTTATTTTTTTGCCAGATACCTTTAATAGTTTACGCTCTACTAATAAAGGTATCTTTTCTTTTTCATTGGCAAATAAAGACTCTAAAAGTTTCCTTGTAGGTTTGAGTTGTGTTTGTTCAACATTTCTAAATATTGCAATTACGGCATCTATGCGTTTATTAATTCTATTGGTTACAGAAGTCATATTTTCGTTTAAAACATCATAAGGAGTTAGATCATTATCTTCAAAGAAAGCAATCATAAAATCTAAAGTTTCAGAATAGCTAGGGCTTATTTTTTTAGAATATTTCTTAAATTTATCAATAGTTTTCTTCTTTAACCGAATGGCATTAAAATCATCCATAATTTATGAGATTGTAACAATGAAACGTTGATTTTACTAAGGTGAAAGTTAAATTTACTACAAAAAATTGAAAAAGAAGTAATTAAAAATACTTTAATTACTTGAAATACAGTAAGATATGAATTAGTAACATCGCGAAGCGTGTTACCCTCTTGCTTTTCCCCCATAGATTCGCAATGTCATTTGCATATTATAACTTAGCCTTTCGAAGATTATCTGTTATCTGATGTTCCACTCTTGTTAGTGAAAACTTTTAGAATCAAATAAAATGAAAAGTTATTATGAAAAATTATCAGATATCATTATTTTATTTTTTTATTCAATTTTTTGTATTTCATTTGTAATACTAAAACTTTTATCATAGGAGTTTTTAGCTGAACAAATTGAAATATGTTTTTATGTTCGGGCTTTTGAAAATCAGGAAGTCATATTCAAAAGCAGCTTATAGGATAAGTAACCGAATTTTAGAGCTAACTTCCGCTTATAAGATTGCTGCAAGCCAGCATATATATGGTTTTGTACCTACTACTCAAAATCAAATTCAAGTTTGATATAGTATCATTATTTCTGTTATAGAAACCATAGGTTTCTAATTTATCGATTTTAATAATCATCATTTTAAACATTTATAATGAACACAAAATATATTGATTTAATCAATCAAACTTTTGATTTTCCTCAGGAAGAATTTACACTTGATAAAAACCATTTACGTTTTCATAACATAGACTTAAACAAATTAGTTGAAACTTATGGGGCGCCCTTAAAATTCACATATTTACCTAAGATTTCAGAAAATATTCAGAAATCGAAATCGTGGTTTAAAAACGCTATAGAGAAACACAACTATAAAGGAAAGTATAATTATTGCTATTGCACCAAAAGCTCACACTTTAAACACGTTCTAAATGAGGCTTTAAAAAACGATATCCATATTGAAACGTCATCAGCCTTTGATATAGATATTGTAGAAACCTTAAAAGTAGAAGGTAAAATAAATGACCAAACATTTGTTATAAGTAACGGCTTTAAACGTGCCCAATACATTACAAATATTGCGAGGTTAATCAATAATGGTCATAAAAACTGTATCCCAATTATCGATAATTACGAAGAGATTGAGTTACTATCTGATGAAATAAAAGGAAACTACAATATTGGTATTCGAATTGCTTCCGAAGAAGAACCCAAATTTGAGTTTTATACCTCTCGTTTAGGTATTGGTTACAAAAATATTGTGCCTTTTTACAATAAGCAAATTAAAGATAATCCAAAAGTGCAGCTTAAAATGCTTCATTTTTTTATTAATACTGGTATAAGAGATAATGCTTATTATTGGAACGAACTTTTAAAATGTCTTAAAGTATATACAAGTTTAAAAAAGATATGTCCATCGCTAAACAGTTTGAATATTGGAGGCGGTTTTCCAATTAAAAACTCATTAGCCTTTGATTTTGATTATGAATATATCATAGACGAAATCATTAATCAAATTAAGCTTACTTGTGAAGAGGAAGGCGTTGATGTACCTAATATTTTTACAGAATTTGGAAGCTTTACAGTAGGTGAAAGTGGTGGAGCAATTTATGAAGTACTTTATCAAAAGCAACAAAACGATAGGGAAAAATGGAATATGATAAATTCTTCATTCATCACTACACTTCCTGATACTTGGGCGATTAACAAACGATTCATTATGTTGCCAATAAACCGTTGGAATGATTCTTATGAGCGTGTTCTTCTTGGAGGTTTAACTTGCGATAGTGACGATTATTACAATAGCGAACAACACATGAACGCTATTTATTTACCGAAATATCATAATGATAAACCACTATACATAGGTTTTTTTAATATAGGAGCCTATCAAGAAACTATTGGAGGTTATGGCGGTTTACAACATTGTTTAATTCCTGCTCCCAAGCATATCTTAATTAATAAAGATAAGCGAGGGAATATTTCAACACAGTTATTTAGAGAACAACAAAAAAGTGAAGACTTACTTGAAATTTTAGGCTATGATAAAAAACCTGAAACAAATACAATTCTAAATACAAATGCTGAATTACAATTAGTAAATAAATAAAAAATGGAAACAAAAACATATGCTGGAATACCAGAAGAATATGCAAAATTAGAGCATGTAAAGATTGTATTAATCCCAGTTCCCTATGATGGAACGAGTACATGGCAAAAAGGAGCAGATAAAGGACCAAAAGCTTTTTTGGAAGCTTCAGAAAATATGGAGCTTTATGACATTGAGACCAATTCTGAAGTTTATAAGAATGGAATTTATCTGGCAGAACCTATTACGGTCAATGCAACACCTGAAGCAATGGCAGATGCAGTACACCAAGAAACTAAAAAGTATATAAAGAAGAATAAATTTGTAACCATTTTTGGAGGTGAACATTCTATTTCCATCGGTACTATTAGAGCGTTTAGCGAGATGTTTTCAGATCTAACGGTTTTACATATTGACGCTCATGCAGACTTGCGCAAAAGTTACGAGGGCAGCTCTTGTAATCATGCTTGCGCTGTTTATGAAGCAAGTCAAACTACTAACTTAATTCAGGTAGGGATTCGTTCTATGGACATAAAAGAAAAATCTGCTATGGACATGGATAGAACATATTTCGCTCACGAAATGGCTATAGACGATACTTGGATGGATTCTGCCATAGACCAAATGACAGATAATGTATTTATAACTTTTGATTTAGATGCATTTGACCCTTCAATTTTACCAAGTACTGGAACACCTGAACCTGGTGGTTTATTTTGGTATGAAACTTTAGAGTTTTTAAAACAGGTTTTTGCCGAAAAAAATGTAGTTGGGTTTGATATTGTTGAATTATGCCCTAATGAAATTGATAAATCATCAGATTTTTTAGCAGCAAAATTGTATTACAAAATGTTAAGTTATAAGTTTCAACATGAAACTATTGAAGACGATTATAACAATGCTTATAATGATAAACCACTAACTAATAATATATCAAAATTCAAAGAAGAAGATGACTACTAAAGGTGCAATTTCAAACTTTATAGAAACATATTATTTGCATTTCAATGCTGCTACCGTTGTTGATGCATCTAAATCTTATGAAGAGCAATTAAATAAAGGCTCAAAGATGTTAGTGTCTTTGGCAGGTGCAATGAGTACAGCAGAAATAGGAAAGATTTTTGCTGAAATGATACGACAAGATAAGGTGCAAATTATTTCTTGTACAGGAGCAAATTTAGAAGAGGATATTATGAACTTAGTAGCACATTCTCATTATAAACGTATTCCTGACTACAGAGATTTAACACCAGAAGAAGAATGGGATTTATTAGAACAAGGTCTTAACCGTGTTACAGATACTTGTATTCCAGAAGAAGAAGCGTTTAGAAGATTACAGCAGCACATTTATAAAATATGGAAAGAGGCCGATGATAAAGGAGAACGCTATCTGCCACATGAGTATATGTATAAAATGTTATTATCTGGTGTATTAGAAGAATACTATGAAATAGATTTAAAAGATTCATGGATGTATGCAGCAGCAGAAAAGAATCTACCTATAATCTGCCCAGGATGGGAAGATAGTACTATGGGAAATATTTTTGCAAGTTATGTTTTAAAAGGAGAGCTTAAAGCCAGTACTATGAAATCAGGAATTGAGTATATGACTTTTCTTGCAGATTGGTATTCTGATAATTCTAAAAACGGTATCGGATTCTTTCAGATTGGAGGTGGTATAGCAGGAGATTTTCCAATATGTGTGGTGCCTTTGCTATATCAGGACATGGAACGAACTGACACCCCGTTTTGGAGTTATTTCTGCCAAATAAGTGATTCTACAACAAGTTATGGTTCATATTCTGGAGCTGTTCCTAATGAAAAAATTACTTGGGGAAAATTAGATATTGATACCCCAAAATTTATAATAGAGAGTGATGCTACGATTGTTGCTCCGTTAATCTTTGCCTATTTGTTAGGCATGTAATTCTAAAGAAAAATGATACGTAAAATTGTAGATTACCAAAAATTGAATGAGGATATTTTAAATCTTCTGGTTGAAAAGTTTCCTGATGGATATTCTGACAAGGATATAATTGCATTCAGAAATGCACAAAACGAATACATAGAAGCCGTTGAAGTAAGAACCGAAGAAACAGTTTATTTAGTAAAAGTTGGAAAGCGATTAGTTCAAGCTATGGAAGAACATGAAGAAGATGACAATGATTTGAATGATGATAGCTCAGATATTGATGCTTTAAATGAAGAAGATTTAGATTAAACATGTTAAACAAAGTTGATAAATCTAGACTTATTGCAGTTAAAAAGAGCAAGATTCTTGTTCTAGAAAAGATAGGTATTAAGAAAAAATACACTCTTGCAGGTGGCGTGAAGAAGAAAAAAGAAACAGATTATCAATCATTAATAAGAGAAACTTTTGAAGAAATAGGCTTAAAGTTAAAAAAGAAAGATTTGATTTATTTTCTATCAAGAAAGAATACTAACAAGGAAAAACAAGAGGTATATAAGCATTATTTCATTACGATAAAACCTGTCAAGAAAATTGAAGTATTAGAACTTCACAAGTTTAAAAAAGTATTATGGATTCCTTGGTATGAAGCTCTTGAGTATTTAGATAAAGACGACCGAAGTGCGATAACATTATATTTTGACCAGTTTAGGAAACAAATAAATTAATACAGAAATTATGAAAGCACAATTTCACTTAGCATTGCCTTGTGAGAGTATAGAAGCTACAAAAGTTTTTTATGTAAACACTTTAGGAGCCACTCTAGGCCGGCACACTGATAAATGGATTGATATAAATTTATTTAACAATCAACTTACTTTTACCGAATCTGGTGCTTTTGATTTTAAATTTAAAAATTACAAACTCGATGACAGTATTTTACCTTCCTTTCACTTTGGTGTTATTGTTGATATTGAAATTTGGGGGGTATTATATAAAAACCTATTGCAATCCAACCAAGAAGTAACAACTGAGGCTACTTTTATGGAAAATAAAGTAGGAGAGCATCTTTCCTTTTTTATCACTGACCCAAATGGTTATATGATTGAATTCAAAAGCTTTAAAGATAAAAGTGGGGTTTTTGCCTCATAATGCAATGAAAACAGTAACTATTGCTATTCAGATAGCAGAATCCATTGAGATTAAATCATTAAAGACGGTTTTTAATCAACGCCCTTTAGTTTCAGATAACGACGAAATCTTTTTTTGTCTAGACCAGGACAAATATTTATATGCATTTAAATATGGCATTATCTGTGCTTATAATTTCTCTCCAACCGAAATTAGTGTTTTAAAAAAGAAACTTAATCCAGCTTTAAAAGGAGATGTTGTTATTAATTCAGTAATCTCTGAAACACTTGAAATAATTACAGAAGGAGAAGGTTTTAGTACAGATTTTGATACCGTAACCTTGCCAGATAAAGATGCTGAAAAACTGCGTTTAGTGATGCTTAATCTATCACACTCTGTAGCACTAGATTATTATGCCAGTATTGCAGAACAATTATTGGAAGATACGAGGAGGCATACAAGTTATCTAGAGCATCATGGCAGATTAAATATTGGAGGAAAAAAATTGAAAAGCTATATAGGCAAGGTTTTAAATGTAAAAAATAAGATTTCTGAAAACCTATATATTTTCGACTCCCATGACGCAGCTTGGGATGATGAAAACCTCAATAAACTTAATTCAGAATTAAAGAAAAAATTCGATTTAAAAGATAGATACCAGATTATTAGTCAACAGGTAGATATTGTAAAAGAAAACCTAGACCTCTTTAAAGATATCATGTTCCATAAAGAAAGTAGTAAACTGGAATGGATTATCATCATTTTAATAGTCATTGAGGTAATAGATTTAGTCATTTTAAAAATTATAAAATAAATACATTGAACGATTTAAAAATAATAGGAAGCGAAGAATGGTGTGCGTTTGAAAACTTTGGTATTCCTGCAATTAAAGCACGAGTAGATTCTGGTGCAAAAACATCATCAATTCAAGCAAATAAAATCAAAATATTCTATAAAGATACTGAAGAATGGGTGCGTTTTCATGTTAACCCTTTACAGGATAATAGAAGTATTGATATAATTTGCGAGGCAAAGATACATGCTAGACGTTCTGTAAAGAGTTCAATGGGCATATCTGAAGAACGCATTGTTATAAAAGCTCCAGTAAAATTAGGGGGTGAAATTTTTGAAATAGAATTAACCTTAGCAAATCGAGACTCGATGGAGTTTAGAATGCTAATAGGGAGAGAAGCATTAAACAATCGTTATTTAGTGAATTCATCAGCTAACTATATTTTAGTCCAATACTCACAAGAAGATTTAGACGAAAAATATATAGCTTTTCGTAAAGAAAAAACAGGTCTAAAAATTGCCGTTTTAGCAAGTAACCCAGAATTGTTCAGTAATAAACGCCTTATTGAAGCTGGACAAGCGCGAGGGCATGAAATGATTTTTCTTAATGTAGAACAAGCCTACATGAAGTTTGATGCAAAAGAACCTCAAATACGTTATCGTGGTGGTAATGTTATTGATGTATTTGATGCTATCATACCACGGATAAAACCATCGGTAACTTTTTATGCATGCGCATTGCTAAGGCAGTTTGATGCCATGGGAACATATTGCCTAAATTCTGCGGGCGCTATTACCCAATCTAGAGATAAGCTAATGGCAACACAATTATTTGCTAAAAACGATTTGCATATACCCATTACTGGATTTGCAAATTCTCCTTTAGACACAAAAGATTTAGTAAAAATGGTCAATGGAGCACCATTAATTATTAAATTGTTAGAGAGTACTCAAGGCAAAGGTGTTGTGCTAGCAGAAACCACTAAAGCAGCAGAAAGTGTTATTAATGCTTTTAAAAGTGTGAAAACTAATATTCTAGTGCAAGAATTTATAAAAGAAGCTAACGGACAAGATATACGTTGTTTTGTAGTTAATGGAAAAGTTGTAGCCTCAATGCAACGACAAGCTGCAAAAGGAGAATTTAGAGCAAATATTCATCAAGGTGGTTCTGCATCAAAAATTAAGATTACACCTGAAGAGCGCAAACTAGCCATAAAGGCAGCAAAAATTTTAGATTTACCAGTAGCTGGAGTAGATATTATTAGATCTAATAAGGGGCCTTTATTGTTAGAAGTCAATTCCTCTCCTGGGCTTGAAGGCATCGAAAACGCAACAGGTTTAGATATAGCTAATATTATGATTGAGGCTATAGAAAAGAAACTAAAGTTTAGACTAAGTTAAAAGGTATTGCATAAGCTATTTTTCAAAACCAAATATTATTAGTTAAACAAAAAAAGTCAATTGGCTTATAGATTAATTGTATTTTCTAATTTTAATTGTACCTTTCTAAAAGTAAAGACAATTAAATTATATTTTTTATCAGTTCTTTTAAAAAATGGTGTGCAATTAGGTGAACTCCAATTTAAAGAAATCATAGAATAACAGTAAATAATAGGAAAGTAGGAAGTACAAATTAATCCTGCCACCCCGACCAAGAAAGCCTGAAAATCTGATAGATTTTCGGGCTTTTTCTATTCAATATGTTGCTAAGCACAGCTTGAGCATAAAAATTGTATAGAAAAAGTCCAGAACTGCCTTAAGCAGTTCAGGCTTCTTGAGCAACACTCCCAAATCTAGGATCAACGCAGTTAATCCTGCCACCCCGACTAAAAGACTTTTCATTTTTATGGAAAGTCTTTTTTAGTTTACAACATTTAGGGGCTTTCCTTCTAAAAAGCTTTTTAAATTTTCAATAGTGGTTTGCATCAAACGCTGGCGTGCTTCTTTTGGCGCCCAAGCAATATGAGGTGTAATGATACAGTTTTTGGCTTTCAATAAAGGGTTGTCTGCTTTCATTGGTTCTTCTGAAATAACATCAAGAGCGGCGCCTACCAATTTATCATTATTTAGTGCCTCAGCTAAATCTTTTTCATTTACTAGAGAGCCACGAGAGGTGTTTATTAGAAATGCAGTATGTTTCATTTTATTAATGTTTGTTTCATTAATAATATTTTTTGTTTCAGGAGTTAAAGGACAGTGTAAGCTTATAAAATCTGAATTGCTCAATAACTCGTCTAACGCTACAAATTTTAAACTATCGCTTTCAAATTCAGAATAAACAGTTCTATTATAAACTAAAATATTCATACCAAATGCTTCAGCAAGTTTAGCCGTTGCTTTACCTATTTTACCAAACCCAATAAGACCTAATGTTTTTCCTGCTAATTCTATTAAAGGGTAATTCCAAAAGGAAAAATCTTTGCTTTTTATCCAATCGCCTTGTTGCACAGCTTTATTATGAGCGCCTATATGATGGCATAATTCTAAGATTAACGCCATAGTAAATTGCGCTACAGCAACAGAACTATAGTCTGGCACATTGGTTACAACAATATTTTGTTGCTTAGCAGTTTCAGTATCTACAACATTAAAGCCAGTAGCTAAAACACCAATATATTTTAATGATGTTGCTTTTGATAATACATGCTGGTTAATAGGTGTTTTATTAGTAAAAACTATATCTGCATCGGCTATATTCTTGATGATGGCGTCATCATTATAAGGTGTTCTATCATACACAGTAACATCTCCAAATTGTGATATACCATCCCAATTTAAATCTCTTGGATTTAAGGTGAAACCGTCAAGTACTATTATCTTCATAACATAAAAATAAATGATAAATATAAACTATAGAAATTGATAAAAAGGATAATTGAGATTCAAACTCCAATAAAACGTATTTAAGGTTGTTTTTCACTTAAATATTTCCAATACCGTTTAGGTACATGCTGAATATGAAGTTTTGTGTTAATGCGTTCTTCTATATTAGTGCTTTCAAAATAATCTTTCCAGAGGGTTTCGTAGTTTTTTTCATCATCTGTAAACCAATCTTTTTTTGAATGGTTTAAATCAAAATCTATAGTGATAATTTCTGTGCTTTCTAGTTTATAAAACAAGCCATATTTGCGTTTTAAATCATAAATAATCCATTTTTGATCTGCATACCGTTTTGTGAAATGGCTTTTTATGAGCGGTAATACATTAAAATCTGGTTCAATATTAGCAAAGTACATGTTATCTTTTGTTTGCTGAAATCTAACAAAAGCTTCCATTCTATGTTTTTCTCTACCTACCTTTTTTACAACTTTAGATAATTGCAATACATCTTGATGACTGTAGTCTGAAATGATATTTTTTTTACTCTTGAAGGTATATGTTATAACACTTAACATCGTGTTCTCTATACCGTTTAATTCACTTAAAAAGGCATAATACAACATACGGCAACCCTTGGCACTAATATGTTTTTTTAATCCATCGAAAACACGTTTAGATTTATTGTTGTCTGTAATAATATGTTCGTGTGTGCCAAATAATTCACTTTCAAATAGATGCTTACTTTTAATAATGATATTTGATAAACGACGCTCATAAATTTCAAAAACACAAGTTAGAAACCCATCAAAAGATCCATCATATGTTACTGTAGTGTACATTAAGTAAATAATGCTAATTGACCAGTAAATGCTTGTTTATGTTTACCCGTAGAATTATGTACTAAAATATCTTTGAGTTTAGAAGCGGAATAATCTCTAGTTTCAAAATATCTAGAATTGCAGGTAATAAAGTATTTAGCACGATTTAGTTTTACACCAATGGTTTTTAAGTGTTCCCAGTTTAAGTTTCTAAAACGTCTTGCATTTAAAATTTTATGCACTGAGACCATACCAAGTCCGGGGACTCTAGCTAGCATCATTTTATCAGCTTTGTTAACATCTACAGGGAATTGGTGTAGGTTCCGTAAAGCCCATGACAATTTTGGGTCTATATCAAGGTCTAGATCTGGGTGCTCTGGGTTAAGAATTTCTCGCACATCAAAACCATAAAAGCGCAATAACCAATCGGTTTGATAAAGTCTGTTTTCTCGCAAAACTGGAACTTCTGTACCTATCATTGGTAAGCGTTTATCGTAACTAACGGGGATGTAGCCCGAATAATACACACGCTTTAAATCAAACTTGTTATATAGGTAATTTGATGTGTACATTATTTGCATATCGGTCTCGCCGCTAGCGCCTATTATCATTTGGGTACTTTGGCCTGCGGGTGCATATTTTGGTGTGCTTTTAATAATTTTCTTTTCAGATTTATATTGAATAATTTCATTTTTAACCTTTTTCATGGGTTTGATAAAATCATCATGCTTTTTATCTGGAGCTAGTTTTTTTAAACCTTCTTTGGTAGGAATTTCAATATTTACACTTAATCTATCAGCATAAAGTCCAGCTTCTCGCATCAATTCATCTGAAGCACCTGGAATAGATTTTAAATGGATATACCCATTAAAATTCTCTTCTAAGCGTAGTTTTTTGGCAACAGCCACCAAACGCTCCATGGTATAATCTGCGCTTTTAAAAATACCAGAACTTAAAAAGAGACCTTCAATATAATTTCTACGATAAAAATTAATAGTTAAATCAACTACTTCCTGTACTTTAAATGCAGCACGTTTAATATCATTACTTTTTCTGGTAACACAATACGCACAATCAAAAATACAATGGTTGGTTAATAGAATTTTTAAAAGAGATACACAGCGTCCATCTTTTGTATAAGTATGGCAAATGCCCATACTTGTTGAGTTGCCTAAACCCTTATTTGTGTTTTTTCTGTTACTACCACTTGAAGAACATGAAACGTCATACTTTGCGGCATCTGCAAGTATATTGAGTTTTTCTCGAATACGATCGAAGGACATAAATTAGATTAATTAAAAAGATTGAATGTAGATTTGGAAAACCTGAATACTCAAAGATAGAAAATTTTAAGGTTGGGTAGTGTTAAAATAGATGAGATTTTTTGCTATAGAAACAGTTTATTGGTTTATAAACAGTGTTAATAACTTATGTGTAAGGTTTACGTCAAAAATTCTACTTTTGTTCTACTAAATTGATAAGATTATGGCAGAAGATATAGAAAAATTAAAATGTTTAATAATAGGCTCTGGGCCTGCAGGTTATACAGCCGCAATTTATGCAGCAAGAGCAAATATGAATCCTGTGTTATACCAAGGATCGCAACCAGGTGGACAATTAACAACAACTAATGATGTTGAAAATTTCCCAGGATATCCAGAGGGTGTAACAGGACCAGAAATGATGATGCAATTGCAAGCTCAAGCAGAACGTTTTGAGACAGATGTACGTAACGGTTGGATA
Source organism: uncultured Algibacter sp. (assembly GCA_947502405.1). Taxonomy (GTDB): domain Bacteria; phylum Bacteroidota; class Bacteroidia; order Flavobacteriales; family Flavobacteriaceae; genus Algibacter_B. Next base: position 239,596 of record CANMZT010000002.1, on the reverse strand, counting down.
ACAAAAGTAGATTTTTCAGGCGATGTACATAAAGTATGGGTGAACGATGAAAAAGAAATTCATGCAGATACTATCATTATTTCAACAGGAGCCTCAGCTAAATATTTAGGCTTAGATTCTGAGCAGAAATATTTAAAACTAGGTGGTGGCGTTTCAGCATGTGCCGTTTGTGATGGTTTCTTTTACAGAAATCAAGAAGTGGTAATTGTTGGAGCAGGAGATTCAGCTTGTGAAGAAGCACATTACCTGTCTAAGCTTTGTAAAAAAGTAACCATGTTGGTAAGACGTGATGAGTTTAGAGCATCTAAAATCATGGAAGCCAGAGTAAGAAACACAGAGAACATTGAGATTTTATTCAATACCGAAACCGATGAGGTTTTAGGCGATGGACAAGTAGTAACAGGCGTTAGAGTTTTCAATAATAAAACAAGCGAAAAACACGACATTGAAGCTACTGGGTTTTTCGTAGCCATCGGTCATAAACCTAACACAGACATCTTTAAAGATTATCTAGATTTAGATGAAACAGGATATATCATAAATGTCCCGGGATCTTCTAAAACCAATGTTGAAGGTGTTTTCGTTTCTGGTGATGCGGCAGACCATGTATACAGACAAGCGGTAACCGCTGCAGGAACAGGTTGTATGGCAGCTTTAGATGCAGAACGTTATTTAGCGGCCAAAGATGCTACTTTTGAAGTATCTACGTCAACATATAATTAAGAAATTAATAAAATTAAGAAAGCCAAAGTTTAATAGCTTTGGCTTTTTTTGTTTTTGGGCGTTCCCCTCCTAAGGTCGGGTCGGGCTATTCGTTATAAGTTTTGGCTCGATGCGCGCCTCGCCAAAAGCTACCACTACTATCCCTAACGCGGGCATATCTGCCAGCACCATTACAATTCAAAGCATAACGTTAATCTGCCAGCATATTTATAATTTAAAAAGCATACAAGTTTGTAATTATTTTAAAAATGTGTTTTCTTTGAAATCCATTTAAAAACGGGATGTGGCGCAGTCCGGTTAGCGTACACGGCTGGGGGCCGTGTGGTCGCAGGTTCAAATCCTGTCATCCCGACAAATAAATACTCTACTTCAAAGAAGTAGAGTGTTTTTATTTTGAGCAGAGACCAAATTTTATTTGGGTAAAGGTTCAAAATAAAAACACAAAAAATGCTATAGCATTTAGTGTTTATTTGCAACAATAGCGATGTAAAAGGATTCTGCAAATCCTGTCATCCCGACTAAATATAGGCTTTGGTATTTGTAGAAAGTGTGCTTTCTTAAGTAAACCGAAGCTTTTATTTTTAATTAAAACAAAGTTTTATTTGCAATATGGGTTTTATAGGATTATCAAAACCCTGTCATCCCAACTCAATAGACGCCCTGCTTCAAAGAAGTAGGGCGATTTTATTTTGAACTGGATCCCAGTTATGTTTGAGTAAAATTTTATCGTTTTATTGGATTAAATATAAAGTACTATATTTGTATTTTGTATACAAAATACATTAAATGATAGAGCATCAAAATCTTAGTGAACCTATTTATGATCGACTAAAAGAAATGATTGTTAGTGGTGAGCTTAAACCAGGTGAAAAAATAGTTCAAGAAAAGATTGCTGAATTATTAGGTGTTAGCAGAACCCCTTTAATGAAAGCCTTACTAGCTCTAGAAAATGATTTTTTATTAGAGAGTATTCCGCGTCGTGGGATGTATGTAAAAACTTTAAATGATAAAGAATTATATGATATTTATGTATGCAGAGAAGCTTTAGAAGGGATGGCAGCTCGAATATTGGCAGAGTCCAACGATTCTAAGCAAATTGCCCAATTAAAAAACTGTTTTAAGTCCTTTAATTCTGAGAATAAAATTAATAGTAATGCATATACAAAAGCTGATGAAGCATTTCACTCATTATTAATTAAGTTGACAGGAAATGCACCATTAGATAAAATTTATTTTTTTGGAAGTATTTATGAAAAGGTGATAAACCGAGGTTTATTAAGACCGCCAGAAGAAACTCTAAAAGAACACCATAGTATTATAAAGGCAATTGAGGAAGGTGACCCTTATTTGGCTGAAAAAAATGCTAGAGAACACATTCAGAAATCAAGAATATTATTATTAAACAAATAAAACTTAAAAAGTGAAAAATTACAATATTGCAGTAGTTCCTGGAGATGGCATTGGAAATGAAATCGTTCCAGAAGGCTATAGAGTATTAGAAGCCGTAGCAAAAAAACATAACTTTGGTATAACCTCTAAAACTTTTGATTGGGGTGCAGGTTACTATCTAAAAAATAATCAGTTTTTACCTGATGATGGATTAGAAACTCTAAAAGAATTTGACGCTGTTTATTTTGGCTCAGTTGGATTACCAGCGGTAGATGATACATTGCCAGCAAAAGATTACACTTTTAAAGTGAGAACATCATTCAATCAATATGTAAACTACAGACCAGTAAGAACTTACCCTGGGGTTATAAGGCCATTAAGAACCGAAAAGCATATAGATTTTGTTATTGTTAGAGAGAATACAGAAGGTGAGTTTGTTCAAATGGGAGGACAATATTTACCTGATGAGGCCAATGGTATGGGATTAGATACTAGTGTTTTTACTAGAAAAGGAATCGAACGTGTGGCACATTATGCTTTTAAGCTAGCGCGAAAAAGACGAAACAAGGTAACTCATATAACAAAATCTAATACATTGATAAATAGTTTAGCTTATTGGGACCGAATAATTAAGGAGGTTGCCAAAGAATATCCAGATGTTCAGCACGAGCAAATGTACATAGATAACTCTACTGCAATGTTTGTTTTAAAGCCAGAGATTTTTGATGTTGTATTAACTACTAACCTTTTTGGAGATATTTTAAGTGATTTAGGAGGAGCAGTTATGGGAAGTCTTGGACTTGGAGGTAGTGGAAATATAAATCCAGAAAAAGAATTTCCTTCAATGTTTGAGCCTATTCATGGGTCGGCACCTGATATTGCTGGTAAGAATATAGCAAACCCTTACGGGCAGATTTGGTCTGCAGCTATTATGCTAGAGCATTTAGGTGAAAAAGAAGCTGCTGATAACATTATGGAAGCTATTGATAAGAGTACCGCGAGTGGTGTTTTAACTGTTGATTTAGGAGGTGATGCCAAAACTTCTGATGTAGCTGATGCTGTTATAAAAAACTTATAGAATTTGAATGCCATTGTAGATCTTACATTAACATATACTAATAGTATTGCTGGTTTCTCAAAAGAAATTAGCAAAACTATTAGTAAAGATGGCTGGAACGCTAGTGAATTAAATTTCTATTCACATTGTGGTACGCATATGGATGCACCTATCCATTTTAATGTAAATGATGAAACTATTGATAAAATTCCAGTCTCAAGTTTTATAGGTAAAGCTTGGGTTATTGATGTTCGTCATATTGGAGCTAAAGGTCTTATTCTTTTAGAAGATATACCCCAAGAAATTATTAAACAATTTGCACCTGGAGATAGTTTGATTTTTTGGTCGGGTTGGTCTCAATATGTAAATACTCCAAAATACAGAGATGACTTACCTAGAATTAGTGAAGCATTGGCACAGTGGTGTTTGGATAATAATGTAAAAATGATTGGAGTTGAACCTCCATCAGTGGCAGATGTTAATAATATAGAAGAGGTAACCAGAATTCATGAAATACTCCTAAGCGGTGTTGTAATAATCGAAGGACTTACTAATTTGGAAACCTTACAATCTAATTGTGTAGAACTTATAGCTTTACCTTTAAAAATTGGTGGAGGTGATGGCTCGCCTGCAAGAGTCGTTGCTATAGAAAAATATTAATGAGCATAGCACTATCTAAAATATTAAAAGAATTACCAAAAGAAGATAGTTTAAACTATAGAGGTTTAAATTTTGAATTATTCAAAAAGCTAAACAAAACCTGTATTGTTATTGATGATGACCCTACAGGTAATCAAACCGTTTATGGTATTCCACTACTTACAAATTGGGATGTGCAAACGTTAACTTCAGAATTAGAGAATTCATCTACTTTTTTTTTATTAACCAACTCTAGAAGTTTAAGCGCTGAGGAAAGTAAACTAACCTATAAAACTATAGGCGCAAATATTCTTGAAGCTTCTAAAATTTCTGGTAAAGCGTATACGATTATTAGTAGAAGTGATTCTACACTCCGAGGCCATTTTCCTTTGGAGCCAGAAACGCTTAAAAGTAAATTGAATCTAAGTGATGCCATTATAGTCTTTATTCCAGTAATGTTTGAAGGTAACCGAGTTACGGTAAACAATACACACTATATTAACGAAGAAGGAGAGCTAACACCAGTAAGTGAAACACCTTTTGCGCAAGACCATTCTTTTAAATATTCAAAATCAAATCTAAAGGAATATATTGAGGAAAAATCAAAGGGCGATATTAATTCATCAGAAGTATATTCGTTTTCTTTAAGCACTATTAGAACTGAAAAAGTAGAAGCTCTCTCAAACACTATTTTTGAAATTCCACCAAGTAATTATTGTGTATTTGATAGTTTAAGTTATTCAGATTTAGATAAAGTTTCTCAAGCATTATTACTTGCTGAAAAATCTGGGAAAAAGATTATTTATAGAACGTCAAGTTCTTTTGTGCCTTCTTACATTGGTTTAAAACCCATGGGTTTAATTGATACTGGCAGGCTTTTAAGCAATAAAACTAGTCATGGAGGTTTAACTGTAGTGGGGTCTTATGTTAAAAAATCGTCAGAGCAATTGCAAAAAGCTCTAAGGTTATTTGATTCAAATACTATTATAGAACTAGATATTAGGAAGGTTTTAGGAAATTCTTCTGCAGCTTATTTAAGCTCATTAATTAAAAAGATTGATGAGAATATAAAAGCAGGGGAAAATAGTATTGTTTTTACCAGTAGAACGTTGATTACCGGAAAAGATGCATCAGCCACTATCAATATAGCTTCAACAGTTTCAAATGCACTTGTGGAGATTGTTAACGGTTTGAGTACTGAGCCAAAATACTTAATTGCTAAAGGAGGTATAACATCACATGATTTAGCAACTAAAGGTTTAGAAATGAAACGTTCAAAAGTTATAGGTCAAATAGCACCAGGAATCCCTGTTTGGGAAATGGGAGAAGATACTAAGTTTCCTAAATTGCCGTACATTGTATTCCCTGGGAATGTTGGTAACGAGAATACACTTAAAAATATAATTAAAAAACTAAACTAATTATGGGTACTAAGATTCCAACCAAAAGATATGGCTTTTTTGCTGGCTCGTTTCTAATAACTCTATTACTATATATAGATAGGGTGTGCATATCTTCAGCTAAAGATTCAATAACAAATGATTTAAATCTAACTGATATTCAAATGGGCTGGGTTTTAAGTGCATTTGCGTTGGGTTATGCGTTATTTCAAGTTCCAGGAGGGGCGCTTGGAGATAAATATGGTGTTCGAAAAGTAATGACTTCAATTATGGTAATATGGTCAATTTTCACGGCTATCACAGGAGTAGCTTGGAATTATATATCAATGCTTGTTGCTCGATTTATTTTTGGAGCTGGAGAAGCTGGTGCTTTTCCTAATATCTCCAGGGCTGCATATTCATGGGTGCCATTAAAAGAACGTGGTATTTTTCAAGGTATTAATTTTTCTGGGTCTAGATTAGGTGCAGCTTTTGCATTGCCATTGGTTGCTTATCTTATTGATGCTTGGGGATGGCGCGCTATCTTCTATTTTTTTGGCGCTGTAGGGATTATTTGTGCATTAATCTTTTACCTTCTATTTAGAAACAAACCAGAAGATCATTATGGTTTATCAGACTTAGAAAAGCAGTATATAGTTGATAACCGTCAAAAAGAAGAGGTTAAGAAAGCAGAGACTCAATTAAGTATTTTTAAAATCATTAGCTCTAAAAATGTTATACTAGCCATGATACAGTATATAGGTAGCAATTTTATATTCTTCTTTATGCTAACGTGGTTGTTTCCATACATAAAAGAAAAGTATGAGTTAAGTTTGGTAAGCACAGGTTTTTATGCGATGTTGCCTTTAATAGCTGGTGCAGTTGGTAATTGGGTTTCGGGTTATACCGTAGATGCTATTTATAAAACTGGAAAGTGGAAATTGTCAAGACAAATTCCTGCAATTATTGGTTTTATTCTAGTTGTTATTGGTATAATTTCTAGTTTATATATGGCCACTGCTTTAGGTGCCGTTTTATGCTTGTCAATTGCTATTTTTGGAGCTGACATGACTTTAAGTCCATCTTGGTCTTTTTGTATGGATATTGGAAAAGAAAATTCAGGTAAAGTATCTGGTATGATGAACATGGCAGGAAATCTAGGAGCCTTTTCAACTGCTTTGGCATTTCCTTATTTGCTAGATTGGACAGGGTCTAGTGATCCATTCTTTTTTGTAGCGGCTTGCCTAGGTATAGTAGCTATAATTGCATGGATATTCATGGATTCAACAAAAGCAATAAGTGATGAAAAGTAAAATTAAAGGAGTTGCTATAGGTGCAGGCTATTTTAGTAAATTTCAGTATGAAGCATGGACTCGTATTCCTGAGGTAGAAATTACAGCACTGTGTAATTCAAATATAGAGAGAGCAGAAGTTATAATGAATGGATATGGTGTGAAAAATCATTATACTGACTATAAGGAAATGATTCTTAAAGAAAAGCCCGATTTTGTAGATATTATAACACCACCTGAAACACATTTTGAGATGTGCAAATTTGCAGCTGATAATGGTGTGCATATAATTTGCCAAAAACCGCTAGCTCCAACCTATGAGGAGTCTAAGCGCATAGTGGATTATGTGTCAAAGAAGAATGTACGTTTTGTTGTTCATGAAAATTTTAGGTTTCAGCCATGGCATAGAGAAATAAAGAAAATAATAGATGAAGATATTATTGGGAACCTTTTTAGTTTAAATTTTAGAAGTCGAATGGGAGATGGATGGGGTGACGACGCATATCTTTCAAGACAACCTTATTTTAGGGATTATAAACGGTTACTAGTATATGAAACAGGAGTACATTTTATTGATACTTTTCGTTATCATGCTGGAGAAGTAAAAAGTGTTTTTGCTATTTTAAAAAAGCTAAATCCTGTTATAAAAGGAGAAGATGCAGGTTTACTTATTTTAAATTTTGAAAATGATTCCAATGCCATTTGGGATGCTAACAGATATAATGAAAATAACTTCGCAAAGCAACGCTATACATTTGGTGAGTATTTAATTGATGGTTCAAAAGGTTCTATTCGATTATATTCTGATGGTAAAATTACCATTCAAAAGTTAGGAGAACAGGAAAAACAGCATGCTTATTCACACCATGATATTGGATTTGCAGGAGATTGTTGTTATATATTTCAAAGAGATTTTATAGATAACTTGTTGTCTGGTAGTCCTTTTGAAACAAGCGGAGAAAATTATCTAAAAACAATAAGAGTACAAGAAGCTATTTATAAGTCTGCAAAAGAAAATAGTCTTGTTATTTTGTAAGAAATAAACTGTAATTTAGTAGCAAATAAGAAAAATTAAATATGTTGTATTATAATTTAGGATTAGATATCGGAAGTTCTTCCATAAAAGCAGCTTTAGTTGAAATAGAGTCTGGTAAAAGCTTAGGTGTTGTTCAGGAACCCGAAATTGAAATGGGAATATATGCTCATAAAAATGGTTGGGCAGAACAAAACCCTGAAGATTGGTGGGAACATATTTGCAATGCGATTGTAAAATTAAAAAACAAATACAATATATCTAAAGAACAAATTAAGGGTATTGGTATATCTTATCAAATGCATGGATTGGTTTTAGTTGATAAAAATGGGAATTCATTGCGGAAAAGTATCATTTGGTGTGATAGTAGAGCGGTTCAAATAGGTAATAAAGCATTTGGTGATATTGGTAAAGATAATTGTACGTCCAAATTATTAAACTCTCCAGGGAATTTTACGGCTTCAAAACTTAAATGGGTTAAGGAGAATGAGCCAGATATATACAGTAAAACGTATAAATTTATGTTACCTGGTGACTTCGTTGCTTATAAGTTTTCAAATGTTATAAACACAACAGTTTCAGGTTTGTCCGAAGGAATTTTTTGGGACTTCAAAAACGATAGTATAGCTGATTTTCTTTTAGAGCATTACGGTATAGCTAAAGATTTAGTTCCAGATATTGTAAACAGTTTTGGGGTTCAATCTAAAGTAGATAAAAAAGGAGCTCAAGATAGCGGTTTAGCAGAGGGTACACCCATTTACTATAGAGCTGGTGATCAACCAAATAATGCATTATCATTAAACGTATTTAATCCAGGAGAAGTAGCTGCAACTGGTGGTACATCTGGTGTAGTTTATGCGGTTACAGATAGCTTATCAGTAAAAGAGAGTTCTCGAGTTAATAATTTTGCTCATGTAAATTACAATAAAGGAGCAACTCCAAGAATAGGTAAATTACTGTGTATCAATGGCGCTGGTATACAATACAGGTGGTTGCTTAATAATTTATCGGTTTCTTCTTATGAAGAGATGAATAATCTAGCATCAGAAATTCCAGTTGGATCTGATGGTGTTTGCGTAATTCCATTTGGTAATGGTGCAGAGCGGATGTTTAATAATAAAGAAATAGGTACAAGAATTGTTAATTTAAACTTGAATAACCACCATAAAGGATATATTTGTAGAGCAGCTTTGGAAGGTATTGCGTTTTCGTTTGTTTATGGTATGGAAATTTTAAAGTCAGATGATATAAATCCTACTGTAATCAGAGCTGGAAATGATAATTTATTTCGATCTGAAATATTTGCAAGTACAGTGGCAACTTTAATAAATCAGGAAATAGAAATATATAATACTACTGGTGCAATCGGTGCAGCTAGAGCAGCAAATTTATACGAAGGAGATTTTGAAGCTTTTAGTAAATCTATCATGGATAATGATCATGTTATGACATTTACCCCTTTGAACAATAAAAACTCTTATGTAGATGCTTACACCAACTGGAAAAAAGAATTAGGATTAATTTTAGAGCATTAAAATTAGCACATAGATTATGGCATCACAGTGCAGGATGCTTTGGTTTTTTCATTTGATTAGTTTTGAAAAAACAATTAAACAATTAAAATATATTTAAACTTTATTTAAACGATATAAATACATTAGAAGATGGCAATCATAGGAAACAAAGAGTACTTTAAAGGTATAGGAGAAATTAAATTTGAAGGTAAGGATTCTGATAATCCATTAGCATTTAAATATTACAATCCAGAACAAGTTGTAGCAGGAAAAACTATGCGCGAACATTTCAGGTTTGCCGTGGCGTATTGGCACACATTCTGTGGGCAAGGTGCAGACCCTTTTGGTCCAGGAACTCAAAATTTTGAATGGGATCAGTCCTCAGATCCAATTCAGGCTGCAAAAGACAAAGCGGATGCAGCATTTGAGTTTATAACTAAAATGGGGTTCGATTACTTTTGTTTTCATGATTACGATTTAATTGCTGAAGGATCATCTTTAGCTGAATCAGAAAAAAGATTAGCATCAATAACAGAATACCTTAAAGGGAAAAAAGCAGAATCTGGAGTTAAGTTATTATGGGGAACAGCAAATTGTTTTTCAAACCCAAGATATATGAATGGTGCTGCTACCAATCCTGAGTTTAATGTTGTAGCTAGAGCAGGTGCTCAAATAAAGCTAGCATTGGATGCAACTATAGCTCTAGATGGAGAAAACTATGTGTTCTGGGGTGGTCGTGAAGGTTACATGTCTCTTTTAAATACTGATATGGGGCGTGAATTAGATCACATGGCACAGTTATTAACCATGGCTAGGGACTATGCAAGAAGTCAAGGATTCAAAGGGACTTTCTTTATTGAGCCAAAACCTATGGAACCTATGAAGCATCAGTATGATTTTGATGCAGCTACAGCCATAGGTTTCCTTAAAAATTATGGATTGGACAAAGACTTTAAAATGAATATTGAGGTTAATCATGCTACATTGGCACAACATACTTTTCAGCACGAATTAGAAGTTTCAGCTAAAGCTGGAATGTTGGGGAGCATTGATGCTAACCGTGGTGATTACCAAAATGGTTGGGATACAGATCAATTCCCAAATAATATCCAAGAAACTACCGAAGCAATGTTGGTTTTCCTTAAAGCAGGAGGACTACAAGGAGGAGGTGTTAATTTTGATGCGAAAATCAGAAGAAACTCTACAGATTTAGAAGATATATTTTTGGCACATGTAGGTGGTGCTGATACTTTTGCAAGAGCTCTAATTACTGCAGACAAGATTATTTCATCGTCAGCTTACGATAAGTTAAGAGAAGAGCGTTACGCATCTTTTGATTCTGGAAATGGTAAAGCTTTTGAAAAAGGATCTTTAGACTTTAACGACCTTTATAAAATAGCCCAAGAAAATGGCGAATTACCATTAAAGAGTGGTAAGCAAGAATTATTTGAAAATATTATCAATCAATATATCTAATATTTTAGTACAAATTTATATTATGTACATTTAGCCTTTTAAATTTAACATTTAATATTATTTATATGGAAGCATCACACTCAAAGTATCTATTAAAACTAACATTGGTGGCAACATTAGGAGGACTTTTGTTTGGATATGACACAGGGGTTATATCTGGAACTGTTGGTTCTCTGGACGAATTCTTTGTAATTCCCAAAAATTTATCTGAAAACGCAGCAAATGCATTTAAAGGTTTTTTAGTAGCTAGTGCATTAATAGGTTGTATTATAGGTGGTGCTTTAGGTGGTTTGATTAGCAAAAAATTAGGAAGAAAAAAGGGGCTAATCTTAGCTGCTATTTTATTTTTAATTTCAGCTTTGGGTTCTGCTATGCCAGAGATGTTTATAACTTCTATTGGTGATGGAGATCATACGCTTTCAACGGTATTTATTATTTATAGAATCATAGGTGGTGTTGGTGTTGGATTAGCATCAATGCTATCACCACTATATATAGCTGAAATTGCTCCAGCTGACAAAAGAGGAAGATTAGTGTCTTACAACCAGTTGGCTATAGTTGGGGGCTTTATGGTAGTATATTTCGTAAACTATTTTATTTCTAAAAGTGGTGGGTCAGATGCCTGGTTAAATGCAATAGGGTGGAGATGGATGTTTGCATCAGAAGTAATACCTGCAGGGTTATTCCTTTTGTTATTGTTTTTAGTTCCAGATACGCCTCGTTCTTTGATGTTGAAGAATAAACCCGAAGAAGCATTAGATGTTTTAGAAAAAGTAAATGGAGAAGTAAGAGCAGCTGAAATATTAAAAGAGATAGAAGATTCAATGAATGCAACATCAACTTCAGAAAGCTTATTGTCTTTTGGTTGGTTAGTTATAGTTATAGGTGTTTTATTATCAATATTTCAACAATTTGTAGGTATAAACGTTGTTCTGTATTATGCTCCTGAGATATTTAAAACAGTTTCTTCAGGAACAAATAGTGCATTACTAATGACTATTATTGTAGGGATTGTAAACTTCTTATTTACAATTATTGCTATAAGAACTGTTGATAAGTATGGTAGAAAACCATTGATGATTATTGGTGCCATAGGAATGGCAGTAGCTATGTTTTCTTTAGGATTTGTGTTTTACGCTGAGGCATCCGGATACGCTGCTTTATTTGCTATGATGTTATACGTAGCAAGTTTTGCTATGAGTTGGGGACCAGTAACATGGGTTTTACTTTCAGAAATCTTTCCAAATAAAATTAGAGGGAAAGCCTTAGCAATTGCTGTGGCAGCACAATGGATTTCAAATTATTTGGTGTCTTTAACTTTTCCAATGATGAATGATAATTCGTATTTAACAGAACAATTTAATCATGGTTTTGCTTATTGGGTTTACGGGGTTATGAGTCTTCTAGCTACCTTATTTATTTTAAAGTATGTGCCAGAAACTAAAGGCAAAACTTTAGAAGAAATGGAAGGACTTTGGAAAAAATAAACACTATTTTTTCATAAAAATTTTCTTGTATAAGTTAGACTATTTAGTTTTTACCTAGCTCTATTTTATCTGTATTAATAACGGTAAGCTTTATAATGGCAGAAAGTACAGGATAGTTTCTTCTAAGATTTTCATTTATTTTATTATTTCCGAGTTAAGAGGATTTAATAATATCAATTTCGATTGTATTTGTATTCAGTCTATTCTTTCTATGGATTAAAACAAGGTGATAAACCTATTTTTAAGGTATGATGAATAGTGTTATTAAGTTAAGGAATATTGGTAATAATGATATTCCTAAATATAAGAGAGTTGTTAATGCATTTATAGAGTCTATAGAAACTAACGTATATAAATCAGGAGACAGTATACCTTCCATTAACGAATTCAGTAAGAGTCATAAACTATCTCGAGATACGGTATTTAAGGCGTATACTTTGTTAAAAGAGAAAGGGTTTATAAAATCTACTCCAAATAAAGGGTACTACATTGCAGATAGTAAAATTAAAGTACTTTTATTAATTAGTACTTTTAAAGCTTATAAAGAGGTTTTATATCATTCATTTACGCAGAATTTACCAAGTAATGTAATCGTTGATTTGCAATTCCATCATTATAATGTCAAGAATTTTAAGTCAATGCTTGACACAGAAAGCGGGGAATATTACAAATACATAGTAATGGGTTTTGATCATCCTGAAGTGAAAAATGCTATTTCTAAAATTGATGATAATAGACTTTTATTAATCGATTGGGATTTGGGATCGGAGAAAACAAACAATTATCTTCTTCAAGATTTTGGACAAGGTTTTTATAATTGTTTAGAAGAAGCACTGCATTTATTTAAAAAATATAAAGGAATTAATTTTATTTACCCTGAGTATACATATCACCCTCAGGAGAGTGTAGAGTATTTCAAAAAGTTTTGCGGAAAATATAATTTGAGATGTAGCATTACTAAAAACTCAAACTATTTGAAGGTAAAAAAAGATACGGCTTATATAACAGTTAATGACCGAATGATGTATGGTTTACTCGATCAATGTATAAATGAAAAGTTAGAGTTAGGTAAAGATATTGGTTTGCTTTCTTATAATGAAACTCCGATTAAAAGGTTTATCTATAAAGGTATTTCTGTTGTTTCAGTAGATTTTAAGGAGTTTGGAGCTATAGCTGCTGAATTTGTTAAAACTGATCAGCCAGTAAAGAAATTTTTACCTACTAAACTCATACTTCGAGATTCTTTATAAATGAAGTATTTTAAAATTTAGTTTTGATTTCAGTACTAATTATTAAGGAAAATTAGTAGTTTATATAAAGTGTTTTTAGCAGGACAGAGCAGGACGGATACATTTTCTTTCTTAATTAAATTTGTTACTAAGTAACCTTTTTTGCGCTCACAAAATTATTGTGTTTATAAGTGCAAAATGGGTGGTAAATAATACATTTTTGAGTTTGTTTTCAAGGAAATTAAGAAGTAATGCTTTCTTTTGTTGAGTGATTTTAAAAAGAGTAATTAAAGCATACTTTGTAATTCTGAATATAAATCTCATAAAATAATGTGATAACTAATCAAACAACAATTTCAACAAACTAAAAACTTAATGACAAAAACTATAGTTTTAACTGGAGCAGGAGGTGTACTTTGCGGTACACTAGCAAAAGCACTTGCCAAAGAAGGACATAATGTAGCACTACTAGATCTTAGAAAAGAGGCTGCAGATAAAATTGCTGATGAAATAAACGCAGATGGGGGAAAAGCCATTGGGGTTGCGGCTAATGTTTTAGAAAAGGAATCATTGCAAAATGCCAAAAAGGAGGTTAATGATGCTTTTGGAGGTTGCGATATTCTTATTAACGGCGCCGGTGGAAACCATCCGCTTGGTACTACTTCAAATACGCACTTATTAGAAAGTGATTTAGGAAATAGAGCTGAAGGATTTAAAACATTTTTTGATTTAGATACTAATGGAATCAAATTTGTGTTTGATTTGAACTTTATAGGTACCTTATTGCCAACTCAAGTTTTCGCGAAAGATATGATAGGGAAAGAAGGGTGTAGTATTTTGAATATTTCATCTATGAATGCTTTTACACCTCTAACTAAAATTCCTGCTTACAGTGGCGCTAAGGCTGCTATATCTAATTTTACGCAGTGGTTAGCAGTTCATTTTTCAAAAGTAGGTGTAAGAGTAAATGCACTTGCGCCAGGTTTCTTCTTAACAGATCAAAATAGATCTTTATTAACAAATGCAGATGGCAGTTTAACTCCGCGTGGAAATCAAATTATAGACCAAACACCTATGGGTAAATTTGGAGAACCTGAAGATCTTGTAGGTACAACTTTATGGCTGTGCGGACAAGGAGCATCATTTGTAACTGGTGTTGTTATTCCTATTGATGGAGGCTTTAGTGCATATAGCGGCGTTTAATTTAAAATTTTAATAATTCATAATGGTTGACGATTCTGTTATTTGGGGAATTATTGGGTGTGGTGATGTAGCCGAAGTTAAAAGCGGTCCTGCATTTCAAAAGTGTAATAATTCTAAATTATTAGCAGTAATGCGTCGAAATGCGAGTCTAGCTGAAGATTTTGCTAAGCGACATAACGTACCTTTTTGGTATAGTGATGCTAATAAAATTTTAGCAAATCCAGATATTAATGCCGTTTACATAGCAACGCCACCATCAACACATTTAGAATATGCATTAAAAGCGCTAGCCGCAGGTAAAAACGTATACATTGAAAAACCAATGGTACTAAGTAATGCCGAGGCAATTCAATTAGAAGAGGCGGTTAGTAACAGTAATCAAAAATTAGTAGTAGCACATTACCGTAGATACTTACCAATGTATAGTAAGGTGAAGGAATTAATCGTTTCAGGTGCCATTGGAGATATAAAATTTGTGGATCTAAGATTTTTGCAACCTTATAACTTTAATGATAAAGCAACATGGCGGTTAGATAAAGAGGTATCGGGAGGTGGTTACTTTCATGATATAGCACCGCATCAAATTGACTTAATGTATTATTTTTTTGGTACTTACAAAAGCGCAACAGGCTTAGCCGTAAATCAATCAAAAATTAATAATGTTGATGATACTGTTAATGGTCTTATAGATTTTGATAATGGTATTCAATTTAGAGGAATGTGGTCTTTTGCCATACCAGAGTATTTAGAAGAAGATCGTTGTACAATTTATGGAGAAGATGGAACAATTCAGATTTCATTTTATGAAGACAAGCTAGTACTAAATTCAAATAAAATAAATAGAACTTTCGAGTTTAAAAACCCAGAAAATATTCAAAAACCAATGATACAAGAAACGGTTAATTATTTTCTAGGAAAAAGAAGTAACCCTTGCCCTGTTGAAGATGGTAAGTTGGTTACTGAACTGATGCAAGAATTTACAAAAAAGGAAACAATAAAAAATGGAACAAACATGGAGATGGTACGGGCCAAATGACCCAGTATCTTTATCAGATGTAAAACAGGCGGGAGCAACAGGTGTTGTTTCTGCATTACATCATATACCTAATGGCCAAGTATGGACTGTAGAAGAAATACAAAAGCGAAAAGATAGTATTGAAAACGCAGGTTTAACTTGGAGTGTTGTAGAAAGCATACCGGTACACGAAAATATAAAAACCCGTTCTGGAGATTTTAAAACTTATATAGAAACGTATAAGCAAAGTATTGTAAACTTAGCTGAATGTGGTATTAACATTGTATGTTACAATTTTATGCCAGTACTAGATTGGACAAGAACAGATTTGGCATTTAAAGTAGAAGATGGCTCTGAAGCTTTACGTTTTGATGTTATTGCTTTTGCAGCATTTGAATTATTTTTATTAAAACGACCAGGAGCCGAAAACGCATATACTGATGAACAGCAAAAAGCAGCTAAAGTCTATATTGAAGGTTTAGCTGATGATGAAAAAACCAAATTAGTAAATAACATTATTGCTGGTTTGCCAGGTGCTGAAGAAGGCTATACTTTAGAACAGTTTCAAGATATTTTAGATACTTACAAAGATATTGATGCACAAACATTACGAGATAATTTGGTAGCTTTTTTAAAGGAAATTATACCTGTAGCTTCACAAAATAATGTGCTAATGTGTATACATCCAGACGATCCACCATACCCAATTTTAGGATTACCAAGAGTTGTAAGTACAGAAGAAGATTATGCTTATCTATTTGATAATGTTCCAGATCGTGCTAATGGTATTACATTTTGTACGGGATCTTTAGGAGTTAGAGAAGATAACAACTTGGTAAATATTTTTAAGCGTTTTGCAGATAGAACGCATTTCTTGCATTTGCGTAGTACAAAACGCGATGCTGCGGGTAACTTTTACGAAGCAGATCACTTAGATGGAGATGTAGATATGTATGCTGTTGTTAAAGTGATTTTAGAAGAAGAAAAAAGACGTAAAGCAGAAGGTATGCCAGATGCTGCGATACCAGTAAGACCAGATCACGGACATCAAATGTTAGATGATCTTCATAAAAAAACTAACCCAGGCTATTCCGGTATTGGTAGATTAAGAGGTTTAGCTGAAATACGCGGTTTAGAATACGGACTAAAACATATTATATAAACGATAATCACGAGAGTTATGAGTACACAATACGAAACAAGATATGCATCGAGCCCACAAGCGGTTAAAAAATACGATACACAGGAGTTAAGAGACGAGTTTTTAATCCCTGATTTAATGCAAGGCGATAACATCAAATGGGTATACACCCATTATGATAGATATATGGCAGGTGGTGCAGTGCCAATAGCAGAAGCCTTGACTTTAGAAACAATCGATCCTTTAAAATCAGAATTCTTTTTAGAAAGAAGAGAAATGGGAATTATTAACGCTGGAGGCGCAGGAACTATTATAGCAGATGGAGAAGAGTTTGCAATGGCTCATAAAGATGCTTTATATCTTGGTAAAGGTGTAAAAGATGTCGTTTTTAAAAGTGATGATTCAAATAAACCAGCAAAGTTTTATATGAATTCTGCACCGGCTCATACTACACACCCAACTAAGCATGTGGCTAAAGTTGATGCTAATAAAATTGAATTAGGAAGTTTAGAGACTGCCAATCATAGAACAGTAAGTCAAATGATTATTGGAGGTATAGTAACCACGTGCCAATTACAAATGGGAATGACAGAACTTAAAACGGGCTCTGTTTGGAATACAATGCCAGCACACGTTCATGACAGAAGAATGGAGATTTACTACTATTTAGATATCATGGATGAGCAAGCAGTATGTCATTTCATGGGGCAACCTCAAGAAACACGTCATATCTGGATGCAAAATCATGAAGCAGTAATTTCTCCACCTTGGTCTATCCACTCAGGTTCTGGTACATCAAACTACACATTTATTTGGGGTATGGCAGGAGAGAATTTAGACTACGGCGATATGGATGTTGCTAAAATAACAGATTTAAGATAAGCTATGAGTATGTCTTTATTTGATGTAAAAGGCAAAATAGCCTTAGTAACAGGAAGCACTCATGGTCTTGGTATGGCTATGGCAAGAGGCTTAGGTTTAGCAGGAGCAACTATTGTTGTTAATGGAAACTCTTCTCAAGAAAAAATAGATAAAGCGGTTGCAGAATACAAAAGCGAAGGCATTAATGCAGTTGGCTATAAATTTAATGTAACTAATGAAGCTGAAGTAATTACAGCGGTTGCAAAAATTCAAAAAGAAGTAGGACATATTGATATATTAATCAATAATGCAGGTATCATTAAAAGAACACCGCTTATTGAGATGGAAGTTGCCGACTTTAAACAAGTTATCGATGTAGATTTGGTAAGTCCCTTTATTGTGTCTAAACATGTTGTACCAGCAATGATAGAACGAAAGGCAGGTAAAGTTATAAATATCTGCTCTATGATGAGCGAACTGGGACGTAATAGCGTAGGCGCCTATGCTGCTGCAAAAGGTGGCTTAAAAATGCTTACCCAAAATATGGCTACAGAGTGGGCAAAACACAATATACAAGTAAATGGTATAGGTCCAGGGTATTTTGCAACATCGCAAACAGCACCTATTCGTGTAGACGGGCATCCATTTAACGATTTTATTGTAAATAGAACACCAGCAGCAAAATGGGGCGACCCAGACGATTTAGCTGGAGCAGCCATATTTTTATCATCTAAAGCTAGTGACTTCATAAACGGTCAAGTAGTATATGTAGATGGTGGTATTTTGGCAACGATAGGTAAGCCATCAAACGAAGATTAATACAAAATGGTTAGAAGCTATGTGTTGTGAATGCATCACATGTGACTAGTCATTAAAAAATCATATTAACAAATGAAAATAGCATCAATAACTACTTTACTGCTCTGTTGTCTCGTACTTTTTAATTGTGAAAATGAGAAGGGGCAAATTATTACTGTAAAAAACACTTTGGACATTTCAAGGAGTTTTGAAACTGTTGAGTTAAACGTATCTGATATCATTTTATCAAAAGATGAAAGTATTGAAGGTGTTGGTATTGTTGATGTTAAAACTGGAGAGGTATTAGTATCTCAATTGGTAGATGAAGACTTAGATGGAAATGTTGATGTGCTATTATTTCAAGTTGAAATAGAAGCAAATTCAGAAAAGCAATTTGAATTATCACAAGTTGAACCATCATCTAAACCAAAAACTGAAGTGTATTGTTATTCTAGATTTGTTCCAGAACGAACAGATGATTATGCTTGGGAAAATAATAAAGTAGCTTTTAGAACTTTTGGACCTGTAGCACAAAAAATGGTAGAAGATGGGGTTAAAGGTGGTACGCTATCTAGTGGTATTGATGCATGGTTAAAACGTGTAGAATTTCCAATTATTAATAAATGGTATAAGAGAAATGATGAGAAAAAAGGTGCTTACCATGAAGATCATGGAGAAGGATTAGATAATTTTCATGTAGGCGTTAGTAGAGGTGTAGGCGGGATAGCAGTAAAAATTGATACCACATATCACGTGTCTAAGAATTTTACAAATTGGAAAACCATTACAACAGGCCCTATACGTACAAGTTTTGTGTTAGAATATGCTAATTGGGATGCAAATGGTAATACCATTTCAGAAACAAAACACATCTCTTTAGATTATGGGAGTAATTTATCAAAATTTGTAGTTGAAATATCAGGAGTTGATAATATATATGCGGGTTTAACATTACACAAGAATGAAGGTGTAGACACACAAAATAAAGAAGCTGGATATATATCTTACTGGGAACCATTGGATGATTCTGAATTAGGAACAGCAATTGTAGTACCAAATAATAACATGATATCAAGTGAATTATTTGATACACCTACTAAAGATTGGAGCAATCTATACGCTAATATTAAAGTAAATGAAGGTAAGGCTGTTTACTATACAGGCTTTGGCTGGAAAAAGGCAAAAGAGTTTACATCTAAAGCATCTTGGAACAATTATATAGAAGAATTTGCAAAAAAAGTAAATAGCCCATTAGAGGTTATCTTGAATTAATGTAACACATGAAAGTAACCAATTTTATAACTGATAATTTTATTCTGCAATCTGATGTTGCAGAAAAATTGTATCATGACTTTGCTAAGGATTTACCTATAATAGATTACCACAATCATTTATCGGCTAAAGAAATAGCAGTAAATCAACCAGTTAAAAATATTACTGAAGCTTGGTTAAAAGGCGACCATTATAAATGGCGTGGGATGCGCGCCAATGGTATCGAGGAAATATATATAACTGGTCAGGCTACATCTCATAAAGAGAAGTTTTTTAAATGGGCAGAAACAGTGCCAAATACATTAAGAAACCCATTGTTTCATTGGACGCATCTGGAATTGAAACGTTATTTTGATATTGATGAATTGTTACAACCCAGTACAGCGGAAGAAATTTATCAAAAAGCAAATGCCGTTTTAGAAAACAAAACACCAGCACAACTTTTAGAAGATATGAAGGTTGAAGTAGTATGCACTACTGATGACCCTACAGACGATTTGATATATCATACTGAAATAGCAAATGGTAATTTTTATACTAAAGTTTTACCTACATTCAGGTCTGATGAACTATTCTTTGTCAATAAAGAAAAATTCTTAGTTTACATAAGTAAGCTATCTTCTGTATCTCAAATAGAAATCAAAGATTTAGAAACATTTTTGAAAGCTATCGATAATCGAATAGCATTTTTTAATGCTCAAGGTTGTAGAATTTCAGATTTTGGAGTTGGTGAGGAATTGTGTTTTGAGGATTTTACTAAAGAAGCTATTGAAGCTATTTTTGCAAAAAAACTAAAAGGTGAAGCCTTAGATAAAAATGAGGTTAATAAATACAGATCATTCCTGTTTGTTTATTTAGGAAAGAAGTATCATGAATATAATTGGGTACAGCAGTATCATTTAGGACCTGTTAGAAATAATAATAGTAGATTATTAAGTCAAATAGGATTAGATGCAGGTGTAGATTCCATTGGTGATTTTCCGATGGCTCAATTCATGTCTAAATTGTTTGATACCCTTAATGCAACCAATCAATTAGCAAAAACTATTACTTATAACTTAAACCCATCACAAAATGAAGTATTTGCAACTATGATGGGGAATTTTCAAAATTCAGATTACCCTGGGAAAATGCAGTGGGGTTCAGGTTGGTGGTTTTTAGACCAAAAGGATGGTATGGAAAAACAAATAAACTGCTTGTCTAATATGGGCTTGTTAAGTCGCTTTGTTGGTATGCTTACCGATAGCAGAAGTTTTTTATCTTTTCCAAGACATGAGTATTTTAGACGTATATTATGCAATATTATTGGCGAAGATGTTAAGCAAGGACTTGTACCAAACGATTTGGAGTTTTTAGGTGAAATGGTACAGGACATTTGCTATTATAATGCAAAAAATTACTTCGGTTTTGATATAATCGAAAACAAATAACAGATGAAAAAAACACTTGCAATTTGCTTACTTTTCTTAGCAGTTTTATCCTGTAAAAAGGACGAAAATAAAAAAGTGCTTTATTTAGCACATACCTTACCACAAACACATCCAGTACATAAAGGAATTGTAGAATTTCAAAAAGCGCTAGATAAAAAATCTGGAGGTGCTTTAACAATTAAAATTTTCCCTGATGGGCAACTTGGTTCAGAACGGGAAGTGCTTGAGTTGCTTCAAATAGGTAGTGTGGCTATAACAAAGGTTAGTGCTGCTACACTATCCAATTTTGTTCCAGAGTACCATGTTTTGGGTATTCCATATTTATTTAGAGACAAAGCACATCAGTTTGATATTTTAGAAGGCCCAATAGGGAAATCAATTCTAGAAAAAGGAAGTAAATTTTGGCTTCGTGGGTTGTGTTATTATGATGCGGGAAGTAGAAGTTTCTACACATCAAATAAAGCCATTAGAACTCCTGAAGATTTAAAAGGATTGAAAATTAGGGTAATGAACAATCAAATGGCCATTAATATGGTTAATGCACTTGGTGGTTCAGCAACTCCAATGGCTTATGGTGAGTTATATACAGCAATTCAGCAAGGTGTGGTTGATGGCGCAGAGAATAACCCACCTTCAGTGGTGTCTTCAAATCATTATGAAATTAGTAAATATTACACCCTAGATCAGCATTCTTCAGTGCCTGATGTATTACTTATTGGAACTAAACAATGGGAAAAATTATCAGAACAAGAGAAAGTTTGGGTGCAAGAAGCAGCTGATGAATCTGCACAAGCCCAAAAGCAATTTTGGAAGGCATCAGTTGAAGAGAGTATGAAGACAATTAAAGAAGCGGGCGTTGAAATTATTATTCCAGAAAAACCTTTATTTGCTGAAAAATCAAAATCAGTTTTAGAAGATTTCAAAAAGGAACATCCTGAACTAGCAGAAATAGTTAAAGAAATTAAAGCAAATTAGAATATGAAAGCAACCAATTCTCTATTCAATAAAGTGGTGAAGTTCATGGAATTTTTTCTAGTGGTTATATTCGCACTTTTAGTATTTGACGTATTATTTCAGGTATTCTCTAGATACGTATTAAGATCATCAGTAACATGGACTGAAGAACTAGCAAGGTTTTCGTTAATATGGATGTCAATTTTAGGTGCAGCCTATTTAAATGCTAAAAGAGAGCATTTATCTATGGACTTCTTATATAGAAAATTCTCAGATAAAACTAAGAAGAAGGTGTCTATAGTAATAGAAGTTTTAATCTTTCTATTCGCCTTAATTGTTATGGTTATTGGAGGTTTTAATTTAGTTTATACAACACTGCATTTAGGGCAGCTTTCAGGAACACTTCGAATTCCTTTAGGATATATATATGCTATTTTACCTTTTAGCGGTTTACTAATAATGTGGTTCTCCGTTTATCATATTTCACTGATTTCAAAAAATCAAATAACAGACTAATCATGAGCATAGAAGTTATAAGTATTATCGTCTTATTCGCAACTTTTTTCACTTTACTAATGCTTAAAGTACCTGTAGCATATAGTATTGGTATTTCAACAACCATAAGTTTATTACTAAATATTGATAAGCTTCCTGGTTTAACCACTATTGCCCAAAGAATGACAACGGGTATTGATAGTTTTGCGTTATTAGCTATTCCATTTTTTGTGCTTGCGGGAGAAATAATGAAACAAGGCGGTATAGCAAATAGACTTATAAATTTTGCTAAATCTTTGGTGGCAAGTCTACCAGGAGGTTTAGCTTATGTAAACGTTTTAGCTTCTATGTTGTTTGGTGCAATTTCAGGATCGGCTATTGCTGCTACTTCTGCAATTGGAAGTATTATGACAGATAGAATGGAAGAAGAAGGTTACCCAAGAGAATTTTGTGCTTCGGTAAATATAACCTCTTCTACAACAGGATTATTAATACCGCCAAGTAATATTTTAATTGTTTATGCTTTGGCAAGTGGAGGAGCAGCGTCTGTTGCAGCACTGTTTATTGCGGGTTATTTGCCAGGTGTTTTACTAGGATTAGCATTAATAGGATATATTGTTTTTGTAGCCATAAAAAAGAAATTCCCTAAAGGACAAAGAGCAACTTTAAAAGAGGTTTGGACACATTTTAGAAAAGCGTTTTTTAGCCTGTTATTGTTGGTGATTGTTGTAGGAGGCATTGTTGCAGGTGTTTTTACAGCTACTGAAGCTTCTGTTATAGCTGTTTTATATGCTGCTATTTTAGCTCTGTTATATCGAAGTATTACCGTTAAAAGTTTTCCAAATATTCTACTCAATAGTGCGAAAACTACTGCGGTAGTAATGTTTTTAATCTGTACTTCTATGGCTATGAGTTGGCTATTTTCTTTTGAAAGTATTCCAGCATTAATGAGTAATTTTTTATTGGAGCAATTTAGCAGCAAGTTTGCTATTTTCTTAGTAATTAATTTAACCTTGTTAATTATTGGGACTTTTATGGATATGACTCCAGCAGTATTAATATTTACGCCAATATTTTTACCTGTAGTTATGGCATTAGGTATGGATCCTGTGCACTTTGGAATTGTATTAGTACTTAACTTATGTATTGGTTTGTGTACGCCACCAGTGGGTACAATTCTCTTTGTAGGTAGTGGTATAGCCAATGTCTCTGTTTCACAAGTCGTCAAACCCTTGTTACCATTTTTGCTTATTATGGTAATCGTATTATTTCTAATTACTTATATACCAGAAATATCTATGTGGTTACCAAGGTTGTTTGATTTATAGAGTTATAAATACTAACTCAGTCATGATGAAGCGAAATATAATAACTGCTGTTTTTTTACTTATGTTTTTATACAAATAGCTTGATGTAATATAATTAACATCATTCCTCCTTAATGTTTAATTTTAAAGCTATTTTCTAGGTTTTAGTAATGTAGGTTATTAAATTAATTAGAAAAGGCTATTTTTGGTTAATATCATGACTTGAGTAAGTCTGAAAAGATTTAATTTTTTATATTTCTGTTTAAACTTATTTATTTTTACAAGTCTGCCAACGATTATTAGTTCAATGTCTAAATTTCTTGCCTTACTACTGTTTTTTAGCATAAGTTACAAGTGTATTTGTCAAAACCAGTATTATCAGTTTTCATATTTATCTACAGTTAACGGGCTTTCTCAAAGTACTGTAATAGCAATTCATCAAGATAGATTAGGTCAAATATGGGTTGGAACTAGGGATGGTTTAAATAAATATGATGGAACAAAATTTACTATTTATAGAAATAAAGAAGAAGACCCAAAATCTATAAGTAACAACGATATCTTATCTATAGAGGAAGATGAGGATGGGTTTTTGTGGATTGGTACATATAATGGTTTAAATAAGTACAATCCCAAAACTGATGAGTTTACACGTTACTTTCATAATGAAAATGATACATCTCTAGCTAACAACACAATTTGGGTAATAAAGGCGCTTTCAAATGGAGAGATATGGGTAGGTACCTCGGAAGGTTTGTCGGTTTTTAATAAATCAACCAATGCGTTTAGTACTTATTTAAATACTTTTGGTAAACCTATTGCTAAACAGGTTATGTCTATTTTAAATATTTCGGATGATGAGGTATATGTAGGGACTGGTGCGGGAATTTATGAAGCTGATAGGACAAAAGATGTGTTAAATTTTAATCATTTAATCGGAAGTGAATCTTTTATTGTTCAGGATTTAGTAAAAGGTTCAAATAAAAATCTTTTGGTTGCTACCCGAAACAAAAGTGTTTTTAATTATAATAAGAAACAAAAGGAATTTACTCTTTTTTTGGATTCAAAGATATCCAATACTAGAAATGTAAGACAGTTGCTTTTTGATGATGATAAAAACTTATGGGTAGGCTCTTATGATGGGTTAAGAGTTGTTAAGCAAGATAACACTATTACTACTCTAAAAGCAGATATTGATAGAAAGAATTCATTAAGCAAAAACTCTGTAAAATGTTTGTTTAAAGATGCAAAAGGATCAGTTTGGGTAGGGACATACTATGGCGGTATAAATATTTGGGATGAGACTAATGCTAACTTTAGTAATATTATACAAAATCAGAAAGGTAAAGGACTAAATTATACGGTTGTTAGTTCTATTGAAAAGTATAAAGGCAATATGTTTTTTGGAACTGAAGGAGGGGGAGTAAATATTTGGAATAGCTTATCCAACACCTTTAGGTATATCTCTACAAATAATTCCAATTTATCAGATAATAATATAAAATCACTTAAAATTCTTGGAAACGAACTTTGGATAGGTACATTTAAAAGTGGTTTAGCAGTCTATGATCTAAATTCTAACAAATTGCTTACTACAAAACTACCAGGTAGATTAAGGGATTATCTAGATAATACTGGGGTTTATAATATAAAGAACGATATATTTAATAACATTTGGATTGGTACATTTGGGCAAGGTATATTTAAATATAATGCTATTAGTAAAACCTTTAAAAGGTTCTCTGTAGATAATAACAACGCTATATCAAGTGATTTAGTGAGATCTATATGTATAGATTCAAAGCAAAATGTTTGGGTTGGAACCGAAAAAGGACTAAATAGAATTGATGAGGATGATATTGTAACTACCTTTTTTTATGACGAAAAATTGCAATATGGAGATGATATTTTATGTGTCTATGAGGATAGCCAAAATAGTTTATGGGTAGGTACAAAATCTAAGGGACTTTTTAGATATAACGGCATTAGTTTTAATTCAATAAATTTAGAAGTTAATAACTCTAAAATATCAGCTATTCATAGTGTACTTGAAGGGTATGATAATAAATTATGGATAAGCACAAATCAAGGGTTAGTGCATTATGATAATAGTAATAAAAATATTCAGTTATACAATCAAACGGATGGATTGATTAGTAATGAGTTTAATAATAATGCTAGTTTTAAAACAGAAGATGGGCAGTTTTTCTTTGGTGGTCCTCAAGGTGTAACTTATTTTATTCCAAAGAAAATAACCACAAATACTTATGCGCCTCAAGTTATTTTAACGGATTTTGTTATTAAAGAAAATGACATTAAAATTGATAATTCTAAAAACAGCTTTAATAAGCAGTTAGCATACACTGAGTCTATCAATTTATCACACAAACAGGGAAATTTTAGTATTTCATTTTCTATTCCAAACTTTATAAATTCTAGTAACAACAAATACCAATATAGGTTAAAAGGGTTAGAGAAAGACTGGAATTTAACATCTAGTAATTCAGCATCATATACTATCCAAAATCCTGGTAATTATACGTTTGAGGTAAAAGGCGCTAATAATGATAATATTTGGAATACAACACCAACACAATTATCAATAAATGTAGCGCCAGCACCTTGGCGAACTTGGTGGGCCTTTGTATTATATGGGTTGTTAATTTTAGCTGCGTTATATTTTCTTTTGAATATCTTAAAATCTAGAACAAAATTAAAACACGACTTACAATTAGAATATTTAGAAACAGAAAGAACAAAGCAAGCTAATAAAAACAAACTAGAGTTTTTTACCAATATATCGCACGAATTTAGAACACCATTAGCTTTAATATTAGGGCCTTTAAACCAAATATTAGAGACTTATAGAGGGAGTAGTAAGATGTATAAAAAGTTATTGGTTATTGAAAATAATGCAAGCCATTTATTGCATTTAATAAATAGGTTAATGGACTTTAGGAAATTTGAAAGCAACCTATATAAGTTAAAAGCAGCAGAGGGAAATATCGTTAAATTCTTAAGAGAAATTTTTCTGTCGTTTACAGAATATGCTAAAAATGGAGGCTATAAATTTGAATTCGTATCAAAAGAAGAAGAAATTTTGGCGTACTATGACCGTAATAAGTTAGAGCGTGTTTTTTATAATTTAATCTCAAATGCTTTCCGTTACACACCAAAAGGAGGGCATATTATTGTTAGAGTTGAAAAATATAAGGAGCATATAAAAATACATGTTGAAGATTCTGGTGTAGGCATAGCAAAGGAGTATCAAACCAAAATATTTGATCGATTTTTTGAAGTAGCGGTAAATAACAAACCAGATAAAGACTATAATAAGGGGACTGGAATAGGTTTATCTATTGCAAAAAATATTGTTGAGCTACATAAAGGGAATATTGAGGTTAATGATAATGTAAACAATCAAGGATCAATTTTTTCAGTAACACTATTATTAGGAAAAACACATTTAGATGATTCTGAAATTTTAAAAGACTTTAAATTCAGTGATGACCTTTCTCAATATGTAAAACAATTAGAAGAGGGTAAACCTGTAATAAATAATGACCTTCAAATAGCTAATAAAACTAAAAAGTTTTCAATTTTATTAGTAGAAGATAACAAGCAACTTAGAAAGTTTATAAAAGATCTTCTTAAAGAACATTACAATGTTTTAGAGGCTGAAAATGGAAAAGTAGCTTTAAAGAAGGCTAAAAAAGAAACCCCAGATTTAATTGTTAGTGACGTTATAATGCCTGAAATGACAGGTACAGAACTTTGTTCAGCAGTTAAAGGAGAATTAAAAACAAGTCATATCCCTATTATATTATTAACATCCAGATCATCTTTAATTTATAAGATTGATGGTTTAGAACGTGGTGCTGATGATTATATTAGTAAACCTTTTAATATAAACGAATTTAAATTAAAAGTAAATAACCTATTACAGACTAGGGAAAAGTTAAGAGAAAAATTCATTTCTAGTGATGGTTTAAAACCTGAAGATATTTTAGTATCATCTTATGATGAAAAGTTATATAAAAAAGCATTACAAATAGTTAGCGATAATTTAGGTAACGAAGATTTTGATATAGCCTATTTCTGTTCAGAATTAGGAGTTAGTAGAACCATGTTGTTTACAAAAATAAAAGCATGGTCTAATTTTACACCTAATGAGTTTATTCTTCACTTTAGAATGAAACGTGCAGCTCAATTATTAGAGCAAGGAAAAATTAATATCTCCCAAGTAAGCTATAAGGTTGGGTATAAAGATCCAAAGTATTTTAGTAAATCTTTTCAAAAGAAATTTGGCGAAACACCATCTAAATACGCCGCTAAATTTTCAGAATAGTAGTTTTTATTAATATTTAAATATTTAAAAATCAGCAGGTTGTATTATTTTACTCCTTGTTTTGTACTTCTGTAACTTACAATTATTCTAGTTTTAAGCGATGAAAAAAATAAAACCAAAACTAAAGTACATAGAATATTTCTTAATCGCATTAATCGTGGTTTTAGGGCTGGTGATTATTTATCTAAACTAATTAAGCGTAATTAAAACTAATTAACTAATGAAAAAAACAAAACAATTAAAACAAACACTTTTTTTGTTATTAGGTTTTTGTTTTGTGCTCTCCATTCATGCACAAGAAAAAACAATAACAGGAACTGTAACATCCAAAACGGATGGATTAACATTACCAGGAGTAAATGTTATAGTTAAGGGAACCTCTAATGGTACATCAACTGATTTTGATGGAAAGTATTCCATAAATGTAACCGAAGAAAGCGCAGTTTTAGTCTTCAGCTATGTTGGGTTTAAATCGTTAGAAATTACCGTAGGAAGTCCTAATCAAGTTAATGTCCAATTAGACGAAGATTTAGCAGCCTTAGATGAAGTGGTTGTAGTAGGTTATGGTGCTCGTAAGAAAAGTGATATCACAGGCTCTGTATCATCAATTAAATCTGAAGAAGTTACAGCATTTCCCGTCTTAGATGCGCAACAAGCACTGCAGGGTCGTGCAGCAGGTGTGGCAGTTCAGTCTAACAACGGTGGTGAACCGGGTACACCAATTAATGTTACTATTAGAGGTAATACATCAATTAATGCTAGTAGTGCTGCTTTAGTAGTAGTTGATGGTTTTGTAGGAGCAACTTACCCACAACCTGGAGATATAGAATCGGTGGAAGTTTTAAAAGATGCTTCTGCTACAGCTATTTACGGATCTCGAGGTGCAAACGGAGTTATTTTGGTAACTACTAAAAAAGGTAGAAAGGGTAAAATGACTGTAGAATTGAACAGTAATTACGCAATACAAACAACTTCGAATAGACTAGATTTACTGGATGCTAGTCAGTTTGCAGATTATACTAGTGCAATTAACTCTTCTTATACACAAGGGCCGGCAAATACAGATTGGCAAGACCTTATTTACACAACAGGTCATACTACCAACCATCAATTATCATTTTCTGGAGGTTCAGACAATATAAATTATTATGTATCTGGTAACTATTTTGATCAGGATGGTGTAGTAATCAACTCTGGCTTTGAGCGTTTTTCATTTTTAAGTAATATAGATGCACAAATTAACGATAAGTTGAAATTAGGTTTCAATGGATTTGGTAGCAGAAGTACTAAGAATGGCGTTTCAACACAAGCCGTTAGTGGCGGACGTGGAAGTGGAGACGTTATCTCTATTGCTTACAGATTCGCGCCAGATTTAGGTGTTTTAGACGACAACGGAAACAATACATTCAATTCTGTTGGAGATGATATCGATAATCCTTTTGCAGTAGCTTCAGAACGCGTAGATGAAACTTTCGAAGATATTTATAGAGCTAATTTTTATGGTGAATACGAAATAATTGAAGGCTTAACTTTTAAATCTACATTTGGGTTTAGTTCTAGAAATCAAACACGGGGACAGTTTACACCTTCAACCTTGATAACTTCTGCAGGAGATCAAGGTGGTATTGCAGGAATAGCCAATTTAAAGAATACAAATTTATTAAGTGAAAATTATTTTACTTATACAAGAGAAATCGGTAATGGCAGTTTAACATTGTTAGCTGGTTATTCTTACCAAAAAGATAAAACGTTTACAAATTCTGCCGGAGCAGAAGGGTTTGTAACTAATGGTGTATCTTATAATGCTCTAGATACAGGATCAACCCCATTAATTCCTGAATCTTTTTTAAGTGAGTTTGAAATTCAATCACAGTATGGTCGTATCAACTATGATTATGATGATAAATATTTAATTACTTTTACAGCACGTCGTGATGGGGCTTCAAACTTTGCTAAAAATAATAAATATGCGTTTTTTCCTTCTGGAGCATTAGGGTGGAAAGTCTCAAACGAGAATTTCCTAAAGGATAACGAAACGATATCTAATCTAAAGCTAAGAGCAAGTTATGGTGTTACAGGTAATCCATCAATTACGCCATATAATTCCCTAGCTACTTTGCAATCGATTTATGCTGTGACAGGAGATCAAACTGTAAACGCAGTGGTGTCTGGGAGGCCAGCCAACCCAAACTTAAAGTGGGAGTCATCTTACCAAACTAACTTTGGTATAGATTTAGGTTTATGGCAGAATAGAGCTTCTTTAAGTGTTGATATTTACAATATAGATACAAAAGATTTAATAGTAGGTAATAGCAATACACCAGAGTACACAGGTTTTTTAAATCCTAACTTCTTAGACAATATAGGTGAAATAAACAACAAAGGTTTGGAAATTACGCTTTCTACAAGAAATATAAGTACAGAAGATTTTACATGGTCAACCGATTTAAATTGGTCTAGAAATAGAAATACAGTTGAGAAACTTTTCGGTAGCGATGTTGATTTATTTTTACCATCAGCAGCACCAGGACATTTTTTACAAGACGAAACACATATTTTAAGAGAAGGAGAAGCACTCGGACAGTTCTTTGGATGGGAATACAGAGGTGTTTACCAAGGAGGAACGTTGCCCCAGGGAACCGCTACATTTAGTGGAGCTGTAGCAGGAGATGAATTATTTACAGATGTGGATAATAGTGGAGAAATAAACTCCTCAGACAGAAAAATTATAGGTGATCCAAACCAAGACTGGACCTTTGGTTTTAATAACACCTTTAAATATAAAAATTTCGATTTAGGTATTTTCTTCCAAGGTGCAGTAGGCGGAGATATTTATAGCTTTACTTTATCTGAATTAGCGTCAGGTGGTTCTAATGCTACAACTGAAGCGCTTAATGCATGGTCTCCAAGTAATACGGATACTAATGTGCCTTCTCCTGCTACAAGAGAGAAGCGTATGAATTCTAGATTTGTTTTTGATGGAACTTATGTGCGTTTAAAAAACTTAGTGTTGGGATATAATTTACCTCAAAATATTACAGAGAAATTAGGTATGGATAATGTTAGGTTTTCGTTGAGTGGACAAAATTTACTAACATTTACTGATTATCCAGGAACAGATCCTGAGGTAAGTTACAGAGCTTCAGGTTCTCAAAACGCCAATGTAAATCAAGGCTTTGATTATGGTAACTATCCAAACATTGAGTCTGTAACCTTTAGTGTAAACCTTAAGTTTTAAAATAAAAAATAATAACAATGAAAAATATAAAATATTTGTTCCTTTTATTGGTATTACCAATTATAGGATGTTCAGATTTAGAAGAAGAACCAGTGTCGGTATTGTCACCTGATGGGTTTTTTCAATCCATTCAAGATGTGCAAACAGCTATAAATGGAAGCTATGGTAATATGGCAACAGAAGCGTTTTGGGGAAGAAAATTTTCTTTACCCCTATTATTAAGAAGCGATATGGTTGGTATAGGAGACCAAGGAACAGCTGGAAGACGAAAAGATCATGATAATTTTGCTGTATCAGATGATAATGGAATGATTACAGCATTTTGGCCACGAACCTATCAAATCATTGCAGGAGCAAACGAGGCAATTGCTGGTGCAGCTTCATTAGGTGACCCAGAGGAAAGATTAAACCCAGTAGTTGCGCAAGCTTATTTTGTAAGAGCATATACCTATTTTCATCTGGTAAGACTTTTTGGGGATTTACCTTACTTTGATTCACCCGTTCAAGATATTACAGCAGCATCGCAAATATCAAAAACACCAGCAGCTGAGGTTTATGCTAATATTATTTCAGATTTAGAATTTGCTAAACAATGGTTGCCAGATACACAACCTTCATCAGCTTTACCATCAAAGGCTACTGCAGCAGGTTATTTAGCATTGGTACATTTAACTATGAATAATTTTCCAGATGCTTACAGTGAAGCAAAATTTGTAATTGATAATGAAGGTAGGTTTGGTTTAGAATTAGCAGCAGATTTTCAAGATTTATTTGATGCTACAAAACAAAGCGGTTTAAATGAAGCGTTATTTACTATTGATCATAATGGTTTTAGGAGTGGTAATTATGGACAAGACTACATGCCTGCACTTACAGGTATAAGAGGTAACCAGTTTGGAGATATTGGAGGCGGATGGTCTGTTGCCGTACCAAGTATAGAGGTGTATAACAGATGGGATGGCAGAGACTATAGAAAAGCCGTAAGTTTAGATACTACAGGAGTTTTTAATGGAGCTGTTGATGAATTCATGAATTTTCCAACATACGATGCTAGAAACATTCAAAGCGCCTACATCGCTAAATATGCTAGATTTACTGGGCAAACTTCAAATGGTAATGGCAGAGGTTCTGAGCATAACTATGCACAATTGCGATATGCAGAAGTATTGTTGATCGCTGCAGAGGCATTAAATGAAGTGACTCCAGGCACTACGGAAGCAGATGGTTATGTAAACAGAGTTAGAGCTAGGGCCCGAAATGGTAACGGCTCTAGTTTTCCAGCAGATGTTTCTGGTTTAAATCAAGATGACTTTAGAGATATGGTATTAGAGGAGCGTAGATGGGAATTAGCTTTTGAGTTTAAACGTTGGTATGATATTAAAAGACGTCAACTAGGTGATCAGGTTTTTGGAGTTGGAGGATTTGAAGAACGACCCAATTTTACTGCATCAAGAGATTATTTATATCCACTACCTAATGATGAATTACAACGAAACCCTAACCTAGAGCCACAAAATACTGGATATTAAAAACTTTTTTATTTAAATGTTTAGAGTTAGTTTTTTATTTATTATCCTTGGATTTGCATGCTTGTCATGCAAGTCTGAGGATAAAAATAAAGCTGTAGATGATAAAGAAATTATAGAAGCTTTATTAAAAGCCAGATATAACAAATTTCTAGATTATAAAGTAGATTCTATGGCTTTTGCGCGAAGTTATAATCCAAAAACAGCTGCTATAAAGAAAGTACCTTCAAAAGATTGGACAAGTGGTTTTTTTCCTGGAAACTTCTGGCAAATATATATGTTGACAAGTGATGAAGCTTTTAAGAATAAAGCCAAAAAATGGACGGCTTTTGTCGAAAAAGAGAAATTTAATGGTGGCACTCATGACATGGGGTTCAAAATATTTTGCAGTTTCGGAAACGGTTTAGAAGTTGAAAATAATCAAGAGTATAAAGACATTATTGTAAAAAGTGCACAAACCTTATCTACTAGATTTAACGAACATATAGGTAGTATTCGTTCTTGGGATCACCACAGTGATGTATGGCAATTTCCAGTTATTATAGATAATATGATGAATTTGGAATTGTTATTTGAAGCGACTAAAATCTCTGGCGATAGCACATATCACAAATTGGCAGTTAAGCATGCCAATACTACTTTAAAAAACCATTTTAGAAGTGATGGGAGTACTTGGCACGTACTAGATTACGATACCATTTCGGGTCAAGTAAGAGCACGTGTAACGCACCAAGGTATTAGTGATGACTCTGCTTGGGCTCGTGGTCAAGGTTGGGCAATTAATGGTTATACTACGGTTTACAGGTATACTAAGCAAAAAAAATATTTAGATAGAGCTGTTGCTACGGCTAACTATTTTATAAACCATAAAAATATGCCAGAAGATGGTATCCCTTATTGGGATTTTGACCATCCAGACATACCAAATACATCCAGGGATGTTTCTGCTGCTGCTATTGTGGCTTCTGCTTTGGTAGAGCTATATCATTACACAAATAATGATGCATTCTTAAACTATAGTAAAAAGGTGGCAAAAAGTTTAAAATCAGTAGATTATATTTTGCCTGATGATATAGACGCACCATTTGTCTTAGACCATAGCTTTGGTGATTGGTCTCATAGAGAAGAAATGGATGAGCCTATTGTTTACGGTGATTACTATTTCTTGCAAACACTATTAAGATTAAGAGATTTAGAGTAAAATCATTATAGAGCAAGCATAAGATTGAACATGTTTTGTATTAATTTAAATAACTCTATAAAACTTTATAGAGTTATTATTTTTGGGATAAAACCAAATAAGGTATCAAATGAAATATATAATTTTGCCATTTAAAGTAATATGGATTTGTATTATTACTTCAGTAATAACTTCATGTATTGCTGAAGCTGAAATCAATCAAAAAAGAAGTAAAGTCAACGTAAACAATAATTGGTTTTATTTAGAAAATAATACTAAAGATATTGCCGATGCATTAAAGCAAAGTAACTGGCAAAAAATAAATTTACCTCATTCTTGGAATGCTTTAGATGCTACAGACATAATACCAGGTTATAGAAGAAGCGCAAGCTGGTATAAAAAGAATTTAGAGATTTCTAACGTTGTTTCTGGTCAAACGTATCAATTGTATTTTGAAGGAGTTAACATAGAAAGTGAGGTGTTTGTTAATGGAAATAAAGTAGGAGAACATGTTGGAGGTTATATTGGTTTTTCAGTTGATATTACAGATGCAATTAATAAAGGAAGTAATGAGGTTTTAGTTAGGGTTGATAATAGTTATAATCCGGAAGTCATCCCATCACAAAAAAGCGATTTTTTTATTTTTGGCGGTATTACCAGAGATGTTTGGTTAGAAACACTTCCGAAGCAATATCTTTCAAATTTAAAGATTTCAACACCAAAAGTTTCTAAAACTAATGCTGAATTGATAGCTGAAGTATCGGTAAACAAACCAGGTTCTGATTCAAAAGTAAGAGCTTTATTATTTGATAATGAGGGGGATGAAGTTGCATCCTCGATTTTTGATGTTGTAGATGGTCAATCAATAATAATATTTAAAAATATTCAAAATCCTAAACTTTGGAATACAAAAAATCCTAACCTTTATACATTAAATCTGGAGTTAATTAATGGTGATGAAGTAAGTGATAAAATTTCAGATAAATTAGGTTTCAGATGGTTTGAATTTAAAGACTATGGTGCTTTTTATTTAAATGGTGAACGCTTATTGTTAAGAGGAACTCATAGACATGAAGAACATGCTGGTGTTGGGGCAGCCATGACTAATGAGCAACATAGAGCAGATATGCAACTTATAAAAGATATGGGTGCAAATTTTGTTAGGCTAGCACATTATCCTCAAGATCCAGAAGTTTATAAAGCTTGTAATGAATTGGGCTTATTGGTTTGGGATGAATTACCATGGTGTAGAGGTGGTGTTGGAAATAATGTTTGGAAGTCCAATACAAAAACGATGTTAAAGGAAATTATTGAGCAAAATTACAACCATCCAAGTATTATAATATGGTCTTTAGGAAATGAAATTTATTGGTTGCCAGATTTTGAAGATGGTGATAAGCGTGATAAGATTAACAGCTTTTTAAATGAACTTAATGATTATGCCCATGAGTTAGACCCATCAAGAAAGACGGCTATAAGAAAGTATTATGAAGGCGCACATATTTTAGATGTGTTCTCCCCATCAATTTGGTCTGGTTGGTATTCAGGAAGCTATAAGAGTTATCAAAAGGCAATTAATCAATATAAAGCTAAGTACCCTCATTTTTTACATGCTGAATACGGTGGCTCAAGTCATGTAGGTAGACATACAGAAAATCCTATTACAGGAGAAGGGAAAATTAAATCTGATGGATGGGAAGAAGCTATTGTACAGACAGATGTAGCTAATATTGCGCAAATAGGAGATTGGAGTGAGAATTATATTGTAGATTTATTCGATTGGCATCTACGTATTTCTGAAAACGATTCAACCTTTGTTGGAAATGTACAATGGGCTTTTAAAGATTTTGGTACACCACTACGTCCAGAAAATGCCATACCTTATATGAACCAAAAAGGATTGGTTGATAGAACAGGAAAGCCTAAGGATGCTTTTTATGTATTTAAAAGTTATTGGAGCGAAGTTCCATTTACTTATATTGAATCTCATACTTGGACAGAGAGGCAAGGTCCCAAAGGAAAATCTAGAGATGTTAGTGTTTATAGTAACTGCCCTGAAGTAGAGTTGTTTCTAAACGGGAAAAGCCATGGTGTGAAAAAACGTAATACCACAGAATTTCCTGCAGCTGGTTTAAATTGGAATTTGAACTTTAATGAAGGCGAAAACATTTTAAAATCCGTTGGTAAAACAAAAGACGGAAAGGAAGTTACAGATGAACTGAAAATAAATTACAGGTTTGTTAAAAATGGAAAAGCCAGAGCACTAAAACTTAATTATGAAAAATTAGATAATGGTAATTATTTAGTAACAGCTACAGCAATAGATAGTAAAGGATTACGTTGTTTGGATTATGAAAAACGCGTATATTTTCAATGCTTAAATGGAGGGCAAGCTTTAGTAAGCCAAGGTACACCAACAGGTAGTGAAGTTATTGAAATGGCTAATGGACAAGCTTCAATAGAAGTAAAAAGACATTCTGAGAAAGAATCTCTTCAGGTAATGGTATTAAATCAAAGTTTTAAAGGCACCTATTTAAATATAGATTAAACATGAAGTTCAAGTACTTTCTTTTGTCTTTTTTTATACTAATGGCATCTTGTTCAAGTGAAACTAAAACTAATTTTGAAAAAGTTAAAGACCTTACAAGAGATGATATACTTAAAGATGCTCAGAAATTCTTGAATTCAAAACCTATTACTGTTACATCTCATACATCTGATAGAAGTGCTGGAACCAAGCATGATTTTTATTCTGAAGGAGATTATTGGTGGCCTAATCCAGAAAATCTTGAAGGACCCTATATTCGAAAAGATGGATTGTCAAATCCTAATAACTTTGTGGCACATAGGCGCTCCATGATTAGATTGAGCAAAATATCTGGGGCTTTGGCTTCAGCTTACCTTATTACAAAAGATGAAATCTACCTTGAGAGTTTAATGCCTCATTTAAACGCGTGGTTTGTTGATGAGCATACAAAAATGAACCCTCATTTATTATATGCACAAGCAATTAAAGGCCGTGTTACAGGAAGAGGAATTGGTATTATTGATACCATTCATTTAATTGAAGTGGCATTGGCAGTACAGGTTGTAGAGCAATCAAACTTGTTTTCAAAAACACAAGTTGCATCTATAAAAGATTGGTTTTCGCAATATTTAAATTGGATAACAACACACCCTTATGGAATAAAAGAACGTGATAATGGTAATAACCATAGTACTTGTTGGGCTATGCAGGTAGTAGCGTTTGCGCGTTTAGTTGGTAATCAAGAGAAAATTAATTTTTGCAAAACACTTTTTAAGGATACCTTTTTACCTGAACAAATGGATAAAGACGGAAGTTTTTCTAAGGAATTATCAAGAACTAAGCCTTATGGTTATTCAATCTTCAACTTAGATGCTATGGTTGGTTTAGCACAACTATTAACTACAAACGAGGATAATTGTTTTACTTACGAAACTAAAGAAGGTAAAAGTTTAAAACTTGGAGTTCAATTTTTATATCCTTATTTGAAAGATAAAAACACATGGCCATATAAAAAAGATGTAATGTATTGGGATGATTGGCCAACAAAGCATACCGCGCTTCTTTTTTCAGGGTTAGTGCTTGAGAATAATGATTACATCGAAACATGGCAAACGCTTCCCAGTATACCTAATAAGTCTGAAATAATTAGGAACATGCCAATTAGATATCCCTTACTTTGGGTTTACAACTAGGAATCTTATTTATTAATTGATTTCACTTCAATCTTTTTTTTGTTAAAAAGATAGTAATGCAGTATAGTGCAGGATAGTTAAAATGCTATTATGTTGTAAAATTGTTAACATATATTTAAGACAAATAAAATTGCCTAATGTCTTTATTATATATCAAACTAAATCAAAACAATATTTATGTTAAAACTAAAACTCAAAATGAAACAAAAATTTAAAAGACAATTTCCTGTCTTTGGGTTTGTATTAATACTTACGCTGGTGCTAACCAGTTTTTCAAGTGTTAATCTGCATGCGCAGGAAAGGATTTCTGGTGTTGTAAAAGATGTTGGAGGTATTCCTTTACCTGGTGTAAGTGTGATACAAAAAGGTACAACTCGAGGAGCATCAACAGATTTTGACGGAAACTATTCTCTTGAATTAACAACGGGTGAGAAGACTTTAGTGTTTTCTTATCTAGGTTTTAAAACGGTAGAAATTCCGGTAGCTGGTAAAACAACAGTCAATGTTAATCTTGAAGAAGACGTAGAAAGTCTAGATGAGGTTGTTATTGTAGGTTATGGCTCTCAGAAAAAAGAGAGTGTAGTAGCTGCTATTACTCAGGTAAAAGGAGAGGATTTGATGGAAAGGACAATGGGTGTAGCTAATGTTGAACAAGCATTACAAGGAAATTTACCAGGTGTTACCGCAATACAAGGTAGCGGTGTTCCTGGGCAAGATAATATGAGAATTTTTATTCGTGGTCGAGGCTCATGGAATGGTAATGGAGATCCTCTTGTACTTGTAGATGGTGTTAAGAGATCCATGACCGATATAGATATGAATGATATTGAAAACATATCAGTGCTTAAAGATGGTTCTGCTACAGCAGTTTTTGGGGTAGAAGGAGCTAATGGGGTAATATTAATTACCTCTAAGAGAGGTCAAGTAGGAAAAGCACAACTTTCTCTAAGTGTTAATACAACTATTAAAACGGTTTCTCAATTACCAGAAAAATTAGATTCTTATGATGGTTTAATAGAAGCAAATAGTGCTATTTTAAGAGGTGTAGCTCAAGCTCCCAGTACATGGGGGAATTATACGCCATTAGCTATTGTAGATAGATATCGTAATCCTGCAAGTTTGGAAGAAAGTT
Organism: uncultured Algibacter sp.; assembly: GCA_947502405.1. Taxonomy (GTDB): domain Bacteria; phylum Bacteroidota; class Bacteroidia; order Flavobacteriales; family Flavobacteriaceae; genus Algibacter_B. The sequence continues at coordinate 200,758 of CANMZT010000002.1, read as the reverse complement.
TTATTTATCCTAATGTGGATTGGGAAGAGGAATTGTTGAAAGATTTTGCACAAGATTATAGAGTTAACTTGTCTGTGCGTGGTGGTAATAAAACGGCTAAATATTTTGGTAGTTTGGCTTACCAAACAGTAGAGGATATTTTTGATGGAGGAAGATATGATAATGGAAGAGGTTATTTAGGAGAGTATCGTTATGATAGATTTAACTTTAGATCTAATATCGATTTTAATATTACAAATACTACAGAGCTGTCTGTTAATCTTGCTGGTTTTTTAGGTATTAGAGAGCAACCTGGTTCAATTGGTAATGTAACCAATGGACTATACTTAATAGCACCAACTCTTTATCCGCCTGTATATTCTGATGGGTTGTATGGAAACCCCTTTAGTTATTTTAATGTTTACGTAAACCCTGTTGAGACTTTACAGGCTAATGGTTATGATACTTTTAGACAATTTCAAATCAATACAGATTTTATACTAAAACAGAAATTAGACTTTATAACTGAAGGCTTATCTTTTCAAGGACGATTTTCTTTAGATAATAATCAGAGAAGTAGGCAAGATTTAAATGATGGAGGTGTAATCCGTAGGGTTTACAATGGAAGTGAACCGACTATTCTTCCTCCAGATGTCACTAATCGATTTGATTATGTTCGTCTACCATGGAATTTAGAAACTTTATCAGTAGAGGAGAATCAAAGAGAACGTAGAATGGTTTATGACTTTTCATTTAATTACAACAGGTCTTTTGCTGAAAAACATAACATAACAGCGCTATTTTTATTTAGAAGACAGGAATCAGCAAGAGGTAGTGGTACTATTAACGCTTTTCCAAGATTCCGTGAAGACTGGGTAGGAAGGCTGCAATATAACTACGATTCAAGATACTTTTTTGATATTAACGGTGCTTACAATGGCTCTGAAAAATTTGGACCAGGGTTTCGTTTCGAACTATTCCCTTCTGTTGCAGTAGGTTGGACAGTGTCTAACGAAGCCTTTATGGAAAATGCAGATTGGTTAAATTTGCTTAAATTTAGAGGGTCTTATGCTCTTGTGGGTGATGATAATTTTCCTGGTAGATGGAGGTATAGTTCGCAATGGGCGTCTGGTGGATCTGCGTTTTTAGTGCCAAGTTCATATCAAGGCAATACGGGAAGATCGCCTTACACGTTTTACAGAGAAGCCGTAGTAGGAAATCCTAACCTCCAGTGGGAGACAGCAGCTAAGTATAACGTAGGTGTTGAATTATCTTTATTCAATGGTTTATTCACTGCAGAAGTAGATTATTTTGCAGAAGATCGTGATAATATTGTAATTACTAGTAATCAAATTAATACGCAGCCAGATTTCTTTGGAGCAGCGGCTCCAGATATTAATCAAGGTATCGTTGAGATAAGGGGTTATGAGGTGGTTCTTGGTTCTAATTATACCTTTAATAACGGTTTAAATATATTTGGTGATTTTAATTTTACGCAAGCCATAGATAAAGTAATACAAAGAGATGATGAAGAATTTCAACTCGACCACCTAAAAGATGCTGGTTATACAATTGGACAAAGACGAACTGCGATTCCTGCTGGGATACTAACAAGTTGGGACGATGTTTACATGTCAACCCCAAGAACTGAAGATCAAGAATCAACACGTGTAGGGTATTATGATGTTGTTGATTTTGATGGAAACGGAATTTATGATAGTTTTGATAATGCACCTTTTGGTTATCCAGAACAACCGCAAAGAACTTGGAGTGCTACTTTAGGAGCCCGTTACAAAGGTTTTAGTGTTTCGGCGCAGTTGTATGGTACCCAAAATGCATCTAGATTGTTTAGTAATAATACTTTTAGTAACTCAACACCTCTAATCTTTACCCAAGATTTAGATTATTGGACTGTAGATACTCCAAATAATACAGATACGCAACCATCATTTGGAGTTCCAGCTGCAACTAATCCTAGAGATAACTGGTTAGATGCATCATTAACAAGGCTTAGAGCAGTTTCTTTATCTTATGATATACCAAAAAAGACCTGTGAAAAACTTGGGCTGAAGAAATTTCAAATTTTTGCAAATGGAAATAACCTGTTCTTATGGTCTGATATGCCCGATGATAGAGAGTTTAACACAGGTGGAGGAGGACAGCAAAGAGGGGATTACCCTACCTTAAAAACATTTAACTTTGGTTTTAATATGAACTTTTAAAAAAGAGAAATTATGAAAAGCTATAAAATAAAAATATTAATAATTTTAGGACTCGTATTATCATTTTCTTGCGAGGACTATCTAGATGTGGCACCAGAGTCAGTCTTAGAGAAAGAAGATGTTTTTTCAACCTTTAAAAATGCCCAAGGTTTCGTTGAAGAAATGTATGCCTTAGTGGTGTCTTATGAACAGCAAGGGCACACCTTTCAAGATTTTCTTTTGGGAGATGATGGATTTGTTGATAGACCTACAAAAGCAAGTGGTGATATTGATGCAGGAAGATTCTTTTCTGTTATAGGCGATAGTTTTGTTTACTTAAATAACCACGGTGGTCCCAATACAGCATATGGAGATAATGACGGTGATAGACGAGCCAATGTCACTCTTACAAATGCTTTTAATAGGCAAAGACCTGGTCTATATGATGCCAGCTTATATGGTATCCGTAAAGCAAATCTTGCAATTGCTAATGTTGATTTAATGGTAAATGCCACTCAAGCCGAAAAAGATGTTATTCTTGGTCAAGCTTATTTTTTCAGAGCATTTTTCCATAATGAGATTATGAAATTTTGGGGACGCTATCCATATATAGATAGAGTGCTAATTGATGATTTTAAACTACCACGTCCTGAAACTTATAAAGAAGTGGCTCTAATGGCTAACGAAGATTACAAAAAAGCCATTGATTTATTACCTGTAGATTGGGATAATGAGCCTTATGGACAACTAACACGAGGCGAAAATAAGGGTAGGCTTACTAAAGGAACTGCGTATGCTTTTCAAGGTAAAAACTTACTTTTAGCAGCAAGTCCTTTAATGAAAGGTAATAATGTAAGTATAGATACATATGACTATGACACAGAGTTATGTGATATGGCAGTTGAGGCTTTTTCAGGAATTCTTAAATTAGCCGACCAAGGACGTTATGCATTAGCTACTACATTGGATGAATTAGATGAAGTGTTTTGGAAATCTCCAGCGCCAAATGCTTGGCCTGGTGGCACAGAATTTATATTTGCTGCAACTGGGGGTAGTAGGGTCCAGGCTCAAAGGTTTATGACATCAGGAGTTTCTACACGTATTCATACAACTGGAGCTGGATTTGAAGTTATTAGCCCTACACACAATTTTATTCATAATAATTTTGGTATGGCTAATGGACTATCTATTGAAGATGATCAAAAACTTCCTGCAGCTCAAAGGTTATTTGATGACACTAAACCTTTTGAAAACCGTGATCCGCGTTTTTACAAATGGCATATCATTGATGGACAAATTATAGATCCAGGAGCTGAAGATCCAGATTTTGTATCTGCCCAACTTTGGTACGTATCTCCTGCTCAGAATGGTCAAGGTAAACATCGAAGTAGTGGTGCTGAAAACCTTAAAATATTAAGTAACACAGGGTATATGTGGACAAAATTTTACCCTAAAGTTGATGGTAAGTATCATACTAGATGGAATCCTATTATAAATCAATTCATAGGAGTACGCATGCATATGAGACTTACAGATGTTTATTTAATGTATGCAGAAGCATTACATGCATCTAAGGGAGCTACCACAGCGCCAGCTTCTTACAGCTTAACTGCTGAAGCGGCTATTAATTTATTCCGTGATAGAGCGGGTATTCCTAATGTAGATCCTAATATAGTTGCAGATAACAACAGGTTTATGGATGAATTAAGAAGAGAAAGAGCTGTTGAGTTAAGTTATGAAGCACATAGATGGGTTGATATTAGACGATGGGGATTAGCCCATTTAGATAAATACAAAAGAAAATTAGCCTTAGATTTTCCAGAAGACAGAAGCAATTTCACAGAAACACTTCTTGTAGAAAGAATTTGTGAATTCCCTAAGCATTATTGGTTACCATTTCCACAAGGTCAAACACTAATTTACGAAGGATTCCCTCAAAACCCAGGGTGGTAGTCTTGTACAAATTCGCTTTAATTAATATAAAGAAAAAAATGAAGATAAATAAATTATATAGGTTGTTTACTCTAGTTAGCTTAATGTTGTTTTGCTTTTGTAATGTTGCAATGGCTCAAACAGATAGTATAGAGGTGACAGCAACTGTGGTTGATGAACAAGGTAACCCTATAAGTGGGGTTGATGTTTTTAGCCCTAAAGGAGATAAGGCATTTTCGGATGTAAACGGACAGTTTAAAATTAAATTACTAGATGATGAGTCTGTTGTACTTGAAAAAAAGGGTTTTGAATCTGTAATTATTACTATATCTGATTTAACTGGTAATATTACCATGATAAAATCACCTTTTCTTGCTTCGGAAGATGACGAGATAAACATGGGGGTAGCTACTAAAGTTAGACGTGATATTATAGGTGCGGTATCGTCAATTAATACCCAAGACCGATTAACTTATGATAATACACAATTTGTTAGAGATTATATTAACGGACTAATGTTAGGTGTAAGAGGCTCTGAAAATGTTAGAGGTATAGGTAGTGCTATTTTTGTTATTGATGGCGTAATTGGTCGTGATCCCAATATCTTAAATATGGAGGAAGTGGAACAGATAACAGTACTTAAAGATGCTAATTCTGTTGCATTGTATGGTAGTCAAGGAAGAAATGGTGTTATTGTTATTAACACGAAACGTGGTAATGCTAATAAAAAAGAAGTTAATGTTAATATTCGTTCTGGTATTAGTACACCTGTTTCTTTACCTAAATATTTAGGCTCAGTGCCCTACATGCAACTTTTTAATGAAGCTAGAAATAATGACGGGTTAGATGATTTTTATTCACAATCACTCATTCAAGAGTTTAATACAAGCTCTAATGAATTTAAATATCCAGATTTAGATTTATATTCTACAGAATATGTGCAACCTTTTGTGAATTTTACAAATGTTATAACCGAATTTTCTGGAGGGAATGATAAAAATCAGTATTATGTTAATGTGGGCTGGAATAGTAGAGGAGCTTGGGTTGATATTAATGAAGATATAAATGCAGGAACAAACCGCTTTAATGTAAGAGGTAATATAGATTTTAAAGTAAACGATTGGATTACGAGTAGTCTAGATGGTATAGGGGTTATTAGTACAAATAGGGCGTCTAGATCTAATTTGTTGAGAGCTGGAACTACTTTAAGACCTAATACGTATTCGCCATTTTTACCTGTAGATCTAGTAGACACCAGCGACCCAACAGTTGCAGGACAAATACAAGCTGCAAATACGTTTAATGGGAGACTTTTAGGATCAACTCAACAGTTTGGGGCAAATGCTCCTGTAGCTTTAGCTATTGCTGGTGGTTATCTAAATACAGTGTTCCGTTCTACTCAGTTTAACAACACTATCAATTTTGATTTAGATAGGATAACAAAAGGTTTATCAGCTAAAACCTATCTCAGTTTTGATTTTTATGATTCTTATAATGCAACAATAACTAACGAATTTAAAACTTATGCTCCAGGTTGGGAGGGTGATAGAATAACCAATTTTGGTACAACAGATCATGATGATGATGCCACTACACCAGAAATTCCAGACGCTTCTGGTATTTTTGGCGAAGACAGAAAAGATTTAACTGAAAATCTTCTTACCAATGGTTTTGTATCTCGATTTGGTTTTTATGGATTGATTAATTACGATACCACTTTTGCTAAGGATCATTCTTTAAATACCACTTTCCTAGGTTATTATAATTCACAAAGGCGAAATAATGTTAAACAAACAGATATTGATGCACACTTAGGGTTTCAAATGGCTTATGATTATAAAAAGAAACTATTTTTTGATTTTACAGGAACCTATGCTAATTCAATAAAACTACCAGAAGGTAATAGAGGTGGGTTTTCACCAACTTCTGGTATAGCTTATATTATAAGTGAAGAGCCTTTTTTGAAGAACAGTAAATTTATTAACTACCTTAAGTTAAAGGCTTCAGGCGGTATTGTAAAGTCAGATCAAGGTATTAGAGCTCTTAATGCTAACGGTAGTGTTAATAATAGTGCTAGCCCTTACTATTTATATGATTTAAACTATGTGAGTGCTAACAGAATTAATTGGGCTAATGGAGAAGAATCTTCTAATCCTAGACAAAATGTTACACAAGGAGAGAATCTTGATTTAACTTTTGAAGATCGTATTGATTTAAATTTAGGTTTCGAAACGTATTTAATGAATTCACTTTGGATAGAAGCTAATTACTTTAGAACAGAACTTGATAAAATAAATACATTTTTACAAGCTGAATATCCTTCTTTTTATAATGTTTTTAGGCCATATAACAATTTTAATCAGAACTTATACACTGGTTTTGAACTAGGGATGAATTTTAACAAAACCTTTAATGATTTTTCAGTAGGTATAGGTGCCAATGTTTTGTATAGCCAAACGGAAGCGATAAAACGATCGGAGATTAATGAGTTTGATTACCGAAATAGAGTTGGAAGAGAACTGTCTTCTATTTTTGGATTAGTTGATCAAGGTTTTTATTCTGAAGAAGATTTCACTACTGATCCAAACGGTAGGAGAGTTTTAAATGCGGGTTCACCAATTCCTAGATTTGGTAGTGTTCAACCAGGAGATATAAAATATGTAGACCAAAATGGTGATGGTAATATTGATCAAGATGATCAAGTGGAGATTGGGCAATCTTCTAGTCCATGGACATATGGTATTAACCTAAATTTAAAATATAAAAGATTCAATTTATTTGTTTTAGGAACTGGACAAACAGGAGCACACGGTAATAAGTTAAGTGGTAACTTTAACCAATATTATGCAGTTGACGGTCAGGATAAATACTCAGAAGTTGTTTTAGGACGATGGACACCCGAAACAGCAGATACAGCAACATTTCCTAGGTTATCATCAAGAACAAATCAAAATAATTTTAGAACTTCTACGTTTTGGTTATTTGACACGAGTTTCTTTAGAATTAATCGTGCTCAGATAACATATGAATTTCAGGATGCTTTTTGTAATAAACTAGGAATTGAGGATTTCAGTGTAAATCTTTCTGGAACTAATTTGTTTGAAATAGGTAAAAATAAAGATGTTCGTCAGTTAAGAATAGGAACAGCACCTCTATCTAGAGCTTATACGCTTGGTTTGAGAATGTCATTTTAAGATAATTAGAAAATTAAGATAAATAAAATGAAAAATTTAATAAAATATATAGTAATTGTGTTGGTGCTTACTGGCATGATAGCCTGTGATACCCTAGAGCCTATTGATGAAAATAGGTTGGATTTTGATGATGTTACTGAGAATCCGAATTTTGCAGAAGGCGTATTATTAAATGGATATACGGGTTTAGTTAATCAATACTCTTTTTCAGAAGCTGCTACTGATGATGCCGTTAATAATATTTTGAATAATAATATTAAGCGAATGGCTCTTGGTGAGTTAAACGGATGGTTTAACCCTCTAGCCCGTTGGAGTAGTTATGAGCGTGTATTGTGGATAAATAGATTCTTAGAAATTATTGACACAGAAGCAACACAATGGAGTAGGGATACATTAACTAATGAAATGTTTCAGATGCGTATGAAGGGAGAGGCGTTGGCTTTAAGAGGGTTGCATCATTTTTATGTACTTGAAGCTCATGCTGGTATTGGAGAATCTGGAGAATTATTAGGTATTCCATATTTTACTGAGTTTATTGAACCTGATGGGAACTTTAATGTACCCCGTTTATCATTTGAAGCTTCTGTTCAGGCTATTATGGCAGATTTTGATGCCTCACTTAATTTATTACCAACAGATTATGGATTAGAAGAAGGCGAAGTAGATCCATGGTATACAGATTTAGAAAATTATGAATATGCTAAATATGCAACAGTAAATGATGACTTCTTTGATTTACGTATTTCAGGAAGAATAGTAAAAGCCTTAAAAGCACGTTTAGCACTTTTTGCAGCGAGTCCTTCATTTTTAAATAGTCAAAGCTATTATGATATAGCAGCAAATAATGCAGCTCAAATTTTAAATACTATAGGAGGTGTTGCTGGTTTAGATCCTAATGGTAATGAGTTTTATACAACAGATGATAATATACTGAGTGATGAATCGCTTTGGCGTGGTACTATAGGCGGTAATACGTTTAATATTGAAAGAAGAATGTTTCCGCCTTCATTGAATGGAGAGGGAGAAATTAATCCAACACATAACTTTGTAATGGCATTCCCAATGCAAGATGGTTTTCCTGCTACTGAGGCTAATGGTTTTGACCCTCAAAACCCTTATGATAATAGAGACCCTAGGCTAGAAAAGTATGTTATTGTTAATGGTGCTTCCTTTGGTGGCGGTACAATTAATACTGGTGTTGGTGGAGGAAATGATAGGTTAGATTCTATTCCAGGGCAGTCTACAACTACGGGGTATTACCTTAAAAAATTGTTGCGTCCTGATGTTAGTATTAATAATGATGGAACTGCTCAAGGTAAGAGACATGCTAACGTGTATTTTAGATATACAGAATTATTTTTAATATTAGCAGAATCAGCTAATGAAATTGGTGGTCCTGATCATCAGGTTGATGGTATTACCGCTCGTGATGTGATTGGAGCAATACGTAATAGAGCAGGAATTACACAACCAGATAATTACCTAGCATCTATTACATCTCAAGAAGATATGCGAGAGCTTATTAGAAATGAACGTCGTATAGAACTAAGTTTTGAGGGACATAGGTTTTGGGATCTTAGAAGATGGGGATTGCCTTTAGATGAACCAGCTAAAGGTTACTTTTTCGACGGAAATAACTATATTGAGTTGCCGTCTGTAGAAATTAGAAATTTCCAACCATTTGCAACTTATATGCCCATTCCAAATGCTGAAATTTTGAAGTTTCCTGAACTTGAGCAAAATAATGGCTGGTAGGATAATTGTGTAATTTAAAAGAATAAAAAAATTTTAGACATGAAAATAAAATATTTAATAATATGCGCAATTGCCTTTAGTTTAATGGCTTGCGAAAACCAGGAAAATGAATTTGACGACTTTGGCTCAACTTCTGTGTATTTTCCATTTCAAACACCCGTAAGAACGCTAATTCAAGGCAAATATGATTTGGGTTTTAACGAAAACGATAATAATGGACGATTTGAAATCGGTGTCATCATGACAGGTGTTTATAATAATAATAAAAATCGAAGAGTACATTTTGAGTTGGATCCTGATTTAATAGATGCTGCTGCTTTAGGCTTAGATACTGTAAATGTGAAAGTGTTGCCAGCTTCTTACTATACTATTGAGCAGGAAAGCCCAGTAACCATTCCTTCTGGTTCTACAAAGGGGCGCATACCGGTGCAACTTTCGGATGCCTTTTTTGATGACCCACAGTCATTCGCCGATTTTGGTGATGTACATTATGTAATTCCACTAAGAATTACAGATTATGAAGAATTGGATTCGCTTTTAGCAGGTGTGCCAGCTGAAGGTGTTACAGACCCTATTAAGATTAAAGCAGATGATTGGCAAATACAACCTAAAGACTATACACTTTTTGGTATCAAGTTTATGAATAAATATCAAGGTATTTATTTAAGACGTGGTGAGGATGTAGTTGACGGATTTGTCGAATCGGAAACGGTTTTTGAAAATGGCGATCCAACTGAAACAGATTCAAGAGCCATAGATAGCTCTACAGTTTATAGATCTGAGTTTGTTGTACAAGATGAATTACTTCCAGTTTTAACTGCTGGAAGAAATGAAGTAATTACTACTATTAATGTTAGAAGAGCAGATTCACTTCTAGCTACTAATAATACATTGTCTTTACGATTGGCATTTAACGATAATGAAGAAATTACCGTTACTAATAACGATCCAGCTAGCACTGTTACCATAACGGGATCAGGAGAGTTTGTAGAAGATGGAGATGAATGGGGAGGTGAAAGTCGAGACGTAATTTACTTAGATTATCAATACCGAGAATTAGAAGTTGAAGTTACTGAGAGACGCTCTTTTGGTAGATTAATTTCAACAACAACAGCAACACTTGATTTATTGCATACAGTTAAAGATACTTTAGTTATTAGAGACAGAGATGTTAAGTTCGAGGAATTTGTACTAGATTTTGAATTGCCTTAATGTTAAGTTCTCTCTTACAAATCATATTATATAAGTCAAAAATAGCGAGATTAAATTCTCGCTATTTTTTTTGTTATAACTTGATTTATAAATAAGTCGATACTATCCATAAAAGATATCCAATCTTTAAATTATTTTTTTATTGGTCTAAATCTAAGGTTTGCCTCAAATTATCATCCAGTCTTTTTTTGTGAAAAACTAAAGCCCTATTACTTCTTTAAAATCTTAGATTTGAAATGTTATTTTCAGGATACAACAGGATAGTTTTTTATCTATAAAACTCTATTTTTATTTTATATAACAACGGTATTATACATCATTATTTTGCTAAATGATGAGAAGTTGAAATTAAATAAGTAAACAGTTTCATTAGCATATTTTATGCACGTTTAATTAAAGTAGTTAATTGAGTTAGTCAAATATAACCTCCACTTAAAATTAAGTTTTAAAATGGAGGTTGTTTTTTTATTTATCTGTACATTTATTACAAACCCTTACATTACATATTATGAATACAATTACAACTAAACTATTACTAATTGTTACATGTTTTTTTATCCTATCCTGTAACACAAAAAAAGAAGATATACCTTGGGTAGATTTAATTAAGAATGACTCATTAGAAGGTTGGACAATTTTAGGAGGAGAAGCTACCTACAAAGTTAAAGATGGTGTAGTAATTGGAACGACCAAAGCTAATACCCCAAATACATTTTTAACTACAAATAAGATGTATGGTGATTTTATTTTTGAAATCGATTTTAAAGTAGATTCAACTATGAATTCTGGTATTCAAATACGTAGTAATAGTTTACCGTATTATAGAGATGGAATGGTTCATGGTTATCAAGTAGAAATTGACCCTTCAAAAAGAGCATGGAGCGGTGGGATTTACGATGAAAAAAGACGTAAATGGCTAAACCCTTTAGTGAATAATAAAGCAGCACAAAAAGCATTTAAACAAAATGAGTGGAATCACTATCGCGTTGAAGCTATTGGAGACACTATAAAAACTTGGATCAATAATGTTCCTGCTGCTTATTTAATTGATGATAAAACTGCAAGTGGATTTATAGGCTTGCAAGTACATTCCATAGGTAATAACAAAGAAAAGTTAGGTAAAACCGTAATGTGGAAGAACGCTAAGATTTTAACTGAAAACTTAGAGAAGTATACAACAAAATCGTCTTTAGAACCAGTAATTACAAAAAACCAACTTACATTTAACGAGAAAAGATCTGGTTGGAAAATGCTATGGGATGGAGAAACCACTAATGGATGGAGAGGCGCCAAATTAGATAAATTCCCAGAGTCTGGTTGGAAGATTGAAAATGGAGAGTTAATAGTTTTAGCATCTGGAGGTGCAGAATCAGCAGCAGGAGGTGATATAGTTACAACTGAGGATTACAGTAATTTTGAATTGTCATTAGATTTTAAGTTAACACCGGGTGCAAACAGTGGTATAAAATATTATGTAGATACTGAAATTAATAAAGGTCCAGGATCTTCAATAGGTTTAGAATATCAAATTTTAGATGATGAATTGCACGAAGACGCAAAGAAAGGGTCTCATGAAGGTAGTAGAACAGTGTGTTCGCTTTACGATTTAATCAAAGCAGATCCAAATAAGCCAATTAAACCGATTGGAGAGTGGAATACGGCTTATATAAAGTCTGTGAACAATCATGTTGAGCATTGGATTAATGATGTTAAAGTTTTGGAGTATGAACGTGGAAGTGATGCCTTTTTAAAACTAGTCTCTGAAAGTAAATATGAAAAATGGCCAAATTTTGGATTATTGGAAAAAGGACAAATATTATTACAAGACCATGGTGATAGAGTAGCTTTCAGAAATATTAAAATCAGAGTTCCAAAAAATAAAAAGCAGTAAAATGGATAATAAAAGACGAAACTTTATAAAAAAAACTGCTTTGGCTGGTGTTGGAGTTAGTTTAGCAGGAGGTGTTAATGCTATGTCAGCCAAAAGCTATAGTAATATTGTTGGTGCAAACGACCGCTTAAATGTTGCTATTGCTGGTTTAGGACGAAGATTAAACGCATTTAAATCTCCAATTGCATCAAAAGCAAGTAATGCTAAATTACTTTACTTATGTGATGTTATGGAGAGTCAACGTTTAAAGGCTTTAAAAGGGTTTAGAGAACATATAAATTATAATCCTAAACTAGAAAATGATATTAGAAAAGTATTAGACGACAAAAATGTAGATGTGTTAATTAATGCTACTCCAGACCATTGGCACGCACCAGGTTCTATTATGGCAATGAAAGCTGGTAAACATGTGTATGTTGAAAAACCTTGTAGCCACAATATGCATGAAAACGAGCAGTTGGTAAAAGCGGCTAAACATTACAACAAAGTGGTACAGATGGGGAATCAGCAACGTTCTTCTGGTCATACTATCGAAATTATTAACGAAATTCATAACGGAGTTATCGGGAAACCATATAAAGCTGTGGCATTTTATAATAACAGGAGAGGACAAGCGCCTATACAAAAAAGTGCTCCAATTCCTGATGGATTAGACTGGGATTTATGGCAAGGGCCAGCCCCAAGACGCGATTATACCTCTGAAACATGGAATTACAATTGGCATTGGTATGGTTGGGAATATGGTACAGCAGAAGCTGGTAATAATGGTACCCACGAATTAGACGTAGCACGATGGGCTTTACAAGTAGACTTTCCTCAGCATGTATATGTTGAAGCTGAAAAGCGTCACTTTTTAGATGATGGTTGGGAAATGTATGATGATATGGAAGCTACATTTAAATTTGCAGATAATAAGATGATAAAGTGGGACGGTAAATCTAGAAATAGTTATAACACCTATGGAGGAGGTCGTGGTACTATAATTTATGGTACTGAAGGATCTGTATTTGTAGATAGAGGTAAATATTTGTTATACGACCGAAAAGGTAAATTAGTTAAAGAATATAATTCGGCATCAAAAGAAGCAGGAAATGCTTTAGGCGGTGGTGGAGATACCTCAACAAAACATGTTCAAAATCTTTTTGATACGATTAGAGGGAAGGCTAAATTAACGGCACCTATTGATGATGCTAGTAAAAGTATGGCAATGGTGCATTATGCAAATATTGCTTATAGAATTAATGATGCTTTTGATATAGACGATAAATTAGGCGTGATGTATAACAGAGACGCCATGAAACTATGGTCTAGAACTTATGAACCAGGTTGGGAACCAAAACTATAAAATTTGAAAAGACGCTCATTTATAAAGAATACAGCTATAGTTACTGCTGGTGTAGCCAGTTCTTCCTATTTATATGGTAATGTGATGTCTAATTTAAATGCCAACACTACTATAAATATTGGTGTTATTGGCACTGGAGATCGCGGAGGCGGTTTAACGTCTATAATCAACTCTATAGACCATGTAAATGTAATAGCTGCTTGCGATGTGTTGCCATTTAGGCTAAAGAAAGGTTTAGCAAAAGCCAATTCAAATCCTAAGGGATATTCAGATTACAGACAACTTTTAGATAACAAGGATGTTGATGCAGTTATAGTCGCAACTCCTTTTCATTTGCATTCAAAAGTTGCAATTGATGCACTTGATGCGGGTAAGCATGTATATTGTGAAAAAACTTTAGCTAAAGGTTATAAAGGAATAAGGAATTTAGTTAATAAAGAAAATCAATCTAATCAGATATTTCAAACAGGGCATCAATACCATAGTTCAAGACTTTACACTCATGTAGTAGATTTAATTCAACAAGGAAAGGTTGGAAAAATAATAGCATTTGAGTGCCAATGGAACAGACACGGAAACTGGAGAAGACCAGTGCCTGAGCATAAATTTGAAAAAGCTATAAACTGGAGGATGTATCGAGAATTCTCTGGAGGATTAACTGCTGAGTTATGTTCTCATCAAATTGATTTTGTGAATTGGGTACTTAACGATACTCCAAATCAAGTGATGGGTGTTGGTGGCGTTGATTATTGGAAAGATGGAAGAGAAACCTTTGATAATGTACATTTAATCTACAGCTATCCTAACGACGTGCAAGCAAAGTTTACCTGCTTAACGAGTAATGCAAAAGATGGTTATCAAATAAAAGTAATTGGTGATAAAGGCACTATAGTTATTGACACTAAAAATGCATGGTTTTATCCTGAAGGCAAAAAGAAAAATAAAGTTATAAAGGATGTTGATGGTGTTAGTGGAGCAACTGCCCAATGGCATAAGGAAAAAGGTTCTAAAATTAATGTAGAACATTTAGACCCAAGCAAACAAGCATTGCTAGATTTTAAATCATCAATCATCAATAATAAAACTCCTGAATCAAGTATTATTACGGGTGCAAAAGCTGCAATTTGTGTACAAATGGGACTTGACGCTATGTACAAGAATAAAATTGTAAAATGGCATGATAAAATAGATTTTTAAAAAGATTTATGAAAAAACATGCATTCATAGCATTCTTATTTTTGTTTGGTGTTTTAATGGTGCAAGCTCAAATAGAATTACCTTCAGTTTTTGGAGATAATATGGTATTGCAACAAAGGCAAAAAGTATCTATTTGGGGTAAGGATGTGCCAAATACAAGTATAGTAATAACTTCAAGCTGGGGACATACAGCATCTACCATTTCAGATTCAAAAGGCTTTTGGTCTACAACTATAAAGACTAAAAAAGGGTCTTTTGCCCCTCAAAATATAACTATAACAGGAAGTAATTCTAAAACACTTAAAAATATTCTTATTGGTGAAGTTTGGTTTTGTTCTGGGCAATCTAATATGGAAATGCCACTTAAAGGTTTAGGGAAATCAAAGGTTTTAAAAGCGGATAATTATCTTAAAAATGCAAATAATAAAAATATCAGATTATTTAATAATGCAAGAACTGCTAGCATATCTCCAAGTTTTAATGTGAATGGTGAATGGGTAGAATCTGATGCCATATCAGCAAACACCTTTAGTGCTATTGGGTATATGTTTGGTGCAAAACTTTTTGAGAAGTTAAATGTTCCCATTGGCATCATAGAATCTGCCTGGGGTGGTACGAGAATAGAATCTTGGATTCCAAAGGAAGATTTACTCAAGTATAAGGGTGTTAAGTTTTCAAATACCTTACCAAAAGAACAAAAAAAGCAAAAGAAACCTTCATTTTTATATAATGCAATGATTCATCCTTTTAAAGATTTCACTGTTAGAGGGATACTCTGGTATCAAGGCGAATCGAATAGATCTAATCCAGAGTCATATAATAGCTGTATGAAAGATTTAATTGCCTCTTGGAGAACCCAGTGGAATAACAAAAATCTTCCATTTTATTTTGTACAGATAGCACCTTTTAATTATGTTAAAAATAAGAACGGCACAAAAAAGGGAGCTGATTTAATAAGAGAAGCACAATTTAAAATTTCTCAAAACATACCCAATACAGGAATAGTTATTACTACTGATGCAGGAGATTGTAATGATATTCATCCATCTAAAAAAGAAATTATAGCAAAGCGGTTATTAAAAATGGCACTCGCTAATCAGTATAATGTCAAAGGTTTAAACTATGAGAGTGCTACTCTAAAGAAAATGTCAATAAAAAATGACAAAGTAACACTTCGTTTTACATTTCAAAAAGGCGATTTCTTCATAAAAGCAGATAACATAAGCGGTTTCTCATTAGCTTCAAATGATAAAGTTTTTCACCCTGCTAAAGTAAGTTTCGATGAAGACAAAAAAACCTTGACTATTTACGGTAAAAAGGTTAATAATCCTGTAGCATTACGTTATGGTTTTGAAGATTGTTTTGAAAGTAACTTAAAAACAAATTCTGGTTTGCCAATATCTGTATTTAGAACTGATAACTGGTAGATGCCAGAATTGAACAAGGCAATGTGATTAGATAAATAAAAACTCTCAGGACAGAGCAGGATACAATTTGAACTATTAAATTTTACTTTTAACCTCTATGGGGCTGCTGCTAATATGCCCTTAATTAATTCTATAAAATCGTAGACTAAAATGCTTAAAAACAGTTTTTTATTAATTCTATTATCTGGTTTGTACAGTTTAAATTTTGCTTACGCTCAACAAAAAGATAATTCAGAAAAGCCAAACATTATTTTTATTTTAACAGATGATCAACGCTTTGATGCCATTGGTTATGCCGGTAACGAGTTTGTTGAAACTCCAACAATGGATAATTTAGCGCAATCTGGGACCTATTTCCACACGGCTATTGTTACTACGCCAATTTGTGCTGCCAGTAGAGCAAGTCTTTTTACTGGGTTACATGAAAGAGCGCACAACTTTAACTTTCAAACAGGGAATGTACGTGAAGAATATATGGTGAATTCATATCCAACATTGCTTAAAAATAACGGATATTATACTGGTTTTTTTGGTAAATATGGTGTGCGTTATAATGATTTAGATAAGCAATTTGATGAATACGAATCTTATGATAGAAATAATCGTTTTAAAGACAGAAGAGGTTATTATTATAAAACTATAAACAATGATACTGTACATTTAACACGATATACAGGGCAAAAAGCATTAGATTTTATTGATAAGAATGCATCTAATGAAGAACCATTTTGTTTATCATTAAGTTTTAGTGCACCACATGCACACGACGGTGCTCCAAAACAATATTTCTGGCAAGCTGGAATGGATGAAATGCTAGAGGATACTACAATACCAGAACCAGAATTAGGTGATGATAAATACTTTTTAGCGCAACCAAAAATTGTAAGAGACGGGTTTAATAGATTACGTTGGACATGGCGTTATGATACTCCAGAGAAATATCAACATAGCTTAAAAGGGTATTACAGAATGATTTCTGGTGTGGATTTAGAAATTAAGAAAATTCGTGAAAAGCTAGCACAAAAAGGACTAGATAAAAATACGGTTATCATTTTAATGGGAGATAATGGTTATTTCTTAGGAGAACGCCAGTTTGCAGGTAAATGGTTAATGTATGAGAACTCTATTCGTGTGCCATTAATAGTTTTTGACCCACGAGTGAATAAGCACCAAGATGTAAAGGATATGGTACTTAATATTGATGTGCCACAAACCATTGCTGATATTGCAGGAGTTGAAGCTCCAGAAACTTGGCAAGGAAAAAGTTTATTACCAATTGTAAAACAAGAAACCAATACTATTGCTAGAGATACCATCTTAATTGAGCACATCTGGGATTTTGAAAATATTCCACCAAGTGAGGGTGTTCGTACTGAAGAATGGAAATATTTTAGATACGTAAACGATAAAAGTATTGAAGAACTTTATAACCTAAAGAAAGATCCAAAAGAGGTTAAAAACTTAATTGGAAAGAAGAAATATAAAGAAGTAGCCAATAAACTTAGAGCAAAACTTGATGAATTAATTAAGAAAAATAGCAATGAGTTTAGAGCAGCACCAACAGATTTAACTGTTGAACTAATAAGAGAACCATCTACAGATGTTGAAATATTCGATTTAAAACCAGAATTTGGCTGGACAGTGCCTTTAGGTTCTAAATTTCAAGGCGCTTACCAAATTTTAGTAGCATCAAATAAAAAAGATATTGATAATAACAACGGCGATGTTTGGGATAGTGGTAGAGTAGCTTCTTCACAATCAACAGATGTTGAGTATGGCGGAAATACTCTAGAAATCGGAAAAACCTACTATTGGAAAGTTAGAATTTGGGAGCAAGAAAATAGACTTGTTGATTACTCAGATGCTCAAAAATTCACGACTGGTAAAAGTGATAGTTATATTATTTCAACAGAAAATAAATTTATAACGACTAAAGTTAAGCCTACAAGTTTTGAAAAGAGAGATGGTTTCTATTTTATAGATTTTGGAAAAGCAGCTTTTGCTACTATGGACTTTACTTATGAGGCAAAAACACCTCATACACTTACTGTGAGAGTTGGTGAAATGATAGATGATAAAGGGAATGTAAACAGAACACCACCTAAAAGAAGTAATATTCGCTATCAAGAAATAAAAGTTGATGTAAAACCTGGTAAAACAAAATATCAAATTCAAGTACAAACCGATGAGAGAAACACTAGGCCTAATAAAGCTGTTCCATTACCAGATGGTTTTCCTCCATTAGTACCTTTTAGATATGCAGAAGTTGAAGGTGCTCAACAAGAGCTTTCTGCAAATGATTTTACTCAATTAGCATTTCACACCTATTGGGATGAAAATGCAAGTAGCTTTAAGAGTAATAATGATATTTTAAATCAAGTTTGGGATTTGTGTAAGTACTCTATAAAAGCAACAACATTTAATGGTTTATATGTTGATGGTGATAGAGAACGTATCCCTTATGAAGCCGATGCATACTTAAATCAGCTAAGTCATTACACTACAGATAGAGAATACGCAATGGCTAGAAGAACTATTGAGTATTTTATGAAAAACCCAACATGGCCTACTGAATGGCAACAGCATGTGCCGTTGCTAATTTATGCGGATTACATGTACACAGGCAATACTGAATTAGTTGAGCGTTATTATGAGCCTTTAAAGCATAAATCTTTATATGAATTATCAAATGAAGATGGTTTAATCACTTCTACAAAAGTGGATGCAGAATTTATGAAAAAATTAGGTTTCCCTGAAGGCTATAAAAAACCACTAACTGATATTGTGGATTGGCCAGGTAAAAACTTTGCTGGTAGTAAAACTAAAGGAGAGCGCGACGGATTTGTGTTTAAGCCATACAGCACAGTTATTAATTCTTTCTTTTACGAAAACATGAAAATTATGGCTGAATTTGCCAAAATTTTAGGAAAGACAGAAGAGGCTTTAGATTTTGAATATAGAGCGATAAAAGCAAAAAAATCAGTTAATGAACAAATGTTCGATAAAGAAAGAGGTGTTTATGTGGATGGTATAGGTACAGATCACGCATCTTTGCATGCCAATATGATGCCTTTAGCATTTGGGCTAGTGCCTCAAGAGCATTATCAGTCTGTTGTAGATTACGTAAAATCTCGCGGAATGGCTTGTAGTGTATATGGCGCACAATTTTTGATGGATGGATTATATAACGCTGGTGAAGCTGATTATGCTTTAGAGTTATTAGCCAGCAAAGCCAAAAGAAGTTGGTACAATATGATTAGAGAGGGCTCAACAATAACGTTAGAAGCTTGGGATTACGATTACAAGATAAACCTAGATTGGAATCATGCCTGGGGAGCTGTACCTGCAAATGTAATTCCTCGTGGTTTATGGGGTATTAAACCTAAAACAGCTGGGTTTGGTGTAGCCATGATTAAGCCACAAATGAGTAAACTGAAATCTAGTGAAATTGAAGTACCAACAGTAAGAGGAACTATTAAAGCAAAATATAAATACAACGGCGCGAGATTGCAGACTTACGAGATTGAAATCCCAGGAAATATGGTTGCTGAGTTTTCTTTAAATGGATTAGATGGAAAAGACTTAATACATAATGGAGAAAAAGTACCTTCGGCATTTGAGTCTATAAGGCTCGCCCCAGGTAAGCATACTATTCAACTTAAAATAAATTCATTTTAATAATAAATTTAAAAAGCCAGTAAAACTCTAGACTTTACTGGCTTTTTTTGTAAGTTAAGCTAGAACGAGAGGACTTAAGTAAAAAAAAATAAAGATGAAGAAGAAGTATTACATATCGTTATGCCTAACATTACTATTATTTTCTTTAAATGCTCAAAAAGAATTAGTCTCAACTTTAGATAGTTCAACTAGAGTGTCCGGTGATGGTGAAGGTGGTTTGTTTTTTGCAGGAACTAGGAATGTAAACTATAGATTTGCGCAAAGAATATCGCCTCATGGAGACTGTGTAGATGTAATAAATGGTTATGCCTTTGTAACTTGGTATAAAGGGGGTATGGATACCCGCAATCTAATGCTATCAAGAAAAAATCTCAATGTACCTAATTCTGATTGGGTTACTATTGAGTTTCCTCATAAACATGTTGGACAATCTGGAGAGCTTTTTAACGGCACAGGTATTAGGGGAGATTCTCATAATACAGCTGCAATTGGTGTAAGTACAATAGATAATACAATTCATATTATATACGATTTACACGCATACAGTAAAAGTGCCTTACCAACGGTATTCTTTAACTACTCTGTTTCAAAAAAAGAAATGGCTTTTGTGCCTGATAATGAATTTACTCTAGACATTTTTGAGCCGAAACGGAACTTTTTAAAATCTGGACAAAATTACGAGCGCATGACCTATCCTATGATTCATCGAGCTGATGATGGAAGTTTGGTTACTAGATATAGAAAAGGTGGTTCTGGAAATGGAGATATATTTATGGCACATTACAACGGTACTGGATGGTCTAATAACTGGTTGTTTCATGATGGTACATTGCCATTGCCAAACAGAAATAACATGTATGGTGGAGAACGTTTTCTAAACGGTAAATTTTATTCTGGTTTTTCTATCCGCTATGCTACAAATAAAGAAAGTAGTACAAGTAATGGTTATCTAATAAATAGTGGTTTATACTATGCGTATACAAATGACATTCCAAAAAATCAATCTAGTCAGTGGTTTGATGTTAACGATAATCCTATTTCACTCCCAATACGAAATAATATTAATCCAAATGTAGATCCAGTTCAAATCGCACAACCAGGTGATGATCATGGTACAGCAACACTACCAAGAACATCTGCAGATCCATCATGGACAGTAACTGAAAATGGCGCCATACATTTTATAACCAGAGTAGATAATATAAACGTACATTATTACAAGCTTGCTTCAGAGGCCAATTTTTCTAGTGCTGCAGGTGGCTTAATTCCTAATCCACAAGTTCGTGGAGAAGTTTACAGTTATAAAAACCATGTATTCATGGTGGAGCTTTTAGGGGGAAAAGTGAATATAAAAACCACATTAGAAGGACAAAATGATTGGAAAATAGTTTACACCGGAACAGAATCTATCAATTTTGCTCATTTTGATGCATTTGTTACTGGAGATAAACTATATGTTTATCTCATGGAAAATACTGGAAACAATACACCAGGAGTGGGAGATAAGCGTCCATTATACTTTCAAGAGTTTACATTATCAGAAGTTGATGCCCCAGTTTTAATATCATTAGAAGCAGAAGACTATACCACAGCATCAAATGATATTAATATCGGTACAAATACTACAGCTTCTGGAGGAGAATATATAGATGCTTTTTCTTCAAATCAATTTATAGAACATAAATTTCAAGTTGATACAGCTGGTACCTATGATTTTATTCTTTTAGCTGCAAATAGGAATAGGGATGACTCCATAATGGATATTGAAATTAATGGAACTCTGTACGACGATGTTCTAATTACAAGAACATTTGATTGGAATATATATCTAGAAACGAGAATTCCAGATATTACGCTAAATCAAGGTGAAAATACTGTTAGAATTACTCAAAGAAGATCTTTATCAAGTGAGCCTGATAAAATTCAATTTGAATTAAAATCATCTTTAAGTACAAATGATTTTACAAGCCAAAAGGTATTAGTATACCCCAACCCAAGTGAAGGTGTTTTTAACATTCAATCTAATGTTCAAAACCTTGAATATTCTTTAGTTAATATACAAGGACAAATTTTAGATAAAGGTAAAGTTGTACAAAACCAAGTTGATTTTTCAAAGTTTAGTCAAGGTGTGTATTTTCTACAACTAACAAATCAAAATAATACCTTAGTAAAGCGTATTGTAATAAAATAACCAATGCATAAATTCGTATACCTCATTTTTTCGTTGTGTCTTTTAAATGCATGTAAAAAATATGAAGACGTTAGAATAGAAGGCGAATTAAAAAAATGGCACAGAATTGCACTAAATTTTGAAGGGCCAAAAACAAGTGAAATGGATGAAAATAATCCATTTCTAAATTACCGTCTAGATGTAACCTTTAAAAATGGGGATGAAACTTTTAAAATCCCAGGGTTTTATGCCACCGATGGTAATTCAGCTGAAACAAGTAGTGCGTCAGGTAATATTTGGCAAGTACGTTTTACGCCCAATACTACAGGAGAATGGACTTATTCAACTTCATTTAAAAAGGGCGATAATATTGCGGTTGCAGACGATGTGGAAAATGCTTCAAGTGCAGGTTTTATGGATGGTCAAGAGGGAAGCTTTATTGTCACTGATTCTGATAAGATAGGAATAGATAACAGAGCAAAGGGAAAACTACAGTATTTGGGAGAATCATATTTGAAATTTGCTGAAACCCAAAAATACTTCATTAAACTAGGGGTGGATGCACCTGAAAATCTATTAGCATATACAGATTTTGATGTATCCACTAATGCTCTCGGATTTCAAAAAGCATGGGAGCCACATGCTAAAGATTTTGAAGAAACCGCAACCCCATATTTATGGCAAAATTCAAAAGGGAAAAATCTTTTAGGAGCCATTAATTATTTGGCTAGTGAAGGACTAAATGTGTTTTCGTTTTTAACTTTTAACGTTGATGGAGATGATAGGAATATTTTTCCACACCTTTTAAAAGTGCATATTGGAGATTACGAGGCTTATGCAAGTACCAAGAAAAATAAGGAGGCATGGGAAACCATGTTTCATAAAACACGATTTGATGTTTCAAAATTAGACCAATGGGAACGTGTTTTTGAATATGCCGAAACCAAAGGTATGTTTCTTCATTTTAAAACCCATGAAACAGAAACCGATCATCTCATGGATAAAGGTGTGTTTGGTGTAGAAGGTAAACTGTATTACAGAGAACTTATTGCACGATTTGGTCATCACTTATCCATGAATTGGAATTTGGGAGAAGAGAATAATCAACCTATTGAAGAGGTTAAAAAAGTGGCAGATTATGCGTCTAAATTAGATGCTTATAACAGTCATTTAGTGATACATACGTTTCCAAATAAAGACGATCGCTATGCAGAATTAATTGGCGACCAATCGCCACTAACAGGCGCATCCTTACAATTAAGGCATCCAGATTTCAATGATGTTCATGATAGAGTTTTAAAATGGCGAGAAAAATCTAATGCTACAGGAAAAAAGTGGGCATTAGCTGTTGACGAACCAGGTAAAGCCAACATTGCTTTATTGCCAGACGACGAAGATCCAGAACATAATTATGCCAGAGGTAGAGCCATGTGGGGCACCCTTATGGCTGGTGGTTTTGGCGTGGAATGGTATTTTGGTTATGCCAGCCCAAACTCAGATTTAACCTGTCAAGATTTTAGAAGTCGAGATTTGTTTTGGGATCAAAACCAGTATGCACTTCAATTTTTTAATAATTACATTCCGTTTTGGGAAATGGAACCTTGTAACGATTTAATTTCTTCTGTAGATAT
Source organism: uncultured Algibacter sp. (assembly GCA_947502405.1). Classification (GTDB taxonomy): domain Bacteria; phylum Bacteroidota; class Bacteroidia; order Flavobacteriales; family Flavobacteriaceae; genus Algibacter_B. The sequence goes on along the minus strand of CANMZT010000002.1, from coordinate 177,146 downwards.
AGCGTATTGTTTTGCAAAAGAAGGAGAGGTTTATGCTATTTACGCTGAAGCAAATTCAGGTAATATTAAGTTGAACTTAGAAGTTGCAAATCAGACGTTTAAAGTAAAATGGTACGACCCACGAAACGGCGGAAGCTTGCAAGAAGGTTCAGTAACTTCTGTAAAATCGTCAGGCATTGTAGAATTGGGAGCACCACCAAATACACCAGAAAAAGACTGGGTTATTTTATTACAACGGAAATAGGCTTTTATTCAAACTTCAATATTACACTTAGGTTAAAAAATAACTAAATCACCATAACAGTACAGGACGGGTCTAAGTGTATCATATTTTATCTTTAACAGCAATTTATTAGTATGATTAAAAAGGTTTCAACTATACTTTTGTTGTTTTTTATCCTGGTGAATTTACAGGCTCAAAACCCCATTGTGCCTAACCAAGGCTTAAACGATCCACACATACATATCTTTAACGATACCGCTTACGTTTATGCATCGCACGATAAATCGATAAACAATGATAAATTTATAATGGAAGATTGGTGGGTGTGGTCATCTCCAGATTTAGTCAATTGGACAAAACGAAGTGTATTACACCCTAAAGATACCTATATAGGAAAAGATTTTACAAGATGTTGGGCAACAGATGCCGCTTTTAAAAACGGGAAATATTATTGGTATTTTTCTGAAGGCAACGAACAAACCGGTGTTGTTGTAGGAGATTCGCCAGTTGGTCCTTGGAAAGACGTTTTAGGAAAACCACTTTTAAATTCAGATTTAACGCCAACTCACGAATACGATATGGCGATTTTTGAGGAAAATGGTAGTCACTATATCATTTTTGGTGTTTGGGACTATTACATAGCTAAACTAAATGATGACATGATAAGTTTAGCTGAAGCTCCTAAAAAATTAGAGATTACAGGTGTAAGAGGTCCTTACAACACCGATGGCGAAAACAAAAAAATGCCGACTGATGATAAACCATTTGTACATAAATACAATGGTAAATATTATTTATCTTGGGGCTGTTTTTATGCCATGTCTAATAATTTGTATGGCCCTTACGATTATAAAGATACCGTTATAAAAGAAGACAGTTTCGCTGATGGTTACGATGCGCCCACATGGCCAAATGGATTTTTACAAGGACGCCATGGCTCCTTCTTCGAGTGGCACAACCAATGGTATTATATATATTGTGATATCAGTCAAACAGGAAATCGCTATTTTAGAGACAGTTTTATAAGTTACGTGCATTATAAAGCAAATGGCGAAATGGCAACCATAAGAGTTGATGGTGTAGGTGTTGGAAATTATAAAGCGAATAAAAGTATTGAAGCTGAGGATTATTTTAAATCTGATGGAATAACTAAAATTGAAAATACCATCGGTGGTTTTTCAATTCAGCCCGAAAAAGAATTAAGTTACAGCGTTTATCCAAACATAAAAGGTTTAAGTGATAAACATAGCTTAGAATTAGAAGTTATTGCTCGTGAAGATACAGAAATAGAAGTGAGAGAAGGTAATCCAAAAGGTAGATTGTTATTTGCTTGTGGTGTGCCTAAAAATGATATCTACACGCTTCAAAAACGACAATTCCATACTAAAAATTTGAAAGACGTACAGTCAATATGCTTTGTGTTCAAAGGAATAAAACATAAATCATTCACATTAAATAGATTTCAATTCAAAAATTAAACAACAACTAAAAACTCTAAAATGAAGAAATTATTTTCGTTATGCTTATTAATCAGTCTGGTTGTCACTTCTTGTGGTGAAACCGTTTCAAAAGATTATAAAGATGCCTCTTTATCTATCGACGAACGTGTTGAAGCATTGCTTCCAAAGTTATCACTAGAAGAAAAAGTGGCGCAAATGCGTATTTTTCATGCTAACATTGGTGCTAAACCTGATGAAAATGGCAACTTAAAGCTTTCAGATAAAGTAATAGAAAAGTTGAAACTCGGTATTGCAGGTATTAAAAACCCAGGCGAGCATATTGATGCTGTAGCTGCTGCAAAGCTAAATAACGAGCTTCAAAAATATATTATAGAAAATAACCGTTGGGGTATTCCTGCGCTATTTGTTACAGAATCTTATAACGGTGTAGATGCAGAAGGCTGTACCAAGTTCGGTCGTCCAATGACATCGGCAGCATCTTTTAATCCAGATTTAGTGAGACGCCAATGGGATGTTGTAGGTAGAGAAGCCAGATTACGAGGGATGCACATGTGTCATTCGCCTGAAGCAGATGTGGTTCGCGACCCACGTTTTGGACGTATGAGTGAGGCTTTTGGGGAGGATACCTATTTAACCACACAAATGGTTAAAAATGCAATAATTGGTGTTCAAGGTAATTATGAAGGTTTAGGAAACGGCACACACATTGGTGCTGTAGCAAAACACTTTGCAGGTTACGGACAAGTATTAGGAGGTTCTAATTTTGCTGCTATTGAAATTTCTGAAAGAACACTTATTGATGAAATTTACCCACCATTTGAAGCTGCTGTAAAAGAGGCTAAAACATTGGGGATTATGGCATCACATGGCGATTTAAATGGTGTGGCTAGTCATGGAAATCCAGAATTGTTATCAGGTGTATTACGTGATCAATGGGGCTTTGAAGGTTATGTGGTTTCAGACTCAAACGATATTGCACGTTTATTTTACTTTATGAATGTTGCAGAATCTCCAGAAGCTGCAGCACAAATGGGACTGGAAGCTGGTATTGATATTGATTTATATGCTGAAGACTCATATTCGTATCTCCCAGAAATGGTAAAGAAAAATCCAGAATTAGAAAAACTGATAGATCGCTCAGTAAGACGTGTATTACGAACAAAATTCATTCTAGGACTTTTTGATAGCCCTTACATAAATATAGAAGACGTAAAGAAAGGAAACAGAGCAGCATCTTCTTTAGAATTGGCAAAAGAATCAGATTTAGAATCTATCATTTTATTAAAAAATGAAGATAAAGCATTACCACTTTCAAAAGAAAAATCTTTAAAAGTAGCTTTGTTAGGTCCTTTATTGCAAGAGAATACAAAAGAGATGTTTGAATCTGTTGCTGGTTCAAACGTAAAATTCATGTCAGAAAAGGGATTTCAATTAACAAATCAAAAAGGTGGAGCGCCAAAACTATTAGATAGAGATCCAAAAGCTATAGCAAGTTTGGTTAACAAAGCTAGATCTGCAGATGTATCTATCCTATTTTTAGGTGGTGATAAATACACATCAAAAGAAGCCTATTTTAGTAATAGTACTTTAGGAGATAGAGCAACTATTGATCCTGTTGGCCCGCAAGATGAGCTAATAGAAAAAATTAAAGCTCTCGGGAAACCAGTTATTGTAGTTTTAAAACATAGAAGAACTTTATCTATAAATGCCATTGCAGAACATGCCGATGCTATTTTAGATGTTTGGGATTTAAGTGAGTTTGGAGATGAGTCTACAGCTAGAATTGTTTTTGGAGAAGTGTCGCCATCAGGTAAATCACCAGTTACAATTCCACGTTCTATTGGGCAAATACCGTTTCACTATAGCATGAAGGAAATCAACTATAAAAAAGAATATTTATTCTTGGGTCAAGGACCTTTATTTCCATTTGGTCATGGCTTAAGTTATGGCGATTTTGAATATTCAGACATTTTAATATCTAACGCAGAAATTACACCAGATACAGAACTTGAAGTGAGCGTGAAAGTAACTAACAACGGAAGTATGAAAGCCAAAGAAGTAGTGCAGCTATACATTAAAGATGAAATTGGCTCGGTAACAAGACCAGACAAAGAACTAAAAGGTTTTGAGAAAATAGAATTAGCTGCTGGCGAAAGTAAAACCGTTTCATTCACCATAACACCAAAAATGTTAGAGTTTACAGGTATTTCAATGGAAAAAGTTTTAGAAGCTGGTGATTATACCGTTATGGTAGGGACATCTTCAAAAGAGTATTTAGAAACAACATTCAAACTAAAAAAATAAAACATAATGCGTAAAACATTTTTAACACTTCTGGCAGTTGTGCTATTATTTAATTGTTCAACCGCTCAAAAAGTAGCAGAAACCCAAACCATAGATAAGGCTAAAGTAAAAGCATCTATGATTAAAGCTTTAGAATGGCAAGAAGTGCACCCAATTTTTGCGCTTGCACCAACCGATTGGACAGCAGGAGCATATTACACAGGAGTTGCCAGAGCACACAAGGCAACCAAAAATATGATGTATATGGCGGCCTTAAAAAATCAAGCCTATTGGAATAACTGGCAAACCTATAAACGTTTACATCACGCTGATGATGTGGCTATCTCATATAGTTACATATACATTGATAGAAACGAGAAGAGAAAAAACTTTGTAGACTTACAACCAACAAAAAAGTTTTTAGATGCACATTTATTTGAAGATAATAACTGGAAGTCGGGTAAAAATGTAGGTAAAGAAGGTAAAGATATTTTATGGTGGTGGTGTGATGCCTTATTTATGGTACCGCCAGTGTTAAATTTATATGCAAAACACACAGAGCAACCTAAATACTTAGAAGAGATGCATAAATTTTATATGCAAACCTATAATAAGTTATATGATGAGGAAGAGCAACTATTTGCTAGAGATATGCGTTTTGTATGGCAAGGCAACAATAAAGATACTAAAGAACCAAATGGCAAAAAAGTATTTTGGTCTAGAGGAAACGGATGGGTTATTGCAGGTTTAGCTTTAATTTTAGATGATATGCCACAAGACTATAAGCACCGACCGTTTTACGAGAAACTATTTAAAGAAATGGCTGGAAAAATGTTAGAAATTCAACCAGAAGATGGTTTATGGCGCACAAGTCTATTATGTCCAGAGTCTTATAACCATGGAGAGGTAAGCGGAAGTGGTTTTCACACTTTTGCTTTAGCATGGGGAATTAATAATGGTTTAGTAGATAAAAAGCATACACCAGCAGTAAAAAAAGCTTGGAATGCCATTGCTAAATGCCAACATGACGATGGACGCGTAGGTTGGGTTCAAAATATAGGAGCATCTCCAGAGCCAGCATCTGCAGGTTCTTGGCAAAATTTTGGTACCGGAGCATTTTTAATGGCGGGGAGTGAGATTTTAAAGTTAGATTAATAGTATATATTTTTTAGCGTTACCACTCCTTAGGGCGTGGTCGGGCTTTCGGGAGTCGCTCCCTCTCCCGATAGCTATCGGGATCGGGGAGCTTCAACAAATCCCTCAATCCCTAACGCGGTGCATATTTGCTTACATTACTGCTAAACCCTTAATTTACCTTAGTGTATTAATATTTTATCTTTTAAATTAATACAAATAAAAGATTCAAGTTTATGAAATTTTTTAAAACACTACTATTGTTCTGTTTGTGCTTTTTAAGCTGTAAAAGCGATAAAGAAACAAAACCCCAATTAGCAAAAGAAACGTCTAAAATAAAATTACCAGAACGTCCAAACATTCTTTGGTTAGTAACCGAAGATATGGGCGCTTACATTCCGCCGTTTGGCGATAATACAGTAGCAACACCAAACTTAAGTAAGTTAGCAGAAGAAGGTGTTATATACCCTAATCTATACTCAACTTCTGGAGTTTGTGCACCAAGTAGAGCAGCTATTGCAACAGGTATGTATCCATCAAGTATTGGTGCTAATCATATGCGCACTAATTCTTATACAGAAGTAACGGGTTTACCTAAATATGAAGCTGTACCACCTTCAAATGTTAAAATGATAAGCGAATGGTTACGCTTACAAGGTTATTATTGTACTAATAATTATAAAACCGATTATCAATTTAAAGCACCTGTTACGGCTTGGGACGAAAGTAGCCCGTATGCACATTGGCGAAATAGAAGTGAAAATCAACCTTTTTTCTCAGTATTTAATTTTACTGAAACCCACGAATCAGGTCTGTTTGAACCCTATGGATTTAGAGAAATTGAAACCAGATATTATCAAGCGGGAGATAGAAATTATAAATGGAAAAATTTTGGAAAATCTCATGCTAAAAATAGAATGAACGAAGCTGATACACCAGTGCATTTACCAAAAGACACCAAATTTGATATTCCACCTTACTTAGTGGACAATGAAGTGACGCAACGCGATATGTGGAAACTTTATAATAATATAGCTGAAATGGATAAGCAGGTTGGTGCAGTTTTAAAACAGCTAGAAGACGATGGTTTATTAGAGAATACTATAGTCGTATTTTATGGAGATCATGGTGGCCCTTTGCCAAGAGAAAAACGTTTAATTTACGATTCTGGTTTAAATACCCCGATGATAATTAGGTTTCCTAATGGACAATATGCAGGAACAACAGACAATCAATTAATTAGTTTTATCGATTTTGCTCCTACCTTATTATCATTAACTGGAGAAAAACCAAAAGCGTACATGCAAGGGCAAGCTTTTTTAGGAGAACATAAAGCAGAAGAACGCAAATATATTCATGCCGCTGCCGATAGATTTGATGGCTTTACAGATGCTATTAGAGCAGTAAGAGATAGCCAGTTTAAATACATCCGAAATTATAGACCAGAACAAGGTTACTATTTGCCTGTAGCATATCGTGAAAAAATACCAAGTATGAAAGAGTTACTTAGGCTTAAAGATGAAGGGAAGCTTAACGATATACAACTACAATGGTTCAGAGACTCTAAACCAAAAGAAGAATTGTTTGACTGCGAAGCAGATCCATACGAATTAACAAACCTTGCAGATAATCCAGAATATCAAGAAAAACTTAAAGAATTAAGTGCAGAAATGGATAAATGGTTAAGCCTTATTGATGATAACCCAGATATGCCTGAAAGCGAATTAGTAACTAAATTATGGGAAGGTAATACAACACAGCAAGTAACAGCAAACCCTATAATAAAACTAGACGATGATAAAGTTTCTATGTCTTGTAATACTAAAGGCGCTTCAATAGGTTATAAAATTATTGAAGAAGGAGGTAAAGCACCAAAATCTTGGTCGGTGTACCAGAATCCAATTCAGCTTCCAAAGGGTGCTACAATACAAGTTAAAGCGCATCGTATCGGGTATGTGCCAAGTGATAATTTAGAAATTAAAGAAAAAGATATTAAGTAACGTGAGTTCTATATAGTAATCAGTTTGTTGTTTTTAATATCATATGGTTTATAGAAATGTTAGATTGAGCTCAGTCGCAACCCATTAAAACATATCGATTCTCAAAACCTTGCAACAGGCTCAAGTTAACAAGTACTTATATTATTGAATTTATTAGTTTAAAAACAGAAATTCTTAAGTCAAACTCACGTTAATATATTATATAAATCACGTTACGGAATTTTTCTTATCCTTTCTCCAATACAGTTTATGTTAATCATAATATTACAGGAGTTAATGATACTAATCTAAAAATCAAGATTATTTCTGCTTGATAATAAGCAGCTTAAGATATTGTATTTATTGTAGTATTAAATATTTTTTTTGATTTGTAGTACTTTTATCTCAAGCAAACGCTAAATTTCATTTTATGTTGATTTTAACAGATTATATCTTACAGTTCGTAGAAAAGTACAGTATAAGCATGTAAGTACAGGATAGTCTAACTGCCTTGTAATTATACCTTGAAAATCTAATTAATTAATCTAATACCAAAAATTATGAAAACAAAATTACACAAAACGTTATTTTTTTCAGCTTTAGCATTCTTAGGAATGCAAGCAGTAAGTGCGCAATACGTAGGTTTACCATTTCCTGATAAAAATGTGCCACTTGAAATAGGAGAAGCTCAGAATGTAGAAACCAGGATTGAACTCGAGAATTTTGATTCAGCTGAAGACGGAACAGGTTTTTATATCGACGGTATAAATACTGGAGATGCTACTACTTCTCCTCCAGTAACAGGGACTTATAACGATAAAAGTGTTGGAAGCGGAGGAAATAATACCACATACAGACCAGGTGCAGATGTAGATCTTATGAATGATGCAACTGGAATTGTAGTAACAGGTATTCAAGGTCAGGAATATGGATTATACACTATCGAGATAAAGGAAGATGGAGATTATGATTTTACTGTAAACTATAGAGTAAACGTTGATGTTGGTAATAAAACTTTACAAGTGTGGTTACGTGATGCTAATGATTTATCATCAGAAGGTATCTTATTTAACGGTAAATTAGACGTAGGTACTGGAGTCTATCAGGATATGAAAATAGTTGATACTGAAGCCTTAACAGCAGGAACTTATGTGCTTTTAGTAAGATATGTTTCAGCTGGTCCAAGGTTTGATTATATAGCTGTTACACGTACTTCAACTTTAAGTGTAGAAGAAAATAAACTTAAAGCTAGTACATTTAAAGCATTTCCAAATCCTGCTAACGATGGTATTTTCAATTTAAATATTGAAACTAAATGGGATGTTTATACTTTACTAGGTTCTAAAGTTCTTGAAGGTGAAGGTAAAAAAGTTGATTTATCAACTTTTGCTGAAGGATCTTATATCTTAAGAACACCATTTACAAGCAAAATGTTGATTACTCAATAAGTAAAGAAATTTATTGTAACATAAATAAATTATTCTTTGAAATAAAACTAAAGACCACTTATACATAAGTGGTCTTTTTTTTGTAAAAATTAGATATAAATTTTACTATAAAAAATTAGTTTTACTTAGTACCTTTGGAGGATAACCTTTTAAAGTTGCAGTTTATATAATGAGACAAATACAAATAATAATATTATTCTTTAGTGCTGTATTTTGTTCTAATGCACAAAACATAAGGCATATTGAAACCATAAACGACGCATGGCATTTTTATAAAGGTGAAATCAAAAAACCTTTTTCTGAAAGCGAATCTTTAAAATGGGAAAAAGTAACCCTACCACATTCATGGAATACCGAAGATATTTTAGATGATAAAGATGGTTACTATAGAGGCGAAGGATGGTATAAAAAAACGATGACTATTCCTCAAATTTATGAGAATCAGAATGTCTTTTTATTGTTCGAAGCGGCAAATCAAGTCACATCACTTTATATTAATGGAAAAACCATAGGCGAAGACCATATAGGCGGCTACACTACATTTGCAAGAGATATTACATCGGCGCTCAAAACTGGCAAAAATGAAATAGTAGTTAAAGTAAATAATGCCCATAATGATGAAATAGTACCACAGTCAGCAGATTTTTCATTTTACGGTGGTATTTACAGAGATGTACAGCTAATCATCACAAAACCAGTACATTTTGAAGTGGCGAATTTAGGTGCAAACGCCATTTTTATTAGAACGCCTGAAGTTTCTGAAAGTTCAGCAAAGGTATCAGTGCAATCTAAATTAGTGCAACCTAAAAAAGGAACGTATTACGTGAAGCAAACCTTGCTTGATACTGATAATAATCTTGTAATAACTACTAAAACAAAGTCTAGGTTTGGTATTGATACTTATAGTAAATTTTCTATTGAGACCCCTAAATTATGGTCTCCAGAAACCCCTTATCTTTATAAATTAGTATCTGAAATAGTAGATAGAAAAGGGCATGTTTATGATAGAATTGAAAATCCAGTTGGTTTTAGATGGTTTAATTTTGATCCCAATAAAGGCTTTTCAATTAACGGTAAACCTACCAAGTTAATAGGTACTTGTCGTCATCAAGATTTTTATGGTAAAGCTAATGCTGTAAGTGATGAGGTGCATCGTAACGACATGAAATTACTTAAAGATATGGGTTCTAATTTCTTAAGAATAGCCCACTACCCGCAAGATCCTGCCATTTTAGAGATGTGTAATAAACTGGGGTTTATTGCTACACTAGAGATACCCTTTGTTGATAAAGCTGCTGCCAACGAAGCCGGAAAGCAAAATAGTATCAATATGCTTAAAGAAGCTATTCGTTATAACTATAATAATCCCTCAATTGTAGCTTGGAATTTGGGTAACGAAACCACTATGAAAGCACCTAGTAAATTAGGTGAGGATTACACCAAACATTTTGTAAGCACGCACGAAGCTTTAGCTAAAACTATAAAGGAAGAAGATAAAACCCGATATTCATATTCTGTATTTTTTAGAGAACCAGCATATCAAGACAGATTGGGTATCCGATTTACAGAGTTGGTTGGCTATAATAAATATTATGGTTGGTATGTTCAAGAGTTAGAGGATATAGATAAAAACCTAAGAAGCTTAGTAGCGCGTTCGCTTGAATTGGATCCTGATAAGCCTTTCATCCTAAGTGAATATGGAGGAGGCGCAGACCCAAGATTACGTTCTTATAACCCTACACGATTTGATTTTAGTGTAGATTATCAGTTTTTATTACACAAACACTATATGAAAACCATTTTAGATATGCCTGAAATTTCGGGAGCTAATGTATGGAATTATGCAGATTTTCAGGTAGAACATCGTAAAGACGCGGTACCTCATATCAATAATAAAGGTTTGGTTTCTGCAGCTAGAAAGAAAAAAGACGCCTATTATTTATATCAAGCCTTATTGAAAAAAACACCATTTTTAGCCATAGCTTCTAAAGCTTGGAAAAAAAGATCAGGTATAGCTGATAATGAAGACGAAACTCATGCTACCCAACCCATAACAGTAGTTGGTAATAGTAAAGACGTAGAGGTATTTGTAAACGGAACTTCACTAGGTAAAAAAGCTTTTGAATTTTCGACAGCTACCTTTGATATACCTTTTGTAAATGGACAAAATTTAATTGAAGCAGTTAGTGAAAAAGATGGCAAAACGTTGAAAGATGTTGCGTTCATAGATTTTAACTTGATACCTAAAAATTTAAATAGTAACACTAATAAATTTGAAGAAATAGCCATTAATGTAGGTTCTTACTGTTATTTTATAGAATCTGATAATATAGATTATTTGTGGATGCCTGATAAAGCTTATGAAAAAGGTAGTTTTGGCTATGTGGGTGGCGAATTTTTAAAACACCCAAGTAAAAGAAGAAATGCCATAGGAACCGATGTGAGTGTGAAAGGAACTGAAAACGACCCTATATATCAGACACAGCGCATCGGTATTGAAGCCTATAAGTTTGATGTACCTGATGGTACTTATGAGTTGTCTTTATTGTTGGCAGAACTAAAAACAAAAGACCAAAACATAATGGATATTATGGTAAATGGAACAACTATTTGGAGTGAGGTAAATCTAAAAAAAGAATACGGCAATAACCGTGGTGTTACAAAACGCTTTTTAATTTCTGTTGAAGATGAAAACGGTATTACGGTGAATTTTAAAGCAAAAAAAGGGCAGACGCGATTAAGCGGAATTAAACTAAGAAAAGTGAATTAACATCTCAACAAATAATTTTAAAAATCTATACCATGCGATATTCTAATTTTTATCTTTTCCTTTTCATCTTACAGATCACTTTTTTTGCATGCGATTCAAACAAAATCAATGATAAAAATGTCGAAAATCCGTTAATTAGTATTGCAGATTTAAAAAAAGGTTTTCAAAATCCAGAAAAAAAATACAGACCAGAAACTTGGTTTCACCTCAATGGAAATAATATTTCCAAAGAAGGTTTAACGTTAGATTTAGAGGCTATAAAAAATGCTGGTTTGCAAGGGATTCATTTGTTTAATAAAGCAGGGCGACTATATCCTAATGTAGAGCCTATAAAAATTTTATCGCCAGAATGGGAAGATATGATTCGTCATGCCGCCGATGAATGTAAACGTTTAGGTTTAAAATTTACCATGCAAAACTGTCCGGGTTGGTCTATGACTGGAGGCCCTTGGGTGCCAGCAGAAGAAGCACAACGCGAGGTAGTAGAAACGGTTTATAGAATTTCAGGAGGTAAAATTTTTGAAGAAATACTACAAATAGATTCTTTATATCACACACCAGATTACGATTATAAAGACATTCAATTATTAGCGTTTCCAACACCAGAAGGCGATGATTTGGAGCCTTTTAATCCTACCAAAATAGAAACTAACAATTCGTTGGTACCATGGGAGGATATTTTTAATCCAAATTCAAAACTTATAGTTACTCGTAAAACCACAAGACTTGATAAACCTCTAAATAAATATAGAAAACAAGGCATTTCAAAAGTAAATAATAAAAATACATGGGTAAAAACAACCTTTGATACTTTTGTTACTTTACGAACTATAAAATTCCCTCAACTTCGACATATCATTGTAGGTACGCAGTATCCAGTAGTGGATGTAAAACTTAAGGTGGAAGCTAAAATTAATGGTAAGTTAACAGAAATTACCACTCTAAAGTTACCAGATGCCAATTGGAATGATAGGCGAAAGCACCTTACATTAGCAATTCCTGAAACCACATCAAACGAATTTGTATTTACCTTTGAAGGTGAGCACTCTATAGCCCCAGAATTTATTCGTTTAAGTTCAAAACCAAAATTACATAATCATGAAGCTAAAGCAGCTAAAGTTTTAAGGCGTCTTAAAAAAGATGTACAATATGATTATGCTGAAAATACAATTATTAAGTCCAATACCATCATCAATCTAACAGGTAAAATGACAGATGAAGGTAAATTAACTTGGGAAGTTCCTGAGGGTAATTGGACAGTGGTTCGTTTTGGACATGTTAATATGCGATTAACCAACAAACCAGCAGTTCCTGAAGCCACAGGTTGGGAGTCTAGTAAGCTTGATAAAGTAGCCATAGAAAACCACTTGCGAAACGGAATGATAGGCAATTTAATTAAACCAGGCGGACCTATTGGGGATGGAAAATTACATGGTTTATTAATCGATAGCTGGGAAAGTCATGTGCCTACTTGGACGATAAATTCTGAGGATATGTTCGCTGAATTTGAAAATAGAAGAGGTTACAGTATGAAGCCCTATTTGCCAGCAACAATGGGCTATATAGTTGAAAGTACAGAAGTAACTACTAAGTTTTTAAGAGACTTGAGACACACCATGGATGAGGTGTTTATTGACAACTTCTTCAAACATTTTGCAACTGTAGCGCACGATATGGGTGCTGAGGTATACACCGAAGGTGCAGGAGGAGAAGTATTACCTGTAGACCCAATGCGTTATTATGGCGTTAGTGATATACCTATGACCGAATTTTGGTATCCTAAAGCACCGTCTGATCAAAATGAATATGCGAAACCTATTTATAATGCGGCGTCTGCAACACATTTGTATAATAAACCAATGCTAGCGGCAGAAGCCTGTACGCAGTTAGGTGTTAAATGGAATGAGCATCCGTTTTCAGTAAAATATTTAATCGATTATAATTTTACTAAAGGCGTAAACCATTTGGTGTTTCACACGTTTTCGCATACACCACAAACCGATGTATACCCTGGGTCTAGTTTTGGTGGAAATATTGGCTTTCCTTTGGTGCGTCAACAAACTTGGTGGCCTTACATGAAGGATTGGACGGATTATTTAAGTAGAAACCAATATGTATTACAAGAAGGCGAATATGTAGCCGATGTGCTTTGGTATTATGGCGATCACTACGAGCGCCCACCATTTGATTTAGATGAATTTCCGAAAGGCTATCGTTTTGATTATTTGAATGCAGAAATTCTGCATGATAAATTAAGCATGCAAGATGGTAAAATCCATGTTGAAAATGCAGGGGATTACAAAGTTATTATGCTTAGAGATTCTGAAAAGATGCTACTTTCTACTTTAGAGAAATTAGAAATATTGGTTGAAAATGGAGCTGTAATTTTAGGCAATAAACCGGTGGATTCACCGAGTTTGATGGATGATGTAGCCGACTTAAAAGCACTTAAAACCATTTCAGATAAGTTATGGGGAATAACCAAAAGTGGCGTAAAACAGGTTGGAAAAGGTAAAGTATATTGGGGTAAAACCTTAGATGAAGTTTTAAGCGCCGAAACAATAACACCTGACATTATTATTCCAGAAGATTTAGATATTAATTGGATACACCGCGAAATAGAAGACGCGCATGTTTATTTTGTAGCATCAAAAGAAGATAAACCTATAAATGTAGCATTGAGTTTTAGAGTAAATGATTTTTCGCCTCAAATTTGGGATGCATTTACAGGAGAACAGCAAGATGCTAAAATTTGGAAAGTTTCAGAAAACAGAACCAATGTTGCATTATCGCTGGCATCAAACGGAAGTGCTATAGTGGTATTTACAAAAAGCGATAAACAACCCTTGGCTTCAAAAGTTATCCACAACGGTGAAGTAGTATTGGATGCTAAAGTAGGTTGGTCTAAAGAATATAGGGACGAAGCTGTCCCAAAATTGTCATGGAAAGCTGATAATTTCTTTTCATCTATAGCTGGTGAGTATATGTTTTTTCAGAATGGAAAAGAGACAAAAAGAGATGTATTTGTTGAAGAAAAATCGCTACAAAACAATTGGCAATTATCTTTTAATGAAGGTTGGGAAACGCCTGAAGGCATTGAAGTTTCAAAATTAAAATCGTTAACTCAATTCGAAAATAGGACAATACAACATTATTCAGGAACAACTACATATTCAAAAACAATTAACTTAGAAAATATTGGGGTAGGTTCAATTATAGATTTAGGTAAGGTAGCTAATATTGCAGAATTGTGGTGCAACGGTAAAAAAGTAGGTGTAAAATGGGCACCACCTTTTGAGTTTGATATTAGTGAATATCTCGTAAAAGGCGAAAATACTCTTAAGGTTAAAGTTACTAATACATGGCGCAACCAGCTTATTTACGACAACTCTAGACCTAAAGACCAAAAGAAAACTTGGACAACCAACCCGCCTAAAAAAAATGATACAGAATTAGATGCTTCTGGGTTAATAGGACCTGTGATTTTGAGGCAATTCGTATACTAAGCGTATTATTTATAGCTTTTTAGTTGTTAGTTTTATTGAAGTTTCTGTGTTTTAGCGAATTATCATGCTGTTCAACCTACAAGCAGGACAGGTCAGGATGCATTTTACTCAGGTTTCAATGAGTTTTATGAAATCATTATTAAATATTACCAGAATCCAAGATTGATATGAAAAAAAATACTTTTAGATCCTTATTATTTTTAAGTTTTGCACTCTTTTCACTTTTTTTAACAGCCCAAACAGCACCTGATGAAGATACTAGTTCTAGCCTAGAGTGTTCGGATGAATTCAGAAATCCTGATAGGTTTGGACCAGATTTACCAAAGTCTGATAATGTGGGGGCTATTGATGATAGAAGTTGTTATTCAAATTATAGCGAAAGCGTTGTGAATGGTAAAACATGGGGTGTCTATAATATTACCGATGGTTCCAATCATTTAGATACAAATGGATTACAGCCTAGGATTGAACGTTCACTTGATAGATCTCAGGAATCAGGTGTTGGAAGTTTTGCAAGATTTACAGGAATATTTAGGATTTTAGAGGTAGGTGATGCTGGTGGTTTTGGTCAAGACGGAACTTATATTGCCCAAGCTAAAGGAAAGCATACAGGTGGTGGTGGTCCGCCAGACCCTGCTATTTGTTTATATAGAGCTCATCCTGTTTACGGTACAGGAATAAATGCAGACAAGCAAGTGTCATTTGATATTTATGCGGAGCGTATTCTAGAACGTGGTGGATCGGGCCCTGGTAGGGAAGTTGTTTTTTTAAAAAATGTTGCTAAAAATGCTGAAACAAGTTTTGAGTTGGAGGTAGGATTTAGAATGGAAGAAACAATTTTTGGTAATACAAAAGTACATTATTGTGATGCCGTTATAGGTGGAGAAACTTTTAAATGGAATATTCCAAGTCCAGAAAGAGGTATACAATCTGGTATTAGATATGGTGCATATAGAGTTAAAGGTGGTAGAGGGCAAATAAGGTGGGCTAACACAACATACAATAAAGAAGAAGTTGTTGATGACGGTAGTAATAACAATAATAATTCAGAAAATTATGTTAGATTAAGAAATTTAGCTACAGGTAAATATTTAATGTCAGATGGTGCTGTACTTGTACCAAGCGATTCGGGAGTAGGTGAAGATAAAGAATGGCGATTTGTAAAGGTTGATACAGAAGAATCCAGCACTTACTATAATATAGATAGTAAGGTGCGAGGTATAATTAGATTTAAAGGTGGTTTTTCTGAACCAGAACTAATTAGTACGCTTTTTTCTCCTCCAAGAGCAGACATTGATAAGATGTGGAGAGTGTATCATAATGGAGATGGAAGCTATAGTTTTGAGACACTAGATAGAGGTAGTTTTTTATATCATTTAGTTGATGAAAATAATGATATTATTACACATATTCCATATAGAGAAGCAGGGAGTAAATGGATTTTCGAAAGGACAACTTTAAGTACAGATGATAAAGGTTTAAAAACAACTTCAATAAAAATATATCCAAATCCCGCAAAAAATAAATTCACAATAAACCTTCAAAACATTAATAATGTAAAGCAGATTCAAATTTATAGCATTCTAGGTAAACGTGTGTATCAAAATACACCATCAAGTAATGTTTTAGAAGTAGATAGCTCTGGGTTTCAAGCTGGAGTTTATTTAATTAAAGTGTTTTCTACGGATAAAAAGGTGTTTCATTCTAAGTTGATTATAAAATAATTAATATTAGTTAATAAGACTAATAGTTTATACTTAACAAAAGGTCTTTTATATAAGTATCTTAATGCTCTGGAAGCAGGATAGTTCAGGATGGGGTTTTGTGAAGTTTAAATAAATTTGCATAGTTGACATAAATCAACTAAATTAAAAAAAAAGCTATGAAAAAAAATACTCTTAAATCCATTTTCTTTTTCGTTTTAGCGTTATGTTCATTTAGCATAACTGCTCAAGGTGTACTTCCTTCTAATGACATTTTCAGATTGAGAAATGTAGAAACAGGGCAATTTTTAACAGATGCAGGTGCAAGCGCAACACCTGTATCAATGACAAATTTAGATGAAGATGACCAAAGTACGCACTGGACGTTTGTTGTTAGTGGGGCTTTTTATAATATAGATAATGAAGTTGAAGGTGCTGGAATCTTGCGTGCACCAGGTAATGGTGGTCCTGGAGGACCTTTTGTTGTTGTTAGTACCACTAAAGCGTCACCAGCTGCTGATACTGATAAAACTTGGACTATAAGTTACAACGCCACGGACGATACATATAGATTTGAATCAAGAACTTCTGGCAGGTTCATGTACCATGACCCTAATGGAACTGTTACCCATGTTGTAGTGCCAGATACGGACGGCAGAAGTAATTGGGAACTCATTCCTTATGTGCAAACTCCTGTAGTAGTAGCGCCCGATGAGGATACGAGTACGGATTTAAGTTGTTCACCTGAATTCCAAAACGACAATACTAGAAACGTTGATATAACAAACTCTGTTAATGTAGGTACTGTTGATGACAGAAGTTGCTACTCCGATTACTCGGAAAGTGATGTCAATGGTAAAACTTGGGGTGTTTACAATATTACAGATGGGTCTAACCACTGGGATGCACCAAATACCTTACAACCTAGGATAGAGCGTTCTCTACCTAGATCTGGAGAAACAGGAGTTGGAAGTTATGCAAGATTTACAGGAGTTTTAAGAATTCTTGAAGTAGGAGATACTGGTTCTTTTAATTCAAGCGGAAGTTATTTAGCACAGGCCAAAGGAAAACACAGCGGTGGAGGTGGCTCAAATGATCCTGCAATTTGTCTATATAGAGCGCATCCTGTTTATGGCACAGGCATCAATGCAGGCAAGCAAGTGGCTTTTGATATTTATGCTGAACGTATTTTGGAACGTGGTGGAGAAGGAAGTGTTGGTAGAGAAGTTGTTTTTTTAAAGCAGGTAAATAAAAATGAAGAAGTTAGCTTTGAGCTAGAGGTAGGTTTTAGAGTAGATCCAAACGATGCCACAAAAAAAATACATTATTGTGATGCTGTAATTGGAGGAGACCCTTTTAATTATGAAATCCCTGACCCAGAAAGAGGATTAGAGTCTGGTATTAGATATGGTGTATATCGAGTTAGAGAAGGTAGAGCACAAATGAGATGGGCAAATACAACCTATCAAAGAGAGGAAGTTGTTGATAATGGTACAGCACCTTCTGAAGGTGTTTACAGATTAAGAAATGTAAATACAGGTCAATTTTTAACTGCTGTAGGATCAAGTGCTACACCAGTTACCATGACCAACTCAGGTGAACCTCAAAACACACATTGGACTTTCGTTGAAAGTGGATCGTTTTTTAATATCGATAGTGAAACTGTTGGTATATTGCGTGCGCCTGGAGCTAATTTTTCTGGGGGTGCTTATCGTGTTGTTAGTACAGGTGTAACGGCGCCATCGACTGATACCGATAAAACATGGACAATAGAATATAATGATTTAGAAGACACTTATAGATTTCAATCGAGAACAGCTGGCAGGTATTTGTATCATAATGTTGATGGTAGCGTAACACACAGCATAGCACCAGAATCAGACACAAGAAGTGTATGGGAAGCTATCTCTACAAGCCAGACTTTAAGTGTTAATAGTACTGAAATTCAGGTGCCTTCTGTGAAAATATACCCAAACCCTGCAGAAAATAGATTTACAGTTACATTTAAAAACATACCCAATGTTAGGGGTCTAGAAATTTATAGCATTTTAGGAAAACGCGTTTATCAAAATGAGGCTAATGGAAGTGATTTGGTAGTTGAAAGTACTAATTTTAAAACAGGTGTATATTTAGTAAAAGCTTTTACAGAGGATAATAAAGTATTCCATTCTAAGCTGGTTATTAAATAAGACTTTAAGATGCTGTTAAAGTATTAGTTTATACGAGTTTAAATAAGTTTTCTTTGTAGCGAATACAAAGAAAACTTGTTTAAATATTTCTGTTGTATCATTACAAATTGAGACATTACACAATTGGTTTTCTTACAACTAAGTGTCTTGTCGAGTTATTACCCCGTTTGTCTTAAAATCAGGATAGGTCAGGATGCTTTTTTTTATTATCTGTGTGACTTTTATGTAATTCTATACAAAAATCTAAATATAAAAGACATTGTTATGAAAGCACTTCAATTAACAGCAGCCATCGTTCAGAAATACATATTTATTTTAGTACTATTTCTAGTTGCTAATATACTTCCTCAAAAGCTTACTGCACAAGTTACTTTTTTAGAAAGTTCTCAAGTAACAGATGAAGCGCTTTACTTTTGGAAAGCAGACGACCCAAAACCATTTCATTACGGTAGAAGTATAAATCCTCATGGAAATTGTATGAAAGTATCAAATGGTTATGTGTTTTATACTTGGTATCGAGGTGGTTGGGCTGATCGTACTTTAATGATTTCTAGAAAAAAAATTGGAGAAGGTAGTTGGGTGCATGTAGCACTTCCTGCAAAAATGAGTTTAGTAGGAGGTAAAGGAGATACACATTTAACAACAAATGTTGGTATATGTTCAATAGATGGTACAGTGCATTTAATGTTCGATCATCACAATGAAGACTTAAATTATATAAGGTCTAAAAAGAATATTGCCTATGGTCCTGATAGTGATTTTATTGCAGCCAATTTTCTGCCTCAACAAGATTACCTAATACCAGGAAAAAAAGTAACTGGAGTAACCTATCCTGATTTATTCACTAACGATCAAGGAGAAATGTATTTTGAAAGGCGATTAGGGTCTGCCGTTGGTGGTGATATTATTATGACATATTATGATGGTAATACATGGTCTAATGAAGTTAAAATTATACAGGGAAGAGGTGTAGAGGTAACTCAAGGAGAGCGTAATTTTTGCTATGGAAGTGCAAAGTACATCAACGGTAAATTTTATTATGTGTACTCTCCAAGATGGGCTGAGTCTCCTACGCGTTTAAATGAGGGCGTTTACGTTATGGAACTTGGCGAACACATGGACGATAAAGCAACAACATTAGATGGAAAAAGTTATAATTTACCAGTTATAGATCATACACCATTTTTTATTGCAGACCCACGTAGTGTGCCCGATAATGCAGGTTGGGCTGGAGGACCTCAGCTAGCAATTTCACTTAAAAATGATATTTATACCTATATAAAACCTAAAGGTACAAATGCTTATAACTATTTGAGAAAGCAAAACGAAACTGAGTTTACTGAAGATAGAAATAAAGGATCCTTAGGCGTATTTTATGGTAACCGTATGTATAAGTTTAACTTATCAGGAGGGAATTTTGTGGTTACTAGTGCATTAGCTGGAACTTATACTTGGAGAGAAGATTTTAGGACAAATACAGGTATAACTGCAAATAAGAGTATAACTATAATGGAAGATGGTGTTATTGCAGTAGTATTTAGTGAGCATAAAAACAGTGCTGAAGTCCCTATTCATTGTTTTGTGTTTCAATTAACAAAAGAAGAATATACGCCACAAACTATAACTTTTAATCCTTTGGTGGCTAAGACAGAAGGAGATGCAGATTTTGAATTAAATGCTGCAGCAAGTTCGGGATTACCCGTTTCTTATAACTCTTCAGATACGAATATTGCTCGTATTGTTGAAGGAAATAAAGTGAGAATTATGGGTGTTGGCACATGTGATATTATTGCAAGTCAAGTTGGAGATGGTACGTATGATAGCGCAGCGGATGTACCTCAAACATTAGTAGTTAATGCAGATGCATCAAAGTCAAATCAAACCATTACGTTTAGCTTAACTCCAAATAGTTATACTTGGGGTGAGCCAGACCAAGTTTTAAATGCTACAGCTAGTTCTGGTTTGGCAGTACAGTATGAAAGCACCAATACAGATGTTGCGATAATTGTTGATGGAAAAATACAGGTAAAACGTGCAGGAACCACTACCATAAATGCTTTGCAACCTGGCGATGATACTTATAATGCTGCTCCCATTGTTAGTTTGGAGTATACTGTTCCTATAAGACAACAAGTAATTACTTTTCAGGATATTCCAGAAGTTACTTCAGGAGATCCAGCTTTTAGTCTTGTAGCAAGTAGTAATAATCCTGATGCAAATTTAAGGTTTGTATGTCCCAATAATCAAGTGGCTATTGTATGGAGCGACCAAGTTAGGCATGCTTTAGGAGCAGGTACAGCAACTGTAACTGTTTCAGACATTGGGAATGATTACTTTACTTCTACCCAAATTTCAAAAACGATTACTGTTAAACCCAAAACACACATTATTCCTACCGAAATTGAAGCTGAACATTATACTACAAAAAGTGGTGTAAATGTAACGCGATGGAGTAATTCTATATTTTACTTAAACTCTTGGAATGTTAATGACTTTGCAGAATACACAATAGACGTACCCGAGGATGGCGTGTATGATTTAGAAGTTTTTGCCGCATCTACTGGTTCTTCAAAAAAACTAAAGATAATGAAAGGCACTACAACGCTTAAATCTATAACGCTAAGAACTACTCCAAACCTCACAAGATTTTTGGGAACCAAAACAACAATTACACTTCAAAAAGGTGTTCAGGTAATTAAAGTTGTAGGCGAAGTTGGAGGTTTTAATTTTGACCGAATGAAAATCACTAATGGCGAAGGGGGAGGTGGTGATGACGAAGGTATCTATAAGCTAATAAATGTAGCTACGGGAAAATATCTAGGAGCAGGTCCTTCAAGTAGCCAACCTGTGGTAATGCGTGATACAGGAGATAGCCAAGATAGAAAATGGAAATTTACGGCATCAACCGTGGACGGTATAGATTATTATAACATAGATAGTGAAGATAATGGGATTTTACGTGCTACAGGAGGAGGTTTTACTGCAGGAGCTTATCTGGTAGTAAGTACAACTAAGGAATCTCCAGCAGTAGATACCGATAAAATATGGACAGTACATTACAATTCATCAGATAATACTTTTAGCTTTGAAGCTAAAAATAATAATAGATTTTTGTACCATCACACAGATGGTAATTGTTATAACCTTCTTAAAGGAACTGATTTTGCTGAAGGAGACCAGAGAAGTAAATGGCAAGTTGTTGGAACAGGAGGCCCTTTATTGAGTGTGAATGATTATGATTTAAAAAGAATATCTTTAAAAGTATATCCTAATCCAGCTTCGGATGAGTTTACTATTGCATTTCAAAACATTAATAATGCTAAAGTTAAAATATATGATCTGTTAGGTAAAGTCGTATATCAAAACGCAACTAGTAACGGTTTTATTGAGGTCAAACAAGGCCATAATTTACCTTCAGGTGTCTACTTATTAAAAGCACTGGCAGATGATAATAAAGTATATCACACTAAACTAGTTATCAAATAAAAGACTCCTAATCAATTATAGAAAAGCCAGAGCAATGTTGTCTCTGGCTTTTTTGTTATAAAAAACAGGATTAAACAGGATAGTTAATAGAGGTTGTCTTCTTAACTTCATCGTGTATCAAAATATTAATATATATAAATGAAACGACGTAACTTTATTCAACTATCAACACTTGCTAGTTTTGGCTTGTCATTGCCAATATCAGGACTTCTTAAATCCTGCGAAAGTCATCCAGAACATTCATTAGAATTTAAAAACCTAATTTCAGGTTTGTTAAAGGATTGGAGTGATGGCATGTTAAAAGTACAAATAAACAATCCATCAAACTTGGAGCAACACGGCGCTTTAGGCTGCCCATCTTGTTCTCATATTCACGGACGTTGTATGGATGCTGTCTATCCGTTTTTATATATGGCAGACAAAACTGGTGATGAAAAATATTTAGAAGGTGCTAAATTAGTCATGCTTTGGGCTGAAAATAATGTGTCTCAAGAGAATGGTGCTTGGACCGTAATAAGAAACCCAAAATCGTGGAAAGGTATTACTGTTTTTGGAGCCATTGCTTTGGCTGAAGCATTGCATTACCATGGTCATGTTTTAGATGATGATACCTATGTAGCTTGGAAAAAGCGTTTAGAAAAAGCAGGACAATATATTTACGATACATTTACCATAGATTTTACAAATATAAATTATCCAGGAACAGCAGTTTACGGATTAAATTTAATAGGTAATGTTTTAGGTAGAGACGATTTTAAAGCCAAGAGTAAAACATTAGCATCTCAAGTAAAAGCGTACTTTACAGCAAATGAAGGCCTGCTATTTGGAGAATGTAAAAAGAGCTCTAGTAAACTGAGTGAAAAAGGATTACATGGTGTAGATTTAGGATACAACGTAGAGGAAACCTTGAACAGTTTAGTAATGTATGCACTCAAAGAAAAAGACGAAGAGTTATTACAAATCTTAACTAAATCTCTAAATAGTCATTTAGAATTTATGTTACCCGATGGTGCTTGGGATAACAGCTGGGGTAATAGAATGTACAAGTGGAGTTATTGGGGAAGTAGAACTTGTGATGGTAGCCAACCTGCATTCGGAATGATGGCACACATCAATCCAGCATTTGGAACAGCAGCTGTAAAAAACACAGAATTATTGCAACGTTGCACCGCAGATGGATTAATTCATGGAGGGCCTGGTTTTATTGAAGCAGGTATTCCTGCATGTGTACACCATACGTTTACACACGCCAAACCTTTAGCGGCATTACTAGACCACTGGAATCATTTGCCAGAAATAAATGCAACCGCAACGTTACCAAGAACTAATGCAGATGGTATAAAACATTTTAAAGATTTAGATGTGTATCTCTTTGCTAGAGGAGATTGGAGAGGTACAGTAAGTGCTTATGATGCAGAATATCATTATAAATACGATTTCCGTCAAGCTTCAGGTGGCGCTTTAGGGGTGTTATACCATAATAAAGTTGGGTTATTATGTGCCGCAAGTATGGCAGAATACGCTTTGGTTGAAAAGAATAATCAGCAAGTACAACCTAATAAAGATATTTCATTTACACCAAGAATAGAAACGTTTAAAGAAGAAAAATGGTATACCAATTTATACGATTTACCAGCTACTTTTGAAAGTAAAGATGAAAACGGAACTATTAAATTATTAGCTAATGTAGCTTTGAAAAATGTAGAAAGAGCAATTGTCGAAGAAACGGCATCCAGTTTTAAAATTGGCTATACATGTTCAGAAAATGAAATAAACATTAAAGTAACAACTGAGCAAAATATTACAGTACCAACAGCATTTGTGTTACCAATTATTTCTCCAAATAGTGAGGTTGTTACAAAAGTAAGTGATACAGAAATTACCATTAATAAACCAGAGGGATTAGTTACTATTTCTGCAAACGCGCCAATTAAAACCAAAGAAATTGAAGGTAAAAGAACCTTTAATATGGTTCCTGGTGCAGAAGCTATTCCATTTGAAGTGTTTTTTAATGAAGGTGAAAAAGAATTGCTTCTTTCGATAAAAGTAAGTTAAGATATTATTTTTTATAACTGGTTTTGCTTAGGTTTCTAAACTTACCGGGAGCTAAACCAATTTTTCACTTAAATAGTCTGTTAAAATAAACCTAAGATTCAATGCCTAGTTCAAAAGCAATTTCTTTTTAAGGCGTTTAGGGCTAATGACGAAAATATAGAAACACACTGGAAAGCAAGGGCAACATCAAACGAATGGTTAGAAGTAGAATGGTTTAAACCACAAACCTTTAATCAAATGGTTATTCAAGAAAAAGGGCGTAACATTTTAAATTATAAGATTCAATATTTTGAAAATGAAAGCTGGAAAGATTTTGCAAACGGAACAACGATGAGCTCAAATGGGACATATGATTTTGAAACGGTTACCGCATCAAAGTGTAGAGTTTTAATTGAAGAGTCAAAAGAGAAGCCAGCAATTTCAGAAATTGAAATTTATTACAAAAAAAGCTAAGTCATGAAAAACTTCAAAAAGGGTTGTAATATAATTCTATTAATCTGTTTGCTACTGTTTAGTGCCACAAGTTTTGCTTCTGAAATAAAAAATCTAAAATGTAATGGACAGGTAAATCCAGTGGGTGTGGTTGATGCGCGACCAGAGTTTAGTTGGACCTTTATTGGTAATGAAAATAGCCCTAAACAAGGAGGGTATCGTATCATGATGGCAACCTCAATAGAAAAACTTAAATACCCAGATATTTGGGATACAGGGCCAACAAGTACATCGGAAACAGGGCCTTTTAAATATTGTGGTGCACCTCTAAAACCAGGTCAGCGTGTGTATTGGAAAGTAACTGCTTGGGGCAATAATAGAGGGGTAACGCATAGTGAGCCTGCATGGTTTGAAATGGGAGCTATTAAAAACCCTGAAACACCATTTCAGCCTTTTGTATTCTCTAAAAATGACGGTGTTGTACAAATTACGTTAAGCGGAAATGAGGAAGGAAGAACGTTTGAAGGTATTGGTGGCGTAAGTGCAGGTGCCTCAACAGATTTACTCTATGATTATAAAGACCCAATTCGCAGTCAGATATTGGATATGTTGTTTAAGCCTAAATTTGGTGCTGGATTTCAGCACTTAAAAGTAGAACTGGGTGGTGGTGAAAATTCCACCTGTGGTTCAGAACCTTCGCATGCTATTACAAGGGAAGAGCTAAAAAATCCTGTGTCAAGGGGTTATGAATTTTGGTTCATGAAAGAGGCTAAAAATAGAAATCCTGACGTTATTTTAGAATATCTCCCATGGAGTTTCCCTTATTATTTAAAACCAAATATTTTCACGAAGGAATCAGCAGAGTATTTCGTTACTTTTCTGGATGTGGCCAAAAAACAATGGAAATTGGATATAGATTGGGTGGCCGCCGCAGAAAACGAGAATTATACCAATCGTGATTGGCTTGTAAATGAAGTACGCCCTTTATTGGATGCCCGAGGTTATAGTAATGTAAAAATTCAGGGGCCCGATGATAATAGTGGTGATTGGAAAATATTTGACGAATTTGAAAATGATAAGGCCTTTAACGACGTTGTTGAAGCGGTGGGTTACCACTATGTTACTGGTAGAGAGTTTAATGAAAATATGGTGGATGGACGCGGACGGCCAACTACAGAAAAAGCTAAAAGTACTGGTAAACCTCTATGGGCTAGCGAAGATTGGAGCTGGACAGGGAAAGACTGGGGCGGTGCTGGAGCCTTAAATTTGGCGCGCATTTACAATAAATTTTATATCCGCGATCGCATAACCAAAACATTAATATGGGCACCCATTGGGTCTATTTACAAATCGGTAACTTGGGATAAAGCAGGAGCTATGAAAGCTAATAGCCCATGGAGTGGTTATTACGAAGTGTGGCCAACTATTTGGGCTACAGCACATACCACTCAGTTTGCAGAGCCTCACAATTGGCAATATCTAAATAGTGCTTGTGGTCTTTTTGATGGTGCTACCTACAAAGGCAGTTCTGTGGCTTTAAAAGAAAAAGATGGTTCAAATTGGAGTATGATTATTTGTACGGAAACTGATGAGGAAATAGAAGTCAAAATAGAAGAAGGATTATCGTTGGGCACGGTCAATGTTTGGAAGTCGGATGAAAATGAACAGTTCGTTCAACAAGAATCAATAACTCCAGAAGATGGTGTTCTTAGACTTTCATTAGATGCAAAATGCATTTATTCTTTAACTACAACTACTGGGCAACAAAAGGGTGCCTATGAAATTCCTAAGGAGACTCCATTCCCATTTCCTTATGTGGAAGATTATGAAGATCGAAAAGTAGGAGATCTTCCTAAATATCATTCCGATCAAACCGGAAGTTTTGAAATTGCTTTAAAAGAAGATGGTTCGCGGTGCCTTAAACAAATTGTACCGGAGCAGGGTTATGACTGGATGCGGGTTTACAGGCGTTCAAACATTAAGCCCAATACGTTAGTGGGTGACGTTAAGTGGGAAAATTACACCTGTAGCGTCGATGTATTTATTAACGGAGGTAATGTAGAATTGGGCGGACGTGTTAAAGGAAGTTATTTAAAAGGCTATCGTTTTCAGGTAGCAAAGAATGGATATTGGAAACTTATGTTTAACCAGCAAGAATTAGAAAAAGGTGTTATATCCAATTTTAACGGTAATATATGGCATAATTTAAAGTTGAACTTGAAGAATAACGAAGTAGAGGCATTTGTTGATGGAAATACCATTGTAAAGATTACCCATCAAAAACATCAAGGTTATGTGATGCTAGCAAGTTCTTATGATGAGAATTTATTTGATAATTTGAGAATTAAAGCGTTGGAGTAAACCCTACAGGATATAATGAAATTAAAACTGCTTTTAATAACCCTATTTTTTTTGGTATTACAGACCGAAACGGTTTTTAGTCAGTCTGCTGATGAAAATATTAATTGGGATAAAGCCAAATGGATTGGATACACAAAAGACAATCGACCAGAAAAGTGGTCTGCAAGAGGAGTGATGCGTAACCAACCTCCAATGAATATCAATACATGGGAGCCAACTGAAGCAGAGTTAAAGATGACACCACGTAAAACACATCCTTCAGGACTTTTAAGGAAAGCTTTTACTTTAGAAAAAGAAATAGCATCAGCTGAAGTCGTAATCTGTGGATTAGGATTGTATGAGTTGCATTTGAATGGAAAAAAAGTAGGTGATCGCGTGCTTGATCCTGCACAAACTTCGTATGATAAACATGCTTTTTTTGTGCGTCATGATGTAACATCACTTTTAAAAAAGAAGAATAGTGTTGGGGTCATGTTAGGGAATGGTTTTTATGGGCAAAATATGGCATTCTCTCCAGGACTTTCTTACGGAAAACCTCGCGCAACTATGTTGCTCAATATCGTTTTTAAAGACGGAACGAAGAAGCAAATTGTCACAGACGAAAGTTGGAAAGCGCATAGCAGTCCAATATTGTTTGATAATGTATATCATGGAGAAACTTATGATGCCAGAAAAGAACTCAAAAATTGGGCTAGTTATACTTGTAATGATGAATCTTGGGATGCTGTAGAATTAATGAAAGCACCAACAAGTAATTTGATAGAGCAAGAGTTGGAACCAATGCGAAAGATTAGAAAAGTAAATCCTATAGCGATTCTACCCGCAGAAAAAGGTTGGATAATAGATTTAGGTCAAAATATGACGGGTTGGTTAGAGATTCATGTTGAAGAAAAAGAAGGAACAGTAATTAAAATGCGTTTTTCAGAGCATTTAATGCCAGATAAACGGAATATTGATCCTGCATCTACTGGAATTCACGTTGTAGGTAACACTCAAACCGACATTTATATTTGTAAAGGCGAAGGCGAAGAAACTTGGGAGCCTCGTTTTACGTATCATGGGTTTCGTTACGTTCAAATTGAAGGGTTAACTAAAAAACCCAGTTTAGAACAGTTTACAGGTTGGTTGGTAAGAACTGACGTAGAGCGTATTGGAAGTTTTGAATGTTCTAATGAGCAAATCAATAATTTTTATAATGTTTCTATGTGGACGATTGAAGATAATCTGCAAGGTTTATTAAGTGATTGCCCCCATCGTGAACGTTGTGCTTGGATGGGCGATGCTTATGTGGTAGCAGAGGCAGCAAGTTTTAATTTCGATTTAAAAAGATTATGGCAGAAAACTTCGGATGATACAAAAACTGTAGTTGGAAAATCGAAAGCACATTTTAAAGATCCTTTTCCTTACGACTCTAGAGCTCCTGCAAATATTTCAGTGGGAAAACGTTTGTGTCTGCAAGCAAGACCCGATTGGGGTGCGGCTACAGTAATGATTCCGTGGTTTTCTTATGTGTATTATGGAGATGAAAAAATAGTGGAAGATGCTTGGAGTATGATGGAAGGTTGGATGGCTTATCTAGATGAAAAAGTACAAGAAGAAGGAATAATCAATGGAGGATTTGGAGATTGGTGCCCGCCAGGAGGAAATCCAAATATGGATACAGCACCAGCTTTAACTTCTACCGCATTATATTATCAAACTTTAGTTGCCATGAAAAAAATGGCAATAATTTTAGGTAAAGAAACCCTAGCGAAAACATACGAACAAAAAGCCATTTTAGTAAAAAATGCTTTCAATTCGAAGTTTTTGGATAAAGAAAACAATTCTTATGGTTCTCAAACAGGAAATGCATTCGCTTTGTATTCAGGGTTGGTTCCTAAAAAGAAAGCCCAATTAGTTGCTGATAATTTAGCACAACTGATTATGGAAAAGAATAAAGGCTACTATACTACAGGTATTTTTGGGCACAGACCGTTATACACGGTTTTGAATGATTTTGGTCATAGTAACATTACAAAACACCTTTGGAGTTTAACCGATTACCCTAGTTTGGGTTTTGTTACAGAAACTCATGGTTTAACGACTTGGCCAGAACATATTGCCAAATGGAATAAAGAAAAGAGGTATTATCGAAATTCGTTTAATCATCCAATGAATAGTGGTTTTGCCGCCAGTTTTCATGAGAGTTTAGGTGGGATTCGACCAGATGAAAATCATCCAGGATTCAAGAAATTCTTCTTACAACCTACCTTTTTAGAAGGTTTAGAATGGTGTGAAGTAGGTTATAAATCGCCACAAGGAGAAATTCAAAGTAATTGGAAAAGAAATGGAGACAACATAACTTGGTTGATTGCCATACCCAAACATTCTTCAGCTTTGGTAAAATTGACAAAATTTGAAAAAAGCCAAATTAAACTGAATAATGAAAAAGTAAATAGTAACATATTCTCATTACAATCGGGTGAATATGTAATTACCATTCAATAATTATGAAAGCAAATAATAGTATTACAACTTTTTTTGAAGGAAGTAAGAGACGTACCAGTAAATTGTTCCTGTTTCTTATCGTAGGTATTTGTCTAATTTCATGCAAAACTGCAACAATTGATGTTGTAGATTTACGTTGCGAATACCGAGTAAATCCTTTGGGAATAGACAATACTGTTCCTAGATTGAGTTGGAAATTGACCCAAGAAAATCAAGTAAGAGGAGAAAAACAAACAGCTTATCAAATCATAGTAGCGAGCAGTTTAGATAATCTGAAAAATGACAATGGTGATGCATGGGATTCTGGAAAAGTAAATTCAGACCAATCTGTAAATACAACATACAAGGGAGCGAAACTAGCCTCAGCAAAACAATATTTCTGGAAAGTGAAAATATGGGATAAAGATGGTACTGCTTCAAAATGGAGTGTACCTGCTCATTTTTCGATGGGTTTATTACAACAATCCGATTGGAAAGGCGACTGGATTTTAAAATCAGATCAGAAAAAAACCGATCACAATTGGTATAGAAAAAATTTCGAATTAAAAGAAGATACTGAATCAGCATTCGTATTTGTGGGGTCATTTGGGTATCACGAATTGTATGTAAACGGCGAAAAAATCACCGAAAACGTAATGAACCCTGTATCGTCATACATGAAAAAAAGGATTCCGTATTTAACCTACGATATTTCAGATAAACTCAAAAAAGGTGATAATGTTATTGCTGTATGGCATGCGGCGGGTTGGTCGCGTTGGCAAAGAATTAGAGAGTATCGCCTTATCCCTTTTGTATTTAAAGCGCAAGCAGAAATTGTTGCGGGTGGAGAAAAAATTACGTTAAAAACAGATACAACCTGGAAAACAAAATCAAGTTACACTTCGTATTATGGCGACTGGGATATTTTGCGTTTTGGAGGCGAAATTATTGATGATAGCAAACGTGAAGACGATTGGAATACTCAAGCTTATGACGATGGTAATTGGATGAACGCCAGTGTTTATGATCATAAGGTGCTGAATGCCGAAATTCCAGAAGGGAATAATGTCGCTTTTGCCATAAACAGCAGTAAGAATAGAGAAACACGAGCCTTACATAGTCCGATAAAAGCTGAGTTGAGCGCACAAATAGTGGAGCCCCAAGTAAAATTTAAGGAAATAAGGGCTATAGCTATTGATAAAAACGACGATGGTACTTACCGCATTGATATGGGCGAAAATTATACCGGTTTTTTTGAAATGGATCTTTACCAAGGAAAGGAAGGCGATTCTATTTTGTTTGAAATTAGTGATCAAACGGAGGTGGTTATGAATTGGAATCAAAAAAGTAAATATATCTATGGTAAATCGGGAAAAGGAAAATTCCAAAACCGGTTTAATGTTGCGGGAGGTCGATGGATTACGGTTTATGGTTTAAAATATGAGCCAAAGGCAGAAGACGCAAAAGGCTATGTGATTACCAATGATCGTAAGCAAATAAGTAGTTTCGAATCCTCTAGCGAGCAACTCAATCAAATGTATCAGATCAACTTAAATACCTATTTGGCCAATACGATGGATGGTATTTTGGTAGATTGTCCGCACCGAGAACGTCGAGGTTGGGGAGAAGTTACAGTAGCGGCCATGTATGGCGATGCGCTACCTAATTTTGAAAGTGGTGCATACATGGACCAATATTTACAATATACAAGAGATGCGCAATTTCCTGATGGAAAAATACGTGCAGTGATAAACGAAGAAGATCGTCCGTTTTTAATGTGGAAAGCCAATAATCCGCTAACCGTTTGGGAAACCTACCGTATGTTGGGTGATAAAAAAGTGTTGGAAGACAATTATGAATCCATGCAAAAATGGATGGATTGGATTTTTGAACATTCAAATTTCGAAACAGGAGGCGCTATAAATGCAGGGAGACAAGGGTTACGGGAGTTTCCAGGTTTGGGCGATTGGTGCACACCTCGTGGGAACTTTTGGACGAGTAGTAATTCTCCAGAAGCAGTACATTTTAACAACTGTTTATATGCCTTTATGCTAGATAATGCGATGAATATTGCTTCTACTTTGGGTAAAACAGAAGATGCTAAAATTTATAAAGAGCGATTAAAAGTACAGCGAGAGGCCACTCATAAATTGTCTTACAATCCAGAAACAGGTAAGTATTTAGATGGCATACAAGTCAATCAAGCGTTTGCGCTATTATCGGGTGTTACACCAGCTTCAGAAAAGGAAAAAGTAGAAGCCAATTTAGCCGATAACGTCTTGTATAAATTCCCATATTACGATACAGGAAGTTCTGGGCAAGCACTATATACACGTTATTTTACGGAATCTGGCGAGCGCATGGATTTAGTTTATGAATTGCTAAGAGACAAGCACCACCCTAGTTACGGTTACTTTTTAGAACAAGGTAAAACCGTTTGGCCAGAACGTTGGTCTGCCATAGGCAATAGTCAAATACATACTTGCTATACAGGAATTGGTGGCTATTTTATAAAAGGTTTTGGAGGCATTCGTCCAGATCCAGAACAATTAGGTATGCAACACATGATTATAAAACCTGCACTTGTTGGCGATTTAACTTTTGCAAATACAGAATATAAATCAATGTATGGCAATGTGGTTGTCAATTGGAAAAAAGAAAACGGGGGTGCTTCATTTCATATTGAAGTACCCATCAACACTAATGCTAAAGTGTATCTTCCTGCTGTTGATAAAAAAGGAATTAAAGATGGTGAAACATCCCTTGAAAAGAGTGATGGTATAGTTTATGTAGGTACAGAAAAAAATGCTGCTGTTGGAAATTATGTTATTTATAATTTACCGTCGGGAATTTATGATTTTACTGTAAATCAGTTATCAAAGACGACTATGCCAAATCCGATACAGCCTTCTAAAAATCTGGCAACCATTGGAAGAATGAACGCCTCTTCTATGTTTATTCAAACTGAAAAACTTCCTGTTTTTGAAGCCTTTCGAGCAAATGATGAAGATGAGGAAACCCGTTGGTTGGCTACCGAAACTAAAAACCAATATTTAGAGGTAGAATGGGTAAAACCGCAAACCTTCAATCAAGTCATTATTGATGAATTTGGAGACGCTATTACGGCATACAAAATTCAATATTGGAAAAATAACGTATGGGAAACAGTAGCCAGCGGAACAACTTGTGGGGCGAATAAAAACCATCAATTCAATAGTATACAGTCATCAAAACTAAGGTTGTATATTGAAGATGCGAAACAAGCGCCATCAATCAAAGAAATCAAAATTTACAATAACAATAAATAGTAATCTTTAATAAAAAATGAACGATTATAATAATAGAAGAAAAGTTTTAGTCCTTTTTACGGTCTTATTTACAATTGCATTAAGTTTTGCAACAACGGAGCCAAATTGGGACAATGCCCAATGGATTTGGCAGCAAGAAGATAGCCCATCCAATACTTGGATGAGTTTTAGAAAAACAGTTACAGTAGATGATATTCTAGAAACTGTTGAAGCTCATATTTCAGTAGATAGCAAATTTTGGTTATGGATTAACGGTGAAATGGTATTGTTTGAAGGCGGACTGTCTAGAGGGCCAAGTCAAGCAGGAGACTGGAATAGAAAAGCAAAAATAACACCAGCAAACTCTTGGTACGAAACGGTTAATATTCAACCTTATTTAAAAAAAGGAAAAAACACCATAGCCATTTTAGTATGGTTTTGGGGGCGCGAAAGTCATAAAGGTACGCACATTGATAGTGGAAAAGGAGGCTTGTTATTTTCTTCGGAAATAGGAAAACAACATGTGGTTTCAGATCGTTCTTGGAAAGTTTTACAACATTCGGGTTACGATAGCACCATAGCTCCAGCCAGTAAAGCCATTATACAATATTCTGTGATGTTTAATGCGAACAACGCTTTAAACGACTGGACCAAAAAGGCCTGGTATATGCCTAATTTTAATGATAGTAAATGGACAAAAGCTTCAGAAAAAGGAACACTAGGTGTTGCGCCTTGGTATAAAGTAGAGCCGAATACTGTACCACATTTAATTAACCATGGTTTACAAAACTATGAGAATCATGATGCCTTACAATTTCCTTTTGTAAGTGATGGAAAAGTTATTAAAGCCAAACTGCCATTTAACAAACAAATTACACCTTATTTAGAAGTAGAGGCAAAAGCCGGTGATACTATTTTTATGACTACCGACAATAGGTTGAATAGAATAAATGCCACATATATCACAAAAGGAGGTACTCAAAAATTTGAGAGTTTTTCTTGGATGAATGGAAACGAGGTGAAGTACACCATTCCAAAAGGGGTAAAAGTAAAAGCTTTAAAATACAGGTGGATGAGTGTAGGTGAAATGGCTGGTAAGTTTAAAGTAGACGACCCATTTTACGACCGTTTATGGTGGATGGGAAACAATACTTTATTTGTATGTGCTCGTGATAACTTTATGGATTGTCCAGACCGCGAACGTGCTTTGTGGATTGGCGATGTGGCAGACCAAACAGGCTATTTATTTTATGCTATGGATAATGCAGGACGCCAACTCTTAAAAAAGGCCATTATACAAACTACAGCATTTAGCGAAAATGGCGTACTAGGTGCTTTAGGCCCATTAAGAGTGCGTGAATTGGTTGCTCAAAGTTTACAGTTTATAGCACAAAGTATATGGCCGTATTACCTAAATACAGGAGATAAAGAGACCTTAGAAAAAGCCTATCCTTTTGTTTACGATTATTTGGCATTATTCCCAATGCAAGAGAATGGCTTACCAGAATACCGCAAGAAAAAAAGCCCAGATTCTTGGGATTGGGTAGACTGGGGTGTTAAAAACACAACAGATAAAGAACCGATACAAATGGCATTTTATTATTTGGCTTTATCTAAGGCTAAAGAAATGGCAGCAGTACTAGGGAAAACAGAACATGTAACATGGTATACCAATAGAATGGAATCCATGAAGCCAGCATTCCAAAAAGCGTATTGGAAAAATGGTTTTTACAGCACAAATGCAGAGCAATTAAAGGACGATAGAGCCAATGCTATAGCTATAGTTTCGGGTATTGCACTGCCAGAATATCACGATCAGATTGTAGATAACGTACTCATACCTAACCGTTTTTCTAGTCCACATTTTGAATGGATAGTAGAAGAAGCCATGTGTATCGCAGGTAGGCATAAAGCCTCCTTAGAACGCATGAAGGCGCAGTACCAGAGTCAAGTAGATAAAAAATCCATGTCTACATTGTACGAGATGTTTCCAAAAGGCGGGAGTTACAACCATGCATGGAATGGTTCCAACAAAATTTTATCAAAATACATCGCAGGGGTGTACCCAACACAACCCGCATGGAGCGAGTTTGCAGTAAAGCCAACACTAGCACATTTTAAAACTATAGACAAAACAATTCCTACTGTAAAAGGCGATATTCATTTAAAAATGAATAAAACCAAGACGTCTTACCAATTACAGCTTGAATCTCCAGAAACAACAACAGCATTTATTGGAATCCCAAAGTCAGGAAAACAAATTGATACTATAGAAATTAATGGCAAATTAATTTGGAAAAAAGGCAAACAAAAAGCGCAACTTTCTGGTGTAAGTTATGCAGATGAAGACAAAACGTTTGTAACATTTAAAGTTACTTCAGGAGACTGGAATGTAAAAGCCACTTATAAGTAGGAATTAAATAAGTTACCCTTATAACCCAACACATAACAAACAGATTAAAATGTATAGGCTCTTTTTAGTGTCAATTATAAGTTTAGTGTTTAGTTGCAGTTCAAAAGAAACCGCTACCAAACAACCCACTCCAACAGAACTAACAGTTTCCGAAGGTTTTAAAAACCCTATCGGTTTTTACGATAGCATTCCCTCATTTTCATGGAAGTTATCACAAAACAAACAACATAAAAAGCAAACGGCTTATACCATTGTAGTAGCCTCAAAACCTGAACTGTTGCCAGATCAACCAGATGTTTGGAACTCAGGAAAAGTAGTTTCCAGCCAATCTGTTTTTGTAAAATACGGAGGTGCACCACTGCAATCCAGACAAAAAATATACTGGCAAGTGCGGTATTGGGATGAAAATCAAGAACCGTCACAGTGGAGTGAGATAGCCACTGTAGAGATGGGCTTATTATCCAATACCGATTGGAAAGCGCAATGGGTAAAAATTCCAGATCCTAAAGTGTGGGATACCACAAGATACGGCACACGTTTGTTTAGACCACAATATTTGAGAAAAGCATTCAACATAGATGCCGATATTAAAAAAGCACGTTTATATATAACCTCTAAAGGTGTTTTTAAACCATACATTAACGGTGAAAAAATTACTGAAGATGTATTAACACCAGGTTGGACACCATACCGCAAACGTATAGAAACTTTAACTTATGATGTTACAGAGGCATTAAAAAAAGGAAAAAATACCATAGGAATGATTTTGGCTGAAGGATGGCATTCTGGACGTTTTGGCCCACGAAGGCGATGGGACACTGTAATAGCCCCACCACGAGCCATATGTCAATTAGAAATTGAAGACAGCAAAGGACATTTAAAAACCATTGTAACGGATAAGAATTGGAAAGCCACTCGAAAAGGGCCTTTAAGAACATCAGGATTATACGATGGTGAAGTTTACGATGCTAACTTTGAAATCTCAGATTGGAGCACCTCTAACTTTGATGATGCCACTTGGGAAACGGTAGTTACTGAAGATATCAATCTTAAAACCCAACTATTTCCAAAAAAGCACCAGGTTATTAAAAACAAAATGGAACTGCAACCCGTTAAAATAACTCAGCAACAGAAGAATAAAGTATTGTTTGACCTCGGTCAAAATATGGTAGGGGTTGTGCGCTTGCAAGTTCCAGTAAAAAAAGGGGATACGATTAGGCTAAGACATGGCGAAATGCTAGATGCCAAAGGTAAGTTGTTTACAAGAAATTTAGGCTCAGCCAAAGCTATAGACTATTACATCGCCAATAAAGATAAGACCATATCGTGGCAACCAGAATTTACGTTTCACGGTTTTCGTTATGTAGAATTAAGCGGATTATCAACAACCGAAGCGTCTCAAAAATCATGGGTAACGGGTATTGTACAGCACTCCGATTTTGAGATGTCTGGTAATTTTCATTCATCAAATGAAAAATTAAATCAACTGCATAGTAATATTCAATGGGGGTTACGCGGCAACTTTTTCGATGTTCCTTTAGATTGTCCGCAGCGAAGCGAACGTTTGGGTTGGACAGGCGATGCTCAGGTTTTTATACCAACATCACTGTTTTTATCAGACACACACGCGTTTTGGGCGGCATGGCTCAGCAGTATGCGCGAAGAACAATTTACAAACGGTGGTATTCCTGTAGTAGTGCCTAATTTTACAGGAAACTTTGCCCAAGCAGGATGGTCAGATGCTTGTACCATAGTACCTTGGGAACTCTATTACAGAACAGGTAATGTAGACATATTAAAAGACAATTACCAAATGATGAAGCGTTGGTGCAGCTACCACACTTCAGAAGCCACAAATCACCTAAGCCACATGTCTACGGTGGGCGATTGGTTACAACCTTATTCACAACAAAAAGACGATAGAAGAGGAGACACCCCAAACACACTCATATCAACTGCTTTTTATGCCTATTCCGTACAGTTAACCATGCAAAGTGCTGCAATTTTAGGTCTAGAGGAGGATAAGAATTTTTATCGTGAATTACTCGGTTCGATAACCCAAGCTTTTGAAAAAGAATATTTTGATACTAACGGACAAATAAAAGCACCTTATACGCCAACGCAAACAGGTTATCTTTTAGCACTTGGCTTTAATTTATTATCTCCAAAAACGGCAAATCAAGCTATCAACCATTTAGTTAAAGAAATAGCCGCCACACAAAATCATTTGCGTACCGGGTTTATCGGTACACCATTGTTGGCTTCAGTTTTAGATCAATATGGTAAAACCGATTTACTTTATAATGTTGTATTCAAAGACACCTATCCTTCTTGGTTTTACAGCATCAATCAAGGCGCTACCACCATGTGGGAAAGATGGGATGGTTACACACACGATAAGGGGTTTGCCAATAGAGCATTATCTTTTAATCACTACGCTTACGGAGCTATTGGACAATGGTTGTACGAGCGTACTGCAGGTATTGCGCCACTGGAAGCTGGTTATAAAAAAATACGATTTGCACCATTACCCCATCAAACCCTTACAGCAGTAGCTGCAGATTACGAATCCAATTACGGCAAAATTACGTCGAAATGGAAATTTGAAGGCGATGATTTTATATACAACATCGTAGTACCACCAAATAATTCAGCAAACGTCGTGCTTCCAATGTTTAATAAAACACCTCATATTACTATGAATGGAAAAAAAATCGATGTCACTTTAAAAAACGAAAATGTAAACATAGATAATTTGCAGAGTGGGGCATACGAATTCATCTATAAAAATGCCCACTAAAAAAAGTATAGGATTAAAATAGAATATTAAAAAATAATAAAAATACAGATACATGTTTTTAACTAAAAATGTAAAACTATTAATGCTGTCATCAATCTTTATCTTGATGATTTGGTCTTGTAATAATTCGAAAAACTACGAGATTGTAAAATCAGACTTTATAAAACCAACCGATGAGAATACAGTTTGGTGTTATTGGTACTGGATAAACGACGATATCTCTAAAGATGGGATAACTAAAGATTTAGAAGCCATGAAGAAAGCAGGTATTGGAGGCGCTTTAATCGGCAATATTAACCCTGCAAGAAAAGACGGGAAAGTACCCATGCTTAGTAAGGAATGGTGGTCTCATATGGTACATGCTGTAGAAGAAGGAAAGCGCATTGGTGTAGATATTGGTGTGTTTAATTGCCCAGGGTGGAGCCAAAGTGGAGGCCCTTGGGTAGATTATACAAAAGCCATGCGTTATCTTACTTATAGCGAAACCAAAGTTATAGGTGGCAAAACCTTAAATATTCAGTTAGAAAAGCCAAAAGATGAATTTCAAGACACGCATACGTTTGCTTTTAAATCATCAGATATTGAAAATAAAAATACCCAATTTATTCCCACAAAAATTACTGCTAATTGGAAAGATGTTAATGTAACTGTTTTAAATGATGGAAATAAAAAAAATAATACCAGTTTTGAACTTAAAAAAGGAGAAGCTTTAACCATTAATTTCCAACTTTCAGAACCGATTACAACACGTTCTATTACTGTAATTCCAAGTAGAGCATTTAAATGTAAGATGAATTTATTTGCGGTTGTAGATGGTAAGGAAGTTCTTATAAAAGAGTTTCAATTCGACCGTTTACGAATTACGCCTAATGTAGCTTCAATTAAAACCGGGGATTTTGCTACTATTTTG
Organism: uncultured Algibacter sp.; assembly: GCA_947502405.1. Lineage (GTDB taxonomy): Bacteria > Bacteroidota > Bacteroidia > Flavobacteriales > Flavobacteriaceae > Algibacter_B. The sequence continues at coordinate 138,241 of CANMZT010000002.1, read as the reverse complement.
CCAGAAACAAAAGCACAGCAGTTTGTGTTAAAATGTACCAATTTTAGAACTCAGAGAAATGCAGGATTTGGTTTTGCAGAAATTAATATTTCCGAAGCACCAGTGCTGGACAAATACATAGAGAAACAGTTAGGTAAAATGCACTCTACACCAAAACCTAATTGGGATACTTACATTTTTGGAAGACAAGAAGCGCTTAAAAATAAAGACCTAACCATCAATCCAGAAAATGTAATTGATTTAAGTGATAAACTTGATGAGAATGGTATGTTAAATTGGAATGCTCCAGCAGGAAACTGGACAATTATGCGAATGGGAATGACGCCAACGGGTACAAAAAACGCACCAGCTGCACCTCAAGGTGTAGGGTATGAAATTGATAAAATGAATAGTGATTTAGCACAATATCATTTTGATAATTTTGTAGGCGAGTTGTTAAAACGTATTCCAGAAGAAAGTAAATCGGCATTTAAATATGTAGTGGCCGATAGTTATGAGCAAGGTTCTCAAAACTGGACGGACGGTTACGAAGTGAAATTCAAAGAAAAATACGGCTATGATCCCGTGCCGTTTTTACCAGTACTATCTGGTAGAATTGTAGGAAGTGTAGAAAAATCAGAACGTTTTTTATGGGATTTACGTCGTTCTATTGCAGACGATGTGGCTTACGAGTATGTAGGAGGACTGCGAAAAGCAAGCAACAAACATAACTTAAAAACTTGGTTAGAAAACTATGGGCATTGGGGATTTCCTAGTGAATTTATGATGTATGGTGGGCAATCTGATTTAATTGCTGGAGAATTTTGGAATGAAGGGACACTGGGGAATATCGAGTGTAAAGCGTCCTCATCTACAGCCCACACTTACGGAAAACCTATTACATCAGCAGAAGCTTTTACCTCTTCTAGAAGAGCATATTTAAGACATCCAGCCATGTTGAAAAAGCGAGGCGATTGGGCATTAACAGAGGGGATCAATCATTTTGTACTGCATTTGTACATTCAACAACCCGATGATAATCGTAAACCAGGAATGAATGCATGGTTTGGTACAGAGTTTAACCGTCACAATACCTGGTTTAGTCAGGCAGACAGTTATTTCGATTATCTGCGTCGTTGTCAGCATTTATTACAGCAAGGAAAATACGTTGCTGATGTTTGCTATTTTATTGGTGAAGATGCTCCAATTATGACGGGAGGGCGTGTGCCAGAAATTCCAAAAGGCTATTCTTATGATTATATCAATGCAGAGGTTATTCTAAATAGATTGTCGGTAAAAGATGAGCGATTTGTATTACCAGATGGCATGTCGTACAAAGTGATGGTATTGCCTCCATTTAAAACTATGCGCCCAGAATTATTGCAAAAGATAGAAAGTTTGGTGCGACAAGGCGGCACCATTTTAGGCCCAAAACCAGAAAAATCGCCAAGTTTAGAAAATTACCCAGTAGCGGATACTCAAGTAAAAGACTTAGCAGATAAAATGTGGCATAGTACTAACCAAGAAGGTAAAATGAAAGTGACTTATGGCAAAGGAAACATTTGGGATGGTTACGAACTTTCCGAAGTGTTTGCAGATTTGAATTTAGCCAAAGATGTTGCTGTTTCAGAAGATGCTCCTGTATTATGGACGCACCGAAAAACTAAAGACATGGATATTTATTTTATCTCTAACCAAAGTGATAAAACATTAAAAATAGCACCAGTATTTAGAACTGATAAAAATTTAAAACCACAATTATGGGATGCAGTAACAGGAGAAATTAGACAGTTGCCAGAATATGATATTAAGGCCACTGGAATTTCTGTACCCTTAACATTAAAAGGATCGCAAAGTTGGTTTGTCGTATTTAGTAAAGCCTCTGCAACCGATGAAAAGGCAATCAAAACCTCTAATTTTCCAGAATACAAAGCTCTAGTAACATTAGATAAAGACTTTAGTGTCGATTTTAAAAATAAGGACATTGGCCCAAAACAACCTGTTGCTTTTAAAACGCTAACGGACTGGTCAACCTCTAATAATGAACAGATAAAGTATTACTCTGGAACCGCAGTGTACACCAAAACATTCACTGTTGATGAGCTTCCAAAAGACCAAGATATTTATATCAACTTAGGAAAACTGTCGGTAATGGCTAAAGTAAAATTAAACGGAAAAGCTATTGGTGGTGTTTGGATGGCACCGTACCGATTGAATATTTCAGAAGCCATTGTAAAAGGTGAAAATACTTTAGAAATTGAAGTAGTAAATCTTTGGAGAAACCAATTGATTAGAGATAAATCGCGTAAAGAAGACGAAAAGTACACATGGATTGTTATCGATAAAATAACGCCTAAGTCTCCGTTACAAACATCAGGTTTATTAGGACCGGTTACTTTTGAATATACAAGTAATTAATAGGGTAGCAGGTTTAAAATGAAAAGAAAAGATACGAGTATTTGCATCGAATAAAATTTAGATTAAAGTATAAGATTTAAAATATTCAAGAATGAAATTTAAACAAAGAATACCTTTTTTTTGCATAATGTTATCTTTTTTAGCAATAACAAATTGTCAGAAAAAAAAACTTTCTAAAAAGCTAAATGTACTACTTATTTGTGTAGATGACCTTCGCCCAGAATTAAACAGTTTTGGGGCATCTTATATCAGCTCACCAAATATTGATGCTTTAGCTGAAAAAGGTGTTAGCTTCCAAAACCATTTTGTAAATTCTCCAAGTTGTGGGCCATCTAGATATACCTTACTTACAGGACAATACGGTCCAGCAGGAAATAATGCGCTTTTTCGAAGAGCAAATACAATAAACGAAGGTAAGCAGGAAGTATATAGAAGTATGCCCGAGTGGTTCAAATCACATGGCTATACAACAGTTTCTGTTGGAAAAGTGTCTCATCATCCAGGAGGAAGGGGTGGTAAGAATTGGAATGATAGTACTAAAATTGAAATGCCTAATGCTTGGGATAAACATTTGATGCCAGTTGCAGAATGGAAACATCCACGCGGAATGATGCATGGATTAGCTAATGGACAAATTAGAGTAAAATCTGGAGATATGGATGTTTTTGAAACTCTAGAAGGCGATGATAATATTTATCCAGACGGTGCCATTACAAATGAAGCTTTACATCAATTAAAAATGCTTGCTAACAATAATAAGGATCCATTTTTTCTAGCTGTTGGAATTATCAAACCACACCTGCCTTTCGGTGCACCAAAAAAGTACTATGATCGGTATAATGTTGTGGAGCTTCCAGAGATTAAACATCCTCAAAAACCAAAAGAAAGAACCACATGGCATGGATCTGGTGAATTTATGAAATATAATCGTTGGGGTAAAAATCCAAATGAAGATGCCAATTTTGCCAATGAAGTTCGTCGTCATTATGCCGCATGCGTGAGTTATGCAGATGCTCAAGTAGGAAAAATTCTTGCAGAATTGAAAAGAACAGGAGCTGATAAAAACACTATAGTTGTCCTTTGGGGAGATCATGGCTGGCACTTAGGCGAACATGCGATATGGGGAAAACACAGTTTGTTTGAAGAGTCCTTACACGCTCCTTTAATCATTCATTATCCTGCAATGGAAAATAAAGGTGCTAATACAAATGCTATTGTAGAAACAGTAGATATTTTTCCAACCTTATGTGACTTAGTTGGAATAGAAATTCCTGAGTTTGGTAATGGTGTGTCGTTAAAAAAAATATTAGAAGCACCAAATTCTTCTGGACGCAACGCTATAGCTTACAATAATAAAGCTTCAACCATTAGAACATCAACGCATAGAATGACGCTCCATAAAGATGGATTTGTAGAATTATATGATCATACAACAGCTCAAAAAGAAACTAAAAATGTAGCTGAAGAACATTTAGAGTTAGTCAAAGCATTAAAGGATGAATTACATTCTAGGTTAGAAAGATCTAATAAAAATAGATAAAGTTTAAAAAATAAATAATGATAAAAGTAGGATTATTTGGTATCGGATTAGATACCTACTGGCCACAATTTGATGGGTTATTAGAACGTTTGGAAGGCTACCAGCAACAAATAGCTACCAAAATGGAAAGTTTTGGAGCAGAAGTTATCAATGTTGGTTTAGTAGATTCTCCAGTAGTTGCAAGAGAAAAAGCACAAGTTTTAAAAACCGAAGATGTAGATATCTTATTTCTATACGTATCTACATATGCTTTATCCTCTACCATACTACCCGTAGTACAAAAGGTAAAATGTCCTGTGATAATTTTAAATATACAACCTGTTGCCGCTATAGATTACGAAAGTTTTAATAAACTGGGTGATCGTGGTAAGATGACGGGAGAATGGCTAGCACACTGTCAAGCCTGTTCTGTGCCAGAATTTGCAAACGTATTTAATCGTGCAGGTATCGATTACGAATTTGTAACAGGGTATTTGGATGAGCAAGCTGTTTGGGATGACATTCAAGATTGGATTGATGCCGCGAATGTAGCTGCCGTAATGCGTAATAACAGACTTGGCGTTTTAGGACATTATTACTGCGGTATGCTAGATGTATATTCCGATGTAACCAAACAAGCCTCGGCATTTGGCACACACATCGAAATTGTAGAAATGTGCGAAGTAAAGAAATATAGAGACGCGGTAACATCAACAGAAATAGAACACAAAATTGAAGAGTTTAAAACCACTTTTGAAGTTATTGACGCTTGTGAACAAGAGGAATTGGTTCGTGCTGCAAAAACCTCAATTGCGCTAGATAAGTTGGTAGAGAACCACAATTTAGGGTCTATGGCGTATTATTATGAAGGCGAAACAGCTAACGACTACGAAAATATTGTGACCTCTGTCATTGCGGGAAACACTTTGTTAACGGGTAAAAACGTACCTGTAGCTGGCGAGTATGAAGTAAAGAACGCCCAAGCCATGAAAATTATGGATGCTTTTGGAGTAGGCGGTTCTTTTTCAGAATTCTATGCTATGGATTTTAATGACGATATCGTTATGCTTGGTCATGATGGGCCGGCACATTTTGCTATTGCAGAAGGTAATGTCCAACTCGTGCCTTTACCCGTATACCATGGGAAACCAGGAAAAGGCTTGTCCATTCAAATGACAGTTAAACATGGGCCTGTAACCTTATTATCTGTGGTAGAAGGTAAAGACGATGTATTTTTACTCGTGGCAGAAGGCGAATCTGTAGAAGGGCCTGTACTACATATTGGTAATACCAATAGCCGTTACCGTTTTTCAATAGGCGCTAGAGCGTTTATGAATGATTGGTCCAAGCAAGGGCCGTCGCATCATTGTGCAATCGGGGTAGGGCATATTGCCAATAAAATAGAAAAACTTGGCAATTTATTGAATTTACGAGTAGTTCGTATTTGTTAGTCAATTTAGAAGCAAGTTTTATTCAAAATCATTTCAAATGAAGAAAATTATTCAATTAGTCTTAATAGTACTATTAAATCAAGCTTGTATTAAGAAACAAGAACCTTCTGCTCCTAATATCATCATTATAAATGTTGATGATATGGGGTGGAAAGATGTTGGCTTTATGGGGAGTAAATACTATGAAACACCAAACATAGATTATTTGTCTAGTTTAGGTATGGTATTTACAAATGGTTATGCTGCTTCTGCAAACTGTGCGCCTAGTAGAGCCTGTTTAATGACAGGGCAGTGGACACCTCGACACGGCATTTATACCGTGAGTCCTTCTACACGAGGAAAATCTGAAGACCGAAAACTAATTCCGATAAAAAACACGCATACGCTCTCAAAGGATCATACGATTTTGCCAGAAGTGCTGCATGATAATGGATACGTTACTTGTCATGCAGGAAAGTGGCATTTAAGTGATAATCCCCTAGAATATGGGTTTGATGTAAATATTGCTGGAGGGCACAATGGGTTACCTAGAAGTTATTATCCGCCTTATAAAAATGTGAAGATTGAAAAAGGTGATAGTCAATATTTAACCGACTTAATTATGGAGAAAACATTACAATTTGTTGATTCCGTACAAAAGCCGTTTTTCCTATATTATTCGCCTTATGCTGTGCATGTACCTATAATGGCAGTAGATAGTATTGTACCTAAATATGAAAAAAAATCACCATGGCAAGGTCAAGGTAACGCAGAATACGCTTCAATGGTTGATAATTTAGACAGAAATATTGGTTTGCTTATCAATACCTTAAAAGAAAAAGATCAGTTTGAAAACACCTTGATTGTGTTTACTTCAGATAATGGAGGTCTCTATGGTATCACCAAACAAAAACCATTACGAGCAGGAAAAGGGAGTTATTATGAAGGTGGCATTAGAGAACCATTTTTCTTTGTTTTAAACGGCAAAATACAACCCAATACGAAGAGTGAAGTTCCAATAACAAATTTAGATATCTTCCCAACGGTATTACAATATGCAGGAATAGATACGAGTACACTTCAGTTAGATGGAAATAATTTAAGACCTGTTTTAGAAGAAGAAGTTCAAGTTTTTGAACGCCCTTTATTTTGGCATTTCCCTATTTACTTACAAGCTTATAACGTAAATGATAATGAAAATAGAGATCCTTTGTTTCGAACACGACCAGGTTCTGTAATTCGAAAAGGAAATTGGAAGTTGCATTATTATTTTGAAGATGAGGGGATGGAACTCTATAATTTATCTGAAGACATTAGTGAACGCAACAATTTAGCAGAAGTTAACCCTAAAAAGGCACAAGAACTATTAATGGATTTAGAGCAATGGTGGAAAGAAACAAATGCTCCAATTCCGAATACACCAAACCCTGAATATAAAGAGTAACATGAACCGCGCTCGTTTTTAAGATGTATATAAATGAATAGTTTGAAAAAATAATGCGAAAGGTACCCATGCAAAATACAGTTTTAGAAATCATAAAGCACCCATGAAATATTCAAATACATCCATTTTATTTTTTTTGATTTTAATAATACCATTTGCACTATTTTCTCAAATCGTACCCTACGATTTAAAATTGGAATACAGAGAAAATCCAGAAGGTGTAGATGTTAAAAAACCGCGTTTTTTCTGGAAATTACAATCAGAAGAAGCAGGGCAGTATCAAAAAAGTTACCAACTGATTGTATCGACTTCAAAAGAAAATATTGAAAAAAATATTGGGGATGTTTACAATTCTAAAAAAGTAAGAAGTGCGGAAACTACACAAATAGTTTACAAGGGCAAGCCTTTAGAGCCCGCAAGCCAGTATTACTGGAAAGTAAGGGTTTGGGATAAAAATAACACCCCAAACTGGAGTAAAACAGCAATATTTTCGACGGGTTTGTTTTCGGTAGACGATTGGAAAGGCGCACAATGGATTGCTTGGAGAAATCAAGAAGAGTGGGAAACAGAATGGTGGCGTAAAAAAAAGGTGGAGTCTGGAGCCACCGAATTTCAACTGCCAAGTTATTTTGGGGCACATTTAAACATGTTTGAACGTTATCATTTTTTTGACGATAAAAAACACGACCCAGCACCACTTTTACGTAAAGGTTTTGATTTAGAAAAAAAGGTAAAACGTGCCAAGGCATACATAAGTGGTATTGGATATTACGAGTTATACATCAATGGTAAAAAGATAGGGAATTCCGTTTTAGATCCAGGTTGGACAGATTATAGAAAAACCATTTTATATGCTACGCATGATATTACGAATGAGATGAAAAATGGCGCTAATGTGGCAGGAGTTATGTTAGGTCGTGGCTTTTACGGTATGATGGCTTACGACCACTGGGGATTTTATAAAAAAAACGGATGGATTGGTCAGCCAAAATTAATGTGTCGCATAAAATTAGAATATGAAGATGGCACTACAAAAGACATTGTAAGCGATTTAAGTTGGAAAGTTACAGGAGGGCCTGTGGTATATGATGGGCCACATATGGGCGAAATTTATGATGCTACAAAAGAAATTGAAGGTTGGAGTGAAGCAGGCTTAGACGATTCTAAATGGGACAACGTAAAACCAGCACCCCATCCAGGTGGAGAACTTGTATCGCAAATGTGCGAGCCCATTCGAGTTACCAAAACGTTTCACCCCATAGCTACAAAAAATTCAAGTAGGGGGCAATGGTTTGATGTAGGTACCAACATGTCTGGTTGGGTACGATTACGCATAAAAAATGCTAAAAAAGGACAACGCGTTTCTATTTATTTTGGAGAAAATAAAGATCCTATTACTTTGAGTCAACCTGGAGGACTTCAGCAAATGGCTTACGTTTGTAAAGGTGGCGGTGTAGAGTATGCCGAATGCCGTTTTTCTTATAAAGGGTTTCGTTATATTAAGGTGAAAAGTTTTCGAAAGCTAAAGTTTAGTCTAGATGATGTTGAGGTAAGATATGTACATTCTGATGTGCCACGCGTAGGGCATTTTGAATCATCAGATGAAACGGTAAATGCAGTTCATGATATTTGTCGTAAATCACTCATATTCAACTTACATAGTATTCCAACCGATTGTCCGCATCGTGAGAAAAATGGTTGGTTAGGCGATGCTGTTACAGGTATGGAGTTTGGTATGGCGAATTATGATTTGGCAGCTTTAATGACGAAGTTTACCAGAGATATTTTTGATGGACAAGATGATTTGGGAGGGATACCTGCCATTGTTCCTGCAAATAAATACGGCGCAGGAAAATCTACGTTATGGTCGTCTGCTGGTGTTCATATTCCTTGGTATATGTATCAATATTATGAAGATACAAGATTGTTTGAGAACTATTGGGAAAACATGATGCTTTGGGTAAAACGATCATGGGAGTTCAACAACATGGCAGAAAAAGACGGCATGTTTAAAGAGCGTTTTAATGACTGGGTAACGCCTTATGATGCAACGTATAGAGGCGGTAGTAAACCTGGAGGGAATGAGGTTATTGCCTCAATGAATTTTTATTTAGCCCTTAAACGTCTAGCGCATATTGCTGAAAAATTAGGGAAAAACAAAGATAAAAAAAGGCTAAACGCACAAGCGGAACGCATGCATAAAGGCATACAAAAATATGCATTTGATGAAAAGAAACTAGAGTATGTAGGTTTAAAACCTTTTAATGAGTTTTTACCTGTAGTTAATATTTTGGCACTTAATTACGGTATTGTTCCAGAAAAATACAGAGCTCAACTCGAAAAGAAGGTGGTAGATAATATTGTTAAAGATAAAAATTACCACTTGTGGGGTGGTGTGTTTACGGTACATTCTGCTTATGAATATTTACCAAAAAATGGTCACGCAGACCTTATGCATAAAGTAGTGGTTAACGAAGAATGGCCATCTTTTGGATGGATGATCAAAAATGGGGCAACAACATTGCCAGAGGGTTATAAATTTACGGCCTCTAATATGCATCATTTTATGGGTGCGGTAGATAATTTCTTTTACCGTCATATGGTTGGAATCAATATAGATGAAGCTCAACCAGGTTTTCAAAATATCGTGTTAAAACCTAATTTTATAAAGACTATGGATTTTGCCAAAGCAAGTTATAATTCTATTCGTGGAGAGATAAAAGCGGCGTGGAAGAAACTGGACGAGACTACTTATGAGTATTCTGGAGTTGTTCCCGTAAATTGTAAAGCTACGGTAGTTTTGCCTCATAAAAGAGAAACTATAACATCCGGAACATTTAGTTTTAAAGTGAAAATTTAGATAGGTAGCTTTACAAAGTACAAAAGCGTGTTAAGTTTCAATATCAATAAAACAATCAACACAAAAATAATTAAAATATTATGCAAGCACTATTAGGCGTATTATTTCATTCGTTAGGCGGCGTTGCCGCGGGTAGTTTTTACATGCCCTATAATAAAGTAAAAGGTTGGTCTTGGGAAACCTACTGGATGGTAGGTGGTGTGATGTCCTGGCTTATTGTACCTCCTATAGCAGCGTACTTAACCGTTCCTGGATTTGTAGAGATTATTTCGGCAAGTTCTAATACTATTTTAGGTTTTACCTTTTTAATGGGATTACTTTGGGGCGTTGGCGGATTGTCTTATGGGCTAGGTGTTCGATATTTGGGGATGTCTTTAGGAAACTCTGTGGTTTTAGGCTTTTGTGCAGCATTTGGTGCAATCGTACCTTCTATTTACTACAATTTTAATCCTCAAGATGGAAAAACATCCTTTACAGATATGATCTCTTCTACAGGAGGGCAGGTTGTGTTGTTAGGTGTTTTGGTATGTTTGATTGGTATTGGTATTTGCGGGAAAGCAGGAATGCTTAAAGAAAAAGAACTGTCGGAAGAAGAAAAGAAAAAAAGTGTTTCGGAGTTTAATTTGGTAAAAGGTTTAATTGTAGCTGTAATTTCTGGAATATTAAGTTCGTTTTTCAGTTTTGGAATAGAATCTGGAAAGCCTATGGCCGATGCCGCTGTTGCTGCTGGGTACGACCATTTATTTGCAAATAATGTAACCTTTGTGGTTATTCTTTGGGGTGGTTTGGTGTCTAATTTGGTTTGGACAACTTATTTGAGCTTAAAAAATAAAGCATATAAAGACTTTACCAGCAAGCAAACGCCTATTTCTAGGAATTTTATGTTTTCTGCTTTAGCAGGTACCATCTGGTTTTTGCAATTTTTCTTTTATGGAATGGGAGAAAGTAAATTGGGTAATGGAGCCAGCTCTTGGATTTTACACATGTCTACCATTATTTTAACCGCTAACCTTTGGGGAGTTTACCGAAAAGAATGGCATGGTGTGGCTAAAAAGACGAAACTAACAATTACATCAGGAATTATAGTGATTATTCTTTCTGTTGTTTTGGTGGGAATTGGGAATTCTCTTTAAATTAAAAAGATTTCCAAAAAGTTACAGGAAGTCTCGAGATTTTAAAAATATTTTTTAGAAACTGTTATTTATAATTTTATTAATATGAAGTCTTTTCTCTTATCAGCAATATTTTTTTCTTTTCTATTTATCTGCTCTTGTAACAATAAGACTGTAACTATTGATAATGAAGATCTGTATACTAAGTTCCAAAACCCATCCTCAGAAGCTCGCCCATTTGTGCGTTGGTGGTGGAATGGTAATAAGATAAAATCAGAAGAACTTGATAGACAGCTAGAATCCCTTAAAAGTGTAGGATTTGGTGGTGTTGAAATAAACCCGATTACTATGCCAGTTGCATTTGATAAAAGCGAAAAATCTTTAGTTTGGATGAGTGGTGAATGGATTGATATGGTGGTTCATGCATCAAAAAAGGCAAAAGATTTGGGTATGATAACCGACATTATTGCCGGTACCGGTTGGCCTTTTGGTGGAGAGTTTTTAACAGACGAGGAGACCTGTCAACGCATTGTGACAGACAAAATAGCTTATAACGGAGGTGAAACTATTGCTGTTGATGAGGCATCACTCGTAAAGCATTTTCAATCTAAATTCAAAAGAACCAGAACCCAAAGGCATTTAAGTAAACGAACGAAGTATAAACTAATAAGCCTTTCACTAATACCAAAACACTGTTTAAGCACAAATCAAATTATTGATTTAAAAGCGCATTTAGATAAAAATGGCAAACTTGATTACACCATTGAGCAACAAGGCGAATTTTATTTAAGTTACGAACTGGTTCAACAGAATTTTAGAGATGTAACTCTTGGAGCTCCAGGAGGAGCAGGCCCTGTGATGGACCACTACAAAAAGGAAATGACGCTGGCGTATTTATCGCGTTTGAAAAAAATCTCAGAACGTTCGGGTATTCCTTTGAATCAATTGATAAGAGGCATTTTTTGTGATAGTATAGAAGTGTCTGGAGCGAATTGGACAGATAATTTTGAAACCGTTTTTTTCGACACTTATGGGTATAAATTAGATAAGTGGATGCCTTTTGTTTTCTATTCAGCAAAGGGTAATTATGCAAATGACTCGTATTCAGAAGGTTTTTCAGAGGCATTTAAAGACGAGTTAAAACGCGTACGCTATGATTATAATACATTATTGGTTGAAGTGTTTTTGAGGAACTTCACCCAGACCTACAAAGATTTTTGTGAAGCCAATGGCGTATTATGCAGATATCAAGCTTACGGAACGCCTTTTTTAATGGGCATGCTAGATGGCTATATGATACCCGATATTCCAGAAAGTAATAATTGGATTTACTCTGCCGAAATGAAAGATTCTATATGGCAATGGAATCAAAATCATGGGTATATGACTTGGAATATGTATGCTTCTGCTGGTGCACACTTAACAGGAAAAAAAATCACAAGTTGCGAAACCATGACGAATACTAGAGGCGTATTTAAAACCACTTTAGAAGAAATAAAGCAACATGATGATATGAACTTTATTACAGGTATCAATCATTCTATATTACATGGCTATAATTATTCGCCAGCATCAGAACCGTTTCCTGGTTGGATTCGTTATGGCGCTTATTTTAGCGAACAGAATACTTGGTGGAAACACTTGAATCTTTGGGTGGATTATAATGCGAGATTATCGTCTGTATTTCAAAATTCTCAAGCAGATAAATCCATTGCTATTATTGGACCAACATCTGATATTTGGGGAGATAAAGGTTTAGCTAGAGAACCTTTTCATACAGAACCGCGATATTTGTATAAGCTTTGGGAACCCATTAGCCAATTAGGGTATTCTTGCGAATATGTTAATCAAAATGTCCTGGAAGGTGCTAAAATAAAAGATGGGGTTATTTCCTATGGCAATATGAACTACAAACTATTGGTGTTGGCCAGTTTAACATCCATTAGTCCAGAATCGGCTTCAAAAATTAAAGCTTTTGTAGCATCTGGGGGAAAAGTGGTAGTGGTTGATAAATTGCCTACTAAATCGTTGCATTATTCTAATTATCAGGAACATGATATTTTGGTGAATAAAGTTATGGAAGATTTATTCACTAATTATCCTGAAGCCATAATTGAAATTGATAAACCAGAATCTTTAAAAGCATTATTCTTATGGACACAAAACATGTTAAATGAAACTGGTATCAAGCCAGATGTCTCAATTAGTAATCCTACAAAAAATGTGTATCAAATCCATCAATACACGGCAACTAAAGATCTTTATTTTTTCACAAATGTTCATAGGTTTGAAACTACAAGTTTTGAAGTGAAATTCCCGGTTGAAGCGAAGTATCCTTATGTGTGGAACCCAGAAACCGGAGAGCGAACACCATTTCAATATAGTTCAAATTCAAATGAATTGAATATTTCATTAAATCCATTGGAATCCATATTGATAGTTTTTGAAGACGAAAAACCCAAAGAAGTACCAAAAGCAAAATCGAATACTATAACGGATTATAAAATTATTGATGCCAATTGGGAGGTTGTTGGAAAGAGGATTGATAATAAAACTTTTACATGGCATATGACCGAACTTGTTGATTTTAGTCAATCATCAGATACTACACAAACGTCTTTTGGAGGAGAACTTATCTATAAAACAAGTTTTCAGAATAATGAACAATATTCTCATATTGATTTAGGAGAAACAAACGGTGGTGTTACCACACTTTACATTAATGGAGCAAAAGTAGGAGTGAATTGGTATGGTAAACCAATATTCCCAGTAAAAGGGCTTTTAAAAACAGGAGAAAATCAAATTGAAATTCATTATACAACCGTCTTAGCTAATTATTGTAAATCTATTGATAATCCATTAACTAATGTATGGACAAGAGGTTATAAGGGTTTGGTTAGAATAGGATTAGAAGGACCAGTAAAGTTTTTAGAGTAATAAAGGTTTTTTCATTTATCTCATTTGATTAAACTAGGCAAATAAAAAAAGCTATCTGTAAGATGAGATAGCTTTTTTAGAGTATCAATTGAGATTTACGAATATGCGTAATTGGTTACAGTAAATTATCCAATTATAATATTCTAAATAACTCAGGTGTATTCCTTATAATCGGAAATTGTGTCTAACATTTCGCCATTTAATAGTTGCAGAGCCGCTTTTACATCTGTAAGCTCCAAATCTAATTTTTGCATTTTTTCCTTTTTTATTTCCACCATCGTTAGGTACTTTGAAACTATAGTTTTTAAGTGTAGGATTTTTTCCAATTTGAATATCTACATATTGATTATTACCACTACTGTCAAATCGATTTGTCATTTTTATAAATACGTCACTGTTGGCATTAACCGTTCTAAGAAACACAACTTTTCTGTCTTTTGTGCCCCCAGGTTTAGTAACTTGTTCTGCATATAAGTTAAACCTTCTTTGAACTCTACCATTTACGCGTACAGAGTTTGCTGGTTTAGCCAAAAGTAATAAAATTGCAGGATCTGCTGGTGCACCCTCAGCTTTATTATCATGATCTCCTTTAGCTTGAATAATATAAGTACCACTTGGTTCACCAACTCTTTTTTGATTATTAATGGTTTGAAGGCTAGTTCTTTTAACAGCGTCGCCATCACCTACTCGTCCAATATTTACATAACCTTCAATGGTTATAAACCTGTTTGAACCTCTTGATATAGTTTTATATTGTCGTTCTATTCTTGGTTGTCTAGCATCAAATGGGTTAGTGCCAGCTGTTAGTTTATAAACGCCATAACCATTACTTTGAGAATAGTTATGAGAACATGTTCTATCATCAAGAAATTTAATAACATCTACGCTACTGCCACTAGTTGTAGTTTTAGAAACTAAATCAGTTCCAGCTCCAACATCAGTAGACTCATATACACGATAGTATGTGTTACCTGACTGACGCGGATTATCGCAGGATTGCCCCAAATCCTTAGCGTTTTTTTTCTTTGCTGATAATTCATCGTTATTAATACCATCCTCTAAGTTTGAAATTGATATATCTTCATCAGTTTTTTCAAGAGCTTCATCTTGTGTACAAGAAGACATTACTAATAATGTGGCTACAAAAATACCTTTTGCTAAGTTTACATTTAAAAAATTTAATTTTCTTTTCATTTTAGTTTTAATAAAGTTTAAAATTGGTTTTCTAAGATTTTGCGCAAATAATCTTAATTTTTTGATAATTTCATAATATGGTCAAATATTTCTATCCTGTACTTACCTGTATTTGATATTTTTTTTGCCTTTTTCGATAAGTGTTTGATTACATTACTGTTAATCCATATTATGCTTGTGGTTTTACCTCAGTAATAACTAATAACAAGAAATTAATGGCCTGAAATATTTTTTGAATAAAGAGCTTTCGTAACATTCAAAATATTTACGCGGTATAAAAAACATGAGAGTACAGGATAAGAATCATTTGACACAGTATTATCTTTCAGGTCAATAATACCTTTTACAATTATATCCTTTAACCTCTACCCATAAATTAGTAAATACGATGATAAAAAAACAAACACTATTTCCATTACTATTTTTAGCTGTTTTCGGTTTATCCTGTAATCAAGTGCCAACACCTAGTAATGCAGTTTCTTTTGAAAAACTAACTGTCAATTCAAAAGAAAACCCTGTAACAATAGAAAGTGAAAAACCCTTATTTTCTTGGATTACTAATGCAGAAGGCTTCAATAAATCTCAATCTGCATATCATATTTTAGTGGCATCATCTGAATACCAGTTAAACGAAAATGATGCTGATATTTGGAATTCTGGCGAAGTAAAAAGTGATAAATCTACTTTTGTGAAGTTTCAAGGCGAAGTTTTGGAAGCTTTGAAAACTTACTTTTGGAAAGTTAAGATTTGGGATGAAGAAGGTACAGTCTCTCGTTGGTCTGATACGCAAACATTCCAAATGGGTTTAATGACCAACGAAAATTGGGGAGACTCTAAATGGATTACACTAAATAATGATACTAGGACTTCACCGTACCGATTTAGAGATTATAAAACTGGACGTATGGATAAACCCGAACCTGTTGATGGCTTTCCCGCAAGCTATTTTAGAAATGAAGTTGAGGTTGAAAAAACTGTTGCAAAAGCTGAGGCATATATTTGTGGTTTGGGTTATTATGAGCTGTATTTAAATGGCGAAAAAGTGGGCGACCATGTGTTAGATCCAGCGCCATCTAACTACGACAAACAGGCCTATTATGTAAAGTATGATATTAAAGAAAACCTAAAATCTGGAAAAAATGCCTTTGGAATTATTTTGGGTAATGGCTTTTACGGGCAAAATATTTCATGGAAACGTGACCCTGAGTCGGATAGAGATTTGGCTTATGGCCCGCCAACCGTTAAGCTTTTGGTAAAGCTTAAATATAGCGATGGTTCTGAAGAAGACTTTTATACAGATAGTACATGGAAAGAATCTACTGGTCCTATCGTATTCAATAATATTTATGGAGGTGATACCTATGATGCCAGATTTGAATTAGGAGATTGGGCAACCGTTGGATATGATGACAAAAATTGGGGAACAGCCAAAGAAACTTCACCTAAAATTAAAAAAATTAGTGCCCAACAAATGCCTGCTATCAAAAAGTTGAAGGTTTTAGAACCTCAAAAGGTATTTAAAGGAGCCGATGGCGAATGGATTGTAGATTTTGGACAAAATATTGCGGGCTGGATTCAGTTAAATGTAAAGGAAAAAGAAGGGCAATTCATTGAAATTATAACCACCGAGGCTTTATTAACCAATGGAAAAGATATTTACCAAGGTTCAACAGGAGGAGGAGCCAATGGTATGCCACAGATATATGAGTACATCTGTAAGGGAGATGGTGTTGAATCTTGGGAGCCAAAATTTAGTTACCATGGTTTTAGGTATGCGAAGATAAAAGGTGTTACTACAAAACCAGATGCTAATATGATAGAAGCAGTATTGGTTGCAACCGATATTCAAGAAACAGGTAGTTTTATATCTTCTGATGACTTCCTAAATAAAATGCATAACATAAGTAAATGGACTATTGTGGATAATATTCACGGTATCCCAGAAGATTGTCCGCATCGCGAAAAATGTGGCTGGTTAGGAGATGCTCATGCATTTTGCGAGTATGCACTATATAATTACGATATGTATGATTTCTACAAGAAATATATGGAAGATATAAAAACGCAAATGCGCCCAACTAAAGGGCATAATAATCCAGAAATTAAATTTCAAGTACCAACAATGATTGCTCCTGGAAAACGTACATCAAGTTATGCTAAGATAGATTGGGGTGTGGCAACCATGTATCTACCTTGGTATAATTATAAGTTCTATGGCGATGATGAGATTGTAAAAGATTATTATCAGCCTATGAAGGGGTTAACAGATTTTTATTTAAATTTTAAAGGTGAAAACGGGATTATGCAAGATGGTATGGGCGATTGGTGTCCGCCATTATGGGACAGACGTAAAAATCCATCAGCTATGGAATGTGACCCAATTATTTCGGCAAACGCCTATTTTTATGATATTTTAGGCATTATGGAACGTTTTGCTAAAATGAATAATGATAAAGCTTATGAAGCTACTATGAAAGCAGAAAAGGAAGCTCTAAAAAAGGCTTTCAATAAAGAATTTTTGGTGGATATACCAAACACAAAACACAAGTGGTACCAAAGTCAAACTGCAACGGTACAAGCCCTACAATTTGCTATGGTTCCAGAAAATGAAATTGAAAATGTGGTAAATGGTTTAGCTCATGATATTGTTGCCGTAAAAGGTGGTCATCATTCAACTGGGATACATGGTAATAGATACATCTATACGGTGTTGACAAAATATGGTAAAGCAGATTTAGCGCATCAAATACTTACCACGCCAGATTTTCCAAGTCAAACTTACGTGATGAATTCTGGATTCACCACATGGCCAGAGCGTCAGTTTATATGGGAAGATATGGAAGGACCAACAAACTCATTAAATCATCCAATGCACACAGGTTTTGCAACTTATTTTTACGAGTCTTTAGGAGGTATTCAATCATCAATAGATAAGCCAGGGTTTAAGGAGTTTATTGTGAACCCTGAATTTCCAAATGCTATTACAAAAACTGAAGTATTGGTGCCAACACCCTACGGCAATATCACTAACAAATGGAATACCGAGGATAATATGTTGAATATGAATCTTGAAGTACCATTTAACACAAAAGCTAGAATTATCTTGACATCTTCAGAATTAGAAAGTCTTGAAATCAATGGCGATCCTATTTCAGAATTTAAAGAAAACAACACCATTGAAATTACAGATGGAGTCGTAATTTTGGGCTCTGGAGAGTATCAAATCAAATATTTAAAACGCTAAATTTTACAAAAACTATCATATCTTATTATTTAATAATGAAATTACCTTGCACTACCATTTTTAAATTACTAATTGTAGCATTGCTAATATCGAGCGTTAGTTGCAATTCAAAATCAAAAGCTAAACAAACTGTAGCATCAAAGGATCTAGCGCAAGCCCAAACAGGAAGCTTTGGCGATCAAGGTGATGGCACATACATCAATCCAATTTTAAATGCCGATTATCCAGATTCAGATATAGAGCAAGTAGGAGATACATATTACATGATAACCTCCAAACAACACATGTCTCCCGGTATGCCCATTTTAGAATCTAAAGACATGGTAAATTGGACAAACGTTGGGCATGTTTTTGACAGCTTGTCTTGGGCACCAGAATACAATTGGGACAGAATGAATGGCTATTCTTTTGGTACTTGGGCTGGCGATTTAGCCTATCACGAAGGTATGTGGTATTGTTACCAAATAGATTACCAACATGGCTTAATGGTTTCAAAAGCAAAAGATATTAAAGGCCCATGGAGTAAGCCTATTTTTATGTTGCCAAAAGCCAAAGTGTTGGATGATCCCGCAGTATTTTGGGATAAAGAAACGCACAAAGCTTATGTTATCGTAAATACTGCAGGAAAACAAAAAAGTCCAGACAATAAAATAGAAGGCAACGAAAACAGAATTTACGAAATGAGTTGGGATGGCACAAAAATACTTGATGAAGGTAAATTAGTGTACACTGGTATGGGCGCAGAAGCTGCAAAAATTTACAAAATTGATGGTGCTTGGTATATCTTTTTAGCGCAGTGGACTATGGGCGACAAGTCTACCAAACCAGGAGTTAAAAATCCCAAAAATGATAGAAAACAAATTGTTTTACGTTCCAAAGAAAGTATTTACGGCCCTTATGAAGTAAAAACCGTGTTAGAAAAAGGTAAAGCGTTTAATAATCGTAGTGCAAGCCAAGGTGCATTAATGCAAGCACCCGATAAATCGTGGTGGTATATGCATCAGTTGATTCAGAATGACACGATTCCATTTCAAGGGCGTCCACAATGTTTAGAACCAGTAAATTGGGTTGACGGATGGCCAATTATAGGCATAGACGAAGATAACGATGGCATTGGCGAACCCGTAAAACAACACAAAAAACCAATAGATGGGTATCCAATTTCAGCACCAAGTTCTGATGACGATTTTTCATCATCTAAACTAGGATTCCAATGGGAGTGGAACCACAATCCAAGAAACACACATTGGTCTTTAACTGAGCGTCCGGGGTGGCTACGCCTTAAAGCAAGTAAAATATTACCAAACGAAAAAGGCTACGGCCCAAACATAAACGAGTGGACCAATAACGATGGTTCAAACTCAGATTTTTGGAGAGCTTCCAACACCATAAGTCAGCGTATCATGGGTATTACCACAGGAACTGCCGTGGCAAAATTCGATATTTCGGGCATGCAACCGCATCAGTTAGCTGGTTTTGTGCGTTATGGCGGTGTGTTCAATTTACTGGGTGTTGAGGTAGATGAAAACGGTGAAAAGAACATTTTTTACATGGATACATTTGGTAAAAAAACAAAAGGGCCTAAGGTGGTAGGTCCTGATTTTTATCTACGCACCGTTAACTACAGTAACCAAGCTAAATATGAATTTAGTGTAGATGGTGAGTATTTCTCAGATTTTGGACCAACGTTTACTATTGCATTTGGAAAATGGACAGGCGACCGTTTAGGCTTCTTTTCATGGAACGAAAAAGAGGATGCAGGATACATAGATGTAGATTGGTTTACCTATGATTATGATGGGCCAAAAGCGGCAAAAAGTCTGTAAGTATATATAATTAAGTATTTGGGCGTTACCCACAAGGGGTCGGGCTTTCCGCTATATCTTTTTAATATGTCATTGCTAAGAGTGAGCAATGTGGCAAACTGCTACTCTATAGTTTAAAAAGGTCTTTTAGTTAAGTAAAGTATTAAAAAGGATGCCGCTGCAATCCCTAACGCGGGCTAAAAGGAAGTTTTAGGCATAAATACTTAAATATGTAAACGATTAGATTTTAACCAATTTAAAAAATGCATCATTCAAAAATAATCTTTATTTGTTTAATTATATTATCTTTTTTGGGGTGTCAAAAAAATAAAGAAACCCAAAAACAAATAGTCAAACCTAACATTCTATTCATTCTAGTAGACGATTTAGGCTATCATGATTTAGGCGTTACAGGCAGTACTTTTTACGAAACTCCAAATGTAGATAAACTAGCAAACGAAGGCATGATGTTTACCAATGGTTATGCCTCTAGTAGGGTATGTAGTCCATCTCGCGCTAGTATTATGACAGGTAAGTTTACGGCACGACATGGTATCACCGATTGGATAGGTGCAAAAACAGGAAAAGACTGGCGTACAAGAAACAGGCACGATAAATTGCTACCAGCAGATTATGTAATGGAGTTGTCTCATGAAGATGTAACCATAGCAGAAGCCTTTAAAAACAATGGTTATAAAACCTTTTTTGCAGGAAAATGGCATTTAGGAGGCAGAGGCTCGCACCCTGAAGATCATGGCTTCGATATTAATATTGCAGGTATTGATGCAGGTTCGCCAAGAGGTGGTTTTTTTTCACCTTGGAACAATCCAAAATTACCTAATAAGCAAAAAGGAGAAAACTTAACACTGCGTTTAGCCAATGAAACGGCAGACTTTATAGCAAAGCATAAAGACACCACGTTTTTTGCCTTCTTATCCTTTTATGCGGTGCATGCACCTATTCAAACTACAGAAACCAAATGGAAAAAGTACAGAAACAAAGCCGATAGTTTAGGTATTGCAAAAACAGGATACCTAATGGAGCGAGTATTGCCCATACGCACAGTACAAGACAATCCCATTTATGGAGGTTTAGTAGAAACTATGGACGATGCTGTTGGTGTCGTTTTAAAAGCATTAAAAGATAACGGATTAGAAGAAAATACTATCGTGGTTTTTACTTCAGATAATGGTGGTGTAGCCTCAGGAGATAATTATTCTACCAGTAATTTACCATTACGTGGAGGAAAAGGGTATCAGTGGGAAGGTGGTATTCGCGAACCCAATGTTATAAAAGTACCATGGTTAAAAAATGATGGTACTACATCAGAATTTCCAGCGATAAATACAGATTTTTATCCAACACTTTTAGATGCTGCAAATGTACCGTTACAACCAGAACAGCATATAGATGGTATAAGTCTTAAACCGTTATTAGAAGGAAAACCTCTTAACAACAACAGACCTCTTTATTGGCATTATCCGCACTATGGTAACCAAGGTGGCGAACCTGCATCCATCATTCAAAAAGAGGGTTGGAAATTAATTCATTATTGGGAAGATGGTAGAGAAGAACTTTTTAAATTGCCTTCAGAAGAAAAAGAGCATCAAAATGTACTGTCAAAACACCCTAAAATTGCTCAGAATTTAAGTAACACTTTAATGACCTGGTTACAAAATGTCAGAGCAAAATATCCCACCAAAGATGAAGAGTTTAATGCATCCGAAAGAAAAAAAATATTAGATAATTATAAGAGTAAAAAGCTATCAAAGCTAGAAAAACAAAGACAAGAAATTTTATCAACAAGCTTTCAACCTAACACTACTTGGTGGGGAAGTAAAACTACCATAGATTAATTTTTTATTATGAATAACATTTCAAAGAAATTTTACAAATTATTGCTTTTACTGGTTGTAATAACAACTTCATGTAAACACAATCAAAAAGAGGTTTATGATAAAAATGAAAACGATTTTATTTCAATATTCAATGGCGAAAACCTTGAAGGTTGGGAAGGAGACCTCACATATTGGCGGGTTGAAAACGGCATTTTAATAGGCGAGGTAACACCCGAAACCATTTTAAAACGCAATTCCTTCATCATTTATAAAAAAGAACAGCCCGATAACTTCGAATTAAAACTAGAGTATAGAATATCAGAATTTGGAAACAGCGGTATCAATTACCGAAGTGAAATTATTGAAGATACACCTTATGCACTTCGAGGCTATCAATGTGATATAGACGGAAGAAACAGGTACACTGGTCAAAATTACGAAGAAAAAAAGCGTACTACTTTAGCCTATATGGGAGAAAAAGTAAGTATTACTACCATGCCCGATAGTATTCCTGAAAATAATTTGCGTAAGAATGTAAAAAAGAATTGCTGGCAAACTCGAAATGTATTGGATACTTTGGCGACCAAACAAGAGCTTAAGACAAATATTAAACCAAACGCATGGAATAAAGTTCACATAAAAGTTAGTGGTAACAACATGCAACACTACATAAACGATATTCTGATAAGTGAGGTAACCGATTTAGATACAATAAATAGAAACTTAAACGGTTTTATTGGTGTTCAAGTTCATGTTGGGCCACCGATGAAAATTGAATACAAAGATATAGTGCTTAAGCATTTCTAAGTGTTTGATATGTTTTATCATGACACTACAGGGTTGTTTTCTGTAAATAAGGTATTATTTTTGTTTCAATTGCTAAATAAAGAAGGATTATGAAAAAAATAAAAACACTAAGATTGCTCGTATTCGTTATGTCTATAATATCATTTACATTATTATATACATGTTCTAAAGATGAAGAAATGGTGAAGGAAATTATAGAAAACCCTGAACCAGAAGAGCCAGAAGAACCTGAAGAACCCGCAGAACCGGTAGCCATAAACGAAGCCGATATTGATGCCAGCAAAATAGCTACTATAAACACTGGTGCAGTAATAGGAGAATTTTATAATTTTTGGTCTACTCGACCTATGATAAATCAATCCCGATTTAATGGTTCAAATTTTAGAAACTCTTTACAACCTATCAAAGATTATGTTAAAAGTTATAACTTGGTTAGGTCAATGGGAGGGAGAACAGATAACCTTAATATGTATTACAAAGGTGTTGATGCTTCAGGAAATATAATCACTGATTTTACAGACCTGGTTTCTACCATGCGAAATTTTTTAAGTACCGGTTTTAAACCAAGAATTGTTTTGAGTAAAGTACCATGGGAAATGGTTGCTAATAAGGTTGTAAATACCTACGGAAATACCAGTCCTCCGGATAATTATGATCATTGGAGGCAGTACGTAAATGCATTTTTAACTACACTAGTAAACGAATTTGGTATGCAACAGGTTAAAAATTGGCGATTTAGAGTAAGTACAGAGCCCAATTATACACCTAACCATTGGAATGGAACAATGCAAGAATATTTTAAACATTATGATATTACTGTTGATGAGGTTTTAAAAGTGATTCCAGACGCTATCGTTGGTCCAGGAAATATGCTAACCGAATCTAGTGCTGCTACATTTACAACAGAGTTAATCGATCATTGTGCTAATGGTACTAATTATGTAACTGGTGAAAAGGGAACCCAAATGGATTTCTTTAGTATTTCTTACTACGAAAAGATAGACCAAAACACTGTTGCTTTACCAGGAAAAATTAAGCGCTACAGAGATAAATTAAATAGCTATCCGCAGTTTAGTAACATTCCTTTAGATATTCAAGAATTTGGAATACTTAGAGATGAAAATAGAACACGTGGTTTGAGCTTGTCTGATGCCACTGAATTGGGCGCAAGTTGGTACGCTACAGTAGGTGATATGGTTCATGAATATAGAATTAATGAGATTTATGATTGGGGACAAGAAATAGAAGGTAGTGATATGCCTCAAGGTAGAAAAAACGTAATGCGCATGTTCCAAAAAATGGAAGGCGGTAATAAACTAGAAGCAACAGATAATTTTAGTGGTTACGCTGGTGTTATTCCAGTTGTTAAGGGTGATGTTATATATTTATTAGTATACAATCACAACCCATCTAGAACTAGTACTTCAAGTCGTATCATTTATCCTAAACTAGAAGGAGGTCTCATTTCAAGTGGAAATACATGGAAAATGAGCGAATGGACAGTAGATAAAAATAACGGTATTATGATGCACGAACTTTATAAAGATCTAAGAGCTGCTGGTGTGTCTGAAGATACTAATGGACGTATTTATGGAAACAGGATATCAGATAGATTTGGTGATGGATGGAAAAATGTATTAAGTGCTAATTTGTCTAAATACCAAGGTTTAGCAAAACTACCAAAAACAGTATCCGATTCATTGGTGATTAAAGGTGAAGGAAGCCTTATACTTAAAGTAGATTTAGAGCCTCATGCTGTTAAACTATTAGAGTTAATACCAGAATAAATAGAACTATTAGAATCAAATTTTAAACGCTATGCTCTTATTCTTTTTAGGAGTTAGCGTTTTTTTGGATAATAATTAATTAGGTTTTGTTCTGGAAGAAGTACATCAATAAATACAATTACAACAAGGTTATAGGAATTCATCAAAGAAAATATACGAGAAAAATGTTTTGGTGATATTTATAGAACACAGTAATATGTACCATGCAATTACTTTAGGAAGAAGTTACTTTACTAAATAGCTGCCCAAGCGTTATATTAAACTCATATTTAAGAGGTACAGAGTATATAAACACAAATTAAAATAGCAAATATCTAATAAGAGAATAAATATAATTTTCCAAATTGAAAGAATTAATTCTAATCTTCAAGTAAGAAATTTACGTGTAAGTTATAGAACTTAATTACCAATACATAGATTTAAAGACATATCAGTAGTGTGCAGTACACTTTTTACTTTTATTCAACGTAACTTCCAAAAAAAAAAGAGATTATGATGCAACAAGGTGTTTATAAAATCCAATTTTCTAAGACAATACTTTTGATAGGTATTACTTTTATAATGTCCCTAAAATCATTCGGTCAGGAATATCCATTCTCTTTACCAAATACCATTACAGCATCCTTAGATGTTGATACCGATAGCACCGAACCTTTCAATAATAAATTAATAGGTTATAATATACAAGGTTTTGATACTCAACTTCAAAAAGATTTTATAAACCTTGTAGACCCAGTTACCATTAGATTTCCCCATGGTGTATGGGCCAATTTTTACGAGTGGGAAACAGATGGTTATCAACAAGATAGTTACGATAATAGAAATCATCAAGATGCCTTAGATATTTTTGTCCAAAGCATTACTGGAGACATTGATGGTATAGCAGCGTTAAACACACAAAAGAAGAATAGAACAGGAGGAGAGGGCTATGATATGATGTGGACATATTCTATAAACTTTGATGATGGAGCAAGCAGTGTAGCCAGAGCACAAAAAGATATAGGTTTAGGTCTAGAAGTTAAGGCCATAGAACTAGGAAATGAGCATTTTTGGAAAGGCCAACGCGCTTTAAGGACTGAAACACCAGAAATGTATTTAGCTGCTGCATCCGAAGTTTCAAGTGCGCTTAAAGCAGAATTTCCAAATATTAAATTGTCTTTGCCTTTAAGTTGGAGAAGAACCCACGAGGATTATAATAATACCATTAAAGGCGACGGTACTTTTTTTGATGCCATTACCATTCACAAATACTTAGGAGCAGATCCTGATGTACCTGGAGAAAGTAATAGTGCTTACAGTGCGTTATTAACCTCAAAATTAGAATTGGCAGAAGATGTTGATTGGGTGAGAGCTTTTGCACCGGGAAAACCTGTATGGTTAACAGAGTGGGGTGTTTCAGCAGGTTCTGAAGTACATGGAGGCGCCTGTTTAGGTATGGCCGATGTATTTATGTTTATGGCAGAAAACCAAGATGTTTATGAACGTGCTAACTGGTTTATATTTAATCGTGTTTTAAATGCTATGGTGGTTGTTGGTAGTGATAGAGAGCCAGTATATCCTCTACAAAAACGAGGGTATTTATCTACTTATGAAATTATTCAGGATGTATTTAGAGATGCAACATTGATGGGCGGAACAGTAACCTCTTCAGCACAATTAGCAGTATCTCGTGGTTCAGTAAATGCCGTAAATGCAAGAGCTACTACTGATGCATTTGGAGAAACTAAAGTAGTAGCGGTTAACTTAACTAATAAGCCCGTAACATTTGAGTTGAAGTTCGATGGCACCGTTTATTCAAGATCATTCAAGCATGAAGCCTTAATATTTGATAATTTAGGAGTAGTAGCTCCTGTAGACTATTTTTCTGATCCATTAGAATTAGTGAAAGAAGGTACAGGCACAATTACATTACCACCTCTATCAGTAAGTAAATTATCAGGTATTTATTTTGATGAATCCATCCATCTTATTGCGGGTACTATTGAGGCCGAAGATTATAAAGATGGTGGAGAAGGCGTTGGCTTTTCAGATACAACTTCCGACAATACATTGAGTCCAGGCATTGATACCAATGGAGTAGATGTGGGGACGGACACCGGTATCACTTACGTTGGGGATACCCAAAATGGCGAATGGTTAAAATATGATGTCAATGTTTTAAATGCCGATGATTACGATTTTGAATTTGTTTACGCATCTGCAACTGCAGGAGCTTTGGTGA
Source organism: uncultured Algibacter sp. (assembly GCA_947502405.1). Taxonomy (GTDB): domain Bacteria; phylum Bacteroidota; class Bacteroidia; order Flavobacteriales; family Flavobacteriaceae; genus Algibacter_B. The sequence continues at coordinate 111,646 of CANMZT010000002.1, read as the reverse complement.
GTATAGAGATCGACGACGTTGTTGTTTTCAATAACTTTTCATTGCCACAAACGGCCAGTGCTACCGATTTTCAAACTGCTACTAGATTAACCATCCCGTTAACAAAAGGCTTGCATGCGTTGAAACTTAATGTGCAGAACGGTGGATTTAATTTAGATAAAATAAATGTGCAGACGGTTCCAATTATAGAAGCACCAATGTTTGTGACGCCCAATAATTTGGATAATATTGAACCAGGGAATTCTATTGAGGTTGAGGCTTCTACAACCAGCGTACCCGAGAACATTGCCAATATGGAACTTTTTATAAATGACGTTTTGGTACGTAGTGTTTCTTCTGCGCCGTTCACATGGGGATATTCTGGACAAAATGATTCGATTCTAGAAAATATTGTTGAAGGTACCTATAATTTAAAATTAGTTTTGACAGATGATAGAGGCAGAACCAAGGAAAGCACAATTATAGTAACAAGTACAGATTATCCAACAAGGCCGTTTTTAGGAACAGCCCATATGGTTCCCGGTGTTATACAAACTGAAGATTACGATTTAGGAGGTTCAGGATTGGCGTTTTTTGATTCTTCTGTGGGGAATTCTGGGGGAGTCTATCGTACAGAAGTAGGTGATGATGTTGATATTGCATTAGGAGGTACGGGATTTGTAACAACAGGGATCAGTGGTAACGAATATACAAGATATACCATAAACATCACAGAAAGCGGACGCTACGAAATGTTGGTAAATTATGCCACCTTTTCCAGTAATTCAAAACCTTTTCAGGCCTACCTATTGCCAAAAGATTTGTCAACAACTGAATTATTGTTTTCTGCTCCAAATAACTCAACTACTGATGGGATAAGAAAAATTAACGGAGGTGGTGATTTTCAGGATTATGCCTCAGATGAATTTGATTTGCAAAGTGGACTTTGGGTTTTGGAATTAAGAATACCTAACGGGGGTGCTGGCCCTAGTTATGACTATATTACATTAAATAGAATTGGAAGCTTAAGTGTTGATGAATTTGCGCTTCAAAATGATTTTAAGGTATATCCAGTACCAAGTAGAGATGGAATATTTTATTTAAGCAAATCTAAAACGTGGGAAGTCTACTCTTTATTAGGGAGAAAAATTTCTGAAGGAAAAGGAACTGTACTAGATATTTCAAGATATTCAAAAGGTGTATATCTTTTGAAAACAAACGAAGGTGTTGTAAAAAGATTATTATACAATTAAAGTTTAGAAGAAGTAAAAGCTTTTTGTTTAATTTTTAATTCCTGATAAAATTAAAAACGTATTAGTGTCACCAAACTGCATTAGTTTATCTAGTAGCTTTTGTAAACCTACTTGGTTAGCAACAACTACTTTTAAATGAATATTTTGGTTACCTGTAATGCGATGCGCTTGCACAACTTCTGGGAATTTAGATACGGTTTTTATGGCATACTGCAATTTACCAGGGAAAGCTTTAATTAAAATAAAAGCCTCCAAGTCTAGTCCTATTTTTTTATTATCAATTTCAGTAATATATCTTTTGATTATACCTTCGTCTTCCATCTTTTGAACACGTTCTCTAACCGACGATGGCGATAGGTTTATTTTTCTTCCTAAATCTGCAAAAGATAAACGTGAATTTTTTTTAAGAAGCTCAATCAATTTTAAATCTACATTATCCACCATTGAATCAACGAATTTTTTGTTGTTTACAACACAAATTAAAGTAAAAATGCTTTAAAAAACAATTAATCGATTTACTTAAAATATCATTTAAGCTTAACTTTGAGTGTACTAATAACTTCAATTAGATATAAAATATGTGCGGAACATTACAATTCCAGTTTTTCTTAAAAATTAGATTGTGTATCGTCTTTTTTTTATTTGCTACTACAGTAAGTAATTCTCAAATAACTAATAACGATAGAAAATCACCTGATAAGGTTGAGGTGGTGTCTCCAATCCATGGCGCAATATTTTTAGTAGGAACTGATGGAATGAATCATATTCAAAACAAAACTTTTAGTTATTTAGGTAGCGGAAAAGATGGGGAATTAGTTGTTTTAACTGATGGTAACACCTCTGAAGATTTAAAAACATGGCGAGAAAATTTTGGAAAGGTTATCAAAATAGTATTAGATAAAGACAAAAAGTCTTTAGAAAAAGAACAGTTACATTTTGATACTGCAACTGCGATTTGGTTAGCCGGAGATTATTTATTGTCTTCAGCTAAAACAGAGGTGAAGTCTAACATCGAAAAGGTTTTAAAAAGAGGTGGTGTAATTGGGGCAAAAGGTAAAGCTGCAGAAAGTTTAGCTACTTTTTTAGAAAGAGACGATAAGGTTGTAAAAGGGTTTGATGTTTTACCGAACTCAATGATTTTCACCCAAAGTAACGCTGCTAAGTTTAATGAAATAATAGACGAGCTTCCTGGTATAGTGGGGTGGGATATTCCAAAAAAGGCATCAGTAGCTATACATAGCGGCAGGGAAGTATCTATAGTTGGTCGAGAAAAAGTAACTTTAAAAGTAGCTGCAAATGGCAATTGGCAAGCTCGGGAGATGTTGCTTGAACGACCTGTTGAACTCCGTTACGATACAGATTTAATTTCTTGGAATAGGTCGGCTATACAAAGAACTCAAGATGTTTTTCCTCCCGTAAAAGCCCCAATTCCTAATGTAGAAAGTGGTGCGTTATTAATTATTGGTGGAAGCGGATATCCAGAAGGGATGTGGGAAAGAGTTATAAAATTTTCAGGAGGCACAAACGCTAAATACGTATGCGTATCGCAAAGTAAAGAGTCTTACGGAGCAAAGCAACTAAAAAAATTAGGGTGCAAAAATGTTTCTGTTTACCATACTAAAACTGGAGTTTCAGGCATAAATCAAGGTGAAGACCTAGCATTAATTGAAGCTATTAAAAATGCCGATGCGGTGTATTTTGGAGGAGGAAGAACTTACAAGTTTATGGATGCCTATTTAAATACAACCGTTCATGAGGAAATGGATAAACTTCTAAAAAGAGGAGGCTTAATTTTAGGTACTTCAGCTGGTGCGCAAATTCAAGGCGATTTTCTTGTTAGAGGAGACCCAAGAACTAATAGAAACATATGGATGGAAGGCAATGATGAAGGTTTAGGGTTTTTAAAAGGCGTAATAATAGATGCACATTTTAGGCAACGTGATAGAGAGAAGAAATTACCGTACTTATTAGTAAAACACCCTCAAATGCTAGGTATAGGTATTGATGAGGCTACAGCAATATTTGTTCAAGGCACTAAAGCTGAAGTATTAGGCAAAAACGCTGTTACTTTCTATGATCTAAAAGATTATAGCGATAGTGAAGATATGGCACTAGAAAAAATTGGTAATCCAGTTCTATTAAAAGACGGAGACGTTTATGATTTAGAATTAAGACAAAAAATAAATTAACACTTTTAGTATGTTAACATTAAATGACAAATTTAAAGCGCTTGAAGCTGATAATGCACCAGGACAAGAAGTAAGGCAGGGCGCAGGGAATATTGAAGCCATAATGAAAGGTGAAAAATTAGAAGGTGAGCTTGTTGATTTTTCTCATGGCGACGTAGATGCGTTTCCCCCAACACCCAATTCTGAAATTGTTTGGAAGGCGGGTTTTGATAAAGGTGGAGCGCAAGCCTATACCGAATATCGTGGCGCTCTAGAGATACGACAAATTTTAGCAAAACGACTTGGTAAGTTTAGCGGATATCCCATAGAAGCGGATACCGAACTTATTTTAACTCCTGGAACACAAGGCGCTCTTTTTTTAGCCCTAGGTGCCACTGTAACAAACGGTACTAAAGTAGCGGTTGTAGAACCAGATTATTTTGCAAACAGAAAACTTGTTAAGTTTTTTGGAGGTGAAGTAGTGCCGATAACATTAAATTACCTTAATACTCAAGCTGAAAACGGAATAGATTTAAATCAACTAGAAACAGCTTTTAAAAATGGTACTGAGGTATTTGTGTTTTCTACACCAAATAACCCAACAGGTCATGTGTATTCCAAAGAAATTATAAATAAAATTGCAGTTTTAGCAGATACATACAACGTTACTATTATTGTAGATCAATTATATTCTAGAATGCTATATAGTAATGAGTCATATACGCATATCCGAGCTTGCGAAGTGCGACCAGAAAACCTTATCACTATAATGGGGCCATCTAAGACAGAATCATTAAGCGGCTACAGATTAGGTACAGCGTTTGGAACATCTACAATAATTGAAAGGATGGAACGCTTGCAGGCTATCGTTTCCTTAAGAGCAGCAGGTTATAATCAAGCCGTTTTAAAAACTTGGTTTAACGAACCCGAAGGTTGGATGGATAATCGCATTAGCGAGCACGAAATTATTAGAGATAAACTGCTTGCTATTTTTAGAAACGCAAACTTTAAAGTAGCAACACCGCAAGCAGGAAGTTATTTATTTCCTAAACTACCTCAGCTTAGTATTAGCTTAGACAATTTTGTAAAACTTTTACGATTTCAAGCTAGCGTTATCGTAACTCCAGCATCAGAGTTCGCGCCTCATTTGAATGATAGTATCAGGTTAAATTTCTCTCAAGACCATGATAAAGCAATTGCAGCAGCACAACGTATTGTTAAAATGGTAGAAATATATAAGCTATGATAAATATTGATAAGACCCCCGTACCACAAGGAAAGTATTTAGCAGCTGTAAGACATTCAGATGTTATTTATACTTCGGGTATGACACCTCGAAAGGCGGGCAAATTATTGTTTTCGGGAAAAATAAAAGTAAGCGAAGACATAGAATCTTATAGAGACGCTGTAGAATTGGCTACTTTAAACGCTTTAGGCGCAGCACAAAATTGTTTAGAAGCTGGAGAAAAAATTTCTCTTATATTACAAATGAGTGTGTTTTTAAATACTGAAGAACATTTCTCATTACATGCAAAAATTGCAGATTTTGCATCAGAAATTCTTATTAATTATTTAGGGATAAAAAGTATTGGTTCACGAGCTGCTATTGGGGTTGCCTCTTTGCCATCAAATGCACCAGTAGAGATTACTTTGGTATGTAAAGTAAATTAAATTTAAAGCTTTCATAAACATAAACCAATGGGCTTGTAATACTATTTTTAAACCCTATAACATCATTTTAACTAAACCATCGAATCTTCTTTAAAAAACACTATAAAAATGGTTTCCACTAAAAAAACAGGGTTTTACCTAAAAATCAACTTTTAAAATATTCTTAATAAAACTACTTTTATAGTAAATAATTATTGCTTTTATATTAATATTCATGAATAAAATATTCAAAAAACATACATTGTTTAAATTATTTTTAATATTTCAGCAATCGTTGTCTACTTTTTTATCAAAAACTAACATTTATGAAAAATAGGTTTAATCAAGTATCATTAAAACTTGTTATTGTCTTAGGTTTTTATCTTATATCTTCTCACATGTATAGTCATGATAATGTAGAAGGTACATTACATTTTAATGATAATTACGAAATTAAATTACCACAACAGCAGATAGAGGGTGTTGTTTATGATGATAAAGGAGCGCCATTAATTGGTGTTACTGTTGTTGTAAAAGGTACAAGAAGAGGAACGACAACAGATTTTGATGGCAAATTTATAATAAACGCCAAGCCAGATGAAACATTAGTGTTTTCCTATTTGGGGTTTGCAGACCAAGAACTTTTGTTAACTTCAGATACCAATTATACCATAACGATGGAGACTTCGGTAGAACAACTAGAGGGTGTAGAAATAGTGTCTACTGGGTATCAAAAAATTAGTAAAGAACGCGCAACAGGATCGTTTGCAGTTATTGATAATAAAATTCTAGACAGAAAAATAGAGCAAAATATTATTTCTAAAATAGCAGGAGAAGCGCCTGGTGTTCAATTTGATCTATTTATTCAAGAAAAGAATAACATAGGTTTAGTTATTAGGGGTAGAAGTTCTATAAATGCCACCACAGAGCCTTTAGTGGTTGTGGATGGTTTTGCTATACCAGGTGGTTTTAGTACTATAAATCCTAATGATGTTGAAACCATATCTATTTTAAAAGATGCAGCAGCTTCATCTATTTGGGGTATAAGGGCAGCAAATGGGGTTATAGTGATAACAACTAAAAGTGGTTCAAGAAGTGAAAAATTAAATATTAATGTTTCAGTAAATACTGCTGTTACTTTAAAACAGGATATTTTTGATTCGCCTTTTGCAGATCCTAGCACTCAAGTAGATTATCAAGTAGAGTTGTTCAAATTTGAACAATTCTCGCAACAAAGAGATTTGTTTAACGGCTCTTTAAATGAATTTTCTTTATTTCAAAATAATTCTGTTAGAGAGACATTATTACGTCTTAACAGGGGCGATATAGATATTGCAACTGCAGACTCAAGACTTAATGCGCTTAGAAATAATGATGGAAGGGAAGAGTTTTCAAGATTATTTATGAGACAACAATTATGGAATCAATATAACCTTAGTATTTCCAGTGGAGGCGAAAAGTATAACTTTAACTCTTCATTAGTATACAATCAAAATAAGGGCGCTATTGTAAATGACCGTTCTGATCAGTTTATATTAAACCTAAATGCAAATTATAATTTAACTGATAAATTGAAGTTGCGTTTTATTAGTAACATTACCCAAACAAAAAATCAAGATGGTCTTGGTACGGGGGCTGTAGATTATTTAAATAACTTTCCTTTATTTGAGAGGATTTTAGATGATAATGGCAATTACCTACCAATGACTAATGGTGTAAATATTGAAAGTTCTCAATTAGCGCAGCGAAACGGATATCCCTATCCTTGGACTTTTAATCTTAAACAAGAGTCTGATAATATTGATGACACTTCAACTGCAACCGATTTGCGTTTGCAAACAGGAATAAATTATGAGCTTGCTAAAGGACTTACAGTAGATTTGAGCTACCAATATCTTTACAATGCATTTTTTGGTAGAGATTTATTTAATGAAAACAGATTTTTAACAAGAAATACAGTAAATAGATTTGCACAATTAGACGAAAACGGGCAAGTAGCTGATTTACCAGTACCAGTAGGTTCTATATTAAACACATCATCAAGAAGCTCTACAGATAATACGTTTAGAGCTCAGGTTAATTACTCTGTTGATTTTAAAGATCGTTTACATAATATCGACGCTATTGCTGGGTACGAAGTACGTAAACAAATAACAGAATTTAACAGGGATAGAAAATATGGTTATGATGATCAGTCTTTAATCTTTACACAACCTAACTTAAATACCTTGTATGAAGATGCTATTTTTGGAGGGCAACGCCTTATAAATGATGGTGAAAACATTGTGTTTAACGAAAACAGATTTCTATCCTATTATGCTAATGCAGCCTATAATTATGATAACCGTTATACCCTTTCTGCTAGTATTCGTTTAGATGATACTAATCTTTTTGGAGCATCAGAAGAGTTTAGAAACACCCCATTGTTTTCTGCAGGGTTTAAATGGAATATTACTAACGAGCCGTATTTTAAATCCAATTTTTTTGATAATCTTAATTTAAGAGGAACTTATGGTGTTGGTGGAAACGTAGACAGAAATACATCTCCATTTCTAGTAGCCAGACAAGGTAGGGATGCAGGTAGTTTTTTAAATAATTACTTAACCATTTCCAATCCTCCAAACCCAACATTACGTTTAGAGAAAACTAAAATCTTAAATTTAGGTCTAGACTTCTCTATGGCTAATAATAGGATTTATGGAAGCGTAGAGTTTTATGATAGACGAAGTGAAGATTTATTAGCAAGAAGAAACTTAAGCCCTACTTATGGGTTGTCTTCTTCATTCTTAAACGTAGCAGAATTATATAACAGAGGTTTTGATATTGACTTAGGTTTGCGTGTTATTCAATCAAAAGATTTTAATTATGACATGCGTATCTTATTTAGTGCTAATGAAAACAAAGTAACGAGTATAGATGAAAGTAATCCAGGGGAAATTTTCTTATTTACACAGTACGATGCCAATGCTTTTGTAGTTGGAGAACCAGTAGATGCCTTCTTTAGCTTTAGATATGCAGGTTTAGATATAAACGGAAATCCATCATTCTTTAATGAAAATAACGAAGTTGTTGAAGTAGGCGGAGATATAGGAGCTATTGAAGCATTAAAAAGTGAAGGGTCTAGATCACCAAACAGAACAGGTTCTATAGTTAATACTCTTAGCTATAAAAACTTATCCTTACGCGTATTAACCAATTATTCGGGAGGTAACAGATTTAGGTTTGAAAGAAATTACGATCCAAGATTTTTTAGAACAAATGTGTTTAGTGATTGGACCAGCAGATGGCAACAATCAGGAGATGAATTGTTAACCGATGTGCCTAGAACAACATCGCCAAACGAAACAGGAACACCTTTGTATCTTTATCTTGATGAATCTGATAGAAATACAGATGATGCCACAACAATACGTTTACAACAGGTAAATCTAACATATCAATTCCCTGAGCAATTGGCAAACAAGTTAGCAATGCGCAACTTGTCTGTAAGTATCCAAGGCGACAACCTTAAGGTATGGAATTTTAATAAATGGGATGTAGATCCTATAAGCAGAACAATTCCTATTCCTCCAACATTCACTTTAAACGTAACAGCAAACTTTTAATTCATATAGAGATTTATGAAATATTCAATATATATAATTTTAGTAGTTGCATGCATAGTAACTGGGTGCACTAGAGATAACTTCTTAGATTTTGAACCTAAAGGACAAGTTATACCCACAAAAGTAGAAGAGTTTAGAGCACTGCTAGATCAAGTAGAGCCTGATCCAAATGTAAACTTTACTCAAGGGTTTGGATCGCATCATGACTTTACCATTTTAGCCAGCGATAACTATTTACTTACCGAGCAAGTAAGAGCAAATTTTGGGATAAGCCCAGAGCAAATCAATATGTATCTTTTCAGAGATCAGATTTCAACAGATAATGGAGATGATAATACTTGGATATTGTATTACAATCAAATATACGTAGCAAACGTGGTTTTAGAAGGTTTAAAAACTGTTGAAAACGGCACTCCAGAAGAAATAGCTGAGTTAAAAGCTGACGCTTCATTACAACGTGCATTTGCTTACTTTAACTTAGTAAATATTTACAGTGTACATTATAATCCAGAAACAGCAAGTACGGATTTAGGGGTACCAATACGAGAAGGTATAGATTTAGAAGGCGCAGATTTTACAAGAGCTTCAGTTCAAGACATCTACGATTTAATACTTTCTGATATCAATGATAATATAAATGCGTTGCCAGATTTACAACCAGCAAACTTAACATTTAGGCCGTCAAAAGCAGGAGCTTATACTTTTTTAGCTCGTGTTTTGCTGTATCAAGGCGAATATCAATTGGCACTAGATGCTGCAAATAAAGGTTTGAATTTAAAAAATACACTTAGAGATGTTAATAGCGATCCAACCGACCCTAGAGATGCCAATGTAAAATCTTTTCCATTGGCACTTCAGGATCCTCAATTATTATGGTTTAAAGATTCGGGTGGTTTTACCATTGTGTCTACACCAGAGTTTTATGGTTTGTACGCAGATAACGATTTAAGAAAACGATGGTTTGCAGATGCCAATACGTATTTCTTTGCGCCTATTGATAATCCCGTTTTTGTTGCGCATAGGGCAAATAGCAATCCTAACGTATCTATAACCACCGCAGATTTATATTTAATACGCATGGAGTGTAATGCTAGGTTGGGCAATGTCGAACTAGCAAATGACGATTTAAACCTTTTGAGAAGTAACAGATTTGAAACAGGAACTTATACACCAGTTGATATAGCCGATGAGGCAGATCTTTTAGCATTTGTAAAAGATGAAATACGAAGAGAAAAAGCACCCAGTGTTTTAAGAACGTTTGATATTAAGCGTTACAACCGTTTTGATGACGAAAAAATAACAGTAACACATTCGTTTGCAGGAGAAACCGTATCTATAGAACCCAATAGTTTAAACTGGGCATTCCCTATTGCAAACAATTACATAGTTGCTAACCCAGAAATAGAGCAAAACCCAAGACAGTAAAACATCAATTATGAAAACATTATACAAATATCTAGCAAGCTTACTCCTCATAATAGTTTATGTGTCATGTAACGAATCTGACGACAATGTTTCAGGTGTTACCGTAACTACTGAAGATTTTACAATTACGGCGCCTGTAGTTGTACAAGAGTTAGATACTCTAGGATTTTCAAGAGGAGCATCTAATAGTGGAGAAGTTACCTTTACATTACTATCTCAAAACCCAGAAAATAGTGTGGTTTTAGGGGTGCGCTTTGGGGAAATTATAGCAACTACTCCAGAGGTTTTTAATTCTGGTAGTGTAGACGAAGTGACTTTACAGGTGGAAGTAAAAAAGAAAGATGTTACTAAAATATCAAACATAACTATACTACGGAATTTAAATGATCCAGATGGCGATGGTATTGAAAGTAGTAAAGATTCTAGTCCTAATGATCCGTGTTTACCATTACAAGACTTTACATATACTGGTTTTAATCCATTTAATAGTGTTTGGGGTAATGCAGATTGTGATGCTGATGGTATGAGTAACGCAGATGAAGTAAATGAAGGTAGAAACCCTTATGTAGACGAGTCTACAATTGGAGACGCCGATGGCGATGGTGTTAGAGACGACGAAGATCCAGAACCTAACAATCCATGTTTGCCAGAGCAGTTTGCGGGATACCAAGATTTTAACCCTGATAATGAAGTTTGGGCTATGGGAGATTGTGATGCTGATGGCATTAGTAATGCAGATGAATTAGCAAATGGAGATTCGCCATATCCTCTTCCAGATTTACCTTGTAATGAAATTTTAAATTTTGAATTAGAAAATTACGAGCGAGAGTTAAGAACAGTAGATTCAAATAATGGAGAAGGTGTAACAATAGGCGTTATAGGCGAAGACTGTGGTACGTTTTTCTTTACAGGGGGAAGCATTTTTAACCAAGGTTGTTTTAATGAAGATGTTAGCATTCCATTCTTATTTACACCAAACGATCCAACATCATCAAACGGAACCATAGTTGTAGAACTTACAGAATACTCATGTTTATCTGAAGATAGAACATCTAGTAGAATTTTTACCGTAGAGGGATTCGGGTCTTACTCAGGAGCTTCAAGTACAGTAGAGTTTACCTATACTATAACAGAGTTGGGGGATGATATCCCAGATGATGAGCGTGTAACTACCGGAACGTTAATTATAAGACCTTTATCGTAACAAATCAACTGTTGTCATAAATAAAAATAAAAATTATGAAATATAAAACACACATAAAATGGTCCTTGGTTTTAGCGGCTTTTGCTTTAATTTTTAGTTATTCCTGTGTTGAAAATGAAGAATTTGTTAGTGAAGCAGCCGATACTGATGGAGATGGTATACTTAATAGTTTAGATGAGTTTCCAGACGATCCCTGTTTTCCAGCGCAACAAATGGCTTACACTGGTTTTAATGTGTTTAACGTAATGTGGCAAAACGCTGATTGTGATGGGGATGGTGTGTCAAACGCTGATGAATTTGAAGATCAATCTCGAAACCCTTATTTAGATGAAAATACTATAGATACAGATGGAGATGGTGTTGCCGATTTTATAGACGAAGCTCCTAACGATCCATGTATGCCAGCTCAAGAAGAGGGCTATATTGGTTTTAATTCTGATAATGCTATATGGGGAAGTGCCGATTGTGATGGCGATTTAATTACCAATCTTGATGAGTTTATCAATGGTACAGACCCATATAGGGCATGTAACTTAAATTTTGATTTATCCAACTACGTAAAAGAGCTAAGAACCGTAGATTCTAATAATGGTGAAGGTATAACAATAGGTAAATTAGGTATAGAATGTGGAGAATATATCTTCACAGGTGGCGGCATTTTTAATCAAGGATGTTTTAATGAGGATGTAGAGATTTTATTTGTTTTCACACCCAATAGTCCAGAATCTTCAGAAGGGACTATCTCAGTACCGTCAACAACGTATTCTTGCTTATCAGAAGATGGTACAGAAACCACTGAGTTTACTGTAGAAGGTACAGGAATATACCAAGGAGAACTTACGCGAATAGAATTAAATTATACCATGATAACTCCTGATGGTACCGAAACAGGAACCTTAAATATTAGAGGTTTAGACGATCCAGGTGATGGTAATGGTGGAGATTGTAATTTAGATTTCGAATTTTCTAATTTTGAAGGTGAACTTTTGGCAAGAGATTCTAATAACGGAGAAAATATTATCATCGCTTCTTTATTGGATAGTTGCAACGAAATATCAATTAGTGGCGACTTTTTAAATTTAGGTTGCACAAACGACGATATTGAATTTATACTCTTTTTAGAACCATTTGTAGAAGGAGGAAACGAAGGCGACGTTATTATCGAGAATGCTACTTTTAGCTGTACCAACGAAGGAGGCGAAACAATAGATTATACGTTTAATGCCAGTGGCTTCTTTAGTGGTAACGATGGGTTTATGGAATTTTTTGGTTACGAACTTATCGGTGGCGGAGAAACCATAACAGGTGATTTGTTTATAGAGCAATCTGGAGATTCAGGAGGTGGAGACGAAAGAGATAGATGTAGTTTTGAAGGTGAATACAATAGTATTGTTAACATTGATGGAGAGGAAAGTTTTGGCATAGGGATATTTAGTCAAAATCCTGAAAATTGTAATGAATATATATTATCTGGAGACTTTTTAGGACTAGGTTGTAATAACGATCTTGTGGAACTTGGTGTCTTCTTCGGTGAGGAAGAAAATGGATCTGAAGTTATTATTAGCGAAACTACCTTAACATGTGAAACTGACGGAGGTACGGAAGAATACACATTCAGTGCTATAGGCGGCTATTCTAACGCTGAAGGATTCATAGAAATTACTGAATTTATTTTGATAGATGGCTCAGGTTCAGAAACCTTTGGCACTATATTTTTTGAACCTCTATAAACGATGTTTTCAACGAAAAACAAAAAAATAAAATGATAAAGATAAGTTGGGTTTGTATTGTAGTGTTTTTAATTTTAGGCTGTAAACAAACTGCAGAGAAGAGTACAAAATCAGCTAAGTTAGAAATTGATTTGGCTGAGGTGACTGAAAAGAAAGTGCCTTTATTTGAAAACTCAATCGTGTCAACCGATATAGATTTTATAAAATCTACAGATCCAGATGCGTTTTTAAATCTTAGTTACATAGGTCAAGAAGCAAAAGAAATGCCAGGAGGGAAGGATGACGAATTATTTGATGAAAATACTTATGTTTTTAAAGCAGCATTTAAAAATGATAAAAAAATTGAAATATGGGCTCACAGTGATTTTGGCCGTAAAGCAGCGGCAAGGGATTATGCAGATAAATTAAGCGATAAACTGGGAAAGCTGCCAGACTTTATGCGTAATGCTCTAAACCACGTAGTAATACACAAAGGTGATGCAACGGCTTTTGCTGAAGATGCAGGTAAGTTTTTCGTGCTATATTCTGATAATATGGATACCAGAATTAGCAATAACGACTTGGAAGAAACTGTATTTCATGAATCCATCCATGTAGCTTTAGATTTAAAATACGCTAAAAGTAAGGAGTGGCAAGAAGCCCAGGCCAAAGATGGTGTATTTATTACACGTTATGCAGAGAGCAAGCCAAAAAAGGAAGATTTAGCAGAAACAGCGATTTTTGTTTACACTATGGAAAAATACCCAGGTAGATTATCTTCTGAGATAGAGCAATGGATAAAGATTAATATACCTAATAGATATGAGTTTTTAAAAAAGCTCTTCTAGAATACCAATAAAAAAAGTTATGAAATTAAAGAGTTTATTCAATATTTTAAGTCTATTCGTACTGTTATGTGTAACGAATTGCAAATCAGATGATGGTATTGTTGTGAGACAAGATCTTATAGATCAAGAAAACGGTGATGATGACGGAAATACAAATAAAGCTGGTAAACCCTTATTTGAGTTTTCTATAGATGGAACTGATATAGATTATATAACATCTACAGATCCAGATACGTTTTTAAGTATCGAATATTTGGGACAGTTTGAAAGAGAGGTGCCAGGAGTAGAACCGTTGTTGGATGCAAACGCCTATGTTTTTGAAGCTACATTTACCGATAATAAAAAAATAGGAATTTGGTGTCGTAGTAATTTTGGAAGCCTAGAACGTGCTACAGAGTACGCTAATAAGCTGACAGACAAACTTGGTAAATTGCCCATTTTTATGAGAGACGAATTAAGTCATGTTGCCGTATTCTCTGGTGAGAGTAGAGCAAGTGCTGAGCCAGATGGTAAATTTTTCTTAATATCCGATGAAAGAATTGATGATAGATTATCCACTAATCAACTTGAAGAAACTGTTTTTCATGAGGCCACACATGTGTTTTTTGAACCTCGTTTTGCAACAACTACAGCATGGAGGAACGCTCAAGAAGCAGATGGTGTTTTTATTACAGAATTCGCAGAGGATATACCATTACAAGAAGATATACCAGAAACAGCAATTTTTGTATACACCATGGAGAATTATCCAGGGCGTTTATCTTCAGAAATTGAAACATGGGTTAATACGAATGTTCCAAATCGCTATGCTTTTTTAAAGGCAATTTTTGATGAAAATGATTAATAAATTTATTGAAAGATATTTTAATAAAATTTAAAGTAAAATTCTATTATTAAAAGGGAAAATAATAAAAGCGATTTTATTTACATTGCTAAGTACATTCCTGCTTTTACTTCCATTTCATTGAGATTGTATCTATGATTCGGTCATACGACATATCTTGACTATAATATAATAGATGAGCCCACTTGTAATTATATGGGTAAAGAAAAAAATCAGAATGGTATGATTTATAATCATGTCACATTAAACTTTATGACACAATGGTAGAGAAACTTCATAATGTTAATTTATGTAAAAGGCGTTTTATTGAAAGGCAATTAGATAAAATGATTTCTGTACTTAAAAACTAACACTCATAATTAATAACACGGGAATAATTATCCCCTTTTTAAATTTATCTTTATACCATGAAACTACCATTAAGTGTCTGCATATCTTGTTTTTTTTATTTGTTTACACAAGCGCAAGAGGCTCTATACATGCCTAGGGAGTTTCAGCAAGCATATCAAAAAAAAACAAGGTCTTTTGATGGTAAACCTGGAAGTGAATACTGGCAAAACCAATGTTCTTATAAAATTGATGTAGAGGTTGTTCCTGGCAATTGGGATATTCTTGGAAGACAAACTATTACATATAAAAACAATAGTCCAGATACTCTACAGCATATATTTATAAAAATGCATCCTAACCACTACAAAAAAGGAGGTTTAAGAGCTAACGAAATACCTTTAGAGAATTTAACAGATGGGATACAGATTGAAAATTTGACTGTAAACGGTAACGGTGTTATTCTAAACGATGCACTAAAATCTACAAATCTAGCACCTGAAAACATTGATGAATCAAAAAATTCAGATAACATTACCATCACAGAACGCTCTTCATACTTAAGATTGAATTTAAAAACGCCATTACTACCAAATTCTATAACTACAATTGCTATGAGTTGGACGACCAAAATGCCCAGTATTTATGTAAATAGAATTGGAGCCTACGATACTAAAAGTGCATTTGTAGGGTATTGGTATCCTCAAATCGCGGTGTATGATGATATTGATGGTTGGGATGATTCTGAGTATACAGGAGCTCATGAATATTACTTAGACTATTCAACTTACGAGGTTGATATTACAGTTCCCGGTAATTACAAAATTGCAGCTACAGGTAAACTTTTAAATCCAAAAAAGGTTTTATCATCAAAAGAGTATAAGAGTTTTTCTTTAGCTAAAAACTCGATAGAGCCTATAATTATTTCTAATAAAGAAATGAATACTAGTAATGCCTCAACTCGTAAAGTATGGAAATTTAAAGCAGAAAACGTACGTGACTTTGCTTTCGGTTTAAGTGATAATTTTAAATGGATTGCTCAAGCTGTGCCGTTAAAATCCAAAACAATATCATCAAATCTCATTTATGATGTTGAAGACGAAAAATATGCAGATGGTGTATTGAACATACAAAAGAAAAGTATGGAATTTTTGTCTGAAGATTATCCTGGAATACCCTTTCCTTATGACACTTTTACTACTTACATGGGTGTTCCAGAATTTGATGGTATGGAGTTCCCTATGATGGCTAATAATGGTTTAAGTAAGAACCCTAAGAGTAACGACTATATGACGTTTCATGAGTTGTCTCATACCTATTTACCACATTACGTAGGTGTCAATGAAATTAAATACTCTTGGATGGAAGAAGGGTGGGCTACGTTTTTCACGATTAAATTTATACAAGACTTGTATAAAGGGACCGACGATGAAAATAGACAGCTAAAAAGCACCATGCGTGGTTACTTAGCAAATGCAGGTAAACAATGGGAGTCACCTCTAATAGCGCCTACTAATCATTTAACGATACGTAAAGGACATTTTCAATTATCTTACAGAAAACCAGCTTTAATGCTTTTAGCATTGGAAAATATGTTGGGTGAAACAGTTTTTAAATCATGCTTAAAAACATATATTAACAGGTGGGGCGGTAAGCATCCTACCCCTTATGATTTTATGTTCACTTTCAATGATGTGAGTGGGAAAGACCTAAATTGGTTCTGGAAAAAATGGGTATTTGAATATGGCTATGCAGATTTAGCCCTTAAAAAAATAAATGAATCAGGTGTAATCATTAATAATATTGGAGGCTTGCCTATGCCTATTACATTAAAATTGATTTATATTGATGGCACATCATCAATTATTGAAAAAACTCCGGAGGTATGGAGTGACAACCCCGATTCAATCTTAGTTAATTTAGATATAGAAAAACTTATTTCTGTAGAGTTGCTTTCTGATACTTTTCCAGATGTAAACCATCAAGATAATAAATTAAAGCTGGACTAAGCGCTTACTTTTTCTTTTTAAAAGGTGGTTCAGGGGTGTCTTTCACATAATCTTCTAAAAGAGATTTTACGACTTCCATACTTCCAGCCTTCAAACCATTATTTATATTAGCGCCAGTAATCCAGTATAATACCATGCCCGCATCAGAACAGTCCCATTTACCTTTTTGAAACTTCACAATATTATCTATCTCAGCAATGTTTCCAATGGTCCAAATTAATCGTATACGTGGGTCTGTATGATTTTTTGCCCAATCCCATTTTTCGTGATCTAATTTTAGGTTAATGTTTTGGTCTGGAATTCTTACTTCTTCAATACCAAAATCCAAAATTTGTTGCCAAGTATAAAAATCGCCAGCATTATCATTGGCAGGATGATGGGTTACTACTTTAACGTATTGATGTTTTTCTTTGGGTGTTTTTCTCAATGCCATACCAATAATATCAGGCTCTCCAGCTTCAATAATCCATAAAGGACTCTCAGCAGTTGAAGCATTTATAGCCCAAGCCAAATCATTGATGGTTTCTTCTTTTTGCCATATGGCATCGAAGAAAGTAATATGTTGTAAACCTCCCCAGCGTCTAGCTGTCATATCACAAGCTATTTGCATTAGATGGTGGCGTTCTTTTTCAGCTTGTTCAGAAATACGGTCATCTCTAACCAAATCGCAACTGTGCGAATAGTGTACAAGTCTATCTTCTAATCCAGCAGCACGTAATAACGCAATACTTATTGCTGTGCCACCTAAATCATCTGGATCTGGAGAGTTGCCATCTGCAACAATGGCAATACGCCCTGAAGGAGGACTTATCTTTTGAGCAAAAGTTGATATTGATATTAATGAAAAAGTTAATACTATAAATAAGGTTTTGTTATTCATTTTAATGTAAGTGTTAATGGGTCTTTTTACAGATTTTATTATTCATCGTTTAGTTTTGAGAATAAGAAGAGGGAGCGTCTTGAATATCTTTTCCTTTGCCAACGGGAGCAAATATTATACCTGCCCAACGTGCACGAGTCCATTCGTTACCGTCAGTAGCAACTTTTGCAGATACAGTTATTTTGTCACCTTTTTTTATTTTTACACGTCTCCATATTGCATTAAATCTTTTGCCTTCTTCAAATAAACTATCAGTTAGAGGTGGATTATATTCTCCAATTTTTTTCTTGTTAATAAACATTTTGAAATTAGAATTACCATCATTTTCTCCAACACCTACAAAAACGATATCATATCGCCCACTTTTAAAATTGAAAATAGTACTTGTTGTTGCTTGTTTATGTTTTTCAGGATGAATTGCTAACCAATTTTTTCCATTCTTATAGAAATTATTACTCTCTATGGGGAAGTCTTGCGCAGCTAAATATTTGTTATTTGTATTGGCTAATTTTATGGTATTAAAATATGATGTGTTTTTTGTTATTCTCTTTTTTGTAGTAAGTTGAGTGTCTGATTTTTTCATAGCAACTCTTACTTCAGGTCCTATTCCTGTGGGGGTATAGTTTTTATCCTGAGTTAGAATAAATTTGTCAAATTCAAACCCATCCTCACGCATGCTAAATTGTATGGTATGGATTCCAGGTTTTTCAATATCTAAATATATGGCATGAGGTATGCCACAGTGTTCTTCTTTTGTGCGTTTTTTACTAGCCCAAGTCCATTTGTTTTTACCCTTACACCATTGCATTCTTTTTCCATGTTCTGGCCACGACCCATTCAAGCCAACATGAAGACCATTATCTTCACTTCCAGTACTAAATGCCCGAACCCAAACATAATATCTACCAATAGTGTTAAATTTGATTTTGTAATGTAAAACACCTACTATACCTGGTTTATTAGAGAAATTTTCACCAACTACAAGTTTGTCAGAGTGAGTTACACGGGTGTCTGGTAAAATTTCAAGATAACAATTGCTACTTGCATCATAACTATGTTGGTTATCATCATCTCTACCAACTTCTGCCATTTCACTTTTTGATGTTCTATACCATTTTCTAACATCAGTTAAATCCTGTTTATAAAAATGCTCAGCTTCAACTGCAACAATTCCATCTTTTTCTTCAATAATATAGGTATTGTTTTTAATTGGTTTATCTAAGTCATGGGATTGAGCATTTATCAATATGTGGTTAACAGCCATAAGATTGATAATTATTAGCGCTAATAATGTTTTTGACATATAATTTTTAGTTTAATCATTGAGCTTTCAATGTATTATTTAAAATTAAAATTAATGTATTTAATAAGTAACCTGTTCTATCCTGTGTATTTTTTAAAAAGCAAAGTTTAATCATTTTTAATTATACAGGACAGTCCGTAACGGTAAGTACAGGATACATGATATTTTTATTAAAGATATTTTGGGAATCTAATTAATAACAAATCAACTTAAATTTTATGAAACTAAAAACAAAACTAAATGAAGCAGCTAATTTTAAAAAAATTAGACTGTTTGCTATGTTCTTGTTCTCATTTGTGGCAGTGTCCTTTGCCCAAAATGTGAAAGGAACGGTTACAGCAGATGGACAACCGCTTCCAGGAGCAACTGTTGTGGTAAAAGGAACTGCCACAGGAACTACTACAGATTTTGATGGTAATTATACCATTAAAGCAGATTCAGGAAGCACACTTATGTTTTCTTATGTTGGTTATTCAGCTAAGGAAGTATTAGTAGGAAACCAAACTACAATTAATGTGACTTTAGAAGCTGATAATGAGCTAGACGAAGTTGTTGTAATTGGTTATGGTACTCAAAGAAAGTCAGATTTAACGGGCTCTGTGTCTTCGGTGAGTGCTGAAGATGTAGCTGCTATACCTGTTTCTAGAGTAGATCAAGCTTTACAAGGTAGAGCTGCGGGTGTTCAAGTAACGCAAACTAGTGGTGCTCCAGGAGCTGGTACAGCTATTAGAGTGCGTGGTGGTAATTCTATTACAGGTAGTAATGAACCACTTTGGGTTATTGATGGTATTATTGTAGGAACAAATTTTAATTTAAATAATCTTAATGCCAATGATGTTAAATCCATTGAGATATTAAAAGATGCATCATCAATTGCTATTTATGGGTCAAGAGGAGCTAATGGGGTTATTTTGGTAACTACCAAAAGTGGAGCTAGTATTGGTGGTGGTAAACCTGAGGTTAGTGTAGGCGTTTATACTAGTACACAACTTGTGCCAGAAAAACCAGATTTTCTAAGTCAAGCACAACAAATAGAATACACTAACGAGGATGCAATAGCAGGAGGTGTAGCTATACCATTTCCTGGAAATCCGTCAGATTATCCAAATAATGATTTTTTTGACCTTTTGTTAGATCCATCTCCTATTTATAATGTGGATGTTTCCATCGCTGGTTCTTCAGAAAACGGAAATGTAAGTTATTACAACTCGCTAAATTTTTTCGACCAAGATGGTCTTATTAAGAATTCAGGTATAGAAAAATATATTTTTAGGTCGAATTTGGACTTTAAATTAAGTGATAAATTAAAAGCAGGCGTTCGCATTAATTATTCAAGAATTAAACAGGATAATGGTGTAGTTAGCTATAGTGGTCTTCTAGGTATTTTGCCAACCCAACCCATTTTTAATGCTGATGGTTCTTTTAACGGAGCTAATGAAGTAACTGGTAATCCATTTAATAATCCTGTTGCCACGTCTAGATTGGATATTGATGAGACTATTTCAAGCAATTTATTGGGAACGATGTATTTAGAGTATAGTCCTGTTGAAAATTTAATTATTCGCTCAACCTTTAATCCAGATATTACTAATTCCAAAAGAAATGAATTTACGTCTAGCCAAAGACCAGATTTACAAACGGGAGACAGTAATGCCAGGATTAGAACGGTATCCACCATCAATTGGAATAATGAAAACACGGTTCAATACTCTGGGGTAATAGGAGAAGATCATAACTATACGGTTTTAGGGGGTGCATCCTTCCAGAAGGATATAACAGAAACTACCCTAGCTCAATCGTTTGGTTTCACTACTGATGCCACTACATTTAACTCCTTAGGAACAGGAACTGACCCTTTAAGAAACTTGGTGGGCTCTGGATTTTCACAAAGAACACTTGTTTCCTTTTTCGGAAGGCTTAATTATACTTATAAAGATAAGTACTTATTAACATTAGTTGGTAGAAGCGACGGAAGTTCTGTATTTGCTCCTGGTAATAAATATGAATTTTACCCATCTATAGCAGGTGCATGGAAAATTACTGAAGAGTCTTTTATGCAAAATCAAAGTATCTTTCAAGATTTAAAATTAAGGGCCAGTTATGGTAAGTCAGGAAATCAAGCTATTGGTCCTTACAACACCCTAGGTGTTTATGAAGAGGGGAATACATCTTTTAACGGTGTTGAAGCTCCTGGAGCTGTTTTCGGAAGACCAGCAAATCCTGATTTAATTTGGGAAACCACAACAGCATTTGATCTTGCTTTAGAAGCTTCACTTTTTGGAGGAAAGGTATTTACAGAATTTAACTATTACTCTAAAAAAACGGAAGATTTATTGTTAGATGTAACCATACCTAGACAAACTGGTTATTCAAATCAATTACAAAATATAGGATCTTTAGAAAATAAAGGGTGGGAATTTTTAGTGACTTCAACTAATATTTCCAATTCTAATTTTAATTGGAATTCTACATTAACACTTTCCTCCAATAAAAATAAGGTGTTGGATCTTGGCGGTGAAGAGTTTATTGACGTAGTTGTAGACGAGATTATAGGTGCGGGTAACTTAAGGTTAATAGTTGGTGAAACTGCACCAGTATTTACGGGAGCAGAGTATTTAGGCACATGGAAAAGTCCAGATGAAATTATTGCTTCTGGACAAGATCCAGCTTTAAATGCTGTTGGAGGTCCAAGATATAAAGACCAATTAACTGTAGATACAGATGGTGACGGTATCCCAGACGAA
Source organism: uncultured Algibacter sp. (assembly GCA_947502405.1). Classification (GTDB taxonomy): domain Bacteria; phylum Bacteroidota; class Bacteroidia; order Flavobacteriales; family Flavobacteriaceae; genus Algibacter_B. The sequence continues at coordinate 89,698 of CANMZT010000002.1, read as the reverse complement.
GGAGACGGAATTATTTCCAACGAGGATTTTGTAGTGTTAGGAGATCCATTCCCAGATTTAATTTACGGTTTTGAAAACAATTTCTCTTACAAAAACTTCGATTTAAGTATTTATATACAAGGAACGGTTGGTAATGACGTTTATAATTTAAGAACGCGTAATAATTTTTTTATTCGCGGGTCGGTTCCAAAGTATGCAGAAGTTGCTAACTACTGGTCTCCTGAGAACCCAACTTCTAACATTCCTGCACCTGGATTTGATGAAGGTGCTTATCAACCCAATTCCTTTGAAATTGAGGACGGTTCGCATTTGCGTTTAAAAAATGTTAGATTTACTTATAATTTACCAGTGGATAAAATAGGATGGGAAGGTGTTAAAAGCATGTCAATTTACGCCTCTGGAACTAATTTGCTACTGTTTTCGGATTTTAGATTAATAGATCCTGAGACGAGTGCCTTTGGCAATCAAGGATTAGGAAACTTAGCCCAAGGATTCTCAAGAGGTGAGTATCCTAACGCTAGAGTTTTAAGTTTAGGTTTTAACGTAACTTTTTAAAAATATAACTATGAAAACAAATAAATTAATTTTTTATATATCCTTAGTTTTGATCACATGTTTTAGTTGTGATTCATTTCTTGAGGAAGAACCACGAGACATTATTTCTCCAGAAAACTTCTTTGCTAACGATGCGGATGCAAGACAAGCCATTACGGGCTTATATGCAGTAATTAAAAATAACTCCATTTACGGGCAAGCAGGTTTGGATAATTGGTATGATAACGGTGTAGATATTATAGAACCAAATCGAACACATCCAATTTTCGAGGTGATGGGTAATTACACTTTAAGTGAAGCTACTGCTGACGCTTCAAACCAAAAAATGAGTGTATCAGATACATGGCAAAATTTATACAAAGTTATTTTAAATGCCAATGTTATTGTTGAAAGGGTTACTGGAAATGGATCTATTTCTGAGGATGTTCAGGCCAATGTTATTGCGCAGGCAAGATTTATGCGCGCATTGGCTTATTGGCATATCTCAAACCTTTGGGGTGACGCACCTTTTTACACTGAAGTTCTTACTCTAGAAGAGATAGCTACACTACGAAGAACTGATAAAGATATTATACTTGCTAGTGTATTAGATGATTTGGAGTTTGCACAAAATAATCTGCAATCTGTTGTTCCAGATGAAGAAAGGGGTAGTGCCTCTAAATGGGCTGCTGCTATTATCGAGGCTAAAATACATATGCAAGCTAAAAACTGGCAAGCTGGTTTGGATAAATGTTTAGAGATTATTAACGATTCTCCTCACAGTTTATTGTCAACTTATGCAGATGTATTTGATCCGGCAAATGAGTATAATGCGGAAATTATATGGGCTTTAGATTTTGCTAAGGATGTTACGGGTCAATTTGAGCCAGCGTTTCCAGGTCGTGCATTTGCAGGAAATAATTATTGGAGACCAAGTCTCTTTAACCCACGTATAAGAGATGAACCAGCTGAAATTGAAGGTGAAGAACCTGAGGAATTTGCAGCTCGAAGTGATGCTTTAAAGGCTGCTTTAAAAGCCAATGGGCAAGAATTTAATGGTACTGGACTTCAGATAGCATCAAAAGACTTTGCTGAAAAGTTTCCTATGAACGATTTGCGACGACCATTAAATATTATGGATTCTTATGCTGGGATTCAATTGAATCATACCTATATGCCTAAATTCATGAATCTTAATTTTGAGACGTCTCCACGTTTTAACCATGGTGATAATAGATTGGTATTCAGAATGGCAGATGTACACTTAATGGCTGCTGAGTGTGAAAACGAGAGACCAGGAGGTAACCCTGACACAGCTTTCGAGTACATTAGAGAAATAAGAGAGCGTGCTTTTGCAACTCAAGGAGAAGCTGAGGCAATTTTAGGACTAAGTCAACAAGATTTTAGAGAAGCTATTTATGATGAACGTAAATGGGAATTAGCTGCAGAAGCAACAAGAAGGTATGATTTAATAAGATGGGGTATTTATTTGGATGTTGTTCGTAATGCAGAATTCAAAACATATACACCTAATGAAAACATACAAGATTATCATGTTTTATTACCAATTCCGTTAAATGACTTACAGTTAAACCCTGCTTTGTTAGAATCAGATCCAACTAATAATGGATATAGATAATTGTTTTTTAGTTATTTAGTTTATAAAGCCGAAGGATGTGTATCCTTCGGCTTTTTTTTAAAGAAATAAGTGTAAGTAACAACAGTACAGTGCAGGATACAATATACAAGCAGGATTTCTAAATTAGTGGTTCATAAATATACCATGAAAATTAAAATAATTCTTTTTGTTTTTTCTTTGATTTCTTTAAATGTTTTTTCTCAAATAAAACATGGACTCCGAGATGAAATTGGTCGTCATATTATTCCAAGAGGTTTTGTAGTAAACACCAATGATCATGCAGGAGAGGTTTTCTTTAATAGCGATGATTATGCACGAATGGTGAGGATGGGTGCCAATTCTCAAGTTATACGTTTGGAGCTTGGAAAATTAAGTAACTTTCCTGGAGGAGAACTTGAACCTAATTATCTTAAAAAATTAGATACTCTTGTTGCTTTAGGAAAAAACAAAGGCATTAAAACAGTTTTTAAAATGACGGTTTACGGTGTAGATAAATTTGTTTGGGAAGAGTTCTGGCAAAATAAAAAAAATGAATATCAAACGTATATAGATGCTTGGAAAGTCATTTGGAACCGTTATTCTAATGAAACTTCAGTTTTGGGCTATGATGTGGTTAACGAACCTAGAAAGTTAACAATGGATATTTCTTATGAAGACTTAACCAATAAATACCTAATTCCGCTTTATCAAAAAATTATAGATGAAAGTCAAAAAATAAATGCTGATAAATTAATTCTGTTTCAATCTATCTTTATGAATAAAGGTGAAAAGATAGACAATAATCAATATTCAGAAATAACAGCACCAATTAACAGAAAAAATATAGTTTTTGCACCACACATTTACCAAAATGATATTGATTATATCAAACGAAATATGGATAGGTTTGATAAAGAATCAGATATGTTAAAAGCGCCTATTTTAATAGGTGAATGGGGTTTTCCAACATTTGCTACAACAGATACTTTGGTAGAAGGCAAATTAGGACAATTAAAATATAGAGAACTTTACATAAGAACCGCTGAGGTTTTTGACCAAATGGGTGTAGGTTCTATAAAGGCTTGGTTTTTAGGTAATAGAACCATGCAAAACTTTTTACCAGGAGGCCCTTCAACATGGTCAATTTTTAGTGATAAAACAGATGCTGGTACTGTAGAACGTAAATATATTACCGATGTAATATCAAGACCATTTCCGCAATCTATAGCTGGAGATATTCAATCTTTTCTATTTAATCATGCTACTAGAACTTTAAATTTAAATATTAAACCAGATAATACCAAAGGCGCTTCAAAAATATTTATTGGTGCTAATAGGCATTATCCTGATGGGTTTTCAGTATTAATAGGCGACAAAACAGTACTATATTACAACCCTATAAAAAATGTTGGGCTAGAAGTTTATAAATTAGACAAAGAAATCAATCCAACAGATTATATTTGGGATGCCAATACTCAAAAATTAATCGTTTTAAAATGGCCTAAAACCAAAGAGGTTTTAAATATAAAAGTAGTTCCAGGGCTGCGAAATTTTTAATTAAAATAAAGTAATTATTAAATAAAAGTTTATGAAGAAATTATTAGTTGTTGCATGTGTTGTAGCCTCATTATTTAGCTGTAAATCAGAACATAAAACTGATACAACTACAAGTAAGAAAGATTCTGAAATTGCATCAAAAGTTGAGAACCTTATAAGCCAAATGACTTTGGATGAGAAAATTGCAGAAATGACGCAAGATGCTCCAGCAAACGAACGATTAGGAATACCGTACATGAAATATGCAGAAGCACTACATGGAGTTTGGCTTGTACTAGATTATTATGGTAATACAACTGTGTATCCTCAAGCTATTGCAGCTGCCTCTACTTGGCAACCTGAATTGGTTAAAAAAATGGCTTCACAAACAGCTATAGAAGCGAGAGCTTTAGGAGTTACTCATACGTATTCGCCTAATTTAGATGTAATTTCTGGAGACCCAAGATATGGACGTGTAGAAGAATCTTATGGAGAAGATCCTTACTTGGTGTCTAGAATGGGTGTTGCATTTATTCAAGGTTTACAAGGTATGGGTGATGAAAGATTTGATGAGAATCACGTAATAGCAACTGCAAAACATTTTATAGGATATCCAGAAAACAGACGAGGTATTAATGGTGGTTTTAGTGATATGTCAGAACGTAGATTAAGAGAGGTTTACTTACCACCTTTTGAGGCTGCTATTAAAGAAGCAAGAGTAGGTGCGGTTATGCCAGGGCATCAAGATTATAATGGAGTTCCAAACCACATGAATACTTGGTTGTTAAAAGATATTTTAAGAGATGAACTAGGTTTTGATGGCTTTATTGTTTCTGATAATAATGACGTTGCAAGATTAGGTACTATGCATTTTATTGCAGATACTAGAACTAAATCAGCTCTTTTAGGATTAAAAGCGGGTGTTGATATGGACTTAGTTATTGGAAAGAACGAAAAGCTAGCTGCATACAATTCCAAAGTATTAAAAGATACAATTACGCAGAATCCTGAATTGTTGAAGTATATTGACAAAGCAACTTCTCGTATTTTAACTGCAAAATATAATTTGGGTTTATTTGATGCAGAACCAAAAGCGATAGACACCAAAACTGTAAATGCTGGTAAAAAAGAACACCAAGAGTTTTCTTATGAAATGGCTAAAAAAGCAATTATTTTATTAAAAAATGATAATAACGTATTGCCTTTGGATATGTCTAACATAAAATCTTTAGCTGTAATTGGTCCAAATGCTCATGAAGAAAGACCTGCAAAAGGAACGTATTCTTTATTAGGAGGCTACTCCGGTTTACCACCATTTTATGTTTCAGCTTTAGATGGAATAAAAGCTAAAGTTGGAGATAAAGTAAAAATTAACTATGCAAAAGGTTGTGATTTATTAAGTAATTCTAAAGCAGGTTTTCCCGCAGCAATTGCAGCAGCAAAAAAGTCTGATGCAGTTGTTCTAGTTATAGGTGGTTCAAGAAAAACTGGTGGTGAAGGTGTAGATAGAGCCGATTTAAATTTATATGGTGTGCAGCAAGAATTGGTAAAAGCAATCCATGAAACAGGTAAACCTATTGTTGCTGTTTTAATTAATGGAAGACCCTTATCTATCAATTATGTTTCAGAAAATATTCCATCAATTTTAGAAACATGGTATTTAGGTATGCGTTCTGGAGATGCTATTGCAGATGCTATATTTGGTGATGTAAATCCTGGAGGTAAGCTTACAGTATCTTTTCCAAGATCTGTAGGGCAGGTTCCTGTAACCTATTTAGAGCGTCCAGATTTTATAGGTTCTGGTAAAGGTTTATTTAAAGATGCAGATAAATCACCATTATTTCCGTTTGGATATGGCTTAAGCTATACTACTTTTAAATATGGTACACCAAAATTAGAAAATACTACTATTAATGCTGATGAATCAACCTCGGTTTCAGTTGAAGTTACTAATACGGGCGATCGTGAAGGTGATGAGGTTGTTCAAATGTACGTTCGAGATGATTATGCTTCGGTAGGTCGATATTTAAAACTATTAAAGGGTTTTGAGCGTATTACTTTGAAACCAGGTGAAACCAAAACAGTAACTTTTAATTTAGGTTTTGATGAGTTAAATGTATTGAACCAAGAGATGAAAAAAGTCGTAGAACCTGGGACATTTACAATTTCTGTCGGTGCTTCATCACTAGAAAAAGATTTAAAAAAGGTAACTTTAACGGTACAATAGATTTTCATACCTACTCTTTTAAGTAATAAATTCACTGTTTTACGTAAAAAAATATTCTATGTCAATGAAGGTATAATGCTTTTTTTGTTAAAATTTAAAAAAAACTCTAGTTTACAGGATAGTACATGATACTACAGAGTTTCTTTTTTTTGTATATTTAGCATTAATTATAATTAAAACTAAAATACTTATGAAAAAAATTACATTAAAATTTAGTGCATTTTTATTATTTGCCCTGTTTGCGATTCAAGCCCAAGCTCAACCTATATTATGGTGTGGAGATGGTACGTATAAAATAGGCGCAAGAGGGACTAATTTATTTATGACAATTAATGGTAGTACCGGTGAATTAGAATGGGCTACAGAATTACCAGGAGATGATCCTACACAAGTTTGGTCTATAGTAGGCCATAGATCACCAGCTTCTGCTGGCTTAATGGAAATTACTTCAAATGCAGGTGGAATTGATTGGACGATGTGTATGAGTGTAGCTGAGTCTGCAAATTATCCAGATGTTACACTTACTGTTGAGCAAAGACTTCCAGAATCGAATGGCGCAGGTGATTGGTCTGGTTTGGATCAGTTCCAAAGAAGAAAAGCTAAAGTAGACGCTAATGGAGATCCTGACTCTAATGGAGCAAATCCATCAGGACCGAAAAACAATGCATTGTTTATTCAATTAGCAGACGGTGTAACTAATTCAAGATATGGTGTAATTCCATCAGCAGCAGGTGACCCTGTACAATTCGATAGTGGAGGAATAGATGTTATTGATTACCACCTAGTAGCTTTATTAAGTACTGCAGATTTTGATACAAGTTCAATTTTTATTTCTAACCCAGTTAATAATAATGAGTTAAGCATTAAAGGGCTTACTGCTAATGTTAAACAAGTATCAGTATATTCTTTATTAGGTAAAGAAGTAATCTCTAGAGAAGTAAATGAGAGATCTGAGCTTAATATTGATGTAAGTGCTTTATCAACTGGTATGTATCTTGTAAAAATGCAAGGAGATAATGGTTCATACACAAAAAAGATTGTAAAGCAATAATTTAAGTTTTACACAATATATTTTTTTAAAAACATTCTATCTTGATAAAAGATAGGATGTTTTTTTTTTTTTTTTTACAAAAAACTTTAACCTAGCTTTAAAAGATCTTAAGCTATAAATAAAAACGTTTTATACCATGCAGAGACTAGCATTTAAAATGAAACTCAACAAAGGTCAAAAAGAAGCCTATAAAAAGCGCCATGATGAATTGTGGCCAGAGCTAAAACAGTTATTAAAAGATAATGGTGTAAGTGAGTATTCTATTTTTTTTGATGAAGAAACCAGTATTTTATTCGCCTTTCAAAAGGTTTCAGGTGAAGGAGGGTCACAAGATTTAGCAAACAATGATGTTGTTAAGAAGTGGTGGGATTTTATGGCAGATGTTATGGAGGTTAACCCTGATAACTCACCTGTTTCAGTTCCGTTAGAAGAGGTGTTTTATCTAGACTGATTAATTATAAAGTGAGGTAATTATTTGAAAATCATCAGCATACTACAGGACACTTTTTTGATCAAATTGTCTAAATTTGTATTTAAAAATCTTTCTTGTCAATGTGAAAAGATAAACTATGAAAAAAAATTACTCTATTAATTTGGTAAAAAAAGGCTTTTTATTTGTCCTTTTGTCTTTATTAATACCAACAGGCATTTTAAATGCTCAAGTAGTTTTAGAAACAGAAGTTAAAATCACAGATTTAGGCCTTCATTTTGATGGTAGTAAAGTTTCTAGTGGTACTTCAAATACAGGAGATAACGCTCCTTATGATTTTTTCTTTGGACGTAATATTTCTGCTCATGGAGATGCTATAAAAACCTATGGTGATTATGTTTTTATGACGTGGTATCGTGGCGGTAAAGCAGATCGCCATGTAATGCTAACACGATATAATACAAAAACAGGCTCCATGGCAACTATAGAGTTTCCTCATAGGCATACGGGATATCAAAATCAATACTGGATTGGAGAATCTCATAATACCATAGCTGTTGGTGTAAGTCCTTTAGACGGAACAATTCATTTGTTGTACGATATGCACGCTTATAGTGCTTCAAGACCTTCTAACGGAAGTCTAGCTAATGATTATTTTAGATACTCCTATTCTGTTAAAAATGCAGCTTCTTTACCAGATGCTGATTTTACTCTGGATAAATTCGTTCAAAATGGTACAGGAGGATATAAACATTTAAGAATGCCGGGAACTGCTGCTCAATCAGAATTTGTATCATTAACCTACCCGAGATTCTTCCAAAATGATAGTGGAGAGCTTTTTATGCTCATGCGTGAAGGTGGAAACAACAATGGTATGTACAAATTTATTAAATATGATGCCAATACTGGTGATTGGGGTAACTTCATAGATTTTAATAGATTGAATGCAAGAAGTCAACCAGACATTGATTATAATTGGGGACTTTATGGTGATATGAAATACGTAAACGGTAAGTTTCGTATAGGTTTTCAACGTAGGTTGGCTAATAATAATGATAAATATCGTTATCAAAACGGGATATATTATGCCTATTCAGATGATCAAACGGCCGCTACAGGTTGGAAAAATCATAAAGGGGAATCTTTCAGTCTACCACTATGGGATGCAGATTTTATAAAAGTTATGGAGCCTGGAGACTATGTGCAGACTACACAGAAAGATCAGGTCTATATTGTTGGTGGTTTTGATTGGACAGTAACCGCCAATGGAGATGTACATATTAAGAGTCAGGTACGAGATACGGAGAATAATATTACTAAAAACTTACACACCTATAAACCAGCAGGTGCTACAGAGTTTACAACTACAGAAAAATCTATATCAGGATCTTTTTACACCTCAGGACCTAATGTTTACACAGTAGGTTTAAATAACGGAAGGGTTGTTGTATACAAAGCTGAAGGTGGAACTGATAATTTTGAGAAGGTTTATGAGGCTACTAGCGGAAGACAGTTTGATCACGGCGTTGTACATATAGAAAATGGTAAGGCATACTATTACTTAATGGAAGATAGTTCTGGTAGTGCACAACCTTTATATCTACAAATTATAGATTTAGATATTGTACCTACAGATCCATTAGGACCTAATAATTTTACAATTCAGGCAAAAGGTGAGACATGTTCTGGGATGAATAATGGTAAGCTAATAATTAGTGGTAACGCAGTAGATGAGTATGTAGCTACTATAGATGGTGTAGAGTATAGTTTTACTAAAGATAAAACTATTGAAGGTATTACCCCCGGTGTTTACGATTTATGTATAGAAGTTGTAGGAAAAGATTTTAGCCATTGTTATCAAGTAACAGTTGAAGCTGCTCCAAAATTAAGTGGTAAAATAAGTATAAATAAAAAATCAGCAAAGGTTTCTGTATCATCAGGTGAAGCACCATACACTGTGTTAAAAAATGGAATGGAATTATTTGAAACCTACCAAACTAATTTTACTTTAGATATTAGCGATGGCGACATTATTCAAATAAAGAGTAAAGAAGCTTGTCAAGGCGAAATGTCAAAAACAATTAGTCTGTTAGAAAATATAAAAGCATATCCTAACCCTACTAACGGTTTGTTTGAAATGTATATTCCAAATAGTATAGACACCATAGATTTAGAAGTGTACAATATACAATCTCAATTAATAGTTTCTAAAACGTTTTCAGTAAACGCTGGAAAGGTACAATTGAGTTTAGCTGATAAACCTAATGGTATCTATTTCGTAAAAGTGAATTCAAAGAAACCAGTATTTATTAAAGTAATAAAAAAGTAGTATGAAAAAGTTATATATATATATTATAGTTATTAGTGTAAACATGTTTTTGTCATGTAGTAGTGGTGGTGGAGATAATAAAGAGCCAGAACCAGAAGAAAATATAGCACCTACTGTGCCCATTCAGGTATATCCATTAAATAATACCGTTTGTATTGATAATAATATTGTATTTGAGTGGAATGCATCTACTGATTCGGATGGAGATAGAATAACTTATACCATTGAAATTGCAGAGAATAACAGTTTTTCACCAATATCGAATACAGAAACCAGTGCTTCAGAATCAAAATTAATTAGTTTAGTTAAGGGTAAGGCTTATTATTGGCGTATTAAGGCAACTGATAGCAAATCAGCAGCTAGTGCATACTCTCCTGTGATGCAATTTTTAACAGAGGGAGATGGAGTTAGTAATCATATACCATTTGCACCAAGCTTAATATCGCCTATTTTAAACTCTGAAATAGTTGGTACAAGTACTGTTTTAAGTTGGTTGGCGTCTGATGTTGATGGAGACCCTCTAACATATGATGTTTATTTAGATACTAATACAGAACCAATAACTAAGGTTGCTGAAAACCAATCAGCAACAACTTATAATGCCACAGGGTTAGCAGCTTCATCAACTTATTATTTTAAAGTAGTTGTAAAAGACGATAAAGGTGCTGCCAGTATTGGGCAAGTTTGGAGTTTTACTACAGAATAGGGCGTTTTATTTAGGTTTTATGCAGTATTGTGCAGTATAGTTTCCCGATAAAATAAAGGTATCTTTACAAAAAAAGTTATGAAAAAAAGTTATGAAAAAAAGTTATGAAAAAAAGTTATTCTTACACTTATACTCTGTTATGGGTATTGTTGATGTTTCCTTGTGTTTTAAGCAGTCAAGTTGTTTTAGAAAAAGAAGTTAAAATCACCGATTTAGGTTTGCATTTTAATGGTAGCAAAGTAACAAGTGGCACAAAATTTAATTCAGATGATGGAAATAGAAGTTCTTACGATTTTTATTTTGGACGAAACATTTCTGCTCATGGAGATTGTATAAAAACTTATGGAGACTATGTTTTTATGACTTGGTATAGAGGTGGTGAATCAGATCGTCATGTAATGTTAACCAGGTATAACACAAATACAGGGACTTCAGCAACAATTGAGTTTCCTCATAGGCATACAGGTTTTCAAAACAAACCTTGGATAGGAGAATCTCATAATACCATAGCTGTAGGTATAAGTCCTTTAGACGGTACAATTCATTTGTTGTACGATATGCATGCCTATAGTGCCTCTAGACCCTCTAACGGAAGTCTAGCTAATGACTATTTTAGATATTCATATTCAGTTAAAGATGCAGCTGCGTTACCAGATGCTGATTTTACTTTGGATAAATTTGTTCAAAATGGTACAGAGGGATATAAACATTTAAGAATGCCAGGAACTGCTGCTCAATCAGAATTTGTGTCATTAACCTACCCAAAATTTTTCCAAAATGACGATGGAGACCTTTTTATGCTTATGCGTGAAGGTGGAAATAATAATGGTATGTATAAGTTTATAAAATACGATGCCAATACTGGTGATTGGGGTAACTTCATAGATTTTAACAGGTTAAATGCAAAAAGCCAACCCGGAATTGATTATAACTGGGGGCTTTACGGTGATATGAAATACGTAAACGGTAAGTTTCGTATAGGTTTTCAACGTAGGTTGGCTAACAATAATGACAAATATCTTTATCAAAACGGGGTTTATTATGCCTATTCAGATAATCAAACGGCCGCCACAGGTTGGAAAAATCATAAAGGAGAATCTTTTAGTCTGCCATTATGGGATGCCGATTTTATAAAAGTTATGGAACCTGGAGATTATGTTGCAACCACAAATCCAAATAGAGTACGCATCGTAGGAGGTTTTGATTGGACAGTAACCGCCAATGGAGATGTACATATTAAGAGTCAGGTACGAGATTTGGATAATAACATTACTAAAAACTTACACACCTACAAACCGGCAGGTACTACAGAGTTTATAACTACAGTAAAATCTATAGCAGGATCTTTTTACACATCAGGACCCAATGTTTATACAGTAGGTTTAAAAAACGGTCGTGTTGTTGTATATAAAGCAGAAGGTGGAACTGATAATTTTGAGAAGGTTTATGAGGCTACTGGAGGAAGGCGTTATGATCATGGCGTTGTTCACATAGAAAATGGTAAAGCATATTATTACTTAATGGAAGATAAATCGGGTAATGCGCAGCCATTATATCTGCAAATTATTGATTTAGATGTTGAACAAGAACCGTTTAGAGTTTCCTTAAGTTCTCCCGTTGAAGGTGAAACGTATAATATAGATGATACAGTTCAAATTTCAGCTGATGCTGTTGACGAAAACGGAAGTATTTCCAAAGTAGAATTTTTGATTAATGGAGCATATTTTGCAGAGGATAATACTGCGCCATATTCTGTAGATTGGACACCTGGTTCCGAAGGAGTATATACTATTCAAGCCGTGGCTTATAATGCAAGTAATGAAACCGTATCTTCAACTGAAATTACTATTAATGCTGAAGTTTTTGACCCCAATGACTTAATAGGGCAAGCATATCGATTAAAAAATATTGCTACAGGAAAATATTTAAAGTCATCAGGTTCTAATGTCATTGAAAGTGACTATGTTAACGGTGATGATGCTTTAAATTGGACTTTTGTTAAAACAACTATCAGTGGTAGCGAATACTATAACATAGATAGCGAGGTTAATGGCGTTTTAAGAGGTGCTGGTTCTGGCGCCGATAATGCAATAATAAGCACAGGTAGACCATCTCCAAATACCGATGTTGATAAAGTTTGGACCGCTTATTATATTCAAGGTGAAGATGCTTATAGGTTTTCAGTTAAAGATGGAAACAATTTCTTATATCATGAAGCTGTAAATGAATACCTAAACAAAACAGCTGATATTACAGATGCTAGAAGCCAATGGAAATTAGAATTAGCCAGTAATGCGCCGCTTAGTGTTAATGAAAATCAGTTAACAATAGCTTCTGTTAAGGTATATCCAAACCCTGCTAATGGAAATTTCAATATTGTGCTCAATGGGTTTAGTAATGCAGATGTTGTAATTAATGATATGCTTGGAAAAGAAGTTTATAGAAATATTATAAATTCTAATAGATTAGAGGTAGAGAACAATAATCGTTTTAAATCAGGTCTTTATCTAATTAAGGTTACTGACGATTATCAAAAAGTTTATTATACTAAACTTGTTGTACGATAAGTTTTAAAATATATTTTTTTAGAAGCTCAGCGAATTAAAATTTGCTGGGCTTTTTTTATGCTGTAAATTATTATGGATTAAAATAAAACGATTTGCAGTACAGCGCAGGATGCATTTTTCAATAGACTAATTTAGATTTAAGTTATGAAAATCAAAACACCAAAGCGCTTTCAGTACAAGAAAAAATAATTTTAGTAATATGATATGAAGAAACGTAGTTCAGGAAATTAATAAAACAATGTAAAAAAACATAGTTTTAATCCTGTACCTAGGAAGGAAGTTTTACGAATTATGATGACTTATGATGAAGGAATTATAGTTGTTTGTAAGTGTGTTATTTAAATCAAGATAGATTAAATAGCGCTTAATAGATTTGAATTTTCACTAAAAAAACAATAAAGATTTAGGTATGTTTAATTTAAAAAATAATTCAGTTAATAACTCTCTAAAATCTATATGTTGTTTTTTATTACTATTTGTATGCTACAATCATTTGTTAGTAATGCTAAGTTTTTTAACAACAAGTTCTCTGTTACCATCTGCTTTTTATTTATCAATACTTCTATCAACATTAACGCTATTTTTTTTAGATCGTTTTAAAGAAATCCCTTTAAAACAAATCATAGTATCTATAATATTTGGTTTGCTTTTAATTATAGCTTCATTATTAGTAGCTTCATTTTTTTGGGATTTTTCTTGGGATGGACAATGGTACCATCAATCAGCAATTTATAACATGACTGAAGGTTGGAACCCAATAAAAGAACCCATTAGAAAATTTAATAAGAATAACGATTTATCAATACTTCATTTTCCTAAAGGATCTTGGTATTTTGCTGCTTCTACGTATAGTGCTTTTGGTGTTTTTGAGGCAGGTAAAGCACTAAATTTTATTGTGTTATTTGTGCTAGCTTTATTTAGTTATGATGTTTCACGGAAATTCAACTTAAATAAACTAAATAGCATTTTAATATCAGTTTTATTAGTGTTTAACCCTGTTATTTGGAGTGAAATAGCAACATATATGGTAGATCAGTTGTTGTGTTTGTATTTAACAATTTATGTTGTAGCCATTTTTTCTTTATTAAAAAAATACAATTTATACCATTTGTTAATAGGTGTAATGGCTGTTATAGGTTTAATTAATGTAAAATTTACTGGAGTTGTTTTTGTTTTTGTTTTTTCATTCTTTGGGTTTGTTTATATTCTTTTTAAGAGAAGAACTTTAATTAAAGAATATGTTATAGTTCATATTGTAACTGCAGTAATTAGTTTGCTAATTTTTGGGTTTAACCCATACATAAGTAATTTACAAGAACGAGGCAATCCTTTGTATCCTATATTAGGAACTGATGAGTTTCCAAGTCAATTGGCACAAGGTTTTGATGGTAATGAAAAACATGAAACCCCAAAAAACATGCAGAAAAAACCATTTGTTGTAAGGTTTTTTTATGCCCATTTTGGAGCTCCAAGTAATGCACCATACGATGAAAAGGATAATGCTGAATTAGCTATCCCTTTTGTGTCTAAAGTTTCAAGTTGGGATGCATATCGATTTCATGAAACTAGAGTTGCGGGTTTTGGTCCTTTTTTTAGTGGGTTATTTATTTTATCTCTGTTGTATCTATTGTTTTTTCTAAAAGCGAATAAAAGCAAAAGCATATTGGTGCTTTGTGTTTACGGTGCAATTATTAGTTCTTTATGTATAAGTAAACATTTTTGGTGGGCTCGATTTGCGCCACAAATTTGGTTTATTCCTATAATCCCGTTGATTTTAGGAATGGCTTCAAATAAAAATAAAAAAGCAAACTACAGTTTGGTGTTTCTTACAATTATAAACGCTTTAATTGTAATAGCAATTCATCTTACTTGGGAAGTGAAAAACACAGTTAGATTTAAACAAGAATTAGTGATTCTAAAAAAGGAAAATAGAAAAATTGAATTTGCAAAAACATGGTTTAAAAAATCAATAGAAGAGCGGCTTAAAATGTATGATATAAATTATACGTTTGTTCCTAAAAAAGAAATACGAAAATCACCTCATAAAGAATTATCAAACGTACCAAAAGGATATCCTGGGGCATTACTATATATAGGAAAGGACTAAAGCATTATATAGTATAAAAACTTGCCTATAAAATAAAAAATCTAGTTTATAAGTTGTAGAGGTTGAAATTGGTAATAAAACGTATAATTAAGTAATTACCAATATTCGTAAATGTTAGAAAAGAAATTTATGGCTTTTTTTCAGTATAGAACAGGACAGTAATATTATAAAATAGTCAGATATTGCTTCATACTAAAGCAACTCAAAAAAACCATTACATTGAATATAAATTTAAATCCATCTTTAATAAGGTTTTGTTTCTTACCGCTTTTGGTTATTCTATTTTGTTGTGGAGGTCATTATACTCAAAAACCCTATGAATTATCAGTTTCAGAAGGTTTTAAAAATCCAATAGGTTTTTACAATGCAAAACCCACATTTTCATGGAAACTTCCAGCTTCTGAAAAGTCAATCGCTCAGTCTGCATATCAAATTGTAGCAGCTTCTTCTAAAGATTTACTACCCAATAATCCAGACTTATGGGATTCTGGAAAACAAGAAAGTTCTCAATCTACATTTGTAAATTATAAGGGGAAGGAATTACAGTCTCGTCAAAAAGTATATTGGCAAGTACGATATTGGGATCAAGATAAAAACCAATCAGAATGGAGCGAAATCAATCACTTTGAATTAGGATTGTTGAAAAACTCAGATTGGAAAGCAAATTGGATAGGTTTAAATACAGCTAAAGATAACATAAGAGGTGTTCGAAATTTTTTAATGCACAGGCCACAATATTTAAGAAAAGGATTTGAGTTGGCTTCAAATGTTGTTTCAGCAAGATTATACATTACAGCAAAAGGGGTTTTTGATGCACATGTAAATGGAGAAGACATCAGTGATGACGTGATGTCTCCTGGTTGGACACCTTACAATCATCGCATTGAAACATTGACGTACGATGTAACTCAATTTTTGAAAAAAGGAAAAAATGCACTAGCGATAGAATTGGCTTCTGGTTGGCATTCTGGAAGAATTAGTAGAGGAAAGGCATTATATAAAAAGTTTTCATCGCCTAAAATATTATGTCAGTTAGAGATTACTTTAAAAGATGGTACCAAACAAATGGTTTTGTCTGACAATAGTTGGAGAGGTACAACAAATGGCCCCATTCGATTAGCCAGTATTTATGATGGGGAAGTGTATGATGCTAATTTAGAAATGCCAAATTGGACAACTAATAATTTTGATGATTCAAAATGGAGTCAAACGGAAACAGAGTCAATAACAGATTCAATAAAGTTAGAACCCAAAAGACACCACACGGTTAAAACTAAAACTACAATTGATAATTTAAAATTGGTTTCAACCGAAAATAACTCAGCTATTTTTAATTTACAACAAAACATCGTTGGCGTTCCTAGAGTAAAAGTACCAATGAAAAAAGGAGATATTTTAACAATTCGTTTTTCTGAAATGTTGTTAAAAGATGGTACTTTTTATACAACCAATTACCGTTCAGCAAAATCTACAGACTATTATATTGCTTCAAAAGATGGAGTCATAGATTATGCTCCAAAATTTACATTCCACGGATTTCAATATGTAGAATTATCAGGTTTTGATCCTTCAGAAAAACCAGATGAAAGTTGGGTACAAGGTTTGGTGCAACATTCAAACTTTTCAAAGACAGGAACATTTAGGTCGTCTAACGAGAAATTGAATCAATTACAAAGTAATATCACTTGGGGGTTACGAGGTAATTTTTTTGATATTCCTACCGATTGTCCACAACGAGATGAGCGTTTAGGTTGGACAGGAGATGCTCAAGTAATTGCACCCACATCATTGTTCAATTATGAGGTGCATTCGTTTTGGACAGCTTGGTTGCAAAGTTTACGGGAAAGTCAGTCCGAGCACAAAAATGGATTGGTACCTTGGGTTGTACCAGATGTACTTCAAATTAATAGAGCCAGTCCTGGTTGGGGAGATGCTGTTGTAATTATCCCTTGGGATATTTATAATATTACTGGAGATAAAAGTGTGTTGGTAGAAAATTTTGAAGCTGCAAAAAAGTGGATTGGTTTTTATCAATCAAAAATTGAAGATACAGCGTTTATTCCGAAAATGCCTGCTTTTGGAGATTGGCTGCAACCTTACCCGTCTAGAAAAGGAAAAAGTGGAAATAGTGGGGATACGTCTAAAGAACTAATTATTGCTGCTTATTTTGCACATTCGTCGCATTTAGTTTCTAAAATGGCAGGTGTTTTAGGGTACGAAAAAGAAGAAAAAGAGTATTATAATTTATATCAATCTATCTCTAAAGTTTTTGAAAATACTTTTTTTGACGAAAACGGAAAAGTTAAGAATGGTAAAGAAACACAAACGAGTTATTTGTTAGCTGTATATTTTGACTTATTGTCATCAGAAATAAAATTAAAAGCACAAACCCATTTATTAGAAACGCTTAAAAAAGCCAATAATCATTTAGGTACAGGTTTTTTGGGTACTCCAATTTTACCAAAGGTTTTGGATGACATGGGAGAAATAGATTTGATGTATGAAATCTTATTCAAAGAAACGTATCCATCCTGGTTTTATTCAATCAATCAAGGCGCAACTACCATGTGGGAGCGTTGGAATAGTTACAGCAAACAAGAAGGTTATAATGAGTTAAGCATGAATAGTTTAAATCATTACGCTTATGGTGCTATTGGGCAGTGGATTTACGAGAGTATTGCAGGTATTGCACCACTAGAACCTGGATATAAGAAAACTAGAATAGCACCAATACCAAATACAGACTACCTAAATATGGCTTCAGCAACTGTTAATACGCCGTATGGGAAAGCGTCGTCTTCTTGGAAAATAGAAAATAATACGTTTTATTTAGAAGTTGTAATTCCTCCGAATACATCATCTGAAATTCAAATTCCGTATGGTACAATCGATAATTTATCAATTAATGGAAGTGCTTTCAAAGAAAATTCAAATTTAAAATTAATCAATTCTGATGAAGGCTTTATAAAACTTTTAGCAACATCAGGAACATATAACTTTCAAACTAAACTTTAAATTATGTTTAACACATTAAACTTAAACCGCTTTTTATATGCATTAATGGCATGTGTAGCACTTAGTATCACATCATGCAAAGAACAAGTTGTTATAAAGGAAGCGAAAAATTTAACTATTTCAGAAGGTTTTGTAAATCCTTTAGGTTTTTATGATAAGGCACCTAGCTTTTCATGGCAATTACCTGTTTCAAACGATGTATCAAGTCAATCTGCCTACCACATTGTAGCTGCGAGTAGCCCAGATTTGCTACCAGATAATGCAGACTTATGGGACTCTAAAAAACAAGAAACCGACCAATCCGTTTGGGTAAAGTATGGTGGTAAGCCATTACAATCGCGTCAAAAAGTATATTGGCAGGTAAAATATTGGAATCAAGATGGAGCAGCTTCTAAATGGAGTGCTATCAATCATTTTGAATTAGGATTGTTAGCTAATTCAGACTGGAAAGCAAAATGGATTGGTTTAGATACTAAAGCAGAAAAGGTAATTGGAAGTCAGGACAATATTATTCACAGACCTCAATACTTAAGAAAAGGATTTGAATTATCAAACGATGTTGAATCTGCAAGACTATACATTACGGCAAAAGGTGTGTTTGATGTAGCCATAAATGGTGAAGATGTTAGTGATGATGTTATGCCTCCTGGATACACTCCTTATCAAGAACGTATAGAGACCATTACTTATGATGTTACCGATTTAATAAAATCTGGACAAAATACTATAGGTGTTGAGCTTGCTGCAGGATGGCATTCTGGAAGATTGGGTTGGATGAAAAAGTATTGGTTAGATACAGAAACTCCTAAAATAATATGCCAGTTAGAATTAACAATGAAAGATGGTTCTAAACAAATGATTCTTTCTGATGATACTTGGAAAGGAACAACAAACGGACCAATAAGAATATCAGAGATTTATGATGGAGAAATTTATGATGCCAATTTAGAAATGCCAAATTGGAATACAAATAGTTTTAACGATAAAGATTGGCTAGCAGTAAATAGTTTTCCAATAACGGATGCTATTCGTTTAGAGCCTAAAAGACATACTACTGTTAAAACTAAAATTGAATTAGCTACAGAGGAAGTTGTAGAAAAAGACGGAACAGCTATTTTTGATTTACACCAAAATATGGTAGGTGTGCCGTTGCTTAAAGTCCCTATGAAAAAGGGACAAACATTAAAAATTAGATTTGCAGAAAAGTTATCTCCTGATGGAACTTTTTATACTGATAATTACAGAAGTGCACAATCAACTGACTATTATACTGCTTCAGAAGATGGTGTGATAGAATGGATGCCAAAATTTACATTTCACGGATTTCAATATGTTGAGTTAAGCGGATTTGATGCTTCAAAAACACCATCTAAAGATTGGGTAACAGGATTGGTGCAATATTCAGATTTTGAAGAAAATGGAACGTTTACTTCTTCGCATGAAAAATTAAATCAGTTACAAAGTAATATTGTTTGGGGATTAAGAGGAAACTTTTTTGATATTCCTACAGATTGTCCTCAGCGAGATGAACGAATGGGATGGACAGCCGATGCCCAAGTATTTGCCCCAGCATCTATGTTTAATGCAGATGTGTATAAATTTTGGGCAAGTTGGATGCAAAGTGTTGGCGAGTCACAATATGATAATGGAGCTGTACCATGGGTGGTGCCAGATGTGTTATTTAATAATAAAGTAAGTGCAGGTTGGGGAGATGCATGTACTATTATTCCTTGGAAGATTTACCTAAGAACTGGTGATAAAAAAATCTTAGAAGAGAATTTTGATACGATGAAAGATTGGGTGAAATATCATGAAAGCGTTACTAAAAATTATATTTCTAAAATGGGCTTTTTTGCAGACTGGTTGCAACCACTTCCTGAAAATGGAGATAATAGAGGTGATACCTCTAAAAGCTTGATAGGAACTGCGTTCTTTGCACATTCTGCAAATTTAACAGCCAAAACAGCTAAAGCTCTAGGGAAAACTGGAGAATTTGAAAAATACAATGCGATATACAAAACAGTTGCAAATGCTTTTGAAAACAAATTTTTTGATAATGGAAAAGTAAAAGGTGTAGCAGAAACGCAAACCTCTTATTTATTGGCTTTAGCTTTTGGTTTATTATCTGAAGAACATAAAGCAAACGCTAAACAGCATCTATTAGAAAAAATAGCTGAAGCTGATAACCATTTACGAACTGGGTTTTTAGGAACACCATTATTATCAGAAGTTTTAGACAGTACAGGAGAAATAGATTTGATGTATAAAATTCTATTTAATGAAACCTATCCTTCTTGGTTCTATTCTATAAATCAAGGTGCAACCACTATTTGGGAACGTTGGAATAGTTATAGCAAAAAAGATGGTTTCAATCCGCAAAACATGAATAGCTTAAACCATTACGCTTATGGTGCTATTGGAGAGTGGATGTACGAGCGAATTGCTGGTATATCACCGATAGAGCCTGGATACAAAACTATTGCAATTGCGCCTGTACCAAAAGCGCCTTTAACATCTGCTTCAGCTACTTTAAATACACCTTATGGAAAAACTTCATCATCATGGGAAATAAAAGGAGATGAGTTGCAATTAGATATTATTGTTCCCCCAAATACAAGTGCAAAAGTTACTGTACCAGGAGCGTTAGATAATTTTGAAGCATCTGAAAACGTAAAGATGATAAGTAACAACAAGGTTAATTCAGAATTAATCGTAAAACCTGGTACCTATACATTTAAAAGTAAACTATAATGAAAGGCATATTTTTTAAAACCGTCTTTTTTGTTACAGTTACGCTCATGTTAGGAGGGTGTAAAAACCAAAATAAGCCCACAACAAAAACAGACAAAGGCAAACAAGAAGAACAAATAGAAATTACTAATAATAATCCTGTAATTCGCCATATTCGTACTGCAGATCCATCCGCACATATTTGGAACGATGGTAAAGTATGGATATATACGTCTCGAGATGCGGAAGATGCAGTAAATTACAATACCATGGATGGGTACCGCGCATTTTCATCAACAGATATGGTTAATTGGACCGATCATGGAGAAGTATTACACTCTAAAGACATTCCATGGGGAGTTCCTGGTTGGATGTGGGCACCAACAGCTATTTATAAAAATAACAAGTATTACTTATTGTACCCTCATTCTGTAAAAGGGAATAAAGACGATATGCGTTGCGGAGTTGCAGTGAGTGATGTTCCTGAGGGGCCTTTTAAATATGCAGGTTGGATTAAAGGCGTAGAAGGACAATGGCTAGATCCGTGCGTTTTTACGGATGATGATGGAAAAACCTATTTGTATTGGGGCGTTAGAGCGCCTAAAGTAGCTTTATTAAAAGATAACCTTTTAGAATTGGCAGAGAAACCAAGAGTCATAGATTATGGCTATAAAAACTTTTTTGAAGCCAGTTATATGCACAAACGAAATGGAGTTTACTATTTCTCATACAATGCTGGTTTAGGTGGTTTTTATGCGATGGGAGACAATCCCTATGGACCTTTTGAATACAAAGGAGGCTTAAACCCTAAGCAAAGACAAGATCATCACTCTATCGTCAATTACAAAGGGCAAGATTATTTCTTTTACCATTGGCAAGGTTGGAATGAGGGGTCTAAATTTAGAAGAAATACAGCTATAGAATATTTGTACTATAATGAAGATGGTACCATACAAGAAATTTATGCCACTGAAGCAGGTGTGCAAAAAATAAAATAATAAACAACAGACATTTCAATCAAAAAAATGAGAATTAAAATATTTTCAATAGCTATTTTAGGACTAGTGTTCGCTTTATTAAGCTGTAAAAAAGAAGTAAAGCAAAATGAAGAAAGCGCTCTAGTAGAAGCCAACCAAAAGAAACCAAACATTGTTTACATTCTTACAGACCAATGGCGAGGTTCTTCTTTGGGTTATGCAGGCAACCCTGATGTAAAAACGCCAAATCTTGATGCTTTTGCTAAAGAATCAGTGAATTTCACCAATACAGTTTCAGTAACACCAGTTTGTACACCGCATCGTGCAGCGCTATTTACAGGTAAGTTTCCAACAACTACTGGAATGTTTTTAAACGACTTGCACATGCCAGCAGAAGAGGTTACTATGGCAGAATTATTTAAAGAAGCAGGGTATAGCACAGCATATTGGGGAAAATGGCATTTAGATGGTCACGGTCGTTCAACATACATTCCAAAAGAAAGACGTCAAGGCTTCGATTTTTGGAGAGCTTTAGAGTGTTCTCATAACTACACTAAAATGCCTTATTATGATAATGAAAACACAACATTAAAGCACTGGAAAAAATACTCGCCATTTGCAATTACCGAAGATGCCATTGCTTATTTAGAACAGCATGCCAAGGATGATAACCCATTTCTGGCTGTAATCTCAATAGCAACGCCACATTATCCTCATGGCACTGCACCAAAAAAATATAAGGCAATGTACCCACCAGAGTCGTTAACCTTAAATCCTAATATTTCTGATAAATTCAAAGAAAGAGCTCGTAAAGAATTACAAGGGTATTATGCACACGCCACTGCAACAGACCAAGCTATTGGAAACGTAATAGACAAAATAAAAGCACTAGGTTTGTTAGAAAACACCATAATAGTTTTTTCTGCAGATCATGGCGAAATGATGGGCGCTCACGGTGTTAAACCGTTTGTAAAACAACTGGCTTGGGACGAAGCTATTCGTGTACCATTTTTAATAAGGTACCCAAATATTAACGATAATAAGGGCAAAGTTGTTAATGCACCTATAACCACACCAGACATTTTACCATCTTTATTGGCCTTAACAAACATTGAAATACCTAAAGATATAGAGGGAGAAAATGTGTCAGAATTAATAAAAAATCCAGATCCAGACGCAGATAGAGCCGCTTTGGTGATGAATGTGGCACCTTTTGGCGCAAATTATAAAGATCAGCCCTATCGTGGTATCAGAACCAAACAATACACTTATGCCATTACACCAAAAGGCCCAAGTATGTTTTATGATAATGTTAAAGATCCATACCAACAAAATAATCTGTTAGGAAAACCAGAATTAGCCGATGTTCAAAAAGATTTAGACACTAAATTAAAACAACAATTGGCTAAAATAGGCGATGAAGTAAGACCAAGAGATTACTATATGGATAAATGGGGTTATAAATTCAGCATGGATAGAAGAGCTATAGATTGGTGGAGTTTCGATAAGGGAGCAGGTGTTGTACAGTCACCAAAACCAATAATAAATTAAAATAAATATTTGGGCGTTACCCACAAGGGGTCGGGCTTTCACTAGTCGCTCCTCCTAAGGTCGGGAGCTCCAACATGCCGTTCAATCCCTAACGCGGGCTTGTCCGCCAAAACAATTTTTTAAACCCAAAATTTGGGTATATTTAAAAACTAAAACAATAAAATGAAGAAACTATTTTTACTAATGTGTATCGCGTGTTGTGTTTTAAAACTATCTGCACAAAACGAAAAACCAAACGTTTTAATTTTTTATGTAGACGATTTAAGAGCAGAATTGGGGTGCTATGGGAGCGAAACAGCCATTACACCAAACATAGATAAATTAGCATCAGAAGGTGTTATGTTTAATAAGGCTTACGTACAACAAGCCATTTGTGCACCATCTAGAATGAGTACACTTACAGGATTACGTCCAGAAACTTTAGGTATTTATAGCATTTTTACACCGCTTAGAAAAGTACATAAAGACGTAGTATCCATGCCACAATTATTCAATAAAAATGGCTATAAAACGGTAAGTATAGGTAAGGTGTATCATCATAGTGTAGATGATAAAAAAGAATGGTCTATTTACCATGCTAAAGAAGCTAATACTTATAACGACCCAAAGCATAAAGCAATTTTAGAACGCTTAACTAAAGAAGGAAAGAAACCTCTAAAAGGGCCTGCTTATGATATGGCTGATGTTGAAGACGAAGCTTACAAAGATGGTAGAGCAGCTAAATATGCCATAGAGGCATTACAAAAGTTAAAAGACGATAAATTCTTGATGTTTGTAGGCTTCAGTAAGCCTCATTTACCATTTAATGCTCCAAAAAAGTATTGGGATTTACATGACAGAAACAGTTTTAAAATACCATCTAGAGATAAACCAGAAGGGGTTTACAGGTTAGCATTAACCAAATGGGGAGAGTTAAAAGGGTATCATGGCATTCCTAAAGAAGGCGATTTAGATGATGAATTAACGCGTACTTTAATTCATGGGTATCACGCTTCGGTTAGCTATGTGGATGCGCAGGTTGGCAAAGTGATGCAAACCTTAGACGATTTAGATTTACGAAAAAACACCATGGTTATTTTCATGAGCGACCACGGCTATAAAATTGGAGAATACGGTGCTTGGTGTAAGCATTCTAATATGGAAATAGATACAAGAGTACCGTTAATTATTAGTAGAGAAACTAATTTTAAAAAACGAAAAGTTGACAAAACATCAAATGCATTAGTAGAAAACGTTGATTTATTTCCAACTTTAGTTGATTTATGTGGTTTAGAAGGACCGTCGTTTGATGGGAAAAGTATTTTACCAATTATTAATAAACCTAATAAAAAGGGAGACGCATATGCTACCAGTCTATTTTCAAGAGGTAAAAAAATAATGGGTGTAACTGTAACTGATGGTAAATGGCGTTATACAGAATGGAGAAATAGCACTACTAATGAAATTTTACAAGCTGAATTATATGAGCATAAAAATAGTCTCTTATCATTTACAAATCTTTCAGGAGATAAAAAATATGCAAAAACAGAAGCAAAATTAAAAGCACTTTTAGAACAGCAATTTCCTAGAGATAAGGCTTTCTTGCAGAATGATATGCCTAGGAAATAATAGCGCTATATATAATTCTGGTTAGTATATATAAGATATAAAGGCAGTAGTAATGTTAAAAAACTTTTCATTACCCTAATTCAGACTTTTAGTTTAAGGAGCGTTTATACTTTTACATAAGTTAAAACCAATTTAAGCTATGTTAGATTTGATAAAATTAGATGCAAATTCTATGGTGCCCAAGTATATGCAGATCATAGATTCAATAATCTTTAATATTTCAAACGGAAATGCAAAAAAGGGAGACCAAATTCCATCGATAAATAAATTAAGCCAAGAGTTTTATTTATCTCGAGATACAGTTGAAAGAGCATATAAAATTTTAAAGAAACGCAAGGTTATAGTTTCTGTTCATGGTAAAGGCACCTACATTGCTAAAACCAAATTGGAGTCAAAATTAAATGTTTTGTTTTTTGTAAATAAACTAAGTCCATACAAAATGATGGTATATAACTCGTTTTTGAAAGAAATGGGTGATACATGTCATGTTGATTTACATAGTTATCATTGTGATGAAACATTGTTTTTGGAACTAATGAAAAAATATAAGAATGATTATGATTATTATGTAATTGTACCACATTTTAGAACAGAAAATTTGTCCTACACAAGTTTTACAAGTAAAGTACGTGAGGTAATAAATGAGATACCAAAAGATAGTCTAGTCTTATTGGATAGTAATAGTTATCAAATAGAGGGAGATTTTATAGAAGTGTTTCAAGATTTTGAAAATGATATATTTACAGCACTTAAAAAAGGTAAAGAGAAAATAGATAAGTATGATAAACTAACACTTGTATATCCTAAAGCATCATTCTATCCTTACCCTCGAGAAATTTTAAATGGTTTTAGGAAATATTGTGCTAATTATAATTTTAATTTTGAAGTTTTAGAGGAAGTTTCTAATGATTTTGTATTAGAAAAGAAGAACTTATACATTACTATAGAGGATGATGATTTGGTGCGTATCATGCATCAAATAAAAGAAAGTAATTTTAAATTGGGTAAAGATGTGGGGGTGATTTCTTATAATGACACGCCTTTAAAACAAATATTGGGAATCACAGTTATTTCTACTGACTTTGACGATATGGGGATACAAGCAGCAAAAATGATCACTGAAAATAAAAAAGAAAAGGCGAAAGCACCTTTCTATTTTATTGATAGAGAATCTGCTTAACCATTTAAAAATATATTAAGAAAGGGGAAGTCTATTTATAGGCTTCCTTTGTTTGTTTTAAATAAAACTAAAATACTTATATTAACATTATAAATAGATTTATCATAAATGCAATAATTTTAAAAATTGAGCCTTAATATATCATCTAAATGTTTCATCTTCTTTAACTTATTTCAAATTCTATAATTGAAGTTTAATGAATTCTAAGTCATTTTTTCTATTCTTTTTTGTTAATATAAACTTGTTGTTTGCTCAGTTAAGTGATTATAATTTTAGAGAAATTAATATGTCACATGGTTTATCAAATAATACTGTGTCATCCATAGCAAAAGATAAACTTGGACAAATGTGGTTCGCTACAAGTAATGGCTTGAATAAATTTAACGGAAGAGAGTTTACCGTTTATAGAAATATTCCAGGAAGTAAGTCTAGTATTAGTAGTAGCGAAATATTAGATGTGTTAGTGGATACTGAAGGTAATGTTTGGGCGGGAACATTTGATGGTTTAAATAAATACAATCCAGAAAAAAATGCATTTACAAAATACTACAAACGCCCTTCTAATAAGTATTCGTTAAGTCATAATCTAATAATTAGTAGTTTAGAGGTAAACAACGGAAATATTTGGTTTGGTACAGCAAACGGCGTATCAATCTATCAGAAAAAGAAAGATAGGTTTATAAGGTTCTTACAGGGAAATGCTAAAGTTGGGTTAAGGGCTATCAATGATATTATTCTTGATAAAAAAAATAATATCTGGTTAGCTACTAATAGAGGTATTATAAAAGTTGAGAGAGCCAAAAAAAGCAAGTTTCGTTATAAAACGTATAATATTGATGATAACAGTGCAAACTTTCAAGTTAATAGTATCTTAGAAATATCTCCTGGTATTATCGGTGTAGCTACTAAATATAAGGGGTATTTTATTTTTAATACCAATACAGAAATATTTAGTCGCCCTAAAGGAATACAAATACCAAATAACATTGATGTTAGAGATATTGAAAAAGACAATGACAATAATTTATGGCTAGCAACTACAAAAGGATTAATTATTATAACACCCTCAAATAAAATTATCCCCTTAGAAGAGAGTAATGTAACAGGTAATGCTTCAATTCAAAGTTTAATTAGAACAATTTATAAGGATAAAAATGGATTTATTTGGTTAGGAACTCAAAATAGAGGTATAATTAATTGGGAGAAATCTTACCAAAATTTCATACATTTTAAGAACAATAATTTAAAAAATAATATAACTAATAGTATTGTATCTGATAATGAATCAAACATCTATTTTGCTAATGATAATGGTGTAGTAAGTATATTAGATAAGAGTGGTAAAATTTCAGAACTATTAAAATTAAACACTTCAGAAGAGAATACAGATTATGTAATAAACTCGTTATGTTATTTGAATTCTAATTTGCTTTTAATTGGTACAGTTAGTAAGGGCCTAATAGTTTATGATTTGAAAGCTAAAAAAATAAGGCCTGATATTATTTCAACTGAGCTTAAAAATCACATAGGTAATTCAGCTGTTCTAGATATTAAAAAGGATTCAAAAAACAATATATATATAGGTACTTTTGGTAAAGGGCTTCTAAAGTATAATCTAAAAAGTAAATATTTAAACACTTATAATAAACCATTGCTTTCTACAAATATTGTTAAAAGTATTTATGTAGATAAAAATGATACTTTAATAGTAGGAGGAGTAGGAGGCTTAACTGTTTTAGATTTAAGTGAAGAAGGAAAAGAAAAAGCAAAAAAATATTTAAATAATAAACCTTATAGAACGCTTAATATTAATGCCGTTTATAAAGACGGAAATAACAAATTATGGGCAGGAACATCTACCAATGGATTATATAAGTTAGAAGGAGATGCTTTTAAAAGAGTCTCTGTAATTATAAAAAACAAGTTTTCTACAGTTAATACAATTTTAGAAGGAGATAAAGGTATGCTATGGTTGAGTACTGATAAAGGTATTGTTAAATATAATTCTATTAAGAAAACAAGTATACTTTATGATCAAAGAGAGATTTTGGCCAATAATGATTTTAGACCAAATTCTGGTTTAAAAATTAATGATCAGATGTATTTTGGAGATCTTGAAGGCGTTACCATATTTAATCCAAAAAATATTTTAAAAAGTACAAACGTACCTAAGGTAATACTATCAGATCTTAAGATTAAAAATGAAATTGTACCAATTACTAATGAGGATGGTATTTTATCTAAAAGTTTAAATTACACAAATGTATTAGAGCTAGATTATAAGAAATCAAATTTTTCTATAAGTTACGCTTTACCTAATTACATAAGTTCTAAAGGAAATCGTTACGCGTATCGTTTAAGAGGTTTGGATGATACATGGACGTTCACTAAGCAAACTGAAGCTTTTTTTACAATTCAAACAGCAGGCACTTATATTTTTCAAGTTAAAGCAGCTAATCATGATGATGTTTGGAGTAAGAAAACAACAAGATTAAAAGTTATTGTTCATCCAGCACCATGGAAAACATGGTGGGCGTATATGATTTATTTTTTGGTGGCTTTTGGCATTCTATATAGTATTGCTTGGATACTTCAATCCAAATCAAGATTAAAAAACAGACTAGAATTAGAATCTCTAGAAAAGAAAAGAAGTATTGAATTAAATAAGGCTAAGTTGCAATTTTTTACCAATATTTCTCATGAATTTAAAACACCCTTAACTTTAATTTTAGGACCACTTCAAAGTATATTAGAAAATTACACTGGCACGAATGCAAACTATAAAAAGCTTAAAGTTATAGAAAGCAGTACAAATAGGCTATTAAGACTTATAAATAGGTTAATGGATTTTAGAAAGCTAGAAAGTAATCAGTTAGAGTTATCAGCTGCAGAAGGTAATATTGTTAAATTTCTGCAAGAAATATTTTTGTCTTTTTCAGAACATGCAAAAGCAGGTAAATATAAATATGAGTTTATTTGTACAGACGATGCTATAAATGTGTTTTACGATAGGTATAAGTTAGAGCGTGTATTTTATAATTTAATTTCAAATGCATTTAAGTACACAGAAAAAGGCGGTTCAATTCAAGTTTGCATACATAAAGAGGCTCACGAGGTTGTTATAGAAATTAAGGATTCTGGACCTGGAATACCAGAAGAATATTTAGATAAAATTTTTGACCGTTTTTTTGAGATACCCAACCATAATCCAGAAAAAGAATATAGAAAAGGAACAGGCATTGGCCTATCTATAGCAAATAATATAGTTAAGCTTCACCATGGCAGCATCACGGTAAATAATTTACATGAAAAAGGAGCTGTGTTTACTGTTAAGCTTAAATTGGGGAGCAATCACTTGTCTGAAAGCGAGTTGTCAAAAGACTTTAAAATGAGTGATGACGTATCCCAATATGCTACTCAAATCAGTATGCCTGATATAGGTGTTTATAATAATCCTGAAGATTTAATTCTAGAACCTAAAAAACATACAATTCTTATTGTTGAAGATAATAAGGTTTTAAGGTCGTTTATAAAAGAAATATTAAAACCAAATTATAATGTGATACAGGCAGAGAATGGAAGAGAAGCTTTAGATAAAGCAATAGAGCATCTTCCAGATTTGATAGTAAGTGATGTAATAATGCCAGAAATGGTAGGTACAGAGCTTTGTTCTAAAATAAAAACAACGCTTGCTACGAGTCATATTCCTGTTATTCTATTAACGTCTCGCTCTTCACTTATATATAAATTTGAAGGTTTAGAAAGTGGTGCAGACGATTATATAAGCAAGCCTTTTAATCTTAAAGAGTTTAATCTTAAAATTAAGAATTTACTAGGGTTTAAGGAGCGTTTAAAAAATAAGTTTGCTTCAAACGATAATTTTGAAGCATTAGATATTTCATTAACCTCTCTAGACGAGCAATTGTTAGAGAAGGCTCTTAAAATTGTAAAAAATAATATATCCAATCAAGATTTTAATATAGCGCAGTTTTCTGAAGAATTAGGAGTAAGTCGTTCCATACTATTTACAAAAATAAAAGCTTGGACCAATGCTACACCAAATGATTTTATTCAAGAAATAAGACTTAACCATGCTTCAAAATTACTAGAACTAAATAAACTAAATATTTCTGAAATTGCCTACCAAGTAGGGTTTAAAAGGCCAAAATATTTTAGTCAATGCTTTCAAAAAAAATACGGTTTAACACCTTCTGAATTTTCAAAAAAATTCAGAAGTGAAGGTGCTTAGATTTGCTCTAAATCATTTTTATAAAAAGCACACATAACAGGACAGAACAGGATTATTTTGACTCCTATATAAGTTATGTTTGTTTAACCAACAACTATTTCAAAATAAACTAATGAAAAATAGCTTTGTACTCTTATTATTCACTCTCTCAATAGCTTTTGCACACGCCCAAAGAACTGTATCAAACTTCAACAACAATTGGCAGTTCATATTAGAAGATAACGCATCATTTTCAAAAGAAAATGTAGATGATACGTCTTGGAAAACCCTAAACGTACCACACGATTGGTCGTTTGAAAAAGGGGTGCGTAAAGGTGGCGATCAAGGTCAAGGTGGAGGTTATCACGATGGAGGCATTGGTTGGTACAGAAAGCAATTTGATGTAAAAAAGGAAAGTCTTTCAAATACCACATACATCAACTTTGATGGGGTGTATATGAATAGTGAAGTTTGGGTTAACGGCAATTACATTGCAAAACGCCCTTATGGTTACATCAGTTTCAGATATGATATTTCAAAACATTTAAAAGAAGGAAAAAACAGCATTGCCGTAAGAGTAGATAACAGTTTGGAGCCATCTGCACGTTGGTATCATCCTTGTGGCATTTACGCCCCTGTAAAATTAATTGAGGTCAATCCTACCCATTTTAAGCCCAATAGTATTTTTATTAAAACACCATCAATAACAGAAAACAACGCTACTGTAAGTATTGATGCAGAAATAAATGGAAGCTTTAAAAAGTTGAAATACGAAGTGAAATTGTTTTCTCCTGAAGGAAAAGAGTTGACGAATAAGTGTGAGAAATTAGCAAATTCAAATCCAACATACCAACTTGAAGTTGAAAATCCTAAATTATGGAGTCCAGAAACACCTAACGTTTACAGAGCGGTAACTCAAATTTTAGACGGAAAAAGAGTCATTGATGAAGTGGAAACCACTTTCGGGTTCAAAACCGTAGAGTGGAAAACAGAAACAGGTTTTTGGTTAAATGGTGAAAATGTAAAACTTAAAGGTGTTTGTGAACATTGGGAAGGTGGACCAGTAGGAGGCGCTTGGACTAAGCCTATGCTACGCTGGAAACTACAGTCTTTAAAAGACATGGGGATTAATGCCATTCGTCCGTCACATAACCCAACACCACCAATGTTTTACGATATCTGTGATGAAATTGGTTTGCTAGTTATGGATGAAATTTTTGATGGCTGGCACAAAAAAGCACCTCAAGATTATGGCAAGCAAGCTTTTGATGAATGGTGGCAACGCGATGTAAAAGAATGGATAACCAGAGACCGAAACCACCCGAGTATTTTCGTGTGGAGTTTGGGTAATGAAACCCATAGCGATGTAGCACCAGAGATGGTTGAATTTGGTAAAAATTTAGACCCAACACGATTATTTACGTCTGGCGCAGGAAACCCTGAGGACATGGATATTCAGGGTGTTAATGGGGGTTCTGAAACGAAGTCTTTTATTGAAGGTAAAACTCTAGAAAAGCCTTTTATTTCTACAGAAGCGCCACACACTTGGCAAACTCGTGGGTATTACAGAACACAAACGTGGTGGCGAGATAATGAATTGCCAGGGACTTATGAGTTGCCGAATTTAACCGAAAAAGAAATTTTCTTCTACGAAGGTATCAACCCAAAAAACTGGAGAAATAGAAAACAGCGTTTTAATTCTTCTTACGATAATACAACTGTTCGCGTTTCAGCAAGAAAATATTGGGAAGTGATGCGTGATACGCCATGGCATAGTGGTCATTTTCGTTGGACAGGCTTTGACTATTACGGAGAGGCAGGTTTGGTTCACGGTGGATTACCATTTAATTTGTTTATGGGGGGCGCACTTGATGTAGCAGGGTTTAAGAAAGATTTATTTTATTTCTACAAAAGCCAGTGGACCCAAGAGCCTATGATTCATATGTTACCACATTGGACACACCCAAGAATGAAAGAAGGTACTGTAATTCCAGTTTGGGTATATTCTAATGCCGATGAGGTAGAGTTATTTTTAAATGGGAAATCATTGGGTAAAGACAAACCCGGAACTGTTTGGAATGAAATGCAGTGCGAGTGGATGGTGCCTTATGAGGAAGGAAAACTTGAAGCTGTGGCTTATATTGATGGTAAAGAGGTAAAACGAACATCTTTTAACACCAGCGAACAGCCATCAAAATTAAAAACAAGTGTTCAAAAATTAGAAGCAGAAGCCAGTTTTGAAGCCAGTTATATTATTACTTCTGAAAGTTTAGACAAAAACAATAATTTATATCCTTACGGCGAAAATAAAATTTACTACAATATTCAAGGTGATGTTACTAAAGTGTCTATGGAAAATGGAAATCCTATAGATCCAACAAGTAGAACAAAATCCGATTTTAGAGCCTTGTTTTTTGGAAAAACAAGATTGTTTTTAAGAGCGCAACCAGAAGCTAAACAAGCATCAATAATTACAGGTGCTATTTTGGGTGATAAAGCATTATATCTATCAAACGAAATTACAATTGATACCGAAGTTATTTCGGTTTTAGGAACTACTTCAACATCGAATTTAGAAGTTCTATATACAACAAACGGCGATAACCCTGAAGTTAAAGGTCAGCCTTATTCTAAACCATTTAGTATTTCAGATGGTATAACTGTAAAAGCTGTTGTAAAACAAAACGGTAATGTAGTTTTAACAATGGAAGAAACCTTTGGTAAAAACGAAGGCTTGTTTTGGGGTGATGAACATTCAGCAGATATGTGGATTGGTCGTGGTGTAAATATTTCTGCTGAAGAAGGTATTTTAGAGGGTACTGCCAAATCAAGCAGAGAAGCGCGACGTTTTAAAGGAACAGGTTTTGTGGATTTTAAAGGAGGTGAAGGCGCCATTACGTGGTATCAGGAAAACGATGGCGAAGGAGGTGATTACAGTATTCGTTTTAGGTACATGCATAACAACGAAGGGAAAATGCACCCTATGAAATTATATGTAAATGATGAGTACATAAGAACACTAGAATTTAAACCAACTGGTGGTTGGGAGAAAGAATGGAAATTTGTGCCAACCATCATTACGCTTAAAGCTGGTGCCAATAATATAAAATTAGAAACTACAGGACAAAGTGGACCTTTTATTGACGAGTTGTTTATTGATTAGGTGTCCATAAGGTAAAATTAAAGTGATTTAAAAGTATAGCACAATGATAACGGTTGTTTATATAGTTGGAGGTTTATTGGTGGTAAATGCTTTGCTCTTTCTTTTTAGTTGTAATAAAGATGGTAGTTAGAAATAATTCAATGAAAATAAAAGTGAAACATGTTATAATAGTTTTATGTGTTTTAAGTTTTGGCTTAACAGGCTTGTTTGCGCAGTCTGAAGCTAAACCAAATGCAAATAATTTAAGCGACACTTCTTCGCTTGAAGCTGGTTTCAAGATACCACCTAAAGCTTCAAAACCCAGAACTTGGTATCACATCAATAGCGGTAATGCTTCTAAAGAAGGATTTACTAAAGACCTAAAAGCAATTAAAGAGGCAGGTATTGGTGGTGTTTTGGTGTTTAATGTTTCTATGGGTTTGCCGGAAGGAGATGTAAAATACAATTCACAAGAACATCGCGATATTTTAGCTCATGGAGCAAAAGAGTGTGAAAAGCTTGGGTTGAGTTTTGGAGTGCATAATTGCGATGGTTGGACGTCTAGTGGAGGACCTTGGGTAACTCCAGAAAACGCGATGAAGGTAGTTGTGAATAGTCAAGTAATCGCTGAAGGTGGGAAAGAAGTAACCCTAGCATTACCACAACCACCAACAAGACATAATTTTTATAAAGATATTGCTGTAGTTGCGTATCCAACTTTAGAAACAGAATTACTTGATGAAAGTGTAAAACCAATTATTACCTCTTCTGATGCCAATTTTAAAGCAGCATTAGCCACAGATTATCAAAGCAATACTTACGCTAATTTAAAAGCAAAAGCTTGGGTACAATACGATTATGGAAAAGCACATACCATTCGCTCATTATCTGTTTTTATCAACAAACGTAAAGGCAGGTTAAAACTTTTAAAGTCTGACGATGGCAAAAAATTTACACTAGTTAGAAAACCAAGAGAAGAGCGTATAGGAAAAGATGAATGTTATTTCTACGAAAGTTTTGCACCAGTAACTGCACGCTATTTTAGAGTAGAAACCGAATTAGATGCTGGAATTTATGAGATGCAACTTTCGGCAAATCATAATTTAGAGAACCTGCTAGAATATACATCTTATAGAAAGCGCAGAAGACCTACAGGAAATCCTAGTAGTAGTGCATATATCAAAAAAGACGATATTCTTATTTTGAGTGATAAAATGGATGAGTCAGGTATTTTAAAAACAAAATTACCAGAAGGAAACTGGACCATTATGCGTTTTGGATTTACTGCTTCTGGAGCTACAAACGAACCAGCATCTGATGAAGGCACTGGACTAGAAGTAGATAAATTCAGTAAAGAAGCATTAAAAATCCACTACGATGCCTTTGTGGGTAAACTCGTTAAAGAAGCAAAAGTAGATGCACCAAATGCGTTACAATATGTAGAAATTGATAGTTACGAAGTGGGGCCACAAAATTGGACTGATGATATGGAAAAACTTTTCCATGACCGTTTTGGCTACGACTTTACCCCTTTTTTACTAATGTATGCTGGTAAATATGTAGACAATAACGAAACTATTGATGGGGTTTTCTGGGATATGAAACAATTGGTAAGTGACTTAATGACCACGAATTATTTTGATTATTTCACAGAATTATGCCATCAAGATGGACTCATCTCTTATATAGAGCCTTACGGCTTTGTAGGACCTTTTAATAGTTTAGATGCAGGTAGAAGTGCTGATATTCCTATGGGAGAATTTTGGTTAGGGAAACCCAATAACCATAAACGTGCAGCTGTATCTTCGGGACATATTTACGGGAAAAATGTCATTTCTGCAGAAGCGTTTACAAGTACAAAGTTAAATTGGAGTTTTCATCCGGCTTTAGCCAAACAAAAAGGAGATTACGAATGGACAAACGGGATTAACGAATACATGTTTCATCGTTTTGCACATCAATCTAATACCCATGTAAAACCAGGAATGAGTATGAGTTTTGTAGGATCGCACATAGACCGTACACAAACTTGGTGGGACAATGCAGGTCATGAATGGTTTGCCTATTTGGCAAGAGGTTCTTATATGTTACGTCAGGGAAATCCTGTACTAGACCTTTTGGTTTTTGTGGGAGATAGAGCTCCAAGCCATGTGATTCATTCCAACCAAATCCGTCCAAAATTACCAACATCTTATAAATACGATTGTGTAAATGCAGATGTTATTATCAACGGTTTAAAAGTAGAAGACGGAAAATTGAAGCTACCCAACGGAATTACTTACAATGCACTGGCTTTACAAAAAAATGACATCATCAACTTAGAAACCCTAAGAGGCGTGCACAAACTCGCTCAACAAGGCGCTTTAATTGTTGGAAGAAAACCAAAAAAACTAGGAGGATATTTAGTTACTGAAGCTATGCAAGCCGAATTTAAAAGCTTAGTTGATGACATTTGGTCTCGAAAAACGACGTACAGTCAAGGTGAATGGGAACAGATTTTTAAAGAAAATAACATTCAAAAAGATTTGATAGTTGAAGGGCAACCCGATTTTAACTTCTACCACAGACGAACTGAAAAAGAGGATATTTATTTTATTTACAATCATAACTTAGAACAATCTGAAACCCTAAACTGCAGCTTTTTAGTGGATGGAAAAGTACCAGAACTTTGGGATGCGGAAACAGGCGAGATTACCAAACTGGTTGAGTATACCAGTGCCAATGGAAGAACAGATATTTCGGTAGAGATGAACCCACGGGAATCGGTTTTTGTAGTATTTAAAGAGGAAAAAAATAAACGACCTAAAGTAGTAGATCAGTCGTCTCAAAATTTACCAAAACCATCGTATAGTTTAGATAAACAAAATAATTTACAAATGGAGGTGTACCAAAATGGACACTATGCTGCATTAGTAAACGATTCTGAGAAGTGGAATAATAATGTAAATGATATTTCTAAACCAATGGCTATTAATGGGAATTGGGAAATTAATTTTAGAGAAGAAGACAATTACAAAGCAACCCTAAATACAGATACTTTATTCGATTGGACGACCCACGAAACAGAACAAATAAAGCATTATTCTGGAACAGCAATTTATAAAACCACATTTCATATTGAGAGCGGTGTATTGGATTCCGATAAAAAATTCCAACTAAATCTAGGTAAGGTTAATGTGATTGCAAAAGTAATTCTAAATGATAAAGAAATTGGGGTAAGTTGGATTGCACCTCATAACTTAGACATTACAAATGCAATAAAGCAAGGAACTAACGAATTACGAATAGAAGTTACAAACCAATGGACCAACCGTTTAATTGGAGATGAAAAGTTACCCAACCAAACAGGATATTACATAAGAAGAGGAAAACCAGGTTTTGGGGATTCAAATTTTAGAGGAGATATGGAAAAAATGCCAGAATGGTTTAGAAAAAATCAGCCACTTCCAGAAGGACCACGTACTACATTTAGTGCGTATTCATTTCAAAAGCCAACAGATCAATTATTGCCTTCAGGTTTGTTAGGGCCTGTTACCATTTCAACTTCAAAAATTATAAAAAAGAACAGCACTAAATAATGAAAAATACAAGCTTCATCCTTTTTATATTTCTGTGTTTCTGCTTTGCGAGCTGTTCTGAAAATGCTACTAAACCGTTAACTTTAGATGAAAGTTTTCAAAATCCACCCAATCAAGCAAAAGCTAGAACTTGGTGGCATTGGATTAGCGGAAATGTTTCTAAATCAGGAATTACCAAAGATTTAGAAGCCATGAAGCAAGTCGGTATTCAACAAGCACAGCTTTTTAATGTGCATTTGGGTTTTCCTCAAGGATCTGTTAAGTATTTGAGTGATGAATGGCTAGATTTATTTGAATATTCGGCACAAGAAGCCAAACGTTTAGGTTTAGAATTGGCATTTCACAATAGTGCAGGTTGGTCATCTTCAGGTGGGCCATGGGTTACTCCAGAACATGCAATGCAAACCGTGGTTTCTAGTGAAATAGTAGTTTCAGGAAATCAGACTTTTAAAGACAAACTACCACAACCAAAAACAAAATTTAATTACTATAAAGATATTGCTGTCTTAGCATTTCCAAAACCCAAACAAGCCATAAAAATTGATGGTTTAGATTATAAAATGCTTTCAGAACGCATTCGAAATCATTTGTTGCCCGATAAAAAAGTGATTTCGGCAGAAGCTATCATTCAAAAAGAAGCGATTGTTAATTTGACTTCAAAATTATCAGAAGATGGCGTTTTAGAGTGGAAGGTTCCTAAAGGAGATTGGGTAGTTTTACGATTAGGACACACACCAATTGGCACAACCAATAGGCCAGCACCACCAGAAGCCAAAGGCTTGGAGGTAGATAAAATGAGCAAAAAAGCAGTAGATGCATATTGGGAAGCTGGTGTACAGCCCATTATTAATAAATTAGGAGATTTCATTGGAACTACCGTTAACAATTGCATCATTGATAGTTATGAAGTAGAAACTCAAAATTGGACTACAGGTTTCGATACTCAATTTGAAAATTTAAGAGGTTACGATTTAGTAGGGTACTTACCTACTTTAGCAGGGTATTATGTAGAAAGTGGAGAAGTTTCAGAACGTTTTCTTTGGGATTTTAGAAGAACCATTGGCGATTTAATTGCAGAGAATTACTACGAGCATTTTAGAGAATTATGCCATAAAAACAATTTAACGTTTTCTGTAGAACCGTATTGGGGACCTTTTGATAATATGCAAGTAGGTGCCAAAGGCGATATTGTGATGTGTGAATTTTGGAGTGGAGGTTATCCGTTTTTTGATTCAGCTAAATTTGTATCATCTATAGCACATTTAAATGGAAGCACCATTGTTGGAGCAGAATCGTTTACAGGTATTGGCGGATGGGACAAACACCCAGCACAATTAAAATCGATAGGAGATCAAGCTTGGGCAGAAGGAATCAACCGATTTATTTTTCATACGTATGTGCATCAACCTTGGGATGTAGCACCTGGTTTGGCATTAAGTTATCACGGTTTTGATTTTAACCGCTTGAATACATGGTGGACGCAAAGTAAAGCCTATATGGATTATATAGCACGTTCTCAATATTTATTACAACAAGGCAAAAACGTAGCTGATGTATTGGTGTTTACAGGAGAATCATCTCCAAATACCGCATTTTTAAAACCAGAAATCAAACAAATGGGCTTCGATTATGATTTGATTGGAGCTAACAAGCTAAAAGAGTTAACCGTTAAAAACGGAGTAATATATTCATCCGTTGGTAATACTTACGAGTTATTGGTTCTGCCAAATTCTGATTTTATAAAACCAGAAACACTAAAAAAAGTAAAAGAATTAGTGGATGGTGGTGCAAAAGTAATTGGTAAAAAGCCAATACAATCGCCTAGTTTAACCAATTATCCTAATTGTGATGCAACTGTTACAAGACAGGTTGAAGCCCTATGGACAAAAGGCTTGGTAAAAGACATTTCTATTGAGGCTATTTTAGAAGAGAAAACTCCCGATTTTAAAATTGAAAGTAGTGATCATACAGATTTGAGTTTCATCCATAGAAAAACAGAGGATGCCGATATTTATTTTATCGCGAATACTAGAGAAGAAGCTAGAGATATTGTAGTGCGTTTTAGAGTTTCTGGAAAACAACCTGAACTATGGGATACTGAAAAAGGCATAATAAAAGATTTGGTGGTATTCAAAGAAAATAAAAATGGAACAACCACGGTGCCTTTAGCATTAGGCTCGGAACAATCTGTATTTGTTGTCTTTAAAAAATCTGTTAATGCTAAACACATCATAAAAGTTTCAACAGAAATAGAGCCTTATAAAGCCGAACCACTTTCTAATTTAGAAATTGTAAAAGCTGAATACGGTACCTTTTTGCAAGAAGGGTTGATAGATATTACTGATAAAGTTTCCGAAACAGTTAAAAATAGAAAACTCGATTTTAAAATGACGAGAGCTTTTTGTGATTGCGATCCTGCTATGGGTTACAAAAAAGAGTTTAGAATGGAATATCAAATTGGTAATACTAAAAAACAGATTTATGCGGAAGAACGTGAACATATAGAAATTGATGCAGGTCATCAAAATTTAAAAGTGTTAAAGGCAGTTTTTGGAAAATTTAAAGCAGAAACAAAAGGTATTCCAGAAAATTATAAAACGTTTGATGTTACCCAAAAAATAAAAGACTTAGTTTCCTCGGGTACTTATGATGTTTTGGTAACGAACGAATTGATAGATAATAAAACTCCTGAAGGTGACAAAACGGTTTTAAAAATCAGTTTCAAAACTGATGGCGAGGAACGCACAATGTATATCCCTAAAGGACAGCTTTTAAAATTATCTAAGGATAATGTAAAACCAGAAGTTGCAGTTGAAGACGATAAAGTCTACTGGGTAACACCTTACGCTGGAAAAATAAACTATACAACTGTTTCTGGAGAAGCAAAAACTACCGAAGTAAAATCTGTGCCTGAACCGATAGATTTATCAAAAGATTGGCAGGTTTCCTTTCCTTTAAATTCAGGAGTTTCAAAAAAGGAAACATTTAATGCGTTGATATCCTGGACTGATGTCAAAGACGAAGCCATTCAATATTTTTCTGGAACTGCTACGTATCAAAAAGAATTTATGTTGTCTGATGAACTGCTTCAATCCAACAAAAGCTTGACTTTGGATTTAGGAAGTGTATCCGTTATTGCTGAGGTTGTTGTTAATGGTAAAAGCGCTGGAGTATTGTGGAAAGCACCTTTTAGAATACCTATTGATGATTTTGTACAAAAAGGTAAAAACACATTAGAAATTAAAGTAACCAACTTATGGCCAAATCGATTAATAGGCGATGAGAAGTTACTACTTGATTATCCGCGTAAAGGAAAAAGAGCAAAACCACTTCCGGAATGGCTATTAAAAGATACACAACGTCCCTCTGAAAGAACAACATTTGTTTCCTGGAACCATTATAATAAAAACGATGAATTAAAAACATCAGGTCTTTTAGGGCCAGTTAAAATTAATGTTTCAGTCCATAGGAGATTATAAAATCTAAACTTTAAAAGATGAAAAGAATTATAGTATTATTGATGATGTTCAAAGTGTTCTTCTTAGTTGGACAATCTTTAGAACATCCAATTATTTGGACAACTTCCGCTGAAAAAACAGAAGTTTTATCAAAAATTCAGAACTACAGTTGGGCAAGTTCTATTGTATCTCAAGTTAAGGGTCTTGTGGATTCTAAAGTAAACGCACACGTTACAAATCCAGATGCTTTTCTTAATACTATTTCTGCACTAGCTACAGATGATAATTTATCGGAAGCAGAAGCAGGTTCCGCTATTAAAGCACATTCTAGTACGCTACAACACGCATCATACGCTGCATTGATTTATTATATTACTGATGAGGAGAAATATGCTCAATTTGCTTCCGATATTCTTTGGTATTATATAGAAGAACTTGCTCCA
The DNA here is from genome assembly GCA_947502405.1 of uncultured Algibacter sp. Lineage (GTDB taxonomy): Bacteria > Bacteroidota > Bacteroidia > Flavobacteriales > Flavobacteriaceae > Algibacter_B. Next base: position 48,683 of record CANMZT010000002.1, on the reverse strand, counting down.
AGAACACCCGATAAGACTGCAATGAGCGGTAACTATTTTCAAGACCCTCGTACTGGGTATTTACATTTTGCAATGGCTTATGATTTTATGGTAAATTATTTAAAAAAACCAGAAACTAGGGTGTATCAAAAATCTTCAGGAAATAAAATTCCTTTCGATAATGTTAAGGCGCAAGAAGCAGTGCACAATATAGCATCTAATGCATTAGGAGAATTTACGGGAGTAGATAATAGATATGGAAGAACAGTAAGTAACCATCCTATTTTAACAGCTCCAGGGTCTTTATTTACTATACTTTGTGTAGAAGATGATGTAGAAAGAGAAAGAATGATTAACATTTTCTGGAACACAGGAACAAAGCGCCAGAATTCTTTCACGAAAACTATATTACCCATATTTGGAGACCAAGGTATTTGGCCAGAGCCAGTTAGTTATAGTTTTATGCCAAATGTAACTATGGTACTTAATATCATAGATCGTCTTAAACCAGAATTAAATGTTATGGACGATTATTTGAAAATATTGGATGGAAACTTTCTATTTGACAATTTAAGACACCCAAACAGAACTTTTGTACGGTTTGGTGATTCTAAGCGAAAAAGTGACCAGACAAGAAAAGTTTATAGATATACACATAATTTGGCATCTAGAAAAGGGCTGACCGATTATGTTCAAAAAGCTGAAATAGCATTAAGGCAGGGGTATGAAGCCGTTGGAGGTAATAATCCAACAATAAAAATAACTACTTATGACAATGTAACTGCTTTTGAACAATTATTTTGGGGTTCAGATATCCCAAGTACCTCAGATGGAGAAATTGATTTTGAAAAACCAACAGTAATCATAAAACATGCGGGTGTTGCTTTGCAACGTAATTATGTAGAAGAAAATAATGAAGATTATGGACTTTGTGGTATTATCGGAGGTGCTCACTACGTTCATTCTCATTGTACAGGCATCACCATGGAACTTTATGGGGCTAATTATATTATGGCTCCTGGCGCTGGTTTACCTCCAACGGTTGCTGATAGAAAAAAACCAGAACACAGAATCTACTTTTGGAGGCATGCTGGTAATAATACCATGATTGTTAATGGAACAACTCGTGGTAGGCAACAGGGTTCTTGGAATTCAGACTCGTATTTGTGGATGAATACTACAGTGAATGTTGGGGCAGAACCAAAGCATTTAGAAGATCCTATAGCTCCAAATTTTAGCTTTGCTACTCAGTTTTTAGATGATACTATAAACGATGACCAACAAAGAAGAACATTAAGCACAATAAGAACTAGTGAAACTACAGGATATTATTTTGATATGTTTCGATCAAAATCTTTAGGGGAAAATAATTTTCATGATTATATTTATCATAACCTAGGCGATGTTACAAATATCATGGCTATGGATGGAACAGAATTAGCTGTTTCTCCAACCAACAGATATCAAAATGATATTGGAGACATTGTACAATCTCCAGGTTGGCGCTATTTTGAAAATACTAACGTCACAGAACCTACAAGTACCGCTGTTCATGTGCGTTTTGATTTAAATGAAACAAATACCTACATGAATATGTTTGCGCCGTCTGGTGTAGCAAGAGAATATACCAAGGCTGTTGGTCCGCCAACCCGTGAAGCAAAAGGGAGTTATATTAATAAGAAAACTCAGATTTTGGCTATAAGACAACAAGGAGAAGCTTGGGACAAACCTTATGTGCATATTTTTGAACCTTCTAAATCTACAAATACAAGTGTAAAGTCTGTACAACATATTTTTAACGGCGATGTTATTGCTGGAGCAAAGGTTGTTTCAGAAGTTAACGATACAAAAATTACCGATTATATATTTTCTAACAGTACGAGTTCCAATATTGTATATTCTGATATTGATTTTACCGGCGAATTTGGAATTGTTCGTACAGAATTAAAAGACGGAAAAACAGACGTTTCTTTATACTTAGGGAAGGGTAGCTCTTTAAAATTTCTTGATGAAACTATTATAGGAGATAGTGAAGGAAAGGCCTATACAGAGTACACGTTAGATTATGAATATTTTTCTGAGATAGCTCCAAATAATTTTACTATTGAGGCAATTAGTGAAACATGTACAGGCAAGGGTAATGGTAAAATTGTGATTAATGCTTCAGAAAAGTTTAGCTATGAGGTTTCAATAAATGGTGTCGATTATAATTTTACTGAAGAAACTACCACTGAAGACTTAAATCCTGGAACTTATGATTTTTGCATCGGGATAAAGCAGAGTGATTTTAAACAATGTTATCAGGTAACTATAGATGAAGCTACTTCAGTTTCAGGTAAAATTAGCACAACTAAAACAGGAAAAGTAGCGATTGATATAGATAAAGGTGTAGCTCCTTATAAGGTTATTAAAAATGGAGTACAGGTTTTAGAGACTCATGAAAAACATTTTATAGTTGATGCAGAACAAGGCGATGAAATTCAAGTGAAAACTGGTGCTGAATGTCAAGGTTCTATGTTGTCAAAAGTTAATTTTCTATCTGAAATTAAATTGTATCCAAATCCAGTAACCGATATGTTTACGATAAAATCAAGTTATGCAGATTGGAAAAGTCTAAGTATTTATAATTCGATAGGGGTAAAAGTGTACACAAATAACACCGTTCAGAATAGTTTAGAGATAAACACTAAAGAGAATAAGATGACAAGTGGGATGTATTTTGTGGTCATTCAAGATGAGCAAGGTGCACAATTCACACAAAAACTAATTATAAAATAAGTCAAATTGAAAAAGTAAGCATCAGGGTTATGCCTTGGGAATAGCTTTTTGATAATTAATATCAATGATTAATAAACAATATATAATTAAAATTTGCATTTGTTTCATTCTGATAGGATGCAAATCCGAGAATAAAGCTACACCAAGTGTTGATGTAAAAGAGCAAATGGTTGACTATTTTGCTGATAATGGTTTTGGTAACGCAGTCGCCATTGTACAACATCCATCTGGGGTTTATCATAAAGGTATTACTTATGTTGCTTACCAAGGCGCTAAAGAAGATCCCTATGTAGCGTCATATAATCACGAAACAAAAGAATGGAAAGGCCCATTTAAAGCAGGGGTAAGCGAAATGGGCAAAGACCCAAATCGTACTAAGAAAATAGATAACCATGGAAAGCCTGCACTTCTTATTGATGATGAAGGCTATATTCATATTGCTTTTGGTGGCCATGGTGGCATGCGTAAACATGGCGAAAATCTATTGGGAAATCATGGGTATGGGAAAAATTTGCATGCGGTTTCTAAAAAACCTCTAGATATTTCTTCTTGGAGAACATTAGATAATATTTCATTATTTGGCACCTATAGTCAGTTTATAAAGATGGATAATGGCGATATGTACTTATTTTATCGTCATGGTGCCCATAGAAGTGATTGGGTATATCAAAAATCTACAGATAACGGTGTTACTTTCGAAGCACCAGTATCGTTTTTAAAACACAAACGTCAATCTAGTATTGAAGGCGAAGATTCCTGGTACCCATGGGTAAGTAAAGGTAATGGCGATGATATTATTGTAGCGTTTGATTATCATGTTTGTAGAGATAAAAATAATACTCAAGATTCTAGAGGTCACATACCAGAGCGACATAATGCGTATTATATGAAGTTTAACACCAAAACAGGGCAATGGAAAAATGTTAAAAATGAACCTTTGAAAATGCCTTTGACAAAGGAGTTGGCAGACGAAAAAACTTTGGTAGCACGTACAGGAACAGACTGGACGTTTCAAGCAATAACAGATGTTGACCCTGATGGAAATCCGCAAGTTTGTATATTGGTTGGTCCAGATATAGGTCAAAGAAGAAGTGGCCCCAAACGCTTACAACATTTTAGATGGGATGGGAAAACGTGGCTAAAAAGTAAGAATGCAGATTTACCTAGAGGAAATGGCGATTTAGAAGTGAAATCGTCTAAAGAAGTTAGTATTTACATGGAAAGTGAAACTACCGATGGTGTTGGAGAAATAAGCCGATGGGATAGTTTTGATGGAGGAGCATCGTTTAAAAAGAATAAAGTATTTTTAAGCAGAGAAAAATCAGGCTTTGTCATATCGTCACTTATAGATAACCCACATCCAGATGCCAGAATTATTGTAGGAGAAAAAGAAGAAGGGACTGATTTTAGAAAAATGTATTTGTTGGGAGATAATGGTTCAATACAGCGTTCTAAAAAACAAGCACAAATACTAAAAAAATAACGAATAATAAATCAAACTATAAATTAAATAACAATAATGAAAAAAGCTATTTTTTTAACCTTTGTCTTATTAAGTATAAGTCTAGGTTATTCACAAACATTTACAGTAAATAGCATTGAATACCAAGTTACAAGCACTTCCCCTGCAGAAGTAACAGTAACAGACTATACAGGAAATAGTGCCACAGTAAATATACCTGCCACTGTAGATCATCAGAGTATAACCTATAGCGTTACCATTATTGGAGACTTTGCTTTTTATGATAATTCCTTAACCTCAGTAACAATTCCTGATAGCGTTACCTTTATTGGAGATTTTGCTTTTTATGTTAATTCCTTAACCTTTGTTACTATCCCTGATAGTGTTACCGTTATTGGGAATTTTGCTTTTGAATCTAATTCCTTAACCTCGGTTACTATTCCAAATCGTGTAACCTTTATTGGAACTCTTGCTTTTAGTGATAATTCCTTAACCTCTGTAATAATTCCTAATAGTGTTACCTTTATTGGAGATGGGGCTTTTGAATCTAATTCCTTAACCTCAATTACTATTGGTGAAGGAGTTACCAGTATTGGAAATGGTGCTTTTAGAGAAAATGCTGATTTGGTTGCTGTAACTTCTTCTAGCACAGATCCTCCTTCATTGCCATCCGATGCTTTTGATGACAATAGTACAATAGATTTATGCATTCCTTCTGGGGCTACTGCAAATTATACTGCTAAAAGTTGGATAGGGTTTAATAGTGTTAATGAGGGTTGTGCATTGAGTATAACCACAGAATTTATAGAAAAAAACATACGGGTATATGTTGCTTCTAATAAATTATACCTACACACCAGCAATTCTTTGGATATAGAAGCAGTTGAGCTTTTTAGTATCCACGGAATCAGTATTGTTAGTACAAAAGAAACTACCATAAAACTAAATGGCTTAGCACAAGGAATGTATATAGCCATTATTAAAACAAACGAAGGAGTGGTTTCTAAAAAGTTTGTGTTAGGGAATTAGAAAAGAGAATAGAATAAAAAAAAGATTTTGTCATATCGTCACTTATAGATAATCCGCATCCAGATGCCAGAATTATTGTAGGAGAAAAAGAAGAAGGTTCAGATTTTAGAAAAATGTATTTATTAGGTGATAAAGATCCTATTAAGCGTTCTAAGAGTGAAGCTGAAGTACTAAAACAATAGTGAACAAATAATCAAACAATTAATTAAATAATAATGAAAAAAGTGAAAAATACCTGTTTAATATTATTAATTGCTGTCTTCGTTTTTTCCTGTGGGAATAAAACTAAGAATGATACAGTAAAAAATAATGACGCATCTGAAGCTACAGAGCAACAACCTAATATCGTATTTATTCTTTCCGATGACCAATCTTGGACAGACTATGGTTTTATGGGTGATGAAAACATCGAAACCCCGAGAATAGATCAATTTGCAAAAGAAAGTTTAACCTTCACGCAATCTTATGTGCCAACTCCGTTGTGTTCACCATCCTTAGCAACTATTATCACAGGGTTGTATCCTAAAGATCACGGTATTTTAGGAAATGATAAGGTGTATAAAAAAGTAAAAGGAGATCGTAAAACAAGCATGGCCAATAGAGCAGAAGCATATAAGCCTATAATTTCAGCTTTTGAAAAACAAACGACACTACCAGATATGTTAAAAGAAAAAGGGTATTTGTCTTTCCAGACAGGAAAATGGTGGCATGGAAACCATAAAATAGGTGGTTTTGATGATGGTATGACGCATGGCGATCCTAAACGCGGGGGACGACATGGTGACTTTGGTCTAACAATCGGTAGAAAAGGATTGGATACCATAAATAGTTACGTAAACTTGGCCTTAAAAGAAAAGAAACCTTTCTTTTTATGGTATGCTCCATTCTTACCTCATAGACCACATACACCGCCGCAACGTTTATTGGATAAATATCTAAAGAAAACAGACTCTGAACATTTAGCAAAATACTGGGCAATGATAGAGTGGTTTGATGAAACTTGTGGGCAACTATTTGATTTAATAGATGATAAAGGCTTAACTGAAAATACGCTTTTTGTATATGTTTGTGATAATGGTTGGAGACAAAACCCTAAGAAAAGTGGATACATGTCAGACTCTAAACGTGCGCCTTACGACATGGGAATCCGTACACCAATCATGTACAAATGGGCAGGTAAGATAGAACCAGAAATGAATAACACCACTGTAACAAGTAGTATAGATATGGTGCCTACAGTACTCGATATTTTGAGTGTTGAAAAACCAGACAACCTTCCAGGGGTAAGTGTTTTAAAAGAAGAAGCATTGAACGAGCGAAAAGGAATTTTTGGAGAAGTATATGCACACGATTTTGATACTATAGAAAATAGCATGTTCTATAATATGGCAATATTTCCTCCTTATAAAATTATCGTTCCAGACCCTGTTAGAAAGAAGGACGAAGTGGTTCAGTTGTTCAATATCGAAAAAGATCCTTTTGAAAAAAATAACATTGCGGCTAGCAATCCAGAAATCGTAAAAGATTTGACAGAAAAAATAAAGGTATTCAGAGCAGAATAATAATATAAATGGAAAGAAATCTTGTAATATTTGCTTTGGTTGCTGTTTTGTTTTCTTGCAAGCAGGAGAAAACTATAGAGCAAACAGAGTCAGTCTCAAAACCAAACGTATTGTTTATCGCTGTTGACGATTTAAACAATATGATAAGTCCTATCGATAATTTTTCAAACGTAAAAACACCAAATTTTGATAGGCTGGCGAGCATGGGAGTAACCTTTACAAATGCGCATGTTCAGGCACCACTTTGTGGGCCTTCTAGAGCATCAATCATGACAGGTTTAAGGCCATCAACCACAGGTATGTATGGTACAGCTTCAGATAATAAAATTCGCAGACCAGATAACCCTGCAACCAAGGATATTACATTTCTTCCAGAATATTTTAAAAACAATGGGTATCACACCATGGGGATTGGAAAGCTCTTTCATATTCACGCACCCAACGGTTTGTTCGATGAATCTGGAGGGCGTGTCAAAGGCTTCGGGCCTTATCCTAAAAAACGTTTCGTATGGGATGGTTTTGGTAAAGGTATCCGAGGTACTCATGGAAGAACCAATACAGACTGGGGTGCTTTTCCTGAGAATGATACCTTAATGCATGACCATAAATCTGTAAACTGGGCTATTGAACGTTTACAAAGGGATTATGATAAACCATTTTTTATGGGACTTGGGTTTTTACGTGTTCACGTACCGCTTTATGTACCGCAAAAATGGTTCGATTTGTATCCTTTAGATGACATTGAAACACCGCCTTATAAGTCAGATGATTTAAATGATATTCCACCTGTTGGTATGCAAATTAACGATTTGCCCATGATGCCATCGACAGAATGGGCAAAAGAAACTGGTGAATGGAAAAAAATTGTTCAAGCTTATTTAGCTTGTATCAGTTATGTGGATTATGAATTGGGAAGGGTTTTAGATGCTTTAGAAAGCAGTAAATATGCTGATAATACGGTAATCGTTTTATGGTCAGACCACGGCTATCGTTTAGGAGAAAAAGGAACCTTTGCCAAACATGCCCTTTGGGAAACCGCTACAAAAGCACCGTTGATGTTTGCAGGACCTACTTTACCTAAAGGAAAGAAAATTGATGCGCCTGTTGAAATGCTTTCTATTTATCCAACACTTTTAGAGTTGAGTAGATTACCTGAATATAACAGAAACGAAGGATACAGTTTGGTATCCATGATGCAAAATGATGAAGGACTAAAGGAGTCTGTTGCCCTCACAACCTTTGGTATGAATAATCATGCCATTAAAAAAGATGGGTTTAGATATATTCAATATGAAGATGGTAAAGAAGAATTTTACGATCATAGTATAGATCCTAACGAGTGGAACAATGAAGCAAGTAACCCAAAATACGCTGATAAAATGGAAGAACTAAAAGGGTATTTGCCAAAAGAGAACGCTAATTGGGATGCAGAGTCCAAGTACACCTTTCAACCTTATTTTGTGGAGCAAAAGGCGAGGACTAGTAGCAATTAAGCAAAAACGCTAAAAGTTTTGGTCTGTAATACTATAAATTTCTAAACATTAGAGTTTATTCAATACACATCAGGATAGTTAGTTGTTGGATTAAGTGTAAATTGTCACAATAATAAATTTTAAAAGATATAACGATGTTGAATATTCATAATATGAAAAGAGTTTTAGTTTTAGTGTTTTTTGCTTTTTTCCTTCCTAATATAAATGCTCAAGTTCAGGTTTCTACAGATTTCACTGATGATTCTAAAAAAAACGAGCCTTTACATAATATATGGTCTATAGCCAATAGAATTAGCCCAAAGAATGGATCTAATATACGTCCAGGACTTAAAATGAATACAGTAAGGATGATTGGCGGAATCAATAAAATTGTAAATGGAGTACGAATGAAAGATTTAGATTTTGATACCTGTTTGTATGATTCTATCAATAATGTGTATGTCTATAGATTTGAACGGTTGACCGATAGATTAGATAAAATAATCAACTCTCAAACAGAGATACATCAAATCGTATTAGACCAACCTTCTTGGGCTTTTCAACACGGATATACTTTTATTCCAACAGGTTCTAGAGATAATGTTAACTTTAGGGAAGATGAGCAAATCTCAATTTATGGAAATTCCCTTCCACCAGCGAATAAGGAAGCTTACCATGATTATATAAAAGCGTTAATGACGCATTTAGTTGATACTTATGGTGAAGAAAAAGTGTTATCATGGCGTTTTAGAGTGGGCTCTGAAATAGAAACTCCCGATCATTGGTTTGGAACCAAACAAGATTTTATTGAACATTTTGAAAATACAGAAAAAGCGGTAAGAGCTGTTTTGCCTAATGCTGTTATTGGTTTACATACAAGAGCCCCAGATTTTTTATATAGAAACGGTAGTGTTTTAAATTATAAAGGCGAACCTTTTGCCTCCTTTGTAGATGATTTAATAGAATACTGTTTTGATAATAACGTGCAATATGATTTTTGGGGAATATCAGATTACGTAATTATAGGTAATAGTGGTTTGCGAAATATGCAAACTAAATATGATAAACTCTTTGCAGATTTAGTGAATAATCCTAAATGGAATTCCAACGCTACTATCGATTTGATGGAGTATGCCACAGTAACAACTATGAATGGTGCTGATGGTAAAGGGTTTATCAACAATGATACTTCTCATGCTGAAATTGTAGAGTTGTATTTTTCTAATATTTTTTATAAGAATAAAGAGGAGGGCTTAGATTTAATATATAGATGGGGTAATAAAGTAGGGACGGAAGATCCTCCAGCGATAACGAGCTTAAACACAATGAATAATAAAATCCGTTATACATCGGATATTTCTGGTACACCCAATAATTCTAATAATGATTTAGATGCGTTTTTCGCAAAAAGTGAAACCGAAACAGAGTATGATGTTTTAATATACAATTACAACGGTAGCTCACTTAATTATTTAGATAATGAAGCTGTAAATGTATCGTTTAATTCAGAATTGCCTACTGGTACAACGCTTTATTATAGAAGCCTTTCTTATGGAAAAGACAATAACAAACTTCAAAATTTCTTAGATGATAATTCCGGGTTAGGTTATGTGAAAAGTGGATTTAATGATAGAGGTTCTCCAGATAGAATCTTAACCGAAGCTGGTTTATCTGCATATGAAGCCTACGATAATCCAAACCCACATACCTATAGTGAATGGAAAAGCATTATAACAACTGCACGTAATGACGGTGAATCTGGTTCCGTAATATCTGTAGATACCGAACTGCCATCATTTGCTTTCGAAAAGTTTGAATTTAGAACAGAAGATTATTTAACAACCCCTATTACACCTGCAACTGTAGTATGGACAACTACAGAAGATTTTGCGCCTTGGACAGCAGTTAGTTCTGGAATGAGCATAAATACAGATGATGATAAATTAACCTTGAATTATTCAAACGGATTTGCATTCCCAATGGCAGCAATTACAGGGTTAAATATTAATTCTGATTTGTATGACACCTTACAGTTAGTTGTTAAAAATAGTACAGAAGATACTTTTCTTCAAATGGCCGCAAATATTCCAGGTACAGAATTTGCATCAGGTAGAAAGAAAATTACAATCCCCAATGATAATCAGTGGTATACTATAGACGTAGATTTAACAAACTGGTCGCATTGGGAAGGTATTATTAATGAATTTAAGGTATATGAAAGTGTAAATACAGGTAGTATTGTTTTTGATAGAATAGAGTTTATACCCAATACAGGTAACGAGGTTTTTGATGTAACATTAACTAAAGTAGGCAATGGCTTGCTAAATTATACAAGTGGAACTTCTTTTGGAGGTCAGCAATTTGATTTAAATGCAATTGCGGAAGAAGGTTGGGAGTTTCAAGGCTGGACTGGAGATATTGAAAGTACAGAAAACCCTTTAACAATAACTGTAAATTCTAACTTAAATATCACAGCCACGTTTGTGCAAGAAGGTTTATCTATAGACAAAAACAAGTTGAATAAAAATCTTATTTTTTATCCAAATCCAAGTTCAGAAGGAATTTTCAGGATAAAAGGAAATACTGTTGATGAACAATGGGAAGTGTATACAATTACTGGTGCAAAGGTTTTGTCTGGAAGAGGACAATCAATTGATATTTCTAATTTTTCAAGAGGATTGTACATCGTAAAAATTAAAAACTCGTTTAAAAAACTAGTGTTTAATTAAAACAATTAACCAGCCATAGAAAACATACATTTATTTGATTTTCAAGGCTAAGGAGGTAGTGCTTTACTATTAGATTGCATAAAGTTTTAATAATTTAAGGACAGCAAATATTATACTATATTTAATAAAGAATTGGCTTGCTTTCATTTTATAACCACCTTTGATTTTTTATAATTACAAATATTGAAAAACAAAAAATAAATTAAATGAACTTATTTTCAAAGAGCACAATAGTTGCTTTGGTATTAGCACCATTATTGACTTTCTCTCAATCAAATGAAGAAAACAAATCAAAACCTAATATTGTACTTATTTTTGCCGATGATTTAGGTTGGACAGATGTAAGCACGGGGAATACTAATAACGGCAATGGTTCTAAAATATATGAAACCCCTGTAATAGATAAATTAGCAACTCAAGGCATATCTTTTACAAATGCTTATACCAACCAAAATTGTGCGCCTTCTAGGGCATCATTAATTAGCGGGCAATATGCAACTGGAGTAGATAACCAGGTATATAACGTAGGTTCTTTAAAAAGACAAGACAAAAGAACCAAAGGATTTCCTAATGTACCTATTGAGCCATTCAAACAAAAAAAAGTAATTGCAGAAGATGGGGTTAATATTTTTGATGTTCTAAAAACACAAGGATATCAAACGGCTTTTGTAGGTAAGAGTCATGGTACACCACATCCTTTGGTTGGAGATTTTGGTATTGATTTACCAGCAGATATTCATCATATTATAGTAGCTCCAGTTAACGGAAAAAGAACAAAATCCTATTATATAGCGCTAAATTCTGATAAAAAAGGATGGACATTTAATTCAGAATTTGTTGACGAATTGGCAACGCCTTATGATGATGAATATATCAACACTATTTTAAAACCTTATCATGCTCAAGCAGATGTGTCTCTTTTAAAAGGTACGCCAAAACACCTAACAGATGCTATTGGAGATTTCTCGGTAAATTACATTAAGGAGAAAGCAAATGACGAAAAACCATTCTTTTTATATGTACCATTTCATGCAGTACATACTAAGGTTACGGGTAGAAAAGATTTAACCGATAAATATTTAAAACGAGGTTTAAAACCAAGAGTAGCAGAATATGCTTCTATGATTGAGTTGTTAGACCAAAATGTTGGGAAAATAAATGGTGCTTTAAAAGACCCGAATGGTGATGGGAATTATGATGATGATATTACAGAGAATACCATTTTTATATTTTATTCTGATAATGGAGGGTTAAGAGAAAATAATCCATTGAAAGGTAGAAAAGGAAAATTGACTGAAGGCGGTCTTAGAGTGCCTTTAATATTTAGATACCCAAATGTAATTGCCGAAAATACTATATCTAACCAAGCTGTGCATTGTATTGATTTCTTGCCAACTTTCGCAGAATTAGTTGGAGTGGATTTATCCAAATTAGAAAAGAAAGATGGAAGTAATCCTAAATTTGATGGTGCTTCTTTTGCTAAAGTTCTTACAGGAAAAGAAAAACGAATCTCAAGAAAAAATTTGTTTTGGCACTTACCAGGATATATGGATGAACGTTTTTCTCCATCAACATTAATTCAAACAAGAATTGGAAATGAATATTACAAACTGTTTTATTTTTATGAAACAGAAGAATTTGAAATGTATAACATCACAAAAGATATTTCTGAAAAAAGAAATATTTTAAAGAGTCCTACATCCAAGGAAATAGAAATAGCTTTGCAAATGAATGCAGATATGTTAGCTTGGTTAAAATCGAACAAAGCACCAACAGGAACTTGGGTTAAAAATGGCGAAAAAGTACCTTATCCTAAAGCAAATGATGTTGACAAGTATAGAAAATAATTAACTTGAAAAAATGAGAGGACTTTTTGTATTCATATATACAGTATTATATAGCTTATGAGCGTATGTTATTCGACCATAAAGCAGACCCTTTAGAGCTTGAAAATCTTGCCGAAAAACCAGAGTATCAAGAAACAGTAAAGGTGTTAGCAAAAGAATTGAGGGAAAAGTGGGGGAAAGATTTTTTAAAACATTGATATGAGATTTTTTAAAAACAAGATACTTCTACTACAACTATTACTAATTATAAGTAGTTTAAATGTAATTAGTCAAGAATTAGAACGCCCTTTTATTTTAGTTAAGTCAAGCGAACACAGTCGTATTTTAAACAAAATTGAAACTCAAGAATGGGCGAAGGAAATCTATGACGACTTGAAGCAGAAAACCGATTTACAGGTTGAAAAATTTCATCAAAATCCAAAGGAATATATTAAGAAATTGCCTTTCAAATGGTCAGAAAAAGAACCAAACAGTTTTCCTCCTTTTTATAAAACATACCACGTAGCAAATGGTGTTCAAGAAAACCTTGATAATGCCACCGAAGAAGAATATAGACCTGCCGAACTTTTGATTGAGCATTTACAAACAGCACTAGATTGCAGTGAAATGTATTACTTCACTAAGGATGAAAAATATGCTTATGTAGCCAGTACAATATTATATTCGTTTATTAAATCTGTGCAACAATCCAAAGTATCTACTTGGAAAGGTAGAGGCGGTTGGTTATTTCCATATGATGGATTTCGCGAAGTGCGTGTTATTGGCTATAGATTACCATTAATATATGATTTTATTCATCCGTACATTAAAAATGGAGGTAAGTCGTTTGATATTGTTGATAATAAAAAAGTGATTTTCCCTTTTGATGAAGCTCAAAACGTATTTAAAAGCTATGCCAATATTACGGTGAACTACGGACAAACAGGCTCTAACCATTGTGCATTAGAAGCGCCAAGTTTGGTGTATAATGCCTTAGCTATGGACGATGAATTAGAACGTGAAAAATGGTTGTCTTATTTCTTAAATAAAAGTACTGATAACCAAGATGCTTTAAATTTAATGGTTAAGAACTATAAAAATGAAGGTGATATTTGGCCAGAAACCTCTCAATATTTGAATCATACTACATCAATTTTAGCAAAGTTAATGTTAGTGGTTAATCGCTACAATCCATCATTGAAATTAGGGGAGAAATATCCAAATGTATTGTTCGCGCTACCTCGGTTAGACTATTTTGTATATCCTAATAACAATATTGTGCGTTGGGGAGATGGCCATAGGCGTGCACATGCACCTTACGAAGCCTATGAAAATGCCTATGTTTTGGCTAAAATGGATGGGGTAACTACTATTCAAGATAAATTTGCACCACTTATAAGTAGAGCTATAAAGAAAGGCGAATATAAACGTGAAGGCGTTGAAGCGTTGTTTTGGTATGATAATGAGTTTAAAAATACACCTGTAACTATTGAATTACCTAGAACCGACAAGGTATATCATGCAGGTATTATTTTACAACGTAATTTAAGTAGCACTAATAATCCTAAAGATGGGTTGATGTGTTTTGTAGGTGGTGCGCACATGGTACATGGACATGCGGGCGGTATGGATATGGAGTTATACGGCGAAGGAGAAGTTTTAGGGGTAGACCACGGAAGAAAAAAATATGGAAAAGATTTACATGAAAACTATTCCAGAATTTTTGCGGCACATAATACCGTAATTGTTAATGGGAGTTCACAAGGAGAAGGTGGATGGGTAAACCTTGGTATGAATTCGGTAAAGCCAATTGCAATGGAGCCTGAAGTAGGAGAGGAAGGCATATCTCCCTATCACTCATTTAGTCTAACCAGTTTTGAAGATGATAAAGGCGATAAAGCTGAAGCCACTCAAGAGCGAACTTTAGCACTTGTGAGAACCTCACCAACGACGGGGTATTATGTAGATGTGTTTCGTTCAAAATCGAGACTTCCAAATGAATATCACGATTATTTGTATCATAACATAGGCGATAAATTAGTTTTTGAAAACAAGGATTTAGATTTTAAAAAAACGCCAAACAGATACATGGCAAATGCAAGTTTGCCTTGGAAACGTAATAAAACATACAAACACCCTGGCTGGCATTTTTTTGAGAATGTAAGGACTTCAAAAGTTTATGAAAAAGATGTGAAAGCTACATTTCATACAAAGCGATTATCTCAAGGCGCTGTTTTTATGCAGTTATATATTCCTAATTTTAAGAACAGAACCTATACAAAAGTAATGGCGCCTACAACTTTTGAAGCACCCAAACCTTATGATGAGAAACCTACACCAACTTTGGTAATTCGTAAAGAAGGAGAATCTTGGAATGATCCGTTTGTAGTTGTTTACGAACCTTTTAATGAAACTGAAAATCCAACTATCAAATCGGTTTCAAAAATAGAACAGAATGGACTTTATAAAGGTTTGAAAGTTATAAGTAAAGCACCATCCGAAACATTAGTGCAATATATTATTACCCAATCAAAAGAGGAGTTATTTCAAAATGACGATTTAGGTATTTCTTTCAAAGGAACTTTTGCAATAATTACCTTAGATGAAAAAGAAGAATTACACAGTATTTATATTGGAGAAGGACAAAATTTAAAGTTTAAAGATGAAATGATTTCAACTGATTCGGATAATAAGTTTTATAAAGAATATTAATTTTATTTTTGAAGGCATGAAGTATAAATTAGTTCTTGTTGTTTTGATACCTTTTATATTTTTTCAATGTATTTCAGTGAATCAATTCAAATCAAAAATTATAAAAACAAATAGTTTGCCAACTGCAAGACATGAATGTGCTTTTGTTGAAGCTGGTGGTTTTTTTTATCTATTAGGTGGCAGAGGAATCAAACCTGTAGATATTTATAATTATAATAAAAATAAATGGACTCAAGGAGCTAGTCCTCCAATAGAAATACATCATTTTCAAGCTATAAACTATAAAGGTAATATTTACATTTTTGGTGCTATGACTGGTAAGTATCCACACGAAAAACCTTTAGATAAAGTTTTAATTTATAAACCAAAGCAGAACGAATGGGTTTGGGGAGCTACTATTCCTATTTCTAGAAGGCGTGGTTCTATAGGAGCAGTAATCAAAGGAAATAAGGCGTATTTATTATGTGGTATTACTGATGGTCATTGGTCTGGTCATGTATCGTGGGTGGATCAATATGATTTTGAGACAGGTAAATGGACTATTTTAAAAGATGCACCGAGACCAAGAGATCATTTTCAAGCTGCTATTTATAACAATGAAATTTACTGCGTTGGTGGAAGGAATTCTTCAGCTAAAACAAAGGAAACGTTTAGTCTTACTATTCCGGAAGTTGATATTTACAACATTGTAAATAATACATGGCGTACTCTCCCAGATTCGTTAAATCTTCCAACGCAACGAGCGGGTGCATCTACTTTAATTTACAGAGGAAACTTAATTGTTATTGGTGGAGAAAGTGCTAATCAAAAAATAGCTCACAATAATATAGAGGTTATGAAAATTGGAAATGGTAAATGGAAAACTTTGTCTTCACTTGTTGTGGGAAGACATGGCACACAAGCTATTTCTTATAAAGATGCTATTTACACAGTAGCAGGAAGTGGTAATAGAGGTGGTAGACCAGAATTAGCATCAATGGAACAAATTACAAAATAAATAGCGTTTAAAGAGAATCTCTTTCAATAATATGAAAAGGCACTTTAAATGATGTTTTTTTCTTGTTTAAAATAATTTCAGCCGCTGTTTCACCCATTACCTTGAAATCTGTAGACACTACTGTGATACCTAAAAGTTCTTTAAGAGGTGTTTCATTATAAGAAATAATCCCAATATCGCTCCCCAACTTATATTCATCTTCTCTTACTTGCTTAACCAGATTTACTAAATCAGCTTCCTCAATAGTTATAAATAGGTCCCCTTTTTTTAAAATCATATCATCATAGATTTTATCTAATATTTCAAAATCTAACTTATGTTCTACGCAAAATTTTCTAAAACCATGTTGAATTCTTCTAGGGTATGGGTAGACTGATTTTTCTGGATAAACTAAAATAATTTTTTGATATTTTTTAATACGATTGATTCCTTCACTTAAAGCATCATAAATATCGTTTTCAAAATCTTGATAAATTTCCCCTAAGCAACCATCTAGATTAGGTTTAATATTATCTAAAACTATTAATTTATCAAGAGGAATTTTTTTTAATGAATTTAATGCTTTATCAGTTGCGCTAATGTGTCTTAAATTTTCAGTTTTAAAATGTGGCATAACAACATAGTAGTCGTAAGCAGATTTATTCTTCTCTAAAAGATTCAAAAATAAAGTTTCATCGCAATGATAAACATGTAAATCTGTATGCGAGTTAGCTCCAATATTATTAATAAAATGATTGTAAGTCCTTAATTTGTAATTGCTAAGCTTATTAATTAAAAAAAGGATATTAACTTTTGAAATAAGTTTAGTTCTTGAAATATAAAAACCTTTACCGCGTATTGAGGTAATAATATTTCTTTCTTTAAGAATACTATAGGCTTTTTCTACTGTATCTCTTGATAGGTAAAACTCTTCACTGAATCTATTTATTGATGGTATTTTTTGATCTATATGAAAATTCCCCTTAGATATGTTATCTATGACCGAATCGACAATTTGTTGATACTTTGGTACCCTTGAATTTTCATCAATATTTATAAACTTGTAGATATCCATATTTCAATTTAAAAAATAATTGGAAAAAAATAAAACATTTTCTCAACAAAGAATTAAATAATTACTATTCACAGAGAATTTCTATCAATAAAATGAAACGGAACTTTATATTTACCACGCTCACTATTTAGAATCATGGTTGAAGTTGTTTCTCCCATTATTTTGAAATCAGTTGATATTACAGTAATCCCTAATAGGGCTTTTAAAGGTGTATCATTGTAAGAAATGATGCCAATATCATTTCCAAGATCAAATTCTTTATCTCTTATTTGCTCAATTAATCTAACTAAGTCGTCCTCTTCAATGCTAATAAATAGGTCGCCTTTTAACAAAACCATATCATTATATACTTTATCTATAATATCAAAGTCTAAATTGTGTTCTACGCAAAACTTAATAAATCCATTTTTTATCCGTTTTGGGTAAGGGTAAATTGTGTTTTTTGGGTATATAAGGATTATCTTTTTATACTTAGAAATCTTTTTAATACCAGTTTTTAGTGCATTATAAATATCATTTTCATAATCCTCATAAACAGTGATTATATTGTTCTTTACAGGTATATTTTTGTTATCCAATATAATAAGCTTGTTTTTTGGGATTTTAGTTAAAGCCAGAGATACTGCATCAGTTGTACTGGTATGCTCAAGGTCTTCAGTTTTAAAATGCGGCATTATTATATAATAATCATACGCCTTTTTATGTTTACTTAGTAAATTTAAAAATAAGGATTCGTCACAATGATAAATATGAAGATCTGTGTAAGAGTTTGGACCAATACTGTTTATAAATGAATAATATATTTCCATTTTATACCAGCTTAATTTGTTGATTAGGAACAAAATATTCATTTTCCTTATCAATTTTGTTCTTGAAACATAATAACCTTTACCTCTTATAGCAGTTATAATGTTTCGTTCTTTAAGTATGCTATAAGCTTTTTCTACTGTATCTCTTGATAGGTAAAACTCTTCACTGAATTTATTTATTGATGGTATTTTTTGATCAATTTTAAGATTTCCATGAGAAATCCCTTCTATTATAGAATCAACTATTTGCTGATATTTAGGAACTCTGGAATTTTCATCTATTTTAACATGTTTAAATAATTCCATGACAGACCTTATTTTGAATTAGGAGTGTTTTATAAAATTTTAATTGGGAAAAACTAACCTAGTGAAGGTAATGATTATTTGAAACTAAAGTTAATAACAATTAATTTTATTTAACCCTTATTCTTTTGCATGAAAAATTCTGCTTTTTCCACCATTTTTGTACTGCCGCAGAAAATAGGAGCTCTTTCATGTAATTCTGAGGGTTGGATGTCCATAATTCTTTTAAATCCATCAGAGGCTTTTCCTCCAGCTTGTTCAGTTAAAAAAGCTATGGGATTGCATTCATAGAGTAAACGTAATTTACCGTTTGGAGCATTTGAACTGGTTGGGTAAATGTAAATTCCTCCTTTAATCATATTTCTATGAAAATCTGAAACCATAGAGCCAATATACCTATATGCATAAGGCCTGTCGTCCTTTTCTTCTTGGCAATATTTTATATAGTCTTTTACGCCTTGGGGGAAATGAGCATAATTTCCTTGGTTTAAGGAGAAAATATTTCCATTTTCAGGAAACTTCATGTTAGGGTGAGAAAGATAAAAACTTCCTATTGCAGGATTAAGAGTAAATCCGTTTACCCCATTACCTGTTGTATAAACAAGCATGGTTGATGTTCCGTAAACTATATAACCTGCAGCTACTTGCTCGTTTCCTTTCTGTAAAAAATCTTCCTTTTTAACCGGCATACCTGGAGGTGTGGTTCTTCGGTAAATAGAAAAAATAGTTCCAACTGATTCGTTTACGTCTATGTTTGATGATCCATCAAGCGGGTCTATCAAAACAACATATTTGTTATCATGAGCATTGTATTTACCCTCAATTGTTATAAAGTCATCTTCCTCCTCGCTGGTAATGCCACAAACAATTTCCCTGTTTATAAGTGCTGATTTAAAGACATCGTTTGCATAAACATCCAGTTTTTGTTGGTCTTCACCTTGCACATTAGTATCACCAGCAGCTCCCAAAATATCTACTAAGCCCGCTTTATTTATTTCATGATTTACAGTTTTAGCTGCTAATCGAATAGAATTTATTAATCGTGATAGTTCTCCAGATGAGTATTTAAAATCGCTTTGGTTGTTTATAATAAATTCGCCTAGAGTAATGTAGTTTTTGTTCATAGATGTATTAAATCGTTATTTAAAGAACGATAATTAAGGTAGTTAACTGCTTAATATTAATAGTTCAAATTTAAGACTTTAATGGCTATATCTAATCCTGTACTATCCTGTGCTTATAGATGTAAATTCTTTAAAAATGCTGATTTATACAAGGTTTAGTGTTGCAGAAGTCATCGTTTAGCCATATGAAAATAATATGCAGGTTTACCAGATTTTTGATTAAGTTTTTAGGTCTCAAAAGTTAAAACATAAAAAGTTACAGTATAGTACAGGATAGAAATTATAAGACACTCATTTATTTTTGAATTAAATAATTTTTATTTCAATATTAAATATGGAAAACATAACCAAAAACTTTAAATACGTAGACTATCTTTGGGATGATAAAAAAGCAGATAGTTTAGGTGATAACCAAGTGGAATTATTCTTATACAGGTCTAATATTTTAGGAGCCGATTTAAGAATTACGAATTATGGAGGCGGAAATACCAGTTGTAAAACGATAGAAACCGATCCTTTGACAAATGAAGAAGTTGAGGTTATGTGGGTTAAAGGTTCTGGTGGAGATATAGGTACTCTAACCAGATCTGGAATAGCTGGTTTGTACACTAAACGTTTAAGAGATCTTAAAAATGTATACCAAGGTTTGCATGATGAAGATAGAATGGTAGGGCTTTTTAATCATTGTATTTACGATTTAGATAGTAAAGCACCATCTATTGATACACCTTTACATGGATTACTTCCATTTGCTCATATAGATCATTTACACCCAGATGCCTTAATCGCTGTAGCAGCTGCTAAGGATAGTGAAAAAGTAACCAAAGAGATTTGGGGAGATACTATGGGATGGGTACCTTGGCAAAAGCCAGGTTTTGATTTAGGGTTGCAGTTAGAAAAATGTTTAGCAGACAATCCTGGTATTAGAGGTATTGTTCTTGGAAGTCACGGTTTATTTACTTGGGGTGATACTTCTTACGAATGTTATATGAATAGTTTAGAAGTTATTGAAATGGCTTCTGAATACATAGAAAAAAAGTTAAAGGAACAAGGTGAAGTTTTTGGCGGACAAAAAGTCGAAAGCTTACCACAAGAAGAGCGTTTAGAAAAAGCAGCTCAATTAATGCCTTTATTAAGAGGGTTGTGTTCTTCAGAAAACAGAATGATTGGTCACTTTTCTGATACCGATGTGGTAATGGAATACATCAATAGTAATGATTTGGAAAGATTAGCTCCTATGGGAACATCTTGTCCAGACCACTTCTTAAGAACAAAAATTCAGCCTTTAGTATTAGATTTAGATAAAAATGAAGATTTATCAGATGCTGATGCTATTTTGAAAAAGTTAGAGCCAGCATTTGAAGCATACCGTCAAGAGTATGTTGATTATTATAATACGTGTAAAAAAGATAATAGTCCTGCAATTCGCGATGCTAATCCTGTGATAATTATATATCCTGGTGTTGGTATGTTTAGTTTTGCAAAAAACAAACAAACTACACGTGTTGCAAGTGAGTTTTATATTAATGCGATTAATGTAATGCGTGGTGCAGAGGCTATTACAGAATATACATCTTTACCAAGACAAGAAGCTTTTGATATTGAGTATTGGTTGTTAGAAGAAGCTAAGTTACAGCGTATGCCAAAAGAGAAGCCATTATCTCGCAAAGTAGCTTTAGTAACAGGAGCAGGTGGTGGAATTGGTAAAGCAATTGCTGATAAATTAGCTGAGGAAGGAGCCAATGTTGTGCTAACAGATATTAATGAAGATGCACTTGTTGAAGCGCATGGAACTTATGGAAGAGATGTTTCTACTTATGCTGTTTGTGATGTAACAAATACGGAGTCCATAGCAAGTGCATATAAGAAAGCTGTTGTAGAATTTGGTGGAGTTGATATTATAGTGCACAGTGCAGGATTAGCAATATCTAAACCTTTAGAAGATACAACTGATAAGGATTGGAATATTTTACAAAACATCTTAGTAAAGGGACAGTTTGATTTAGCAAAACAGTTTGCAGCTATTGTTCGTAAACAAGGATTAGGAGGTGATTATATCGCTATTGCTAGTAAAAACGGTTTAGTAGCAGGTCCTAATAATGTTGCTTACGGAACAGCAAAAGCAGCGCAACAACATATGGTACGTTTATTAGCTGCTGAATTAGCAAAAGATAAAGTAAGAGTAAATACAGTAAATCCTGATGGTGTTATTGTTGGAAGTAAAATTTGGGAAGGCGCTTGGGCAGAAGGAAGAGCTAAAGCAAACGGTATTACCGTGGAAGAATTACCAGCATTTTATGCAAAAAGAAATCTTTTACACGAGATTATTACACCAAATGATATAGCAAACGGTGTATTCTCTTTAGTTGGAATACTTGATAAATCAACAGGAAATATTATAAATGTTGATGGAGGTATGGCAAATGCCTTTGTTAGATAAAAATAAGAGTATAATTGTTTAGTTAGTTTAGTTGAAAGAAAACTTCCATGAATAATTACATTCATGGAAGTTTCTTTAATTAAGAAAAGTTTAAAAGCATGGAAATAAATAAGAATCAAATATTAGAATCGAATAAAAAAGGTTTAGAAAGTCATAATGAAAATTTTGATTTTTTAGCAAACAAATTAACCAAACAAGGTAAAGATGTTAACCAAATAGTCGCAAAATTAGCCGATTTCCAAGTTGCAATACCAAGTTGGGCTTTAGGTGCTGGTGGAACACGTTTTGGTCGCTTCTCATTTTATGGAGAACCTTCAAGTCTTGAGCAGAAAATTGATGATATTGGTATTTTACATAGTTTAACACAAACTGCCGGGGCTGTTTCTTTGCACATTCCGTGGGATATACCTTCTGATTATGCAGCCATTAAAGAAAAGGCAGATGCCCTCAATATAAAATTTGATGCTGTAAATTCTAATACATTCCAAGATCAAAAAGATGCAGCAGAATCTTATAAATATGGTTCTTTAAGCAATACAAGTAAAGCAGTTCGAGATCAAGCGATACAGCACAATCTTGACGTTATAAAAATAGGAGATAAACTTGGATCTAAAGCATTAACAGTTTGGTTAGCAGATGGGTCTTGTTTTCCAGGGCAAAATAACTTCCAAACAGCATTTCAAAACACACAGGATAGTTTAATAGATATTTATAAAGGTTTACCTGAAGACTGGAAACTTTTAGTAGAATATAAACCTTACGAGCCTAACTTTTACAGTACAGTAATCCAAGATTGGGGAGCTTCTTTAATGTTAGCAAACGGATGTGGAGATAAAGCATACACTTTAGTAGATTTAGGACATCATTTACCAAACTCAAACATAGAGCAAATAGTTTCTATTTTACAGTTAAAGGGTAAATTAGGTGGATTCCACTTTAATGACAGTAAGTACGGTGACGATGATTTAACTGTTGGAAGTATTAAGCCTTATGCATTATTCTTGATTTTTAATGAATTGGTTTATGGTATGCAAAACAATCCTCAAAACCCTGATTTAGCTTGGATGATTGATGCAAGTCATAACGTAAAAGATCCTTTAGAAGATTTGATTCAATCATTAGAAGCAATTCAAGAGGCATATGCAAAAGCTATGTTAATTGATCAAAATGCTTTAAAAGCAGCACAATTAGATAATGATGTTGTAAAATGTCAAGAAATTCTACAAGGTGCTTACAGAACAGATGTTAGAGCTCTTTTAGAAAAAGCTCGTTTAAATTCTGGAGGAGCCTTAAGCCCAATTAACGCATATCGCGATTTAGATATAAGAAATACTTTAATTACCGAAAGAGGTAAACATACAATTGCAACCGGTTTATAACCAAAAGAATGAAACAAAAAGTTACAGCGGTTTTTGATATTGGAAAGACGAACAAAAAATTCTTTTTATTTGATAAAAAATTTAAAGAAGTTCACAAGGAATATATTTCGTTTGAAGAAGTAGAAGACGAAGATGGACATCCAACTGAAAACCTTCCAGCTTTAAAAAAATGGTTAAAAAAGGTTTTTGATCGTATTTTAGAAAAAAAAGAGTTTAATGTTGAAGCTATAAACTTCTCAACTTATGGAGCTAGCTTTGTACATATAGATGAGAATGGCGAACCATTAACACCACTCTATAATTACACAAAACCATTAGCAGAGGATATTGTAAATTCTTTTTTTGAAAAATATGGACCTAAGGAAGAGTTTCTTAAGTCTACAGGTTGTGTAGATTTAAGTATGCTTAATTCTGGGCTACAATTATACTGGTTAAAACACACAAAGCCAGAGATATTTTCCAAAATAAGGTATTCTTTACATCTGCCACAATATTTAAGCTATGTGTTTACTGGAATTCCTTTAAGCGAATATACCAGTATTGGTTGCCATACTGCACTATGGAATTATGGTAAAAAAGATTATCATGATTGGGTTTATAAGGAAGGTATAGATAAGATATTACCACCAATAGTTTCAACTGAAACTAGTATAAACATGAATTACAATGGCAATAGAATAAGAATAGGTGTTGGTATTCATGATAGTTCCGCAGCTTTATTACCTTATGTAAGGAGTATAAAAAAGAAGTTTGTTTTAGTGTCTACTGGTACATGGAGTATCGTATTTAATCCCTTTGCAGGAGATCAAGTTTTAGATGAAGCCTTTAACAGTGATACACTTAATTATATGCGTATTAATGGAAAGCCAGTTAAGGCAACACGCGTATTTTTAGGAAATGAATATAAACTACAGGTAGAAAAACTTAATGAACACTTTGGTGTAAACGATGATTACCATCGTAAAGTTAGTTTTGATTACGATACCTACCTTGAGATAATGAAAGATTTTAAGCATTGTTTTAAATGGGAAAGTATTACCGATAAAGATATGCCTGAAACAACTAATTTCTATTTTAATAAATATGAGCACGCCTACCATCAAATGATGACTGAGCTTGTGCTTTTACAAATTAAGTGCATAAAAGAAGCGTTGGGTAATGATAAAATTTCGCGTATATACGTTGATGGCGGATTTAGTAATAACGATATTTATATAAAACTACTATCGCATAATTTTAATGATAAAAAATTAAGCACAACAGACGCTTCATTAGGTTCAGCTTTAGGTGCTGCAATTTCAATTTCTGATAAAAAACTTAATTCTAAGTTTTTAAAGCAAAATTACGCCTTAAAAAAGCATGTTCCTTTTATAGTTAATGGTTAATTCTATTAGCTATAAATAGGTTAAAACTAATTATAAAACTTATTTCCAAATCAAAACACAATGTCTAAAAATTTAAAATTAATTCATCCAAGAGATCAAATTACAGAAATTATCAGTAGAGTTTACAAAAGAGGTATGACCACAACATCAGGAGGTAATATTTCTATTATAGACGATGAGGGTAATATCTGGGTAACACCTTCAGCTATTGATAAAGGATCTTTAAGAGCATCCGATATTATATGTGTAAAAAAAGATGGTACTATCATCGGGAAGCATAAGCCTTCTTCCGAGTTTCCATTTCACAAAGCTATATATGAAGCAAGACCTGATATTAAATCAGTAATTCATGCGCACCCACCAGCATTAGTATCATTTAGTATTGTGCGTCAAATACCAAATACAAATATTATTTCACAAGCTAAACATATTTGTGGACCAATTGGATATGCAAAATATAGATTACCTGGAAGTGAGGATCTAGGGGATGTTATTGCTGATGAATTCAAAAAAGGATACAAAGCAGTTATTATGGAAAACCATGGTACTGTTTTAGGAGGAAGTGATTTAACAGATGCCTATGAACGTTTTGAAGCTTTAGAGTTTTGTGCTAGAACTATTATATATGGAGCGCAAATTGGAACTCCAAAATATTTAACAGATCAACAAATTGATGAATTTGAATCGCAGGCAACTGGGGTATTACCAGAAATGGAAACAACACAATATACTTCTGATGAAGTAGAAAAACGCTTGGAAATTTGTAAAATAGTTCAGCGTTCTTGTCAGCAAGGTTTAATGATTGGTTCTTATGGAACAGTATCCATGCGCTTAAAAGATAACGACTTTTTAATTACTCCAACCAATGTTAATAGATGGGATTTGGATTTAGATGATGTTGTACAAATTAAGAATGGACAGAGAGAAGCCGGAAAAATTCCAAGTAGAGCCACATGGATACATCAGGAGATTTATGATAGAAACCCTGATGTTAATTCAATAATTATGACACAATCACCGTATCTTATGGCATTTGGCGTTACTGGTGAATACCTTAATGTAAGGACAATTCCTGAAAGTTGGATATTTTTACAGGATATCAACTTTGTTAAATATGGTAATCATTTCAGAAAAAATAATAATTCTGAGATTGTAGATAATTGTGCGACTGCATTAATTATTGAGAATGATTCAGTTATTGTTACTGGAGATAAACTACTTCAAACTTTTGATTATTTAGAAGTTGCAGAATTTAGTGCAAAGTCAATAGTTATGGGACATTCTCTTGGAGACATGGTGCCAATAAATGATGAACAAGTTGAAGATTTAAGAAAGAAATTTTTAGCATAAAAATATGGCAATAAGTTTTGATACACGTTATCCATCTATAGACGATTTAAGAGCTAAAGCTCAAAAGAAAATACCAAAATTTGCATTTGAGTATCTAGATGGAGGTTGCAATGAGGATGTGAATTTAATTCGTAATACCGCAGAGTTAAGAGAAGTACAGCTTAAACCCAATTACTTGAGAAAGCATCATGGCTCTTCATTAAAAACTAAATTATTTGGTATTGAATATGATGCACCATTTGGTATTGCACCAGTTGGATTACAAGGGTTAATGTGGCCAAATTCTCCAGAGATTTTAGCTAAAGCAGCTTTTAATCATAATATTCCATTTATTTTAAGTACAGTAACAACTACTAGTATTGAGCGTGCTAGTGAACTTACTGAAGGTAAAGCTTGGTTTCAGTTGTATCATCCTTCTGAAGATAGTTTACGAGATGATATTATTAAGCGTGCTGAAGCAGCTGAATGTCCTGTTTTAGTTATTCTATGTGATGTGCCAACTTTTGGTTTTAGACCTAGAGATATTAGAAATGGTTTGGCAATGCCACCAAAAATGAATCTAGCAAATATTTTGGAAGGTTTCACACATCCACATTGGAGTTTACAAACTTTAAAACATGGTATTCCTAATTTTGCAACCTTAAAACCATATATGCCTAAAAACTTAGATTTAAAGCAATTAGGTAAATTTATGGATCAAACTTTTAGCGGCAGATTGAACGAGGAAAAAATAAAACCTATCCGAGATATGTGGAAAGGTAAACTGGTTCTTAAAGGTGTAGCATCTGAGTATGATACAGAAGAAGCAATCCGATTAGGATTAGATGGTATTATTGTTTCCAACCATGGAGGTCGCCAATTAGATGCTGGTCAATCTACAGTAAAACCTTTATCTACTATTGCTGAAAAGTATGGAGATAAAATAGAGGTGATGATGGATAGTGGTATTCGTTCAGGGCCAGATGTTGCCAGAGCAATGGCAAGTGGTGCTAAGTTTACCTTTATGGGGCGTTCCTTTATGTACGGTGTATCTGCATTAGGTAAAAAAGGCGGTAATCACACTATTTCTTTACTAAAAACAGAACTACAACAAGTTATGGAGCAACTTTGTTGTGAGAATACTAGCGATTTTCCAAATCACTTAATTAAATAGATTCAAAATCAAACAGTTATAAGAAATATAACTAAATAAAAGCTATTACACAATGAAACATTACAAGCAATTTATTAATGGGCAATTTATTGACTCCAAAGCCACTTCTGTTATTGAGATTTTAAATCCATGTACAGAAGAAGTTATCAGTACAATATCAACAGGTACAGTAGAAGATGCTAATAATGCTTTAGAAGCGGCAGAAGCCTCACAACCAGCATGGGAAGCGTTACCAGCAATACAAAGAGCAGCATATTTACATAAAATGGCTGATGTTATTAGAGAAAATCGTGTGTTTTTGGCTGAAACATTGTCTAGAGAACAAGCCAAAGTTATTGGTTTAGCACAAGTTGAAATTGATGTAACAGCTGATTATTTTGATTATAATGCAGGTTGGGCAAGACGTATAGAAGGTGAGATTATTCAAAGTGATAGAGAAAAAGAACATATTTATTTACATAAAGTGCCAATTGGGGTTGCTGTAGGTATTTGTCCTTGGAATTTTCCATTTTTCGTAATGGCACGTAAAGTTGCGGCTTCATTAATAACAGGAAATACTTGTGTAATTAAGCCAAGTTCTGAAGCACCAAATACCATTATGGAATTTGCTGACCTTATTCAAAAAATTGAATTACCAGCTGGTGTTTTAAACTTTGTTTGTGGTGCAGGTAGAACGGTTGGAAATGCCTTGTCTGCAAGTCCTATTACAGGTATTATCAGTTTAACGGGTAGTGTTGGTGCAGGACAAAAAGTAATTGCTGCAGCTGCGGAAAATATCACAAAAGTATCGTTAGAGTTAGGAGGAAAGGCACCTGCTATTGTTTGTGCAGATGCTAATATGGAATTAGCTATTAATTCTGTGGTATCTTCTAAAGTTATTTTTAGCGGACAAGTTTGTAACTGTGCAGAACGCGTATATGTTGAAGATAGTATTTATGATGAATTCGTAGACAAGCTCACCAAGAAGATGAGCGAAGTTACCATTGAAGATGCTATCACAGGAACTAATGCTGATATGAGTAGCTTGGTATCTAAAGATCAATTAGATAAAATTACTGAAATGGTTGAGTTTGCTAAGAAAGAAGGTGCTGAGGTGCTTGTTGGAGGTGGACAACCAGATAAATTTGATAGAGGTTACTTTTATGAGCCAACTGTAATAACAGGTTGTAGTCAGGATAGTCAAATTATTCAAGAAGAAGTTTTTGGCCCTGTATTACCAGTAATGAAATTTAATACTTTAGATGAAGCGATTGCGATGTCTAATGATACAGAATTTGGTTTAACTTCATCGATATTTTCTGAAAACTTCAATAATATTATGAAGGCTACAAATGGACTTCATTTTGGAGAAACTTATGTAAACAGAGAACATTTTGAGGCTATTCAAGGATTTCATGCTGGATGGAAAAAATCTGGTGTTGGTGGAGCTGATGGTAAATATGGTATGGAAGAATATTTACATACAAAAGTAGTTTACGCTAAATACTACTAGAAGTATTATTTAATTCATAAAAGAAAGCTCAGCTATAGATTAATAATAGCTGAGCTTTTTTATTTAAAGTATTAAAACTATCTAATTATTATTTGAAAAGTTCAGCATCCAATCCACACATTCTACATGACTAAACAGCTTTTTGTTTCCTTGTGGATGATTGGCACCAGGAAAAGCAATATACTTTACATTTTTATTACCTGCGGCCTTTAACAGATCGGTCATTTT
Organism: uncultured Algibacter sp.; assembly: GCA_947502405.1. Taxonomy (GTDB): domain Bacteria; phylum Bacteroidota; class Bacteroidia; order Flavobacteriales; family Flavobacteriaceae; genus Algibacter_B. The sequence goes on along the minus strand of CANMZT010000002.1, from coordinate 19,420 downwards.
TTTTACTGAGGCTACGTTTTTTCCATCTTCTCCACCTACCATCCCGAATACAGGAAAATTAGCAAGTTTTTCAAAACTATCATTATCAGAAACACCACTAAATCCTCCCGGTGCTGCAGCTGCAAAACGTTCTGGAGATTGCTGAATCCAATCCCAAGACCCTCGACCACCCATACTGTGTCCCATCACATAAATACGACTTTGATCTATTTGAGGATAGATCTCAAGTATATAATCTAACATGATATTCAGTGTTTTAGGATCCCATTTTTCAAAAGAATTGGGTTCTAATAGCATTAAATCTTTACCAGCTAACTCAGCAAGAGAGAGTCCTTTTACTTTAGCGGAACGCTTAAGTTGTTCTTCAATACTCCATTTCTTTCCACCACCACCATGTAATGTGATAAGAAGTGGTAGCTTACCTTTAATTTCTTTCTTTGGGAAAGCTATGAATGCAGTTTTTTTAAGATTACCCAATTTAGGTTGTAAGTCTTCAGGCCAGTGTAACAAACTTACTTCCATGTTTTTAAAAGTGTTGTTTATTTCATTAAGTGCCTTTTCAATATCTGGCGTTTGCTGAAAACTGGTAAGTAAAAGAAAAGTAAATATGCTAAAAGCTAATTTTTTCATTGTTTTAAATTTATGTTATTAAATTTCTATTGACAATATTTTAAACCAATAAAACCGTTAAACTCATAGCGCCGTGAGCACCAACTACAAGACATTGCTCTATATCTGCTGTTTTAGACGGTCCTGATATAAACACGCCAAAATCTCTATCTCTTTTAGCAATGTTATCATAGGCTTCTAGCATGTGTAAGCAAATATTACGCTTGTCTAGAATGATTACTAAATCATTGGTGATAAAAGGAAGTGCACGTACCAAGCTATTATTTGCCGTTATCCAAATAGCACCATTTTCAGAAACACCAAGCTCTCCTTGAACAATGGCTAAATCAATATGCTCAAGTGTATGCGGATCAGTGTTTTTATCAATTTCAACATTACCCAGGTTAGATTTAGTTGTTGTAGTAACAATAGTTGATTTATTCGGGTACTGCTCCTTAATCTTAGCGTCAATAGCATCAGTAGTAATCTCAAAAACTTGTCCGCCAACTAAAGCTAAATTGTCCTTAAAAGTTTTTACTACATCAATATCTTCCTGAAATACCGATACATCAATTTCTGGTAAAGGAAGTACTTCAGGTTTATTCTTTTTTACTGCGTTTAATATGGCTTCTCTACTCATTTTTACGTCTTTTTTTATACCATTCATCAAAACTCTCATGTTTCACTTCAGGCAAGTCTCTGGCTTTACCCCAAGCATTTAACTTGTTGTAGATCATAAATCGTGGTGCATGTTTTAATGCAAATCGAGCAGATTTTCCTGCCATTTTGTAAAGCTTAGGTTTTGATAAAACTACACCAGCAGTTTTTAGAATCGATTTTTTTACAATGGGTTGCTTTTCTTCTTGAACAATAATTTGTCGCCATTTATAGAGCTGTTCATGAATATTAATTTTTACAGGGCAAACATTGGAACAGGAACCACATAAGGTTGATGCAAATGGCAGCGAACTGTGCTTTTTTAAATCCTTTCCTGGTGAAAGAATAGAGCCTATAGGCCCAGGAATGGTATAATCATAACTATGGCCGCCACTCCTCCTATAAATAGGGCAGGTGTTCATACAAGCACCACAACGTATACAATGAAGTGAGGCTCTAAAGTCTTCTCTACTTAGTTGCTCGGTTCTTCCGTTATCCACAATAACTATGTGCATTTCTTTACCTTCTTCAGCTTTGTTAAAATGTGAAGAATAGGTTGTAATAGGTTGTCCAGTTGCACTTCTGGCAAGCAATCTTAAAAATACACCTAAGTGCTTTTCTTGGGGTATAATTTTTTCAATGCCCATACAAGCAATATGGGCTTTAGCCAAATGTACGCCCATATCTGCATTACCTTCATTTGTACAAACTACAACGCCACCAGTATCCGCTACGGCAAAATTTACACCAGTAATGGCTACATCGGCATTAAGGAATTTATCTCTAAGATGTTTTCTAGCTTCACCAACTAAATATTCTGGGTTTCCACCACTCGGTTTGGTGTCTAAATGCTCTTGAAATAACACATCAACATCTTCTTTGGTTTTATGTATCGCCGGCAATACGATATGGCTTGGTGGTTCTTCAGCCAATTGAACAATACGCTCGCCTAAATCTGTATCTACAACTTCAATGCCTTTTGATTCCAAAAACGGATTCAAATGGCACTCTTCGGTTAGCATAGATTTACTTTTTACTACCTTTTTAGCATTGTGTTTTTCAAGTATACTGTTTATGATAGTGTTGTGTTCTTCAGCGTTTGATGCCCAATGCACTTGGATACCATTATTTTTTGCATTTGTTTCAAATTGAATGAGATACTCATCTAGGTTTGATAAAACATTGGCTTTTATGCCAGATCCTAGCTGTCTTAAATATTCCCAACCTTGAACATTATGTGCAGATTTGTCACGTTTTTCTCTAACGTACCACAAAGCTTTATCATGCCAATTTACTTTTGCTTCGTCTTTATTAAATTCAGTTGCTTTTTGTGCGTGCCCCATAACTTATAAACTACTATTTAGTATTTCGGCAATATGCATTACCTTAAGTGGTTGTTTGTTTCTATTCACAATACCTTCCATATGCATCAAGCAGGAATGGTCGGCGCCAGTAAGCACCTCCACATCACTATCCAAATGATCCTGTACACGATCTTTTCCCATTTTAGAAGAAATTGCTTCTTCAAAAACAGCAAAGGTGCCACCAAAACCACAACACTCATCTTTTCTATTAAGTGCCATCAGTTCTAAACCTTTTACTTCTTTTAGTAAATCTTCTTCAGTAGAGTAATGTTCGCCTTGTACTTCAGAACACTTTCCTAGTTTAAGTCCGCGCAAACCATGACAACTTTTATGCAATCCTACTTTGTGAGGAAACGAAGCACCTAAATCTGTTTTTCCAAGAATTTTTACAATGAATTCGCAAAGTTCATAAGCATTATTTCTAACGCGTTTTACCTCAGGCGTTTGTTCTAAAATATCAAAATGATGTTTTACATGATAGATGCAACTTCCTGAAGGGCCGACGATATAGTCATAGGCACTGAAATTTTCAACAAATAAGTTGCAAATACCTTTTGAATCTTGTTCATATCCTGAATTACCCAAAGGCTGACCGCAACAGGTTTGATTCTGCGGATAGTAAACGTCAACTCCTAATTTCTCTAGTAGTTCAAGCGTAGCAATACCTACCTGTGGATATAATTGATTAACGTAGCAAGGAATAAATAACCCTACTTTTATGGTGTTATTAGTCATTTGGTTTTGCGTGGTTTTAGTTAGTTAAAACTATCTAAAATTTAAAGTAAATCCATCCTGTTCTGACCTGTATTATCAGGGTATTTTTCGACTTTTATCAGTGTCTTATTATTCATTTTATTTAATACTTTAAATAAATTTACTGATATTCATTAAGCATAACAGTACAGGATGCAAAAACCTACAGGACATCATATTTTCGTTTTCACCGTATAATTTAAGTACATTGTACGTTATTAAAAAATTACTAACCAAAACTAAATGTAATTATGAGTCAACAAGTTATTGAAGGCGATATCGAAGAATTGGCAGCTGGTGAATTTGAAAGAACCCCTGTTCCCGCATCCAGACTAAAAGGATGGAAATCATTTTTAGGAATGTATGCAGGTGAGCATGCTGCTGGTACTGAATTTATGATTGGACCTTTGTTTTTAGCAGCAGGTGCCAGTTTGAAAGATTTAATACTAGGGTTATTTATTGGTAATATTCTAGCCTTACTTACTTGGAGATATATAGTAGCTCCTATTGCAGTATCAAAAAAACTCACCCTATATTATCAATTAGAAAAAATTGCAGGAAAACATTTAGTAAAGGTTTATAATGTTGTTAATGGTGTCCTTTTCTGCTTTTTAGCTGGAGCTATGATTACGGTTTCGGCAAGTGCTGTTGGGGTTCCTTTCGGAGTAAGCTTCTCTGTTCCTGAGAGTATTTTTGGCTTAAGTAGTACAGCTTTTTCAATTATTGTAATTATTGTAGGTATAATAATGACTATTGTAGCCGCAGCTGGTTATAATATGGTTTCTAAGTTTGCAAATATTGCGGCACCTTGGATGATTGTTGTTTTTGCAGCATGTGGTATATCAGCACTAGCGCAAATGGACGTTGATTCTTGGAAAAGTTTAATAACAGAATGGGATAAAGGAATTAGTGTAGTACAATCCATTAATGGTAAGGTAGATTTTGGTTTTTGGAAAATTGTAATTTTTGCATGGTTATGTAATGCTGCAATGCACTTTGGAATGTCTGATTTAAGTATTATGCGTTTTGCTAAAGATAGTCGTGCAGGATGGGGGCCAGCTATTGGGATGTTTTTAGGGCATTATATGGCATGGATTTGTGCTTCATTTATGCTTGCAGCTCAAATTAAATTAACAGGAGAAATTTCTGCGAATCCAGGTGCTTTAGCATGGAGCGTAGTAGGTTGGACAGGAATTATCTGTGTGATTATTGCGGGTTGGACAACCGCTAATCCTACCATTTATAGGGCAGGTTTGGCTTTTCAAAGTTTATTCTCTTCCAAGTCTAAAGCGTATTCAGGTGTTATTTTAGCGGGTGTTGTAGCAACAATAGCCGGTATTTTTCCAACACTTTCAAGCAAATTACTTGACTTTGTAGGCTTATATGGTACGATTTTAGGACCTATGGGAGGTGTTATTTTTGTTAACCATTATTTAGCAAAAAAGATGGGCTTTACAGAAGACTATGCAGACGAAAAAGGATCTAGTTTTAATGTAGCTGTTTTATTGGCTTGGGTTATTCCCGTAGCTTTAGGCTTATACTTTATCTTTGCTAAAGGTTTATTTCCTGCTTATGCAGTAATACCTTGTTGGATTGCATCCAGTGTGTTATATGTACTTATTATGAAACTTCAAAAATCTTAAATTATGAAAATATTAAAATTAATTAGTAGTTTATCAATAGGTATCTTGATATTACTAGTAGGCATACTTTCATACATGGGTACAATAGAGGAGACCACTATGAAAACACTTATGTTAATAGGAACTATTATATGGTTTGTAACTACACCTTTCTGGTTGAAAGAAGATGAATAGTTTATAAATAAAAAAAGTCAAGAATTAATTCTTGACTTTTTTTTAACCAATATTTACCGTTGTAAATATTTATTTAAGATATATTACTTTACTTTCTTCTGAAGTTTAGTTGTATCAGTAAGTTTATTGATTATAATTTTAGGATTTCCATAAAGGTTAATACTGCTGTTGCCTGAAGCATCAATAGTAATATTATCTAAAACTTCAAGATAGGCATCACTACTAATTTCACAAAGTACTTCACAAGTATTAATTGTAAAGTTTTTTCCATTGAATTGTGTATTATTATCTAAGTCTAATTTTGCAATTTCGCTAGTGCCTTCAATATTAGCATTGGCGCGTTGATATAGTGTCGCAGAAATATCTGTTGTATTAATCAGCGCTTCTAATTTACTGTTTCCGCTCAAATTTAAAATACAATTTTCAGATGTTAAGTTTAGTTTTACTTTAGACTTATCATCACTACTAAAATCAAAATTATTAGATTTTATAGTTAAACCAGCTTTTGATGAACCTCTAGTTTTTAATGTCCCATTTTCTAAATCCATAGTGGCTAATGATAATATTTCAGCATTATCTGTAGTTTCAATATGCTTTAAAGCATCATTATAAGTTACTTTAATATTCAATCGTTTTTTTGAAGTGATTTTAATGGTTTTATTAAAAGTAAGTACGCTATCAATAACTTGAAATTCTATAAACTCGTGTAGATTTTCATCTGTTTCAATTTCAACATAAGGGTTTCTATCATAAATAATTTCAACTTCAAAATCTTCGTCTAAAGCTATCGTATGGTAAGATTCAATATTTGTTTGAATTGTGGTTACATTTCTATTGCCTTTTATTTTTTCAGAACTTTGCGCGTAACAAAATGAAAAAGACAATAAACCAAAAAAAAGAAGTGTTAGGATTTTTTTCATTTTTTGAAATAGATTAATTGCTTAAATGTTACAAATTAGACACATAGGCATCTAATTAGTCACTAACAAATGTAAAACAAAAACCACTCCAAACTTTTATTAAAAAGTATGAAATGGTTTTTGAAATCAGTTGGTTGCAATATTATAGACTATTTCTGTCTAATACTACCAGAAGCGCTATCACTTTTATCAACCTTTTCAGGGTTTCCATAATATTTAACGTCGCCTCCACTTGTAGCTCTTGCGGTTAATTCTTTTGTGGTATTAACAGTAATATCAGCACCACTGGTAGCTTTAACTTCACTAGATTCAGCTCTTAAATCGGCAGCTTTTATATCACTTCCGCTAGTAGCTTCAGCAACTAATTTTATGGTTTTGCCTGAGACTTTTAAATCACTACCACTTGTTGATTTGCAATGTAACAAAGAAGTATTAACGTCTAGCTTCATATCACTACCGCTGGTAGATTTTAAATTCAATCTATCTGCATTAATGGTATTTGTTGAATATACATCGCTACCGCTAGTGGAAATAATGCTTGAGATATTTCTAAAACTAACATTAACACGTTTTGAAGTGGCTCTACCAATATTTTGTTTAGTATGAATCTTTAAAACACCATCTTCAATTTCTGTTAAAATGAGTTCTTGTAAGTTTTCATCTGCTTCAACAGTTATGCTTTCGGTGTCACTTTGTGTTAAATAAACATCTAAACCTTCAGTTGCTTTAATTGACGAGAAAGAAGTACTAACGTTCCGGTCTTCAGTAATTACATCTCCATTTCCTCTAACTCCAGAGTTAAAGTTTACATCGAAATTACATGAAAAAAGCGTTAAGCTTAATACGGTGGCAATAATTAATTTGATTAGAGTTGACATGATTGTTTTGTTTTTATTGTGCTGAATTTATTTCAGTATGATGATTAATGGTGCTTCAAATATCTAATTACAGACTTTGTTTTAATAAATTAAATATCCGAATTGTTGTTTTTATATGATGAGTTGTATTAGTCTTCAGATTTTATATCGACACCTTCAGAGTTAATATTAACATTTACATCTTCAGCTTCTGCTTTTATTCCGTTTTCATCTATTTTTAAATGGACATCATCAGCTTGAATTTCTACACCATCATCATTGATTTTTAAATTAGGTGTATCTACCTTTACGTCAAAATCTTCCTCAGGACAATCTAAGCATTCAGCCTCATCATAACCAATTCTTAAATAATGGTTGGTCTTATCTCTAGAAACAATGTTACCATCATAAGTACGATAGTGTAAATAGTTTCTAGTACTATTATTAAAATAAGCTATAGTGTTTTCTGGCAAGTAAAGTATAACATCCACTTCCTGATCGCTAAACTTATTCTCTGGATTGGTGGTTAAATAAGAGTTTAATAGTAAAGTATTGTCTTTAAGCTCAAAGCCATAATCAATATTTTTAGCACGCTCAATAGCTTTTTCATAATTACTGGCATCAGCCCGTTTTCTAATTCCAATTTTTGCTAAAGAGTCTGTTGTAGATTTTATAATAATATCAATATCCGAAGAGTATAATACTTTATCACCGTTATCATTATATGCAAGTTTAAATCTATTATGGCGATGTGTGTCTGCATTAAAATTATCACTATTCACCATTTTAATATTTAAAGTGTCATTTGCTGTAATCGGTAATTCTGTTTTTTCCGTGTAGCTCTCTTCAAAAGCATGTTCACTAGCTTGTCTTACACCTACAACAATTAAAGCTATAATGGAAACTAACCATAATCCTAATAAGGTAAATTTTGCAACATTTCCTATAGATTTTAAGTTGTTTATAAGAATCTTCAGTCCGAGATAAAACAAGAAGAAGAACGGAATTCCAAAAGCAAAAAATGTTAATAAGGATACAAGCCAAATAGGGGTTTCTCCTGCATTAACAAGTTCAACCATATCTAATCCTGGAATATGTATAATATCAGCAACACCTAATGAGAACAACCCGATAATTAAGCCAATTAAAGCAGCAGCTCCAGTAATTATAAGGATAACCCCAATAAATTTTGCAAAAACCTTGAAGAAAAACATAATAACATCCCCAATGGTATCAAAAAAAGTTCTTGACGACGATTTTATCGAGTTACCAGTTTTTTTTACATCAATGTTTTTGGCAGCATTAGATACAGAATCCGATACATTTTTCGCAACATCACCAACAGTTTCAGTTACTGTATCAAACCCATCTTTAATTTTTTTTTCAATATTGCTAATGTTAACAGGTTCCCCCGTCATCATTAACTTTTCAGTGGTAGTTTTAGCTTCAGGAACTAACACCCAAAGTAAAATGTATAGTAAAATACCAGTACCTGCTCCAAAAATTAGAAGAATCCAAGCTAAGCGTATCCAAATAGCATCAATACCAAAATAATGAGCTAATCCAGAAGATACACCACCAATATAAGAGTTATCAGTATCCCTAAATAACTTTCTAGAAGGAGATGATGATTTACTGCTTCTGTAAGATGTTTTAGGTTCATCTTCAAAAATTTCATCATCCACTAAGTAATCTTCAGGTTGTCCCATAATCGAGATGACTTCATCCACCTCTTTAATTCGTATAACCTGTTTATCGTTTTGCACGCGCTCGTTAAAAAGTTCGGCAATACGAGCTTCTATATCCGCTATAATTTCAGATCTACCTTGCGAGTCTGTAAATGAACGTTTTATAGCCTCCAGATAGCGTTGTAATTTTAAGTACGCATCTTCATCTATATGAAAAAATATACCTGCTAAATTTATGTTGACTGTTTTATTCATTTCTTTGTTGTTTTTTGGCTTGTTACTATAGTTACTGCATTGTGTAATTCACTCCAAGTAGTGGCTAATTCCTTTAAAAATAATTTACCCGTTTCGGTTAAGCCATAATATTTTCTTGGAGGTCCAGAGGTCGATTCTTCCCATCTGTAATTTAAAAGTCCTGCGTTCTTAAGTCGAGTTAGTAATGGGTAAATTGTCCCTTCAACTACCAGCAACTTCGCATCTTTTAAGGTGCCCAGTATTTCTGCTACATAAGCATCGTCGTCTTTTAAAACAGATAGTATGCAGAATTCCAAAACCCCTTTACGCATTTGTGCTTTTGTGTTTTCTATTTTCATTTGTTGATTTAAATTTTTTTAGAAGTCAAATGTAATTCGCATTAAACTCTAGATTAAACATTTAATTTTTTGAGTTGCTCATTTCATAGTGTCATTCGTTTAATGTTGTGAAACTGTTCATTTTTTAATTGATTTGATTGATGATTATAATTGATGAAATTTTTATTTTTTTTATTTGGGCGTTACCCACAAGGGGTCGGGCTTTCACTACTCGCTCCCTCCTTCGTCGGGGAGCTCAAACATGCCGTTCAATCCCTAACGTGGGCATATTTGCTAACTATTGGCTTTCATAAACATTATATCATTTTAAAAAATTAATAGTAAAAGGGTATTTATATACCTGCCCATCTCTAGCCTTCAAACTCGCAACAACAATAAGTGTCAATTCAATAATAAAACCAATTACTGCAAAAGCACCTAAAGCGCCACCTATATAAAGCAGAGGCGAAGGCTTACCAATATTAATATGGAAACTCTCAAAACCATGAAAATCTATAAAATCAATGCCATTAAAAATTTTAAAAATAAAAAGCGGAATCGTTAATGTTCCTAAAATTATAGCATACAGAAAAACACTAATCTGAAAATTTATAGCCTGTTTCCCGTGTGTGTCAATAAACTCAGATTTCTCTTTATTAGCACTCCATAATACAATAGGCCCAATAAAATTTCCAAACGGAATAAAGAATCTACTAAAGGTAGATAAATGAATAAATGTGGCAATGTTTTTTTGATGATTGTCTAACATGATTTTTGATGATTGATTAAAACATATAATAGTTTCTTATGCAAATATATGTCTAAAAGAAGGTACTTTGTTACACATAGTACTAAAAATTAACATAATTTTAACATTTATAAATGTTTTTTTATTTCATAACTTAGTGAAAAATTAAAAGATATATAATGGTATTAACACCAAGAAAACTAAATACTTACACTATGTTTAAACTGCCGTCAGCCTATTTGTGTGGTGTAAGAACTAAGCTAATAGATAACGAGAAATGCATCGTGGGAGTTAAATTCAAATGGATAAACCAAAACCCATTTAAGTCTATGTTTTGGGCAGTACAAGGTATGGCTGCAGAGTTTTCAACAGGTGCATTAATGATTAGTAAGATTCAAGAATCTGGTAAACGCATTTCTATGTTAGTCACATCAAATAATGCCACATTTACCAAAAAGGCTACAGGTAGAATAAGATTTACCTGCAATGATGGAAAAGCGATTGATGAAGTACTTAAAAAAGCCATTGAAACAGGAGAAGGGCAAACCTTATGGATGCAATCTGTTGGGGTAAATGAAGAAGGTGTTGTGGTTTCAACGTTTAATTTTGAGTGGAGTGTAAAAGTTAAAAGTTAAGATGTTTACCGTAAAAGTCGTTTAGTTGACTTGCAACTTAACAACAAACATAAAATGTAACAAAACCCAAAACAAAGCAACATATAAACAGTAAAGAGCAAACAGCTTAACAAAAAACAACTTAACAACACATAACATTATGACATCACACGAAATAGATTACCGCATCTACGGCGAAGAAATGCAATACGTAGAAATTGAACTAGACCCACAGGAAGGCGTAGTAGCCGAAGCAGGAAGCTTCATGATGATGGACGACGGCATTAAAATGGAAACCATTTTTGGAGATGGCTCTCAAAAAGATACAGGCTTTTTAGGTAAAATTCTGGGAGCAGGAAAACGTATCCTCACAGGAGAAAGTTTATTCATGACAGCCTTTTATAACGATTTGGTTGGCAAGCGTAACGTATCATTTGCATCCCCATATCCTGGGAAGATTATCCCAATAGATTTATCGCGTTTCGGCGGGAAATTTATCTGTCAAAAAGATGCATTCTTATGTGCTGCTAAAGGTGTAAGTGTAGGTATTGAGTTTTCAAAAAAATTAGGTCGTGGCCTTTTTGGTGGCGAAGGTTTCATCATGCAAAAATTAGAAGGCGATGGTATGGCATTTGTACATGCTGGAGGCACAATGGCTATGAAAGAACTAAAAGCAGGAGAAACTTTAAGAGTAGACACAGGTTGTATTGTAGGCTTTGATCAAACTGTAGATTATGATATTGAGTTTGTTGGCGGTATTAAAAACACAGTATTTGGTGGTGAAGGTCTATTCTTTGCAAAGCTTCAAGGTCCAGGAACAGTTTATATACAATCTTTACCATTTAGCAGACTTGCAGGACGAGTATTGGCATCAGCTCCAAGAGGTGGAGGTAAAGACAAAGGAGAAGGTAGTATTTTAGGCGGTATTGGAGATTTATTGGACGGCGATAACAGGTTTTAATTAAAGAAAACTCTTCGATGTTTTGCATCGGAGTTTCCGATGAAATTGTCATTCCCGTGAAAACGGGAATCTAAATAAAAAGATCTTTTTTAATCCAAGCACATAGCAATAAAAGGCGTGCTTCAATAAATTTGATTTTCAAGAATAATTAGTTTTAAGAATTCTTTTTATTGTGTTAAAGTCCTATTAAAATAGTAGACTAAATATAATTTTTTAGTAAATTTATAGTTCTAAATAAAAGAGCCTATAAAAAAATCTACTATTAATTTAAACCTAAAACCTTAACAAGAACATGGCAAGAGCAATGCTAGAGTATACCAAAACTGTCCTTAATAAAGTTAGTTTTGATACAACGTTGTTTTGCAAAGAAGTACAAAAGGCATTACAAAGACTACTGCCTTATGAGATTGAAGAGCTTAAAATTTTTATTCAATCAATGGTACAGCAAAACCCAGATTTAAATCAATGTTTAATTTATCTAAAATAAAAAAAGCGACCCACGGGTCGCTTTTTTAATATGCTTTATTTTTAGCTAACGGACTTATAATCTCTACATTCTGAAAAGCAATCGCACAAAAAACACCTATTCCTTTTTAAAATGAGCTCTTTTAATTTGGGGAGTTTAAAAATCAAAAAGCATATCCAATTCCAATTTGAAATACTCTGTTTTTATCAATCCATTCAATATTAGAATCTGGAAACTCTACTTTAGAAATATCTGAAAGTCCGAATAAATATTTTAATATGTAAAAACAGATTCGATGTCTTTTTTTGTCGTATTAGAATCAACAATCATATTATCATTATAACTATCATCGAAAAAATGGACTTTTTGATTGTTAGGTAAATGACTTATAAATAAAATTATAAAACCTATTGTTTTTTTCCAGTCACCTTCTAAGCTAATCGAATTTTTATCTCTATTTAAGTAAAGTTCAAAGCAACCTTTTTCAAAAGAAAAAATATGAGAATAAATACTTTCATCGTGTTTTATTTCTTCTACTTCAAATTTGTTATAGTCAAAATCTTGTAATAGTTTTTCAATAAAATTATAATCTATTGAAAAGTTATTTGACTCTTCTGGATTTAGCATTAAAATATATTTCATAATATGTGTTATGGTTTAATTATTTCTTGTCTAGAAATTTTAAGGAGATTTTTATGCCTCCTTAAAATTTAAAACAATAATTGTAATTTATAGCTTGAGTAACTCTTGATGCCTTAAATGCTCACTTTTTGACCAATTGGGATTAATAATCCTTAAAAGTTCTTCTTTTTTATTAAAAATTAATATTCGAGGATCTTGACCTTCAATTCTATTTTTAAGCTCAAAGTCAGTAGCAACATATGAAGTTATATTTTTAAAAACTTCAAACAATAAATCATTTTTGGTTTTAAAAACTTTTCGTTCATATTCAGTACCTCTCTCACGAATTACATAATTATAATTACCTTCTTCATCTAACTCTATATATGGATTTGCAAAATCATTTAAACTGAATACAGGTAAATATTTTTGAGAAGCCTCTATCTTTTTTGCATTATCTATAATGAGCTGTTTTACTTTGTCAATTTTATTCATAATCAAAATAATTCTTTTAAGAAACCTTCATTAATAAGCTGCTGTATTGTTTTGTCAAATTGGTACTGAGTTCCACCTTCAATTTCATCAAACCAAGGCGCAACTTCACCCGATTTAGTTGGTAAAGGTTTTAACTGTATAAGTACTTGAATTTAAATTCGAGACTTTTGAACGTATTATAGTTATTTGATAAAAAACTACCCTGAAGTATTAACTCCAGGGTAGGCTTTCTAAAAGCCTAGTTTTCCTAAAAACCCTTTTTTTGGCAATTTAGTATTAGTACTTACAGCATAAGTTGCTATTTCATAATCAGCTAAGTTTTTAAGAGAAACATTAGATAATTTATTTCTTTTAATAACTTTTGATACTTCTTCCGTAACAATTATCCCATTATTATCTTCTGGTAAAAATAAGCTACTTTTATCCCAAGTATCTAATCCAATATATTTTCCTTTATAATATTCACTAAACTTTCCATTAGGAACGAGTTGTTTTTTAATAATCTGAGATTTCGAATAGTCAATTGGTCCGCATTTACCTATTACAGATAAGCCATAATATCCAAATATTTGCTTTCCTAACTTATCAAAAACTTCGACATTATAAACTTTCCATCCAGTAAATTCATTAGTTTCTAATAACTCTTTAAATCTACCTGAGATAAGATATAAACTTGCGTAACCAGTGTCAATAATATCAAGTAGTTTTTTTCCATATTTTTGCTCAAATATTATTGGAAACTCTATTCCGTCATAAAGCCCTCTAATTAAACAATGTGAATCGGAACTACCTCTATATCTTTCATTCTCTTTCTTTAAACCTTTAGGGTGTGCTTGAAAAGTAGAAGGCGTTAACTTACTGCTTAGCGTATAAAATTTATTGATTTCCATTTTTTGATCTTATTTAAAATTTTAAAGTTAGTTCCATAGTAGCCTTTTAATAAACCTAAATATTCTTGATAAGCTTCCTCTAAATTTATTTTTTGAGCTGCTACGTGTTTCATTACTATAGCTTCAACTGGGTCTGGTTCTTCTGCTGATTTTTGTTTTAAAATCATTAAACTCATCGAGCTAGAAAAATATGCTTTATTCTCTCGCCAAGTACTTGGAACTTTAATTTCATATTTGTCGTTAACAATTTTTCTCATTTCTTGAGCATCTGTTACAGATAAGCTCAATGTTACTATTAGTGTTATAACTTTTTTATCATTATTTTTTATTTTTTTATAATTTATAAAACAACTCAAATTAGCTTACCATATAAATTCTTGTCTTAGTAAAACGGAAGCTGCTAAAAACTTCGGTTAAATTTTAATTATTATTAAACTCTGGTTTAACGGTATTAGAAAATTATAGGAAATAAAATAGACCCCGAGTTTAAACTCGGAGTCTAAATAAAGTTGTAATATGCCTGCTAAGGTTTCAATTTTAATACTTCCTTCTTAAAATCTTCATATAAGGATAATGATTCTTTTAAAATGGATTCTAAGTCTTCATACGACCCAATTGATGGTAGTGGCATTCGCTCTTCATTTATTTGTTTTGCAACGAGAATATCATCATAAATACCTGCTACCCCACCTCCAATTAAATGTTTTTTTGAGTTAGCGTCTATAACTCCTATTAACAATTCAAAAAGACCATATTTAATATCAATATGAAAATAGAAATCGTATTTACTTTCGATAATTCTAACCTTATAAAATCTTTCTTTATTATCATACTTGGCTTTATAACCCATTTTTTCAAAGATTTCTAAAACCCTTTTCTTATCGCTCTTCTTTAATCGGCTATCTCTATTTGTAATATGTCTCGTAGCAATATTTTTATATTTTTCAATGAAACCAAAATCATCATATAATTGGATTAATTCACTATTCATAATTTATATTTTATTCGGGTCTAAATCTAATTTTAATACCATAATTATTCCACGCGTGATTGATATAATCTTGAATGTTAGGTAATGATTGGTTGCTAGCAGGAATCTCTAATATTTGTTGACCCGTTAAGGTTTGACCATCAATATCAGGATATTTATTAGACCTGATTGTTGTACCAGGAGAATATTTCTGCCCCATTTCTTTTAAGTAGTTATCGAATGTAGAAAACTTAATATTACCTAAATCGGTTGCTTTACGAGAAACTATCTCCCCCGCTAGCGCTCGACTGTGTCCGGTGCTGTAAAAAACTAAATCCACCCAAAAATCTAATATCATTTAAAAATATAAACCACCTTTATTATGAAACTTATATTTTCTACTCATGAATACCAAAATACAAAAGCAATTATTTAAAATAATTGCTTTTGTATTATTTTTGTTGACGGCACTCGTTACAAACGAGCGCTAGCGGGGGGGGCAATTACTTGCTGTTTCTTGTGCTCTAATATGTGTACTCAGAAGTAAACATATGCACAAAATTTGTAACCTAATTTTTGTTTCATAATATTATTCTTGTTAAAAATTATTTAAAACAAGTCGTATTATGATTAATAAACTTACATTAATGTAATAAAAATATTATAATAATTTGATAATCAATTGATTGAATAGCTAATTTATTTTAACTTAGATTTAAATTAAACATAAATTTATTTGACGATTAGTTAGTCTACACAAATTATTAGATTAAGTAATGCATTTTCTTTTTTTGGTTCTACTGAGAATAAAATTTATTATAATTCATGAACATGTGATTTTCCACCATCATAATTTTGCGTTATAACTCACCTATTTCTTCGGCAACGGACTTATAATCTCTACATTCTGAAAAGCAATTGCACCGCGTATTATTCCAGAAATCACATCTTGTAAAGCTTCTATAATTTGCATCTTTAATTCACTTTTATGATAAATAATACTAACCTCACGGGCAGGAGTAGGTTCATTAAAATGATGTAAATTCCCTTTTTCTTTGTCATTAATATCCAAAGTATGTAAGTAGGGTAACAGTGTCATACCCAACCCTTCATTTGATAGTTTGATGAGGGTTTCAATACTCCCGCTTTCTAATTGAAATTTATCGTCAGAGTGGTCCTTAAAAACTTTACATAAATTAATAACACCATCCCTAAAACAATGTCCGTCTTCAAGAAGTAGCATGTCATCTATATCTAAATCTGCTATATCAATTTTTTTGTTTGAATGTAAACGGTGACCTTCTGGTATATAGCTAACAAACGGTTCAAAATACAGTACACGTTCTTTTATACTATCATCCTCTAATGGCGTAGCAGCAATAGCAGCATCTAAATGCCCTTCTTTTATTCTAGCAATAATTTCTTCAGTAGTTAATTCTTCAATTTTAAGCTTGACCTTAGGGTGTTTTTTTATAAAAGTTTTTAAAAACATCGGAAGCAATGTTGGCATTATAGTGGGTATGATACCGAGTTTAAACTCACCGCCAATAAATCCTTTTTGTTGATCTACAATATCTTGTATTCTATAGGACTCATTTACAATATTTCTAGCTTGGGTTACTATTTTTTTTCCAACATCAGTAAGTTCAATAGGTTTTTTACTTCTATCAAAAATCTGAACATCAAGTTGATCTTCTAATTTCTGAATTTGCATACTTAATGTTGGTTGCGTAACAAAGCATTTTTCTGCAGCTTTAGTGAAATTTTGGTTTTCGGCAACAGCCAAAACATAATATAATTGGGTAATTGTCATGCATATCAGTTTAGGCTATAAAAATATAAAAACTATCAATAAAACTTATTGAAATAAGCTTTTATTATAAGTTAAATTTGTAAAGAAATCAAAGAGTAAGATTTTTTGTAAATGAAGGAGAGTCAGAATGTTAAAAGAGTATGAAAAATAAAAAAAATATAAAGACGATGAAAGTTTATTGAAATGAAGCCGTCTAAGAAATTAGTTTAGTTTGATTTAGTTTGAAATTAGTTTTAAAAAAGCGACCTTTTTTTGAGAAAAGGTCGCTTTTATTTTTAGTTATTAATATGTTAGAATATAATCTTTAAATCTAAATCTTGGTTATTTAATTCAAATTTAGCCGATTCAAATTGAGGTGGTCCGTACATTACTGGATTGTTAGACATACCGTAAGATTCTTTAGGCATACCGTTTTCTTGAAAATCCATTCTTTTATTATCGTTTTCATCATGTAATGCCATAATTGCGTAGCTTCCTTCCTCCACGTTTTCAAATGTTACTGTAATTTTGCCATCAACAATTTTGCTTTCTGCACTCATGATGCCTCGTCCTTTCATAAAGGTGTCTTTGGTGTGAAGTCCTAAAATAACACTACCGTTATTATTGGTTATGTTTTCTATGGTTACGGTAATTGTTTTACCGGTTTTGGTTTCTTGAGCGTTACTAAAATTTGCTGATAATACTAGTGCGATGATTAATGTTAATGTCTTCATGATATATGGTTTTTTTGTGTTTGATACTTCTAATATCTGACATAATGAGAGTTTTTAATAATCGTTGTTACCGAGCTGTAGTTTTTTAATGATGAATTGTTTTTTAGTCTACCACATACATTTAATATCTATTTAGCTAATTAATTTGCTTTGTAGAAAATTTCTGCTACCTTAGAGCATTGGGTATAAAACACCTTTGCTGAACTTGTTTCAGTATTATAACGATTTCTTGTTCGCACTATATTGTAAAAAATTTTGAGAAAAATTACTACCTTTTTAAATAAATTGTTAATCTTTGTGTTAATTATAACCTATTAGTTATATTTGTCTTGAAAAGAAATGCAGTTATAATAGCACTTGGAACAAAATATAACATATGTTGTGACATTTCTTTATTGCCTGATTTTCTCAATTATGTAATGAAAGATGAGCAGCATAGGAAAGAAATTAAAATAATATTCTCTCAAATTTTAGAGGGGTTGAGAACAAAAAAATATGGTGATGAACCTTATGGAACAAAATCCATGAAACCATTCAAGAATAGAGATAACGATAGGATAATTTGTAACGTAGCTAAAAGACCTAACCGTAAACAATGCATCGTAATGTCAGAAATTTATCTTCAAAAAAAATCTGACAATGTTAATAAAGTGCTAAATTATAGATATAAAATAGTTTCCAGATATGAATATGAAATTATCGAGTAATATTAAATCATTATTGAGAAGAGACGAATTTGATTTAGAATACGAATCAAATATGGTTCAGTCTAGAATATTAAGTTCAATATTAGAAGTTGTTGAAGATAAAAAAATGACTCAAACTGAACTTTCTGAAAAAACTGGATTGAAACAACCTTTTTTAAGCGCAATATTCAACTTGCACAAAAAGTTGAACATGAATCATATTGCTTTATTTCAAAAAGCGTTGGATATAAAATTACAACCACCACAATATTATTCAGAAGAAAGACATTCAGAAAAATTCTATTCAGATGAAGAATATATTCCGGCAACTACAAGATTTATTGATTCTGATGTTTTTAAAGGAACTCATTTTGTAAGTTGGATAAACGATAAACAAATTAGAACCTCTGCGAAAGATGCTTACTCTATAATCGAAACTATTTCATTAAAAGATTTAAAAGATAAAAGTGATAAAGATTTCGAATTTTGTGAAGTTGAAGATTCATATAGATAACAAGTAATTAAAAGACATGAATAGTAGTTTTTTTAACAACGATATTATAATTCATAATCAAGTAGTTAAGAGTATTGCCTATGGTTACAATTTCGAAAAGGATTTTGAAATCTCTGACTGTGATATTAACTTTAACTTATTGAGACACAAAGAAAAAATAAGAGATTTTAAAGTTCAATTATTTTTAGAATTAGAAAACTTTAAGATTTTGGTTGAGGGACACTATGAGGTTTCAGAGAATATCAATGAAGAAAATATAGACGAGCATGTTAAGTTTGCTGGATTAGCGACTTTAATACCCTTTTTAAGGTATTCTATTTATACTATTACATCTACAACAAATGAAAAAGGCGTTCATCTTCCCTTAATTAATCTTCAAGAATTAATTAAAAACCATATACAGAAAAATAAAGAAGAGGAAGAAAAGCAAAAACAAAAGCCAACAAGGAAAAAGAAAAAATCTTCAACAAAGAAAAAATAAAAAGCCGTTTTGCAACAATGACTAAAAGTAATTGTTTGTTTTTTGTCTACTTAGGAAATTCCTCTTTGTGGCATTTGTAAAGTTAAGTACTAAACCACACAATTACACATATTCAAGACCGTTAAATAAGCTTCTGACCCGTCCTGAATAAAGGCTACATAATTTTAAACATTATGTACAAAAATGACAAAGTAATTAGACGGTATTCAGA
>CANMZT010000001.1 GCA_947502405.1 uncultured Algibacter sp. | reverse complement strand
TAACCCGTTTTTGCGGGTGCAAACATACTACCCTTTTTTAGTTCTACAATAACTTTTTTATTCTTTTTTTTATTCTTCGCTTTTTACGCTTTTAATTCACTTAAAATCTGAACTTTATATCTTAAACTTTTTTTTAAAAAAATACTTGGAGTTTTCAATTGACGCTACTGGTTGGATTGCATTTATACATTTTAGGGATTTTGTAACTTGACAAAACCTGTACTTTGAAATGGATGTAACCCTAGCGGAATAGAACGCGTTAAGGATAGTAGCGACATCCTTTTGTTTGTTTATAATAAAGACTACTATATAATGGTTTTACTTTGGTTGATATTAATTTCTGATTACTTCTAATCATAAAAAACAAAAGATATAGCGGATAGCCTGACCCGACCTTAGGAGGGTAACGCCCAAAAAAATAAGTTACATATTTATAGAAAGAAATTCCAAACTAAGCCAAAACGGATTGAGAAATCTCGGTAGGGATAGGTTGGAGCGGAATAGTAATCGAAACCAGTGAAAGATGCATTTAAGTGTTCTAGTTTAAAAAAGATACGTGTTTGTCGGATTTTTGCATTTAAGAAAAAATCTAAACGGGGGAAATCACCAAATTCTCTCTCGTTTTGGACATAAAATTCTGCCAATAAAGGATTGTAGGCATCCATGTAATATTTAGTAAAGTAATTTAGCGTTATTCCTGTTTGCAAGTAGAGTGCTTTTTTGAATAGGTGACTTGCAAAGTAAACGGTGTTTCTGGAATTGATTTCGGGAACGTTTAGAACGTTATTATCATCCTTTACGTTTTGATACATGATAGTATTGTTGATGGCAAATTTACCAAACTTTACTTCGCTCTCTAATTTTGCTCTTAAGTAACTGATAGATTTATCATTTTGAAATGGGGCTACTTGTTGGCTGGTTTCGTCTTTCTTAAAATAGACGTAATCGTTGATTGTTGAATAATCGATTGCTAAATTTACTAAGTCCTTGTATTTTAATTTAAAACCGACTTGCTGAGTTTCAATATTATTAAAATTGTTTTGCCAATTATAGTTTATATAATCACTTTGATATAATAAGGTATTAAAATTTGGAGCTTTGGAGCTATGGTTTATGGAAGCAGATGCAGCGATATCTTTATTTAAATTAAACCCCGCCATACCTTTAAAGTAATTACCTTCAAAATCTCCTGAAATATTTATACCTGCTTCTCCATTAAGCCTAAAACCTTTATAACGTTTACTGTATTTACCTCCTGCCGCAAACACATTTCCCTTTAGACGGTTAACGATAGTACTACCATTGAGTACTACTAGTTTATTGTATCCGTAATTGTAATTGGTGTTATTTACGTTTAATTGGATATTACCTAGTACGTTATTGTAATAGTCTACTTGAAGCTCGTTGTAGAAATTCTCAATAGTGGCTTTATCTGACAAACTCCTTGATTTGAATGCATCTCCATAAAAACCTGTATTAGCAGAAGATTGCGTATATTGATAGTACTTATCTTCAAAAGACATTAGGTGCCTTACACTTAATCTACTTTTAGATGTAGAATCGTTTAAGGTTTGTGGCAAAAACTTTTTTACCACTTTATTAAATACATTATAATTTTGATCTAAATAGAACCTTTTACCTATTAATATGTTTTCGGCATTTTCGAAATTAACATCGAGTATTGGGCGCTCTAAAAACTCATCTTCTCCTGTCTCAAAATTGGTAACGCTTTCATCTGTAAGCCCACCATTTTCTTCGTTGAATAAATCTTGTGTTACATAATGCCCCCTTACTTGATAACGTTTATTTTTTGTAACATAGTTTGATGTAAATCTGAAATTACCTGTACTAGTTATTGCATGCTGATAATTACCTATAGAACGCATCCCTTTATAGGCTATAGAAAAATTAAATTGAGGCGATGTATTTACTGTGAAAAAAGAATCGGCTAACTGCCCTTGTTCAAAGGCTGTTCTGTAAAATAGTTCTGTTAATGGTGTGGGCACTCGATAATAATTAATATCCTCCGTTTCCATGTAATTATAATGCCTCGCTCTAGCTCCAAATTCTGGCATTACACTTGTGTTTTCAAAATCATGAGTAAGCGCATTATATGTTTGCCCTAAATTTGAAAAAGGGATTAACCCAAAATTATCTCTACGTAAGTAGTTAAACTTATAATCTTTTTGGATGGTTAATGAGGTATCGAGATATGTGGTATCTCTCTCATACGTCATTATTAAATAATCCTCAATTTTAGCATCAAGGTTTTTTAAGTTTTTTATATCTGTAGACTCTTTTGAT
This sequence comes from uncultured Algibacter sp., assembly GCA_947502405.1. Classification (GTDB taxonomy): domain Bacteria; phylum Bacteroidota; class Bacteroidia; order Flavobacteriales; family Flavobacteriaceae; genus Algibacter_B. The sequence continues at coordinate 428,399 of CANMZT010000001.1, read as the reverse complement.
TGAGCACTTAAAGAATCTTGAACTCCAAAAGAACCCCTTCCACCTTCTACTACTGGTCTTGTCTGGATTTGTGCAGAAACAGTATAACCAAGCAGTAGTATAAAACAAGCTAAATAAAATTTAGGTGATTTATTTCTATCATTAATTTTGAGGCTTACTCTAAACATAAAGGTAATTGGGAAATTTAATCTGTACCGTTTGCTAATTGTTTTCCGAGGCAAAAGTAATTATTTGAACGTAAAGTGCGAGTAATTATTTTAAATAAAGAAAGCCAGCATTTTTTGCTGGCTTTCTTTTCACTATTAACCATCTGGATATAGATGATAATTTGAAATTTAATTGAGTTAGTCGCTAACAAACATCTTAATATTATTTCTAAAAACCAATTTTTTATCAAAAAAAATGCATGTAGTAGACAAATGTAAAGACAATTTGAGACTTGATTAAAGACATATTATATCTTTGTTTAATTTATATGTTACTACTAAATCATTCAAATTACAAGTTAGAATGCGGAACAGATGAAGCTGGCCGTGGCTGTTTAGCGGGACCAGTAACTGCTGCTGCTGTAATACTTCCTGATAATTTCAAAAATTCAGTCTTAAATGACTCCAAACAAGTAAGCGAAAAAAAACGATTTATTTTAAAACCCATTATTGAAACCAACGCCTTGTGTTTTGGTGTGGCTCATGTATTTCAAGAGGAAATTGACACGATTAATATTTTAAATGCTTCCATATTAGCAATGCACAAATCGATTGAATCCCTGAAACCTCAACCTGAATTTATTATTGTTGATGGCAATAAATTTAAGCCTTATAACAATGTTCCTTTTGAGACTATAGTTAAAGGAGATGGTAAATATTTAAGTATTGCTGCCGCTTCAGTTTTAGCTAAAACATATCGTGATTTGTATATGGATAAAATACATGAAGAATTCCCTATATATAATTGGAAACAGAATAAAGGCTATCCCACCAAAGAGCATAGGGAAGCTATAAAAAAACACGGCATAACAAAATACCACAGAAAATCATTCAGATTATTGCCGGAACAATTAAAGTTAGATTTATAAGTTTCTATATTTGTAGAAATTAATTCCATCCATGAGATTTTTTTGCTTTTCCCTTCTACTTATTTTAGGTTTTGGTTGCTCTAAACCCAACGCAGAACACTCAAACCTCATAGATTTTGTTCCTAAAAACACATCTGTAATCATTAAAACTTCAAATCTTGAAAGTTTAAATAACAGTATAAGTAATAGCGATTTTTTTAACACTATTCTTGAAGTTTCCATCACAGAAAAAATTGAACAAAAATTAAAACCTCTATCAAACCTAAAACCAAGCAAAGATTTATTGATTTGCTTTTCTGATGAAAACAATGATAGTCTTCAATATACAGTTATAACTAAGTATTCAAAAGACTTATTTATAACAGACTCATTACCAGATTATACTGAAGAAGTGCTTGCTTACAAAAACAAGTCTATAATTAAGTCTACAATAAATAACAGCACGTTTTATAGCGCTATTATTGATAGTACTTTTTTTGCATCTTCATCAAAAGCCATAATTGATGATGCTTTTAACTTTGTTAACGACAACCTAGAACTTAGGAAAACATACAAAACCTTAAGTAACGACAAAACGTTTTCTTTAATTATTAAACCAAATACTAATTTTTCACCTTCATTATTTATTGAAGATTCTCTTGTTTCAAATAAGCTCACTAAGTTTATTGCTGTTGATGTTGATTTGAATCAGCATGAAACTTATTTTAATGGCATCACAAAAGCTACAGATTCTACTGAAAGCTTAATCAATATTTTTAAAAACACCGTTCCTCAAGTTAATAAAATGTCAGACGTAACACCATCAAACAGTGATGGATTTCTCAGTTTTACATTTGATAATTTTGATACTCTTAGAACGAATTTATTAAAATTCAACAAAAAGGATTCGATTATCAACAACACCAAACTTTTTAATGATATTGTTGAAATTGGTGTTATATATGAGGGTAAAAACCACGCTATTGTTTTAAATTCAACCGATGTTATTGCTACAAAAGACGCTCTTTTAGGAGAGCAAACTATTATAGATACTTACAGAGGTATTAATATCTATAATTTTAGCATGCCTATTTTATTTGCTAAAACATTCCATCCAATAATAAGCTACAATAATGCTAGCTTATATTGTGTTTTGGATGACAATTTTGTATTTACAAATGATGTAGATATTCTACAAAACATCATAGCCAACTATCAAAACAAAACGACTTTAAGCAATACTTCTTACTTTAAAAATGTCAAAGAAAAGTTAAGCGACGCCGCTTCTATGTTACAGGTAATGAATCCCACAACATTAAAAACTGTTTTAAATAAAAACATTAAAACAAACCCCAACATCAAATTAAAGAACTACAACGCCTCAGCTATTCAGTTTATTTATGATAATAATTTTGCCCACGTAAATGGTATTATAAAAAAGAATAAAACAAGGGCTTCAGTTAATTCTGTTTCAGAAGAACTAAACATCAAATTAGACACACCTATTTTAAATACGCCTCAGTTTGTTAAAAATCACATAACTAAACAGAAAGAGATTGTAGTTCAAGACATAAATAATAATTTATATTTAATCTCTAATAAAGGTAAAATTCTTTGGAAAAAACAGCTAAAAGGTCCCGTTTTAGGCACAATTGAACAAATTGATATTTATAAAAACGGACGCTTACAACTAGCATTTGCAACTCCCAATAGAGTTTATGTTTTAGATAGAAATGGAAAAGAAGTTAAGCCATTTTCTTTAAAGTTTAATGATGAGATTACGCAACCTTTAGCAGTTTTTGATTATGATAATAGAAAAAAATACCGGCTTTTAGTTACACAAGGCAAACATGTTTTAATGTACGATGTTAAAGGAAAAACGGTTAGAGGTTTTACCTTTAAATCAGCAAATAGCACTATTATTTCGCAACCAAAACATTTTAGAATAGGCAACAAGGACTATATCACCTTAAAAACAAAAAGCAAACTTTATATCCTTGACAGGTTAGGAAAAACTAGAGTAAAACCTAAACAATCTCATTCCTATTCAAACCAACCTATTTACTTATATAACAACACGTTTACCACAACTTCAGACCAAGGCGATTTAATTTCAATTGATTCAAAGGGTAATGTTTCTTCAAGAAATTTAAACCTTTCTGAAAATCATCATATTGAAACCACAAGCAAAACTTTAGTGGCTCAAAGTGAAAACAAACTTACCATAAAAAACAAGACTACGGAATTGGATTTTGGTGAATATTTACATCCAAAAATCTTCTACATCAATAATAAAATATATGTTAGCGTAACAGACTTGCAATTGCATAAAACGCACTTATTTGATAGTCAATTTAGACTACTTCCAAACTTTCCAGTTTATGGAAACTCCAATATTGATCTTGATAATATTGACAAAGACAGAAATTTAGAGTTTGTAACCAAAGGCGACGACAATGCTATTATTCTTTATCAAATTAATTGAATACCGAAATTTAACATTTCGCCTTTGTCTATAAAAAAGTAATTTCTATCTTTAAGGCAGCTATTAATCAAATAATTACAAATGAAAATTCCCAAGAGTGCAATAAGCATCCTCTCTATTTGGATGGCTTTTGTATTTATTATTCCAAACCTTGAAGCGCAAACCAAACAAATAAAAAGACCAAAAAGCAGAACAGGAGTCAATAGTGTTGACACTTTTGTTTCTGAATCGTTTGATATTTACGATAAAGTTTACAAATACGATGGTTATGCCGAATCGGGAACTCCGTTAGAAGATGAAGATATTGATGTTCTAGAAGATGCTCTTGATGATCTTGAAGGTTTAAGTGATAGTGCTCCTGATATTTTAGGAGACTTAGACGGATTAAGTGTTTTAAAACAAGGGAAAGCCACTTTGCAAATGAATAAAGCAAAAAAGGCATTGAAATATAGCATTAAAACAGCAAAAAAACTCCTTTTAGGTGAACGGGAGCGTGATAAAAAAGAAGAAAATGAATCTGATGATACATCATCAAATGAAACAAATTCTGGAAACAATCCAACGAGTAGTGATTCTAGCGAGGTAAAACAAGATTCAAATATTTCAGACAATTTAGAAGTTTATAGTAAATACGATTTTGTTCCAGGTGACAAACTCTTATTTTTTGATGATTTTGCAAAAGATTTTATTGGAGATTTCCCTAGTAAATGGAATACTAATGCTTCTGGTGAAGTCGTGAAAATCGGAGATAAAGGAAAATGGTTTGAACTCAAAACGGGATATGGTGTTTTTTATATTCCGGATGTAAAAGATCTTCCTGAAGATTTCACTATAGAGTTTGACATCTTAACAAAAGGTGTTGGTCAACAAACTTCATCAACAGCTAGATTCAACGTTATTTTAAGTGGTGATGATGCATTTAACAACGGTACTGATCATTATGTCTCAATTTCAATTCCACTAGGACAATATTCAGCTTTTTCATTGAGAGCTTACAACTATTTTAATAGAGGTGGTGGCGCTATCAATACAGATATAAAAGCTGATATTAGAAAAGCTATACTTAACCAGCCTCACATTGCCATATCTGTAACTAAAAAACGCTTTAGGCTATGGATTAACGAAACTAAATATATTGATATCCCAAGGTTTATTGAAGAATTAAATGTGCTTAAGTTTTTAAAGTTTCATCTTAACAATTTAAAAGACGGAGAAGAACATTTATATATTTCAAACTTAAAAGTTGCTGAAGGTGGTGTTGATTTAAGACGAAAACTACTTTCTGAAGGTAAAATATCTACCAATGGTATTTTATTTGATTCTGGTTCTGCAAATATTCAACCGCAATCTTTAGGAATTATTCGTCAGATTTCACAAGTCTTAATGCAAGATGATAGTATTAAACTTAATATTATTGGTCATACTGATGCTGATGGAACTGAAGATACTAACCTGAAACTCTCTAAAGCAAGAGCTGCTGCAGTTAAAGATGCGCTTGTAAATATTTATAAAATTTCTGGAGAAAGGCTTGAGGCAGATGGAAAGGGAGAATCTGAACCTATTGGAGACAATAACACAACAGATGGAAAAGCACAGAACAGACGTGTTGAATTTGTTAAAATTTAAAAATGATGAAAACTAAAATTACCATTCTGATTTGCGCGTTTATAATAAGCCTTTCGGCGTTCAGTCAAAACGCCTGTAAAGCATACTATCCATTTGAAAAAGGCACCAAGTTTGAAATTACTAACTACAATAAAAAAGGTAAAAAAGAGGGTGCTGTTAAATATGAGGTAACTAACGTTGATGGCAATGTAGCCACCATTAAAACAGAGATATTTGATGCAAAAGGAAAAGAAATTACCACAACAAGTTATCAAATTACATGTGAAGGGAATTATATTTCAATAGATTTTAAATCCTTAATGAATCCTGATATGTTTAAACAGTATAAAGACATGGATATGGATATTACTGGTACTAATATTGAACTACCCAATGATTTACAAGTAGGACAATCACTAAAGGATGCCAACATGAATATGGCCATAAATATGGGCGGTATGAAAATGAATATGAAGATTGATATGCTTAACAGAACTGTAGACAAAAAAGAATCTATAACCACACCTGCAGGAACTTTTAATTGTTTTGCTTTGAGTTACGATAGCGAAATGAAAATGGGAATGAAAATGAAATTTAAAATTAAAGAATGGATTGCAGAAGGCGTGGGTATGGTAAGAAACGAATCCTACAATAAAAATGGTAAACTTATGGGCTATTCAGAGCTTACAAGTTTTAAGAAATAACGATTTTTAACCACCAAAAGCAAGTCCTCGAATCTCGAGCGTCAAAGTGTTATACTTTGGCGCTCTTTTTTGTAGTAATTTCAAGTTTATTTAATAGTATTGTAATCCAAAAACAAAGCGAATGATTTCCAGAAAAAACGCCTCAATTTCAAAATTCATCATCCATAAAGTTGGTAATAAATTTAATGATACAAAAAATGCTTTTTCAGAAAAGTTAGTCGATTTTGACGAAGCAAGTTATGATTTGATGTTACCTTTTCTTTTAAAACCTTTTGGAAGTGTGGTTCAAAGCTATCGTTTTAATCATCATGCAAACATCTCTTTAAACGAAATTAATAGCTACTGCACACAGTTATTTAATGACGAGAATGGATTTATAGATATTTCAAAACATATTGTAACGCATTTATACGAGCAATCTAGTTCTGCTCAAATAAAAACTGGAGATGTTTTAGTTGTTATGTTTGAAGGTATCGAGTTTAGAGACATGACTACCAATGCCATTGGAATTTTTAAAATTGAAAGTAAAGTTAATTTCTTTCAAACTTATTTAGAAAATAATAGCTATGATGTGTTAGTACAAAAAGGCATAAATTCTAAAAAAGTAGATAAAGGCTGCTTAATTTTAAATCAAAGCGATACTGAAGGTAATATTATTTTAAGTATTGATAATAATAATTACGATGCGCAATATTGGATTAATCATTTTTTAAATATTAAGTATGCTGATGATGCTAATAACCATACCCAACAATATATTGAACTTTGTAAAGAATTCTCCACTGAGGTTTTAAAAACCAATTACGGAGCCAAAGAACGAAACACTTTTTTAGCCCAAACCATAGATTTTTTTAAAGAAAATGAAGTTGTAAATATTGAGCGCTTCAAAGAAGAACTTTTTGAAGAAGAAAAACACATTAGAGAATTTGAAAATTATAAGAAAGAATTTGAAGGCGAGCAAAATCTAGTAATTAGAAATCAGTTTGATGTTGCTGAAGCCGTTTTAAATAAAGAAAAACGAAAAATAAAAACTGATATTAAACTAGATACTAATATTCAAATTAAATTAGATATTGATGCACCTGATGCTTCAAGTGAATATTTAGAGCGTGGTTATGATGACGAGAAGAAAATGCATTATTACAAGGTGTTTTTTAATGCTGAGAATTAATAGAATCTCTTAAAATAAAAATTCTATTAATTTAAATTCTCGTTTTATTCATTGTTTTATATTTCTGTATATGGTATTCATGAATCTATCGATTTCACGGGAATAACAAGTTCAAAGGAAACCTCCTGCCGTAGCCGCGAGGAATTTCTTTTCTATCGATTTTTTGAATATCTTATTTAAATAACCGAACTTGTTAGGATAATTCCAACCAATAATCCATTTGTAATCATGAAAAAAATATTTCTTTTTTTGGTCATAGTTATTATAGCAACTATTGAAACAACGCAAGCTTACACTACAATAAACATACCTGTTGAAATTAACAAAGATTCCCTACGTATTGCTGAACTTGATAAGTTTTGGACTGAATTAGCAAGAACAGTTCGTGAGGGTGATTTTGAAGGTTATGCAGCTACTTACCATGAAGATGCCGTAGTTGTATTTGCTTCTGGTAAAAATAAGACTTCTATTCCTGTAGCTAAAGCTTTGGCAGGTTGGAAACAAGGGTTTTTAGACACCAAAACTGGCAAGAACGTAAGTGACGTAAAGTTTCGTTTTTCTCAAAGAATTGGCGATGACACTACTGCACATGAAACAGGAATTTTTGTTTACACCTCTTCGGATAGTACTGGTGAGAACAAAGTGCAATACAGAGTTCATTTTGAAATGCTCCTTGTAAAGCGCAATAATAAATGGTTAGGTGTTATGGAATATCAAAAATCTTATGCAACAGAAGAAGAATGGGAAGCTATAAAAAACAAATAAGAATCCATATAAATTAGCTCTCCTCACCTCAAAAAAACTTGGCAATACTTAGTCTTTTTTTGTTTTTTAGTAACTTGTGTAGTTTAAAATCAGGAACATGTCTAAAGATCATAAATTCAACTACGAGACAGAACTCGCTAAACTTCACACAGAATTAGTACACCTACAAGAATGGGTAAAAAAACAAGGCTTAAAAGTTGTTATTGTTTTTGAAGGTAGAGACGCTTCTGGGAAAGGTGGCACTATAAAACGCTTTACAGAACCCTTAAACCCTAGAGTGTGTAAAGTTGTAGCACTGGGCGTTCCCACGGAAAGAGAGAAAACACAGTGGTATTTTCAAAGATATGCTTACCATTTGCCTGCTGCTGGCGAAATTGTACTTTTTGATAGAAGTTGGTACAACCGTGCAGGGGTAGAAAAAGTTATGGGATTTTGTACTGATGATGAATACGACGAATTTTTAAGATCTTGCCCAGAGTTTGAACGTATGCTTGTACGCTCAGGAATTATTGTTTTAAAATATTGGTTTTCTGTTAGTGATGAAGAGCAAGAGCGTCGCTTTAAAAACAGAATTTCCAACCCGTTAAAACGTTGGAAATTTAGCCCAATGGATTTAGAATCGCGCTCTAGATGGTTGGAATATTCTAAGGCTAAAGATAATATGTTTGCGCACACTGACACCAAACAAGTGCCATGGTACGTAGTAAACTCAGATAATAAAAAGAAAGCACGGTTAAATTGTATTAGCCATGTTTTGAGTATGATTCCTTATGAAAAAATGGATATTAAACCTATTGAACTTCCTGAGTTACCAGATTACAAAGGCTATGTACGACCACCTATGAATTACCAAACTTTTGTACCTGAGAAATATTGAGTTTTTTGGCTTTGTAAAAATTTTCAGCTAACTTAGATAACGACTTATATAAGTCATTAAAACGACGTCATATCATTTAAGTTGCAAACCATTTGAGAAAAATGCTCTGAATTAAAAATGGAAATACAAAAAGACATTCAAAATATTATTGATTATTCACACAACTTTGCGGAAACGATGCTGAATAATGGAAAAGAATACTATCCTTTCGGAGCAAAAATTGACAATAATGGAGAATTAATTTCTGTTGGATACAAAGACAACGAAACGGATTTTCCTGAAAGCCAAAAAGTGATTAACAAACTGACAGCGGAATTTGAGCAAGAACTGAATAAAGGACGAATAAGAGCTTACGGATTGACCTATGATGTGAGAGTTCAGACAAATAGTTTAAAGGACAAAACAGACGCGATTCTGATTGACATTTATCATCGGAATTCAAATGAAATACCAAAATATTATTTTACCTATTCTTGGAATGAAAAGAATGAATTGGTTTTTGGAGAAAGTTTCGGAATGAAAAAATAAAAACGGTTGGCAACAAGGTATAAGCTGTATTGCTAGCAAATAGCATACTTGGGAAAGTTCTAGCGAACTTTCTAATCCGTAATTATTTACTTACTTTTAGCTTGACAAACCCGCAACAAAGCTTATACAGAAACGTTAGCGGACCTCTGAAAACTCAACCTCAAAAAGGCTAGAAAAATGTTTTAAAAGTTTTTCTTTGACTTCGGTCTCATCAACTTGCTTTTTTCCTAGCTCTACATTTAAAGAAGTTACTGCTTTCCCTTTGATTCCACACGGAATCATTAAATCGAAATAGCCTAAATCTGCATTTACGTTAAGCGCAAAACCATGCATGGTTACCCAACGGCTAGCCCGAACTCCCATAGCACATATTTTACGTGCGAATGGGGTACCTACATCTAGCCAAACCCCTGTTTCTCCGGGGCTTCTTTCTGCTTTCAAACCATATTCTGCAAGTGTTAGGATTATCATTTCTTCAAGAAATCGCAGGTATTTATGAATGTCGGTAAAAAAATTATCTAAATCGAGAATAGGATAACCTACTATTTGTCCAGGACCATGGTAGGTGATATCTCCACCACGATTAACTTTATAAAAGGTTGCATTTTTAGCTTTTAACTGAGTTTCATCAACCAATAAGTTAGACATATCGCCACTTTTTCCTAATGTATAAACATGGGGATGCTCTACAAATAAAAAATAGTTATTGGTTTGCAGATTTGCTCCTTCTCTTCTATTTTTAATTTTGGTCTCTACAATGCCTTTAAACAACAGCTCTTGATAATCCCAAGTTTCTTTGTAGTCTTTTAAGCCTAAATCTTGCAGTTTGATGGTTTTATTCATCCTCAAAATCTATAACAATATCTAGCCCTTTAGGATTTTTTAAAAAATCAACCCAACTAGCTTTATATGTAATTGTTTTTTTATCTGCGGAAAGACTAGCATCCTCAATGGAGTGCTGTTTTATTTTTTTAGGAAACGTATATTCTATAATGTATGACGACCCCTTAAAATAGTCTAAAAATTCCGCATCAGCCTCATCAAAAGTTAGCGGTTTTGTAGCTCCAGTAGTGGTTACCCTAGTAAAACTTGCATCCGTTAAATTATAATCAACTCCATTTTTACCATCTTGCATAAATTTCCCTAAAGGTGAGTTATCCTTCATAGCGCCAACTTGGTCGTTTTTAGCATTTAAGCTTTTGGCTTTTTCAATTTTTTCTGCAATACCTTGTAAATCTTCAAGAGATTCAAATTCTAATCCAATACCAAAATCAAAAACACCATTATCCTCATCCATCTTCATTTTCATATACATGTCTTTTACAGCCTCAAGAGCCAAACGTTTCTCTTCAGGTAAAGCTGCAACACTATCCTTATGGGTTTCCATAATATCGCTAAAAACAAGTAAGGTATCCATTACCTTCCCTGGTTTTTCATCATCAGAACTTCCACCACCCATGGTATTTTTCATTTCTTTTAGAAAATCAGCCATATCATAGTTTAATAGGTAATTTCCTGTTCCGTCTTCATTAAAAACAATCTTTTCTTTTACTGTGCAGCTTGTTAAACTAACAAATAGAAGTACTAATAACCATAAATTTTTGCCCATCATTGAGATTTTAAATAGATATACAAAGATAGACTTTATGATGTAAAAAAAAGCATTCAGATAAACACCTGAAACATTTAATTTTTTGGATTGTTAAGTATAACTAACGCAGCTATTACACCAGGTACCCAGCCACAAAGCCATAATAAGAAGACAATAATAATAGAGCCACACCCTTTATCGATAACGGCTAAAGGTGGACAAATAATAGACAGTAAAACTCTCCAGAAACTCATTTTTTGATTTGTTTTTATACTGAAACAGGTTCAGCACATGTTGATGATTAACTATTTGACGTAAAAGCCTGTTATTTGTTACAATTTGCGTTAGGGATAGTAGTGGCATCCTTTTTAAAACCTTTGAAAAAAACATTTTGCTTAAAAACTTAAATTTAAAAGATTGTTACGGTTATTCCTTCCTAACCATGACGTTTTAAAAAGATATAACGAATAGCCCGACCCTTGTGGTAACGCCCAAAAAAATCACAAATCAATCAACTAGAAAAGGAAATCAAATGTTTATCTTTGTGCCTTAAAAATTTTTACTTAGAATTTAAACCATGTCACAATTATCTGAACAAGAGCTTGTAAGAAGAGAGAAGTTAGCAAAATTGCGTGAGCTAGGGATTAACCCTTACCCAGCAGATTTATACCCTGTAACGCATACCTCTAAACAGGTGAAAGATGGTTTTGAGGTAGGTAAAAAAGTGGTGATTGCTGGACGATTGATGTTAGTAAGAGTGCAAGGAAAAGCAAGTTTTGCTGAGTTACAAGATGCCGAAGGAAACATACAAGTATATTTTAATAGAGATGAAATTTGCACAGGTGAAGACAAAAGTAAATACAATGATGTATTTAAAAAGCTTTTAGATTATGGTGATTTTATTGGTATTGAAGGCGAATTATTTACTACTAAAGTTGGTGAGAAAACCGTAATGGTTAAAGATTTTAAATTACTAAGTAAAGCCTTAAAACCTTTGCCTTTACCTAAAGAAAAAGACGGTAAAATTTACGATGCATTTACCGATCCGGAACAACGTTACAGACAGCGTTATGCAGATTTAGTGGTAAATCCACACGTTAAGGAGGTTTTTGTAAAGCGCACCAAATTGTTTAACGCCATGCGCCAGTTTTTTAATGATGCTGGTTATTTTGAGGTTGAAACACCTGTTTTACAACCTATTCCTGGTGGTGCTGCAGCGCGCCCGTTTATAACACATCACAACGCTTTAGATGTGCCATTATATATGAGAATTGCTAACGAGTTGTATTTAAAACGATTAATTGTTGGTGGTTTTGATGGTGTTTATGAGTTTTCTAAAAACTTTAGAAACGAGGGAATGGATAGAACCCACAACCCTGAGTTTACGGCTATGGAAATATATGTAGCCTATAAAGACTACAATTGGATGATGGATTTCTGTGAGCGTTTGCTGGAGCATTGTGCAATTGCCGTTAATGGTTCTACAAAAGCGACTTTTGGAGATCATGAAATTGATTTTAAAGCGCCTTATGCCAGAGTGACCATGGCTGATTCTATAAAACACTTTACAGGGTTTGACATTACTGGAAAAAGTGAAGATGAAATAAGACAAGCGGCGAAAGATTTAGGTGTTGAAGTTGATGAAACCATGGGGAAAGGCAAGCTGATTGATGAGATTTTTGGAGAGAAATGCGAGGGTAACTATATCCAACCAACGTTTATTACAGACTACCCGAAAGAAATGAGCCCTTTGTGTAAAGAACACCGAGACAATCCGGAATTAACCGAGCGTTTTGAGCTTATGGTTTGCGGTAAAGAAATTGCCAATGCGTATTCTGAACTTAACGACCCTATAGACCAACGTGAGCGCTTTGAGCACCAATTAAAATTAGCTGCAAAAGGTGATGATGAAGCTACTGAGTTTATAGATCATGACTTTTTACGTGCTTTGGAATACGGTATGCCTCCTACTTCTGGAATGGGTATTGGTATGGATAGATTAATTATGTTTTTAACCAATAACCAATCTATACAAGAAGTACTATTCTTTCCGCAAATGCGTCCAGAGAAAAAAGCTGTTGCCGTTAGTGATGAGGCTAAAGCTATTTTAGAAATCTTAAAAAAAGCTGATAAACTTGAACTTGTAGATTTAAAAACGCAATCTGGTTTATCTAATAAAAAATGGGATAAATCTATTAAAGAATTAACTAAGAACAGTTTAGCTAAAGTTGAGAAGACCGATGATGGACTATTTGTTAACCTAGTGTAAATTTTCAATATTTAAAACATTAAAAAAGCCAGTAATCATAGATTACTGGCTTTTTTTAACTAACCAAACTAACTAAATTTATTAACTAAACTCAGTACAAAGAAAATTTATTCTTTTTATTTAGAAAAAGCTTTTGGGAATGTTTAACACTAGTTTCTAGTATTTTAATTTTTCTTTAAGAATTAAGCGTGAATGATGTTAATTTTTTAAGAAAAAGCCTTTCTACTTTATTCTAATACCTCACCAATATATTTATGATAAATTTCAAAAGCACTCAAATCGCCATGGGTTCCATCTTCAATAGTTACAAAAGTTGTTTTTGCTTTTGGAGAAGCTTCATATAGTTTTTTTGCGGATTGATATGGCACCACTTGATCGTTAGTACCGTGAAGCATTAAAATAGGACACGTAATATCTTTTATAAATTGATAACTAAGCAATTTATATTTTAAAAGTTGTTTTACAGGAAACATAGGAAATCTGGACTGTGCCACATCTAAAATACTATAATAAGGCGTTTCTAAAATAAGTTGTTTCGGATTATTTTTTGAAGCTATATTTGTTGCTAGTCCGCTTCCTAAAGAGCGCCCATAAACAATAATTTCGTCTTCACTATACCTAACCTTTAAATAATCATAACAATATTGCGCATCATAATAAAGCGCTGCTTCACTTAGCTTGCCTTTACTTTTTCCGTAGGTTCGGTAATCCATAACCAACACATTGTATTGCTTCTTAACAAAGTATTCAGCTAAATTACCCCATCGTGATAAATCGCCTGCATTTCCATGAAAAAACAGCACCACACCTTTTGGGTTTTCAATTTTAAAATGAATGGCGTTTATAATAACTCCTTCCTCGGGTTTTAAAAATAATTCTTCAAAAGGATAAGAAAACTGGTATCTATAATCTTGTTCTAAAGTTGTTGGTAAAAACAACATTTTTTCTTGAAAAAAGTACAAAAGAGTTCCAACCATAAGATATAGACTAACTAAAATAAAAGCTACTTTTTTAAGCTTTTGTTTTATTGGGTTTTGAGCTGTGTTTAACATGAATACTTGTGGTTGATAAATCGATATCTTGAGGTTTACTATTTAAAATTTCATGAATCATTTTATGATAGGATTCAAAGTTATTTAAGTTTTTATGCCCACCTCCAATCACCGAATGTAGCTTAGTCAGTTTAGGATTTACTTGAGACAATTTCACGCTCGTTTTATAAGGAATCAAATTATCGTTTGTTCCATGAATAATATGTATCGGGCACTTTACATACTTTAACCACTTGTAGGTTGGTAACGGATATTTTATAAGTAAAGATAAAGGCATAAACGGTGCATAGCGTGCCGTAACTTTAGTTAAACTATAATATGGTGCATCTAGAATTAACATTTTCGGATTGTTCATAGATGCCAATTTTGCAGCAAAACCAGAGCCTAAAGATCTACCATACAAAATAACTCTATCCTCGATTGTGCGTTCTTTTATTTTATTATAAACTTCTTGTAAGTCGCGTTTAATAGCTTTTTGAGAGCGCCTCCCTGTACTTTTACCAAAACCTCTGTAATCAACCATCAAAACATTATAGCCATGCCTAGTAAAATCTACAGCGAATTTCCCCCAACCTTTAATACTCTTAGAGTTTCCCTTAAGATATAATACAATACCTTTTGATTTGCCTTTAGGCTTAAAAAGCAAACCATTTATTACAGCACCATCTCTAGTTTCTAAATTATACTCTTTTGTATTTTGATTTTCATAATAAAACTCAAAATCTTTAGGTAGCTTTTCTGGCTTAAACAACATATAATCTTGTAAATAATATAAGGCTATGCTTATTACAATATAAACAACCAAAACTATAATAAGTATATGTAACCAATAAGGCATTAGTAGTGTTTGATTACTAATATACAATAAAAACAGTTTCCTAAAACCTAATACCAATTAACTAACTATTAGTTAAACTTTGCTATTTTAGCGCAATGTTTAGAAAAAGATTTTTTTTAATACTCTGCTTATTTTGCTTAACTCTCAACGCACAAAAAATAGATAGCTTATTAATAAAAAACGGTATTCAAAACCCAAGTCTTTTATCTACGCATCATTTTGGGATATTTAGCTCTAGAATAAACACTAATTTTAAATACACACCTTCTAAAGTACCAACACTATCATTTAACTATACCAGCGGAAATAATTTCCACCCTTTTGTGGAAGCTTATTTTCCCAAAGACCCCGAAGTTCGCCAACAATTAAGTCAAATTAAATGGCATGATCGTCCTTTTAATTTCATCGACCAAGATGTTACTCCTGCAGATTACATGAATATTGTTATAGATGCGGTTATAAAAGAGTTTAGAGTAAATGCTTCTTTCCCGATAAATAGCCAACACGAGTTAGCAATTAACATGCGTAGTTACCTAATTACCAAAGGAAAACATCCATTTTCATTATTTACAAGTGATGAAAGTATTGAGTGGTTTCATTCAAACATTGCTGGAGGTGAAGACCCTTTTGGCAGGCGATACTATGGTTTAAATCAAGTTAATTTCACTTATCAAGATAGAAATGGAAACACATTAAACCTAAACAACAATGCATTTTTTATTGGTGGTTTAGAGCTTAGTCATTATTACTACCCAAAACTAAATATCAATAAAACCAAAAATATCTATCTAAATTTTGGCACGCATTTAGGTTGGAACACCTCTCGATTCAACGCCTCCATTGATGCGGGTGTGTCAGCCAATGCCATAAAAAAACTACCTTTAAAAAACAATTACGAGTTAAATTTTGCTTTCGGCGCCAACCTACTTCGTAAAAACCTCATCAATTTTAAAGATGTCATCGATTTAGGTAATAACCGTTACCTGGGCACTATCGAGGGCGAAATAGAAATTACCAAATACACCAAAAAAGGCAACTTTAACGCTTTAGGTTTAAATTATCAAGCGCAATCTCGATACAACAAAAAAGAAGAGGCCGATTACTTTAAACTCTTAGGTAAATGGCGTGAAATCAATGGTGGTTGGCAAAACGGGGTTTTCACACTCTACGAACCTCAGGTTACCTGGAATTTCATTTACACTTACGGCACACCAAAATTCTTGCTTAACCTTTTTATAAAACAAGATTTCTTGGTAAATAATGCTCCAGATTTTCAAACGGGTATTCATTTAAAAGTGCCAATTCTAAAATAATTTTAGGGCGTTACCACAAGGGTCGGGCTTTACGTTACAATTCCTCGTGCTCCCGATAGTTATCGGAATCACTGCGGGATTTCCACTGCAATCCCTAACGCAAATACGTTTCCATAATAAACCCTCAAATAATGTTAATGTGTCGTTAAAATGTAATCAAACATTAAACCTTTTAAAAAAACAAAAGTCCAAAGAACAAATACATTAAAAACATTATACCATGAAAAAAGTTTTAATTCTTGCTTTAGCGATGTTTGCATTACAAGCTACCGCACAACAGCATAACAAAAAAGGAAACAAAGGAGACAGAGCTAGTAAAATGATGAATCTTTCTGCTGAAGAAATTGCCACACTACAAACAAAAAAAATGACCTTGTTTTTAGATTTAAACGAATCACAGCAAGCCAAGATTCAAAAAATCAATTTAGAAAATGCTACTAAACGTAAAGCGATGATGGCGGAACGTAAAGCCAGAAAAGAAAGTGGCGAAGCAAAAAGACCAACACAAGAAGAACGCCTAAAAATGGCCAATGCTAAACTAGACCATAAAATTGCTATGAAAGCAAAAATGAAAGATATTTTAGATGATGAGCAATATGTTAAATGGGAAAAAGCACAAGCGCGTATGGCTATGAAAAAGAAAAACAAAGGAGACAAAAGAGGTCAAGGAAGAAAAAAACAGTAAAGATTTTTAGATTATTATTTTGATTATAGTTTAGTTGATGTTAAAACGCATCCCAGAGTCTTGGGATGCGTTTTGTTTTTATACACTTGTTATAACCTATTAATAATCAACCCAATAAACCATAAAAATTTAAAATGTTTTTGACACTGTATCAACCGCAGCAATAGTAAAATCTAAATCCTCGTAACTTAAGGCATCAGTTATAAACCAAGTTTCAAAAGCACTAGGCGCAATATACACGCCAGCATTGAGCATCCCGTGAAAGAATTTCTTAAACGTTTCATTATTGCCTTTAGCTGCCGTATCAAAATCTACAACTTCAGCTTCATCAAAATGTACAGAAATCATAGAACCTACTCTATTTATGGTATGTACAATATTGTTTTCAGCCAAAACCTTAGCAATACCTTCGTGTAAATACGCTGTTTTTTCTTCTAGCCTTTTAAACACTTCAGCATCCGTATTTAATTCAGTAAGCATCGCTAAACCAGCGGCCATTGCTAAAGGATTTCCACTTAATGTTCCCGCTTGATAAACTGGACCCAATGGCGCTAAATGATTCATAATTTCATTCCTTGCTGCAAAAGCACCAACTGGTAATCCGCCACCAATTACTTTTCCAAAACAAACAATATCTGCATTAATATTATATAACTCTTGAGCACCACCTTTGGCTAAACGAAAACCAGTCATCACCTCATCAAAAACCAATAATATATTATTAGCATCACACAAATTTCTTAATGCTTGAAGAAAACCTCCTTTAGGTGGAATACACCCCATATTACCTGCAACTGGCTCAATAATAATACAAGCTATTTCATTTTTATTAGCATCAATCAGTTCAGTAACATTATCAATATCATTATACCTTGCCAACAATGTGTCTTTAGCGGTCCCTTTGGTTACACCAGGACTGTTTGGTGTACCAAATGTACTCGCGCCACTTCCAGCCTGAATTAAAAACGAATCTGAATGCCCATGATAACACCCAGCAAACTTGATTATCTTATCTTTACCTGTAAAACCTCTTGCTAAACGCACTGCACTCATGCAAGCTTCTGTACCAGAATTAACAAAGCGAATTTTATCAATATTAGGTACCATTGATACTGCTAATTCTGCAATTTGTGTTTCAATTTCTGTTGGCATTCCAAAGGATGTTCCTTTTTTTGCTTTTTCAACCACAGCATTAACAACAGGCTGATGGGCATGCCCCAAAATCATGGGACCCCAAGAATTTATATAGTCAATTAATCGATTTCCGTCTTCATCAAACAAATACGCACCTTTTGCTTCTTTTACAAATATTGGCGTACCACCAACACCTTTAAACGCTCGTACTGGCGAATTAACACCACCAGGAATTACTTTTTCTGCCTCAGCGAATAATGCGCTGCTTCTTTTATAAATCATGATTTATTTTTAGTTTTTTGATGATGGTTTTACAATAAGCACTTGCCCTATACTAAGCGAAGCATCTCGCAAACCATTTATATTTTGAAGTTTCTCTACTGAAATATTATAGCGCTTGGAAATAGAATACAAAGTATCCCCTTTAATAACCGTGTAAGTTGATGCCTCTTGTGTAACAGGCGACTCAAACTTCACATATTTATCACCAAGAACCTCCTTATCGTAAGCATATAACTTGTAACGCTCTATAAGACTAATCAACTTTTGAGGGTATTTTCTATCAGTGGCATATCCAGCGGCTTTCAAACCTTTTGCCCAACCTTTATAGTCTTCCTTTTTTAGCTTAAAAAGTTTTGAATAACGCTTTCGCTCAGATAAAAACAACGAATGGTCTCTAAACGAATATTTAGCATCCTTATACTTTCGGAAACACTCTTGTTTTTCATCATCATCATGATAAATCTTCTTTCCAGACCAACCATGACATTTAATCCCAAAATGATTATTCGCTTCAACAGACAACCTTCCTTTACCAGATCCAGACTCCAAAATCCCTTGTGCTAAAGTAATACTTGCTGGAATCCCATATAAACTCATTTCTTGCTGCGCTGTAGCTTTATGCTCATCAATATAGCGCTCGGTATTATTAGCATATACCTTTGTTGCCTGTTTTGTGTTATCGCTTTTCTTTTTATCAACTTGCTTAGAAGAATCATTAGTTTTTTTAGTTACAATACCTTTTTTAGATTTACAACTAAGTACCAAAACTAACATGCCCAAAACAATAACTAATCTCTTCATCTTTTTAAATAATTACGGGTAACCTCTTCTTTTTTAAAGTTGCATTCATACCTTCAATACCCTGTAAACCTCCAGTATGTATTACTAATATTTTAGAACCCTCTAGAAAGTAATTTTTATCAATTAAATCCATAATCCCAAACACCATCTTCCCCGTATAAACGGGATCTAAAGGCACATTAAAACGCTTTTTAAACTGATTGATAAACGTTACTAATTCCTCATTTATTTTTGCATAACCACCAAAATGATAATCAGTAATTAACTTCCAATTGTTTTTCGATACAAATTTACTAATATCTTCCTGCAAAAAACTCCCTTTTAAAGCAGGAAAACCTAAAACTTGTTGACTAGGTTTTGAACAATTGATGAGTCCTGAAATTGTACCACCTGTTCCTACCGTACAACAAACGTAATCAAACACTTCATCAGTAGGAGTTAAAATCTCTTCACAACCCTTTACTGCCAAGGCATTTGTACCTCCCTCAGGAATTGTATAAAACACACCATATTCATCTTTCAAATTATTTAAAAATGTTTTTGATGTTTTATTTCTATAAGACTCTCGGGTTACAAACTTAAATTGCATTCCGTTTTCCTTTGCAAAACTTAAAGTGGAATTAGTAGGTATCTTGTTTACTAACTCTTCTCCCCTTACAACACCAATGGTTTTAAATCCAAGTAAATTTCCTGCTGAAGCCACAGCGGCTATATGATTTGAAAAGGCACCACCAAAGGTTAATAAGGTTTTAAAACCAAGTTTTTTTGCTTCTTCAAGATTATATTTGAGCTTCCTGTACTTATTTCCTGAAACAAAAGGATGAATTTTATCTTCACGTTTTATATAAAGCTCAACGGTTTTATTTGATAAATCTATCCGCTGATTAACACTATCTTCAAGCTTATACATCATGACTACGAAGGTACTTTAAAAAACTCCAAAAAGGCCGATTATTAAGATATTCTAAATGGGCTTCATTGCAGTAAGCTTCTCTTTCAAAAGAAATATTTCTATACGCTTTTTGCCAGCTTTTATATTGCACTAATCTGAATAAAAACTCAACGCTATAGAAAATGTAAAATGGCAAAACCAATAACTCTATCTGTTGCCTTAAATGAATTTTCTCATGATTAATCAAAACACTATTCAATTTTAATGCTTTAGATTTTAAAAATACAAAAGGAAAAATGGCTATTCCGGTATAACCCTTTGGAACTAAATATTTTGAAATAAAAACTATGATTATACACGTTCAAAAATCAATCCAATTTACATTATCTTTGCTAATAATGAAAAAGATTATCCCTATTGAAGAAGGCGACTACTACCTAACACCAGAAGGTTATCGCTGTTTTACAGAACAATACCACTTAAAGCGTGGTTATTGCTGCCAAAGTGGTTGCAGACATTGCCCTTATGGTTATGACAAAGCGACTAACTCTATAAAAAAGTAACCAAACCCTGTTAAAACACAAGTATCTTGGTATGATTATTGATAATATTTACATACTAAGTTATTAAAAAAAAAGCTGCTAAGAATATACTTTTTATACAGCTATGGCAACCTAAAAAATTGTATTATGAAAAAAATTATTAAAACATTACCACTTTTAGCATTGCTTATAGTGGTATCATCTTGTAGCTCCATCAGAGTAGCTGCAGACTATGACAGAGAAGCAACTTTTAACGATTATAAAACCTTTGCTTTCTTTAAAACGGGCATAGACAAAGCAGAAATTAGCGATTTAGATAAAAGAAGAATCCTAAGAGCTATTGAAGCTGAACTTTTAGCAAAAGGTTTTACAAAATCTGAAAATCCAGACATATTAGTAAGTCTATTTACAAAATCTCAACAACGTGTGAACGTATATAATAATGCTTGGGGCGCTGGCGCTTGGGGCTGGGGCGGTTGGGGGCCTTGGGGTGGCTTTGGTCCGGGTTGGGGCTGGGGTTGGAATAATCAACCAGCAGTTTCCACAAGTGTTCAAGGGCATTTATATATTGACCTTATTGATGCAGATAAAAAAGAATTAGTATGGCAAGGTATGGGCACAGGCTATTTAAGCAGAAATATGGACAAAAAAGAAGCTAGAATAAAAGAATTTGTTGCTAAAATCATGGAGAAATATCCTCCAGGTTCTCAACAATAAAATTTAAAAAGGCAACTCAATGAGTTGCCTTTTTTATTATACAAGGTTTGGTTTTTACTACTTAATTTACTCTAAGTTTTAATGCTTCATAAGAATCAGTTAATACTGCTATTAATCCAAACTTAGTTTCTCCTTTAGATATTACCTCTCCATAAATATTATATTTTGACAAATCTTCTTTAAACTTTTTATTAGCCGATCCGGAAGCTATCATATTCCCCCCAGCTAACCCAGGACCTAAAATTAAACCTATAGGTGTTGAACTTGTAGTTTCCTCGACACCTCTAGAGTTAGTTTCGTATGTATAAAAATTAAGAGGTGTTAAAAGTAAGTACCACAAATAAGAGGCTGGACTCTGCTTTAATGTTTTAAAAGCTTTGTCATTTTCAAGAATATTAACTGAATTTCCATTTTCAAAGATTAAATTCATATCTCTTCCCAAAACCATATCTCTATCTGAATTATTTACAATTTTAACTGCAACCAATTTCACTCCCTTTTTAACCTCTTTTTTAGCATACTTTTTATCTAGAAGATCATATTTATATTCTAATGTAATGTTATCAGACATGCTTTTAGAAATATAGTTTATAGATTTTGGAGTTATAACTTTATAACCAGATGCACAACTCATCAATACTACAGAAATAACAGATAAGGTAATTTTAGTGATACTTTTCATTTACTCAGTTTTGTAATTTTCGCTAAAGTAACACATTACAAACAATTTTACTAAAGTTTTTCTTACATCACAATATCATTCTCCCATTTATAAGGTTCTGGTATATCTGTATCATCAATAAGCTGCCTAATATCAATCTCTATACCTCTGCTCATATCAGTAATAGGAATATCGTTTGGCCCGCCTTCAAAAGGATTCTCTGTATTTTCTCCAATGGCTTCCATAGTATGAAATACCCATGCAATTAATGCGCTAAAAGGTATAGAAAACCACACAAAATGTTTTGCAATAAACTCTTGTATTAAATGCCCAAGCGATGTATGAGATTGATGGTTTGCTAAATCTTCTAAAATATGGTCTCCAATAGATTCAAAACCTTCCATAATACCAAATGGCAATAGAATAATAAAAATCCACACAAACAAATAATTTAAAGTTGCAAACTGTCTTGGATAAGGAAAGTTTTTAATACGCTCACTCTTTCCTTGTAAGGTATAAAATTCAACAAGCATATTTGCCATTTCCATGTGCCTAAAGTCTTCAATTAAACCCTCACGCATTAGCTCTTTTAAATGCCTTGACTGAATTCCTAATATTTGGGAGGCTTGATTTCCTTTTGCAAATATTTCTTTAAACTCGTCCTCAGAAAGGTAATCCCTTATTGCATCTTCTACAATTATTTCATCCTCGCACACTCTAAAATGATTGCTTCTAAATTCTGCATTTTGCTTACCTTGCTTTAAATGCATTTCCCATGGTTTATCTTCCCTTAATTGATACCGAAGTGCCGTTAACCAAGCTACATGTCTATGAACTAATCTTCGTTTTATACTTTTTAACTCCTCATCAGTTCTAGCTTTTTTGGCATGGTCGTTTGTAATAAAGTCTTTTACCATAATTGTCCAAGATCGTGATGCGTTAACAATACCACCCCAGATTTTCCTAGCTTCCCATAAACGATCGTAAGATGCATTGTTTTTAAAACTCACAATAAAGGCAACTGCAGTACCTAAAACCCCTAAAGGCAACCATGGCACATGCAACCATTTTAATCCAACAACATCAAACAAAACTACCGGTATTAATGCTATTACTAAAAATAAAAAAATGTGCCTGCGGGTCCATTTTAAAACACCTCTAACAGGAAATATTCGTCTAGTATACATGAAGCTTGATTAAAAAATTAGGTATTCTAAATATATGGAAATCTTTAGGGATTTCTTAAACAGAATAAACTAACAGCCCCTAATATTGAAAGAAAACTTAAATTAATCAGTATTTAATGAATAATTCGTATTTTTATAAAGGATTTATATGTAAAAATTAACGATGTCGAAATTATTTGAATCTAACGAGATACTTCAAAAGCTTCCAAAGCATTTGAAACAGTTTATAAAACCTCAAAATTATGAGGATTATTCTGCTATTGATCAAGCCGTATGGCGATATGTTATGCGAAAAAATGTGGATTTCTTAAGCACAGTTGCGCATCATTCTTACTCAGAAGGCTTAAAACAAACTGGAATCTCAATCGATAGTATCCCGAATATGTATGGCATGAACCGCATTTTAAAAGATATTGGTTGGGCTGCTGTAGCGGTTGATGGATTTATACCACCCAATGCATTTATGGAGTTTCAAGCTTATAACGTTTTGGTTATTGCTAGCGATATTAGGCAACTTGAACATATTGAATATACGCCTGCACCAGACATTATTCATGAAGGTGCTGGACACGCACCAATAATTGCAAACCCTGAATACGCTGAGTATTTAAGACGTTTTGGTGAAATTGGATGTAAAGCTATTTCATCAGCTAAAGATTATGAGTTGTATGAAGCCGTGAGACATTTATCTATAATCAAAGAAGCACCAAATTCCACCGATAGCGAAATCACTTCCGCGGAAGCGAAAGTAGAAGCATTACAAAAAAACATGGGGAAACCTAGTGAAATGGCTTTGATTAGAAATTTACATTGGTGGACTGTTGAATACGGATTAATTGGTACTCTTGATAAACCCAAAATATACGGTGCTGGTTTATTGTCTTCTATTGGCGAAAGTGCATGGTGCATGACTGATGAAGTTGAAAAACTACCTTATAATATTAATGCCACATATAAAGATTTCGACATTACCAAACCTCAGCCTCAATTGTATGTCACCCCTGATTTTGCTCACTTAAGTTTAATCTTAGAGGAATATGCCAATACCATGGCATTGCGTAAAGGCGGACTTTCTGGAGTTAATAAATTAATAGCCTCAAAAGCTTTAGGAAGTATTGAGTTAAGCACAGGGCTTCAAATTTCTGGGATCTTCGATAGCGTTATTGAATATGAAGGCAAAGCCATTTATATTCAAACAAAAAGTAAAACTGCTTTAGCTTACCGAGAGAAAGAGCTTGTTGGTCATGGAACTAATACTCATGCAGACGGATTTGGTTCTCCGGTTGGAAAGTTAAAAGGTATTAATTTGGCTATAGAAGATATGAGTCCGCGTGATTTAGCGGCTTATAATATTTATGAAGAACGTGTTGTAAACTTAGAATTTGAAGGCGGTATTAAAGTTTCAGGTGAAATTATTACTGGAAAACGTAATCTGCAAGGAAAAATAATTCTTATTAGTTTTAGAAACTGTACCGTTACACACAACAACACTATTTTATTTGAACCAGAATGGGGTATTTATGATATGGTAGTTGGTAAAGAAGTTGTTTCTGCTTTTTCAGGACCTGCGGATTTGAATAGCTTTGATTTAATAACACACAAAACATCTTCAAATACCATTCATGTAAAAAAATCAAAAGAACGATTAATACTCGAAAATCTATATCAGCAAGTGAGAGATTATAGAGAAGGCATCAATAAAACTATTTCTAGAACCAAAGTTTTAGAACAACTTATTGATGAATATCCAAATGATTGGTTATTACCTGTTGAACTTTACGAATTAGCTTATATTGGAAATGAAACAGTATTACGCGGAAAAATTTTAAATCATTTAGAAGCTATCAAACAAATCAATCCAAAACTTGGACATTTGATTGATGATGGGTTGAGGATTTTGAAAAATAATAAAATTAATAATCATTAAATTTTAAAACAAGCTAAGAATAACAAATTAAAACGTTACCTAAAGCGCTTCAATGTATGTTTAGTAAACTCACTCAAAACAAGTCTTCCACTCATTTCAGCACGTTCGGATAATAAATCATCCCAATGATCAGTGCCTTTCCAAAATACTTTTTTCATTTCGCTTAATGCTTCTGGGTTATATCCAGCTAACTTTTGTGCTAATGTTTTAACTGCATCATCTAATGCTTCAGTAGTTTCAAAAACATCAGCATACATACCCTTATCTTTAGCAAATTGTGGCGTGAAAAATGTTTCCGCATCAATAGTCATTTGAGACATCGCTGTAACCCCTATTTTTCTAGATACTGCAGGCTCAATTACAAACGGCCCAATCCCTATACTTAACTCACTTAATCGTATAGATGCATATTTAGTGGCTAAACAATAATCTGTTGCAGCTGCTAAACCAACACCACCCCCTACGGTTTTTCCTTGTACTCTTCCAATAATTAATTTAGGGCATTTCCTAATTGCATTAATAACGTTAGCAAAACCCATAAAAAATTGTTTTCCAGAAGTTTCATTATCAATAGCAATCACTTCATTAAAGCTAGCTCCAGCACAAAAGGTTCTATCTCCACCGCTTTTTAAAACAATAACTTTCACAGCATCATAATTACCTGTTTGAATAATTGTTTTTTCTAATTCAGATAAAACATGACTAGGCATTGAGTTTCTATTTGGGTGAAAAAACTCAATAAAACCTACTTCATTTTCAATAGTTAATGTAACATATGCGTTTTCCATGAATAACATTGTATTTACTTGGATTTAATATACACGAAAATATAAAATTAAGACTTAGTTCCTGTGATTAGTTATTTAAATAATTATTAATTTTAAAGAAAAATAACATGGGTATTTTAAAGTACTTTTTCAAAAAAAACAATAAGGACATTAAGGATTTCTTAAACCGAGGTGCTGTTATTATTGATGTAAGAACGAAACAAGAATGGAATGAAGGCCATATTAACGGTGCGATACACATTCCATTAAGTGAGTTAAAAAATAATATTGAAGAAATTAAAGTAATTAACAAACCTATTATAGCGCATTGCAAAAGTGGTGTTAGATCTTCAAAAGCTGCAAAACTCTTGAAGTTTTATAAAATTGAAGCTATAAACGGTGGTGGAATAGCAGATTTAAAACAACTTATAGCTTAATACCCTGAAGAGTTTCATAATTATTAATTGGTGTTTCATTATACTGTAATGTCCATCCAAGAGAGTTGGTTAAAATATAAAATTTAGAAAGCTCACTTATAAATCGGTTTTTAGCATTCTTTTTTAAATCTGAAGCTTCTATTTTTCTCAATAACCCTGCGTTTACTGTATTTTTTATGTCGTTATAATCTTTGGCTTCAAAAGGGTTTAAATAATCTGCTTGAATATCATAATATTCTAAATCTGGATTGATTTTTATTTCTTCCTCTGGAATATTTAGAATAGTCAGTGTTTTATTAACCTCATCTACTTCAAATTCAATTTTACTCAAATCGTAGGCAATTGTAACCTCTGCATTAACTACCACTAGAGCTTTTTTCTCTACTGACAAAAAATCTCCTAAAATATCTTGTGAATTTTTATAATTAAAGACTTCACTAAAATGTCCTTCTGTTACAATAAGTTTACCCACGTTATTAATTTGCTCTTGAATAAGCGCTGAGTTTTCCTGAAGCACAATTTTATCCTCGCGTTTATCTCCACAATATTTAAAAGTGAATAAAACAATTAAAGTGATTATAACACCGAATAGAATTTTTCGCATGTACCAATTTAGTGATATTAAATTTTGAAGCAAAAAAAAAACATCAGTTTCTCCGACGTATAGAGCCAAACCAATGTATTTATAAAACTAAACTAACACTACAAATATAATAGTTTTGTAAGTTAAGTGTATTAAGCTAAGGTTAACCCTAGTTTAAATTAACTTATTTTTTTTTGCTTTTTGAACTGCTTCTAGTTTGTTATGAACCTGTAATTTCTTGTAGATATTTTCTATGTGCTTTCTTACTGTTCCAACAGATAAAATAAGGTTATCTGCAATGGCATTGTAGCTTAATCCTTTACTAAGCTGTTCTAATACCTCAACTTCTCTCTCAGTTAATTTAATATCATTCTTTTCATATTCATTTTCAATATCTAAAGGTTCTCGAAGAAGCTTTAAGGTTTTTAAAGCTATAGATGGATTCATTGCTGCTCCGCCATTTAGGGTGCTTTTGATTCCTTCATACAAATCTTTTGCATTAACTTCTTTAAGTAAATAACCATCTGCTCCAGCTTTAATAGCATTAAAAATGTTTTCGTCATTATCAAAAACGGTAAGCATGATAATTTTTATATGCGGATACTTTTGCTTTATTATTTCAGTAGCTTCAATTCCATTTAAAACAGGCATTTCTATATCCATTAATATAATGTCTATATTATGATTTTCCTCAAGTTTTTCAAGTAAATCAGAACCATTCATTCCTGAAAATTTCACTTTTAAATCTTCAAAAAAAGACAACTTTTCTTTAACCGCTTGTATTAAAAAAGAATTATCATCTGCTATGGCTATTTTTATATTCATCTAGTAGTTTTCTATATTGAAATCTATCGCTTTTTAGTTGAAAAACCAATACGCAATTTATCGTATATTTTT
Organism: uncultured Algibacter sp.; assembly: GCA_947502405.1. Classification (GTDB taxonomy): domain Bacteria; phylum Bacteroidota; class Bacteroidia; order Flavobacteriales; family Flavobacteriaceae; genus Algibacter_B. The sequence continues at coordinate 400,635 of CANMZT010000001.1, read as the reverse complement.
GTTACTATTCTGGTAAAACTATCAACACTTCTGTGCCTTTACTCAATTCACTTTGGATATCTAAAGATGCCCCTATTTCACTTGCACGTTTTTTCATATTATTAAGTCCATTACCTTGTTCGACATTATTCTTATCAAAACCTTTACCGTTGTCTGAAATTTTAAATTGAAAACTTTCACCCTGTTTTAATACATCTACTTTTATTATTGAAGCCCCAGCATATTTCATTGAATTATTTATGGCTTCTTGAATGATTCTGTAAATATTCATGCCTTTTACAGAAGTTAATTCTTCTGTCTTAGTGATAGTTTTATCTATATTAAATTCTACACTTAAATTATTTGAAGACATACCTGCCTTATCAATAAAATTTGAAATACGTGTTTCTAAATCTTCAAGAGAAATAGCATTCTTATTCATCGCCCAAATAGTATCTCGCAACTCATAAATCGTTTCCTTTGTAAAACCACTTATACTCGATAATTTATTTGTAAGTTTTTCATTTTTAATTTTAAAACCATACTGTAAATTCTCTATTGAAGAAATAATAAAGGTAAGTTGTGCCCCAATATTATCATGTAAGTCTCTGGATATTCTTAAGCGTTGTTCTTGCAATTTATTCTGGGTTTCAATCTTTACTAAAGCTTCTTTTAATTCACTTTCTTTTTTTAGTTGCTCATTTTTTGTTTTTTGCTGTTTAAAAAGCATGTATCCTAAAAAAGATATAGCTAATGCCAAAATAATTAAACCTATTAACTGGGTGTTTTTCCTATTTAAGTTTAGTTCTTTTTCTGCTATATCTGCACGTTGTCCAAGTATTTCTTTTTCTCGCTCCGAAGCATTATATTTTTCTTGCACATTAGCTATTTCATTCAAAACCTGTTTACTATACAAGCTGTCTTTTAAGGTCTTGAACAACTCACGATAGTGAATAACACTATCCGTTTTATTTTGGTAAGCATAATAGTAAGCAAGCTTATCGTATGCTTCAACCTTTAGCTCGTTGGCATTAAACTCCTCTGAAAGCTTTAAACCTAAGCGTAAATTCCGTTCCACATTATTAAACATCTTCATATCAAGATACAAACCACCTATGCGTATTGACGAACTTGCAATTCCAAACCTATCATCCTGTTCTTGCCTTAATCGCAACGATTCTTCTAATGATTTTAATGCTTTACCGTACTCTTCTTTACTCTGTAATAAACTACCATAATTATTATACAACGCAGCTAAACCCGCTTTAAAATTATTGATTTTAGCAAGTTCAATACCTTTTTTATAATACAAGGTGCTGTTAACAGTATCAGTAAGATGTAAATACGCGTTTGCAATGTTATTATATGACTTCACTAAAGCCTTATTGTCCTTTAATTCTTTGTTTAATTCTGCTAACTCTAAATGCGCTTCTAGAGCTTTTTTATATTGTTTTAAACCTTTATATATATTGGCTATATTATTTTTTAAAACAGCTGCGTATCTAATATTATTTCTTGCTTCATAGATTTTTAAAGCCTTGGTGGCATGCGTAATAGCAGAATCCATCTTAAAAGTGTTTTGATATACCAAACCTATTTTATTATGTAAGCTTGCAATACCAGAAGAATCTTTTAATGATAGCCTTATCTTCAAAGATTTCTCATAAACCTCTAAAGCTTTAGAATATTCTGCTAATCCATAGTGCAAAATACCTAAATCATTATATGCTTGGGCTTCTCCTAATTTATTTTTATTTTTTTGGGAAATTCCTAGTGCTAATCCTCCATAATAAAATGCACTATCAGTAGATGTGTTTCTATAATACCAACACAAATCACTATATACTTTTACCTTAATAGAGTCATTAGGTTTTAATTTTATGATCTGTTTTAAACTGTCAATTACTTTTGCTTGATCTTGAGAGAAACTATAAAAACTCAATAAAACAAATAGAGTTGAGATAAATTTATTATTCATAATGGTACTACTTGCTATGTGTTTGTTTATGTAATGAAATTAATTCATTAATAATTAAAAATAGTTTATCGACTATAGAATAATTAAAACCATCCACTAGTTTTAATTTATCATAACTTATTCCAAATTGTTTCGTTTCTTTTTCTATGTTTTTTTGTATTAAATCTTGTTTCTCAATTCCTGATTCTTTTAAAAATTCTATACCTAAATACGTTTTAATAATAAGAACTAAAATTATTAAAACCAACAATACAATTGAAATACTAAAAAGATCAAACATCATAACAACTTATATTATAATGAAAAACATGCATAAAAAAAACACCAAATACCTGAAATTTTGTGGATTAAAGGTATTGGTGCTTTTTGATATGAACTGATTAATAGCATTTTAAATCTACGATTAAAAGTGATATGTCATTAAAATTTTCGATTAAGTGTGATAAAAAAAGATTAAGCGTAATAATCTGATTATCACGCCTAATCAACAAATCTCAACAACAAGATTTATTTTTTAAGATCGTAGACATATACCGTATTATTGTTTGCTAAATAATACAAGTAACCACCAAGTTCATCTACTTCGTAGGTAGGCTTCTTATTCTTTAAAACAATTTCCTTTTCCACCGTACCTGAATCTTTACTAACTTTAACTAATCCTACACCATCATTTAATTTCGTTAAAATAAATTGTGAGTTTTCAGTTGCAGAAGTTGCACTAAAACGCTTTGCCATTTCTGCAAATGATGCTGTAGCGATAGCAGAAAACATTTTTGAAGCTCTATCCATATCTGCACCATATTGACTTGTATATTGTCCAAATGCATTTTGATTAGCTCCTGCTCTTGCAGCTGCATCCATAGCTACCGCTGTTGACGCTACTGCTGTTGCAGCCATCAAAATAACCCCTACCGCACTTTTCCCAGGAGACCTGAAATATTCATGAAATTTTTCTTTGCCATCAAAATCTAACATCATTAGATTTTGATCTGATGATAATAACAGACCACCTTCTCTTACTCTTAAACTATTTGGATATTCTTTTTCTTCAAATTTATAGCTGGCAAAATTGCTAATATCTCCAGAATTTTCGTCTATAGATAAAATTTCTGTACCAGTACTTATTAAATATCTTGAATGTGCTTTGTCATAGGTACTAGCAACAGATTTAGCTCTTTTGTATTTAATTGGTTTATTCCAGATAGATTCTCCTGTATCAAGGTTTACTATATTTGCATCACTGTCTGTGATATAAATCATCCCGTGCTTTGTTAGCGCCATAGTATGAATGTTCTCACCTGTTTTTAAAGGTTTTTTAAACAATGGCTTCCCATCAAAAGAAATTTTATTAATACCACCCGATGCAAGTCCAAATACGATACCATCATCTACAATGTAAAAGTGTTGAACATAACCTTTTGTTTTTGGTGCTTTTTCCCATAAATCATCCCCTGAGGAAGTAGAAAGAAATGAAATATTACTTTGTGCCTTAGCAGCAGCTAATTTCGCTAGACCTGACTTCCCACTATCTGCTACATCACTAACAATAGCAAGTCCTTTGGGTGTTACTTCAAAATTAGACACCACACCTTTTAACTTCTTTCCTTCAGACCAAAGCAGATTTCCTGAAGGTCCTATTTTATATATTTCTTGATTTTTACCATTATTTTTATTCACAAAGGCATAAATGGACTTATTATCATCTGATGCTTCCACAAAAGCTACATTTTTTAGTTTAGTTGTCCAACGCTCGTTACCAGTTTCAATATCTATACACGACAAGCCTTTACCTGCTGGCACCAATAATCCGCCATTAACAATACTAGGCACTCCAGTTAAAACATCATAACCTTTAAGCTTAAAAACTTTAACTTCATTACCTGTTCCCATATCGTATATACCAACAGCTTGAGCGTACTTTTCTTTAGCATTACGCTGCCCTGATACTATAAGTTTATTTTCTGGCAAAATAAGGGTTGGTCTACTTGCTGCTTTCCATCCATTAGCCTTGGTATCAAATAAACGCTTTCCAGATATAACATCAATAACGCTTTGCTTTGCCGAAATACCTGCAAAACCTGCTTGACCTACCATTACATATGGTGTATTCGGAACCACATAAATTTCTTCTTGTTTTACTTTTCCATAATCATCAAAATTAAAAACTAACTCACCGCTACCTGGTTTTATACCTGCCAAACCCTTATTGTGTGTTATTAGCAAAATACCAGAACTGGTTAAAGTCATAGCATCAATCTTACCTCCCAACTCATAAGAAAAATCAGGTGTTTCAGCCTTTTGTGCGTTTAACATTAGCGTACCCGCTAATAAAAAAACTAATATTTTTAAATGTCTCATTGTTGAATTTGTTATTAAGACTATCATACTACACATTCAGCATAGTACGATAATCAATTATATTACTCTATCGAAGCCTTGAATTCTCCTTCTGTAAAAGATTTAGTAGACATATCATCAGCATTGTAGCCTGTGAAAGTAAAAGTTCCCTCAACTGTCGAACCATCATCAGAAGTAACAGTAATAGTTCCTGTAGCTGCACTATTCCCTAGAGCTATAATACCACTACTTATCCAAGCTACGGTAGGTGTACTAATATCACCATATTGGATTAAGTTTGAATTACTTATGTTATCTCCTGTCACATAAGTTCCTTCGCCTGTGTAATTCAGGATATTAAACCTTAAGTACTTACCATCATTTGTACTCCCTTGTACAGCAAGTACACCACTATCTACAACAGCACTTATTAATGATGCTGGGTCTGTTGATGCAGAAAAACTTGAACCATCAATTTTAACTGTTAAAAACTCGCTACCTCCTTTGTTTGAGCCTCCATCTCCATCTCCATCATCATCTTTTGAACACGAAGTAAATGTTAGTAATGATCCCACCATTACTAATAACATAATTTGTTTTAAATTTCTCATTGTTGAATTATTTTATTGATTAATAGTGAGACAAAACTGCAACAATAGAGAAAGAGAATCAATACGATGAATTACGTATATTGAATTTACGATATACAAATTTCAGCTTAAGAATAATAAATAATGCTAAAATTTAATATGTGAAAAGCTAGATAATACTTGACTTTTTTTATCCTCTAAGTTTTGAAGAAATTTTTGATGTGCTTCTGAATTGGGATTGAAAGGTTTATGTTGAAGTCCTTTCTGAATGGTTTCAACTTCTTCCATAAGAGCTAAAGATTCATCAGAAACCCAAACATTTTTAAACTTTTCCCATATATAATTAATAGCTAATGGGCTTGGATGAATCATATCTTGTTTATAAAAGCGATAATCTCGAAGTTCATCCATCATAATTTCATAAGAAGGAAAGTAAAAAGTTTTCTTATCTAAAAGGGTGTGAATAACAGATATTAAGTTTGATTTTGATAATGTGTTTTCTGTAAAACCATCTTTTAAATGGCGTACTGGTGATACGGTGAAAATAATTATGACTCTAGGATTAACACTGTTTACCAAATTAATGATATTCTGAAGTGATTTTGAAATTTCTCCCACATCCAGCAATTCCTTTTTAAATTGTTTTTGAGGCACTTTATGACAGTTTGCTACTACTTTATCTGATTCTAAAAATCGATATACCCATGATGTTCCCAGAGTTATAATAACATGAGATACGTTTTGAATTGATTCTGAAGTTAATTTAACTTGAGTATTCAATTTATGAAGTAAATCATCTTTTGAATTGCAACTAAGCTTTGAATGCGTATCAAAACAATGCCATTGTTCATTTTGAAGAAAAACATCATCATTGGAGTACTGCTTACCATTTACAGCATTAGATATTAAAATCTCAATAGCCTTTGGATGAAATAATATCCCAAAAGGGTTTTGCGTATTTTGAAATTTATAATAATCGAGTTTTTTACCTATATTTTCTGAAAAACAAGAACCAAAAAGTAATACATCAGAGTTATAATCTATTTGATTTGTAGATTGTTTCTCTAATGGTATTTTAGTTTGTAACTGCAATATCTATTTAAGAAATATAAACTTTTGATTTTTCTAGAGCCTCATTTATTCCAGCAGGATTCTTTCCACCAGCAGTAGCAAAAAATGGTTGTCCGCCACCACCGCCTTGGATATGCTTACCTAATTCTCTTACCACTTGTCCTGCATTCAATCCTTTACTAGACACTAATTCTTTAGAAATATAACAAGACAATAATGCTTTTCCATTTTGCTCTGTAGCTAAAAGCAAAAACAAATTATCAAACTGACTTCCTAACTCAAAAGCAACATCTTTTAATCCTCCAGCATCTAAATCTAATTTCTTAGCTAAAAACTGCACGCCATTAATGGCTTCTAGTTCATTTTTAAGGTCGTTCTTAATACTCTTTGCTTTGTCTTTCAACAAGCTTTCTATCTGCTTTTTTAAATTGGTATTTTCTTCTTGAAGATTTTGTAGCGCTTTTACAGGCTCTTTGGCATTGTTTAGTAAATCTTTCATTTCAAAATACGCCCTGTTATTTTCAAAATAAAAATCTTTAACAGCATCGTTAGTAATCGCCTCAATCCTCCTAATTCCTGCTGCAACTGCACCTTCCGAAACTATTTTAAAATGCCAAATATCAGCAGTATTTTTTACGTGTGTACCTCCACAAAGCTCAATAGATTTTCCAAAACGAATGGCACGAACCGTATCTCCATACTTCTCACCAAACAAGCTCATTGCTCCTTCAGCTATAGCTTTTTCTTTTGGAACATTACGCATTTCTTCCAAAGGTAATTTACCCTCTATACGTCTATTTACAAAATTCTCAACATCACGCAATTCTTCAACTGTTAGCTTTGAAAAATGAGAAAAATCAAAACGTAAATATTTTGAATGTACCGCACTTCCCTTTTGCTCTACATGAGTTCCTAAAACCTCCCTTAGTGCTTGATGCAACAAATGTGTTGCGGTGTGATTACACTCGGTTCTATTTCGCTGTTTTGCATCAACGACGGCTTTAAACGTTTCTTTAATATGCTTTGGCAAGTTTTTAGCAAAATGGATAATAACATTGTTTTCCTTTTTGGTATCCAAAATGTAAACTACATCACCGTGGGTATCCTCTAAATATCCTTTATCACCTACTTGACCTCCACCTTCAGGGTAAAACGGTGTTAAATTAAAAACTAACTGATACATATCGCCATCTTTTTTAGAGCTAACTTTTCTGTACCTAGTTAATTTAACATCTGCTTCAAGTGTGTCATAACCAACAAATTCTTCTTCGGCATCATCAACTAAAATATTCCAATCATCTGTAGACATTTCACTTGCTGCACGAGAACGACTTTTTTGTTTTTCTAATTCTTCATTAAAACCTTTTTCATCAAGTTTCAATCTCTTTTCAGACAAAATTAAAGCTGTTAAATCTATAGGAAAACCATAAGTATCATACAATTCAAAAGCTTTTTCACCAGAAACTGTATCGCCTTTAGTTTCATCTACAATTCTATTCAATAACACTAAACCTTGATCTAGCGTTCGCAAAAACGATTGCTCTTCTTCTTTAATTACATTTTCAATAAGCTGTTTTTGAGCCTTAAGTTCTGGGAATGCTTTTCCCATACGTTTACTCAAAACATCAACCAATCGGTAAATAAAAGGTTCTTTTTTATCAAGAAATGTAAAGCCATAACGTACTGCACGACGCAAAATCCTTCTAATAACATAACCAGCACCAGTATTACTAGGTAACTGCCCATCAGCAATCGAAAACGCAACAGCACGAACATGATCTGAAATTACTCGAATAGCTACATCTACCTTTTCGTTTTTACCATAATTTTTATTTGTTATGGTTTCAATTTCACGAATTAAAGGCGTAAAAACATCCGTATCATAATTAGATTGGACCCCTTGCAACACCATACAAAGACGCTCAAACCCCATACCAGTATCAATATGTTTATTTGGAAGTGTTTCTAGAGAACCATTTGCTTTTCGATTGTATTGCATGAATACCAAATTCCAGATTTCAACAACCTGAGGATGATCTTCATTTACTAAATCTTTTCCAGAAACTTTAGCTTTCTCATCAGCCGAACGAATATCCACATGGATTTCACTACAAGGCCCACATGGCCCTTGCTCACCCATTTCCCAAAAATTATCTTTCTTATTTCCTTTTAAAATTCGGTCTTCAGAAATGTACTGCTTCCAAATATTATAAGCTTCTGTGTCCATTCCAATACCATCCTTTTCATCACCTTCAAAAACTGTTACATATAAAATATCTTTATCAATACCGTAGACTTCAGTTAGAAGCTCCCAAGCCCAAGCAATAGCTTCTTTCTTAAAATAATCACCAAAACTCCAATTTCCAAGCATTTCAAAAAGCGTATGATGATATGTATCATAACCAACCTCTTCCAAATCATTGTGTTTTCCAGATACACGTAAACATTTTTGGGAATCTGCAATACGGCTGTTTTTTGGTTGTGCATTTCCTAAAAAATATTCTTTAAACGGGGCCATACCTGAGTTTACAAACATCAATGTAGGGTCGTCTTTTAAAACCATAGGAGCAGATGGCACTATACTGTGCTTCTTTTGTTCAAAAAAACTTAAAAATTTCGATCGTATTTCTTGTGACTTCATCTATACAAATTGAGCGTCTTGCTTCTTTAGAATTCTATTTAATCAGAAACAATTTTTATATTTACTCTCCAAAATTATTTAAAATAAAGGAGATGTTAACCTTCAATTACATTTTTAGTTTAATTACTATAAAAATAATTTCGTAGGTTTGTTCGTTTACATACTTAACACAGCACCTTAGCTGTATAATTTTAGATGCAAAAATAGTATAATTTAAAGGAATGAGTAAGGTAAAATATTACTACGATAAAGAATCGCTTTCTTACCGCAAAATAGAGCGTAAAAAGCGTACTACTTTTAAGTATGCTGCGATATTTTTTTTAGCTGCTGCTTTTTTTGCTTTTATATTTGTTTTTATCGCTAGCCAATATGTTGAATCGCCTAAGGAGCGTGCATTAAAACGAGAATTGGCTAATATGAAATTACAGTTTGAATTGCTTAATAAAAAAATGGAGCATGCTGAAACTGTTTTAGAAAATATTGCTGATAGAGACAACAATATTTACCGTGTATATTTTGAAGCAAATCCCATTCCGGATGAGCAACGTCGTGCTGGTTTTGGAGGTATAAACCGATATAAAAATTTAGAAGGTTTTGATAATTCGAAATTGATAGTAGAGAGTAATAAACGTTTAGATATTTTACAAAAACAAATTGTAGTACAGTCTAAATCGCTTGATGAGATAGCTATTCTTGCTGAAGAAAAGGAAAAGTTACTCACAGCAATTCCTGCTATACAACCAGTTAGCAATGAAAACTTAACTCGAATGGCATCTGGATATGGAATGCGTTCTGATCCCTTTACGAAAGTTAGAAAAATGCATTGGGGTATGGATTTTACAGCTCCAAGAGGCACTCCTGTTTATGCAAGCGGAGACGGTGTTGTTGAGCGCGCAGACAGTAACTCATCAGGTTATGGAAAACACATAAGAATTAATCATGGTTATGGATACACAAGTTTGTATGCACACCTATATAAGTATAATGTAAGAAAACATCAAAAAGTAAAACGGGGTGATTTAATAGGTTTTGTGGGAAGCACAGGACGCTCTGAAGCACCGCATTTACACTACGAAATATTTAAAGACGGAGACCGCATTAACCCTATAAACTTCTATTATGGTAGTTTAACTGCGGAAGAATTTAACAAACTATTGGAGCATGCTTCTTTAGAAAATCAATCCCTCGATTAATGCATATAGAACTGCCAGAAAAACGATATTACGGTATTGGCGAAGTGGCCAAAGCCTTTAATGTTAACACCTCTTTAATTCGCTTTTGGGAAAAAGAATTTGATGTTCTTAAACCCAAAAAGAACGCAAAAGGCAATCGTAAATTTACTCCTGAAGATATTAAAAACCTTAAATTTATATACCATCTTGTTAAGGAACGCGGGTTTACCCTTGAAGGTGCAAAAACTCACTTAAAAGAGGAAAAAAAGCAAGCACTTAATAATTTTGAAATTATTGACAAACTTGAAGACATTAAAAATCAGCTTATCAAAATTAAGCAGCATCTTTAAAAGTCGAATTCTTTATTAATTTCTTCTTTTAATCCAGTAACTTTTTAGAAAAACACGTGTCTTATAAGTAACAACTAAAACCTTTCACTAAACATTTTTTATCATGAAAAAATTTTTACCATTAATTATTATAGCAATTGTTGTTCTAGGAATTTATTCTTGGGCAAAAGGATTTAACAACACCGCTGTTGAATATGAAGCTGATGCAAAAACAGCTTGGTCTAACGTTGAAAGTGCTTACCAAAGACGTGCAGACTTAATTCCTAATCTTGTAGCCACAGTAAAAGGGTATGCTGCCCATGAAAAAGAAACTCTAGAAGGTGTTATTAAAGCACGTTCTGAAGCAACAAAAACAACTATTGATGCTGGTGATTTAACACCAGAAAAAATGGCTCAATTTCAACAAGCACAACAAGGTTTAAGTGGTGCTTTATCGAGGTTATTAGTAACTGTTGAACGTTACCCTGATTTAAAAGCAGATAAAAGTTTTTTGGAACTACAGTCTCAACTTGAAGGTACTGAAAACAGGATTAATGTAAGCAGAGACCGCTTTAACGAAAAAGTAAACATTTACGACAAGTACACCACTAAATTCCCAGGAAAATTATTAGCTAGCCTATTTGGTTTTGAAGAAATGGCTCGTTTTAAAAGTGCTCCAGGAAGTGAGAATGCGCCAAAAGTAGAGTTTTAAAATGTCTAACAAAGTTGAGGATTTTTTAACTTCAGAAGAAGAACAAGAAATTGTTGAGGCTATTCGTGTAGCAGAGTTAAATACTTCTGGGGAAATCCGAGTACATATTGAAAAAACGTGCAAAGGCGATGCTACAAATCGTGCTTTAGATCTTTTTCATACTCTGAAAATGGACAATACCAAGCTTCAAAATGCGGTATTAATTTATCTAGCTATTGAAGATAAAACCTTTGTGATTTATGGAGATAAAGGTATAAATGATGTTGTTGAAAAGAATTTTTGGGACAGTACTAAAGATATTATGCAATCTCACTTCAAAAAAGGAGATTTTAAACAAGGGTTAATAGAAGGGGTTTTAAAATCTGGTGAACAACTAAAAAAGTATTTCCCTTACACGGATTCAGATTCAAACGAATTGACTAACGAAATTTCAAAAGGATAAGGTTCTTATGCAATATCCACTACTAAGTAATTTATTTTGTTTTAAAATGAGAAGCAAATTTGTGCTAACTCTATTAATTGCATTTTTTACTTATAGTAGTACCCACGCTCAATTTGATATTCCAGAAAAACCTACTAAAGCAAACCCTGATGCTGTTTATGATTACATCAACTTACTAACATCATCACAAAAAAATAGTTTAGAACGAAAGTTAATTAAGTACTCCGATACCACCTCAACACAAATTGTTATTGCTGTAATTAATTCTACTAATGGAGAAAACATAAATTATTTAGGTGCGAAATGGGGTCAAAAATGGGGTATTGGTCAAGACAAAGAAGATAATGGTGTTTTAATATTATTGGCTAAAAGCGATAGAAAAATTGCTATAAACACAGGTTACGGCGTAGAACATCTTTTAACCGATGCGATGTCTAAACGTATTATTGAGCGTGACATTATCCCTTATTTTAAGAGGAATGATTACTCTGGAGGACTAAATAGAGGTACTGATGCTATTTTTGAAGTCTTGAATGGCGAATATAAAGGTACACGTCAATCGCATCAAAGTGACTTCCCTATTGGATTGATTTTTATTTTGATTTTCATATTCATAATCATCCTCATATCTATTTCAAAAAACAGACGTGGCGGTGGTGGCGGAAATCGTGGAAACCGATCATCAGGGAGCGACTTATTAGAAGCTATAATTTTAAGCAACATGGGACGCGGCAGTTACCGGAGAGGATCTAGCGGTTGGGGCGGAAGCTCTGGCGGTGGTGGATTTTCAGGTGGTGGTGGATTCGGTGGTGGCTTTGGCGGTGGCGGCTTTGGAGGCGGCGGTGCTTCTGGGGGGTGGTAACATGAAATACACTAAATTTAATTGATAGAAAAAAGAGAGGCTTAAATTACCTCTCTTTTTTATGCTTAATATTCAATATAATTTATTTTGACAATTCATTCTGAAATATTTGTTTCAATTTACTGTTAGGCGTGTATTTCATTTTAGGTTTTACAACTTCTCCCAACTTATTTACAAGTACATAATGCGGAATGCCAGAAATATTAAATTTTTGAGATAAATAATTCCACTCATCATCAGAAACCCTGTAATGCTCACCTTTTATATTAGCAATAGCGTTTTTCCATGTGCCCTCAGGAGAGGTTTGATTCGTTATGTATAAAAACACAACATCTTCATCAGCCATAACTTCTTTTAGTGGTGCAATTTTTTTTATACCAGATTTACATGGCCCGCACCATGTAGCCCAAAAATCTACATAAACCACTTTACCTTTAAATTTGTTAAGCATAGAGTTAAATAGCTCATCTCCTTCATCTTTCTCAACATTATGAATAGTGTAGCCCCCTTTTGTCTTATTGCGCTCAACCTTCTCTTTAGTTCGCTTATTACAAAATGCCAAATAGTCTTTTAAAAACGGTATTTGCAACTCCTCTTGGGCATTTGCCAATTTATCATCATCGTAAAACTTATAATCTTCAAAGTGTTTGGAGAAGCTTTGCATTTTAATAACATCTTGTAAAAAGGAATTTGGCTTTCCAAAAAATGCTTGCATCTTTTCATTACGTGAATTATTTAACCGCTCTCTAAAAATTTCAGAACTATGCTCAATATATTTATCATTAAACGTTTTGACTGTCCTTCCAAACTGTTTATTAAACAAACGTTCTTGCTCAACTTCTTCAGGTGTTTTTAAAACACTTAAAGCTTCTACCATTTTTGTTTCTTCTTCTATAATTGCAATATTTATAGTTTTTAAATAGTCCACTACATTAAGAATAAATTCATGTTTTGGTTGGTCTTGTTCCTTTAAATATGCTGATACATCCTTAAAATGTTCCTTATATTTTTTGTAAAAGGCTTGTTGAGTATCACCATATGTCTTTCTGAATTTTTCTTTTTTGGCAAGCATTTCAGGAGTTTCAATTTGCTTACTGAATTCTACCATATTAAGTTCTTCTGTAGTTAATTCAACATCTTTTTTCTGTAACCAATAGGCCGTTTCAACTTTGCTTAGGTTTGAAAGCCTTTTTTCATTAAAAATACCGGCATGCATCAAGCTATTAGTAAAAAAGTAAAAACTATTTGATAAAGTTAATAGCTTATTATTTAAAATATCTTGAGATAAAAAGTCGTAATAGGTATCACTCACCTCAAACTCCTCGTATGGTAATTTATCCTCCTCGTTTTTGGCTTTTATATTTTTATAAATCAAGGAACGACGATACTTATCATAACTCATTAGCATATCGTAAAATCCTAATTCAATTTCAGTGTTTTTAATTTGTAATGCTTTTTGACTAATAAAGTTATCCTTTTGGTATTTGCTAAGCCTATTGATTGTTTGTTCCTTTAATTCTAAACATAGTTTAGTATAATCATCAGGGGATATGGTACCGATTTTTTTATAGGCTTCCTTGCTTAAGCTAAGTCTAATATCTTTTAATTGTTGCAAATCTGAATTCACAGTTGCATTATCTCCCATAAAAAAGGAGTGGCCATTATGTATGTAATGAAAGACTTCCTTACCAGGCTCTAAAAAAATATCATATCTTCCCGTTGGCATTTTAAGGTAAGCTGTCTGAGGATGTGTCAATGGAAATTTTATTTTAAAACTTCCATCGTCATTTATTTTAACCAAATGCGATTCTTGTTCTCCTATAAATGGATTATTGACATGTAGCATTCCGGTTTTTTGTTTCATTTTTTCAGAAAACCCTTTGATCATTCCAGAATAGGTGGTGGAACCTATTTCAAACACAACATTTTCAATAGGTACATCGCCTTTCATCTTAAAATCAGGGTTAGATACTCTTTTGATGCTATAATCTTGAAGTGATTTTGGTAAATTACCAAAACCTACTATCCCATTATTTCCTAATTTTGCATAAACAGTTTTTACCTCACCATTCTTCTCTAGGGATATGGTATATTTTTTGCCGTTTCTATCAACAGATTTATAATTCCAAACTATACCATCTACAATAGCATGTTTTGATTTAAAACCATAATCCCAACGGTTACTACCATCGGCTAAAAGCCAGTTGCCCCTTAGTTTTTTTGGCAATAATATGCTGTTTTCATCTTCTTGTATTACAATATCATAAATACCTCCGCCACCTTTTTTTTCTACACCAAATTCAATAGTTTTAACAGTTTTGCTTAAAGGTGGAAAATATAACTGATATGTAACTTCTCCCGATTTAGGAAAATAATTTCTTTTGAATTCTGCTCCAGTAAGTTTGATAGTAAATAGCTTTATATCTCCGCTTAAATCTTTGATATAAGATTCTTTGTTCAAATGGAAATAACCCCACGGTAGCTTTTCTAATTTGAAGTGCAACACCGTTGTAGTATCACGCATTTCAATTTTTGTTATTTCTCCCGGATATGTAGCGAGTCCGTATTCTGGATTTTCAATACTTTTTTGAGCTAGAGCATACGATGATACTAATCCCAAAAAAAGGATATAAACGATTTTTTTCATAATTGTTTAATTGATGTTTCAAGATTGTAATTTGAAAAAAAGGAAAGACAAAAAGAGTGTGATTAGGCACATTCCAATCTTCATATATATTATTAATAGCTAAACTATTAACGAATATAAAGCATATTTCGTATGATTATTCTTAAAAAAGCCTAATTTATAATAGAAATTTTATTTCTTTCTCATATATACACTAATCGGCACACCATTAAAGCCAAAATTTTCGCGTAGTTTATTCTCTAAATAGCGTTTGTAAGGTGCTTTTATATATTGAGGCAAATTACAAAAAAATGCGAATTGTGGTTGAGGCGTTGGCAACTGCATGATGTATTTAATCTTTACAAACTTACCTTTATAAGCTGGTGGCGGGTAACTTTCAATGATAGGTAGCAATACATCATTTAACTGACTTGTTTTAATTTTTTTAGATCGATTTTTATAAACCTCAACAGCAGTTTCTATAGCTTTAAAAATACGTTGTTTTGTAAAGGCTGAAATAAACACTACTGGAACATCAGTAAAAGGTTCCATTTGCTTTTTAATTGCCTTTTTGTATTCCTTCATTGATTTGTGGTCTTTTTCTACTAAATCCCACTTATTTACTAAAACTACAATCCCTTTTCTGTTACGCTCTGCTAGCCAAAAAATATTTTGTACTTGTCCGTCAAACCCTCTATTAGCATCCAAAACCAACAAACAAACATCAGCATGTTCAATAGCACGAACACTTCTCATAACCGAATAAAACTCTAAGTCTTCTTTTACTTTAGATTTTCTTCTGATTCCAGCAGTATCAACCAAATTAAACTCAAATCCAAAACGGTTGTATTTCGTATCAATGGAGTCTCTGGTTGTTCCAGCTATATCAGTTACTATATATCTATCCTCTCCAATTAATGCATTTATAAATGAAGATTTTCCAGCATTAGGCCTTCCAACCACAGCAAATCTTGGCAATTCCTCTTCAATAACCTCTTCTTTTTCTGGCAAAGCTTCAATTAAGTCATCCAAGAGTTCTCCTGTACCACTTCCGTTTATACTTGCAACTGTGTAATATTCTCCTAATCCTAAGGAATAAAATTCTACAGCATCTTCAGCTCGTTTTCCGTTATCCACCTTGTTTACAACAAGAAACACAGGCTTTGTAACTTTTCTGAGTAATCTAGCCACATCTTCATCCATTCCTGTTACCCCAGATTCTACATCTACCATAAAAATTATAGCATCTGCTTCATCTATAGCTAATTCAACTTGCTTATCAATTTCAGCCTCAAAAATATCATCGCTTCCTAAAACATAGCCACCTGTATCTATTAAAGAGAATTCTTTTCCGTTCCAATCACTTTTCCCATAATGACGGTCTCTCGTTACACCACTGACCGCATCAACTATAGCTTCTCTTCGTTGTATTAAACGATTAAAAAACGTTGATTTTCCAACATTTGGCCTTCCAACAATTGCAACAATATTACTCATAATTATAAATTAAACGCATCAGAAGCAACATCTTAAAACTTGCATTCTGAAAACTTTTGCAAAAATAGGAAATATAGACGACGCAAAGTTCTTTTTTAATAAAGATTGAATGTATTTAAAGTTTAAATAAAAAAATAGTATTTTACTATTCAAAACTTAACTACTAATGCCGCTAAGTAATGATATTGTTTTAAGACCAAGGTTTAAGATGGAAATACCAAGATATAATGAATCCATTTTAAGTGATTTTGAAAACACAAAAACAACTCAAAAGGAGTTTATTATTACTCGGGTGGATGACCATGTTTTTATAAAATTTCCCAAAGAGAAACAAACCTTTTGGACACCGCAACTTCATTTGGAAATTAATAAGGTTGACGATAATTCAAGTAGGTTACATGGATTATTTGGTCCAAATCCAACAGTTTGGACACTCTTTATGTTTCTACACTTTATGGTTGCTGGAATATTTATAGCATTTGCAATTTGGACTTACACAAACTGGTCTCTTAAAGAAAATTATGCCGTTCAAATTAGCGTTACACTATTAATGGTTTTACTTTGGATAACATTATATTTTGCTGGAAGTATTGGAAAAGCTTCAAGCACTACTGATATGAGATTATTAAATAATTTTATGTACAGTGTGTTAGATATTGAAAAATGAAATGCATTTTCATATTTGAACACCTATCCTAATCTTAATAGTCTAGGATTCATCATTACCATATTTACTTTTCCACATAATTAAATTTAGAATAAAAATCCTCCCAAGCCCTCCAAATAGCAACATATGCAAACTTAGGTTGTTCTAATCTACTCCCATCTGTACCAATCCCTAGCATATTATATTTAACTCCATTCTTATTTTTTATTACATATGGTAATTC
Organism: uncultured Algibacter sp.; assembly: GCA_947502405.1. Classification (GTDB taxonomy): domain Bacteria; phylum Bacteroidota; class Bacteroidia; order Flavobacteriales; family Flavobacteriaceae; genus Algibacter_B. Next base: position 383,509 of record CANMZT010000001.1, on the reverse strand, counting down.
GTCATTTCCTAAAGCCTCATAAGCATTGAAATCTGCAACTTTAAATGCATTAATAAATCGCTTAGACCGATTCCCAACAATAATATAATTTTGATTATTTATTATTTTAGAAATTGGTCCATTAGAAAAATCAGAATACCTAAAAACATTAATAGTATTGAAATTATCAATAACACCAAACACATATTCACCAAACTCAGGTATATTTTGACTTGAGTTATTTCCAGAGTTATTATTATTATCTGGTGGCGCTTTACCAAAATACAAAGATGATTTGGGATTATTAGAAGGCACTCCAGCCAAAACTCTAGCTCTAGGAAAATAATCTTTAACTGTTCTCCAGGTAGTTTCAAGAACAGGAATGGTATTGAATCTTTTATTTTTTTTGTCTCCTTTTATCCCTTTGATTAACATTTGAGACCATATAGATCCTGTTTTATCATCCCAAGGTGTTAGATTATTTTTATATAAATATCCAGATGCTCTAAATATTTCTGTTCTAGTAAACGCAACAGCACTCTTAGTAATTGGACAATATGTAAAGGCATATTTAATACCATTATATTCATCATTAATCACTTCATTTTCGAAAGTGTATACATATGGATAGACAATAACTTTTGAGCCTAAATATACTATTCCCACTAATTCATCATCTGCTAAGCCAATATTTTTTACTTCACTAAAACTTGGGTTAAGTGCAAGAGGAAATAAAAAAAACTCTCCAGTAACATCTATTTCATCAACTATCCAATCACTTTCGGAACTTATTTTTTCTGATGGTACATCTTTGCTACTACAACCAAAGACGAAGAGTAATAAAGTAAATATTGTAAAAACACGACTCATAATCATTTTTGTCGAAATAAATACAAAAACTTACTCTAGAAACTAAAATTTGGTATTTAACTAATTATTATAACCAAAACGCTTCAATTGATTTTGATTACTGCGCCAGTTTTTATTAACCTTTACGTATAATTCTATATGTATTTGCTTCCCAAAAAACACTTCAAGATCCTTTCTCGCCTCTACACCAACTCGCTTTAAAGCATTTCCCTTATGGCCAATTATTATTCCTTTTTGCGTCTCACGCTCAACCATAATTACTGATCGGACTCTAATTATATGTTCTTCTTCAAAAAATTCTTCGGTATCAACTTCAACAGCATAGGGAATTTCCTTTTTGAAATGAAGCAAGATTTTTTCTCGAATAGTTTCATTTATAAAGAAACGCTCAGGTTTATCTGTTAATTGATCTTTTGGATAAAACGGTGGAGACTCTGGTAGTAATTCTAAAATACGATTAAATACTTCTTTTACATTGAAGCCTTCAAGTGCAGAAACTGGGAAAATTTCTGCATTATGTACTTTTTTTGCCCAAAGCTGTACTTGTTCTTCTAGTTTTTCCTGATCGGACTTATCAATCTTGTTAAGTAAAAGTAAAACTGGTATTTTTGAATTTGTAATTTTATTGAAGAATGCTTCGTCTTTCAATTCTTTTTCACCAATTTCTACCATATAAATAAGTACATCTGCATCTTCAAAAGCAGATTTTACAAAACCCATCATAGATTCTTGAAGCTCATATGCAGGTTTAATAATCCCGGGGGTATCACTTAAAACAACTTGAAAATCATCTCCATTAACTATACCTAAAATTCTATGTCTAGTAGTTTGCGCTTTTGAGGTTATTATTGAAAGTTTTTCGCCTACAAAAGCATTCATCAATGTTGATTTACCAACATTGGGATTTCCTATGATATTTACAAAACCAGCTTTATGCCCCATATTCATTTTAATTTAATCTAATACAAAGTTACAACTTGATTGCTTATTCTGAGAAACAAAAAAGCAGGAAGAAAACTTCCTGCTTATATATTTTATTGTAATAAAGATTACTTAACCTCTAATAATTCTACATCAAAAATTAATGTTGAATTTGCTTTAATTTTTCCTCCTGGTCTTGGGTTTGCACCATAAGCAATATCACTAGGAATAAAGAATTTATATTTAGCACCTTCTTTCATTAATTGTAAACCTTCTGTCCAACCTTTAATAACTTGCGTTACACCAAACTCTGTAGGCTCACCTCTATCAACAGAACTATCAAATACAGTTCCATCAATTAAAGTACCGTGATAGTGTACTTTTACTTTAGATGACGTTGTTGGTTTAGCACCAGTTCCTTCCTTCAAAACAATATACTGCAAACCACTTTCAGTAGTTTGTACACCTTCTTTAGTTTTATTCTCGGCTAGGAATTTTTCACCAGCTTCTTTATTTGCTTTAGCTTCTTCTTGACGCTTTGCCATTTCCTCTTTTTGTTTATTCTGGAAATAAGTTCTTACTACTTGTTGTGCTTGATTTTCGTCCAACAACATATCAGTAGAATCTAAAACATTTGTAAATCCTTGAATAAACAAATCATTATCAAAATCATCAAAACTAGATTTTACGTTTCTAGCTACATCCATTCCAATGGCATAACTTACAGAATCTAATTCAGTTTTTATTGGCTTTTGTGCTACTCCGTTCTTATTACAAGATACTAATAACAGTACCGCTGCTGCAAGACTTAGACATTTCATTATTTTCATTTTTGTATTTTTTTATTATGACGCCAAATGTAACAAATTTATAGAGAGTAAAAAAGTAAATAACCTAACTAGATATAAGTTAAAATATTATTCAAAATTTATATGTTAATTCTTAAAATACATTCTCTCTTTTAAAAAATAAAGAGCCGCACTATGGCGGCTCTTACTATCTTAAATAATTTACTAAAACTATTTTCTAACTGATTTTACTATAGCTAAAGCTGCCTTTACATCTTGCTCTAACTTAGCGTAATCTTTATTAGCAATAATATCTTTGGAAATTAACTTAGACCCCATCCCTACACATGTAACTCCGGCATCAAACCAACCTTTAAGATTTTCTTCTGTTGGAGACACACCACCAGTAGGCATAATACTTGTCCAAGGTTGTGGCCCTTTAATACCTTTTACAAACTGAGGTCCGTATATATCACCAGGGAATAGCTTTACTATTTCACATCCCAATTCTTCAGCTCTTGTTATTTCAGTTAATGTACCACAGCCGGGTGACCAAAGTACTTTTTTACGATTACATGCTATAGCAATATCTTCCCTTAAAACAGGGGTTACTACAAAATTAGCTCCTAGAGACATGTATAAAGATGCTTGTCCTGCATCTGTAACGGAGCCTACTCCCATAATCATTCCTGGTAGTTCAGCAATAGCATATTTTGTTAATTCACCAAAAACTTCATGAGCAAAATCACCACGAGCAGTAAATTCCATTAAACGTGCGCCCCCATCGTAGCATGCTTTTAATACTTTCTTGCTTAATTCTAAATCATTATTAAAGAACAAAGGAATCATCCCAGTTTCTTTCATTGCATGCGCTACTTCTAATCTTGAAAATTGTGCCATTACTTAAAAATATTTAATTTTTTTGTGTAATTATTTATCTAGCTACTCTACCTGATGAATCTCCTCCCATAAGCTTTTTAACTTCATCAATTGAAGATAAGTTAGCATCTCCTTTAATAGTGTGTTTAAGACATGAAGCAGCTACCGCAAAGTCTAATGCTTTTTGATCGTCTCCTTTATACTCAATTAATCCATAGATTAACCCTCCCATAAAACTATCACCGCCACCTACACGATCAACAATGTCAGTAATTTGATACTGAGGAGATTCATATAAAGTTTTACCATCATATAAAACACCAGCCCATGTATTATGAGATGCAGAGATTGAACCTCTTAAAGTTGTAATCACTTTTTTAGCTCGCGGGAATTTTTTTAACATCTGATCACAAACAGATAGAAAAGCAGCTCCTTTTACATGCTCACCTTGCGTAGTGATATCCAAACCTTCAGGTTTAATTCCAAAATGTTTTTCTGCATCTTCTTCGTTTCCTAATATGATATCACAATAAGACGTCAATTCAGTCATTACTGTTTCTCTATGGGCTTCGTCACAATACTTCCATAGTTTTTGACGATAGTTTAAATCTGTAGATATAGTTAAACCCTTGGCACTAGCTACTTTCAAAGCTTCTAAGCAAGCATCAGCTGCACCCTGAGAAACTGCAGGCGTAATACCTGTCCAGTGAAACCAATCTGCTCCTTCAAACGCTGCCTCCCAATCAATCATACCTGCTTCTATTTCAGCTAGGGCAGAATGTGCACGGTCATAAACTACTTTACTCCCACGATTCACTGCACCAGTTTCTAAAAAATAAATCCCCAAACGGTCACCTCCAAAAATAATTTTATCAGTTCCAACTCCTCTTTTACGCATTTCCATTAAAGCACATTCCCCTATATCATTTTTAGGTAAACGTGTTATAAAATCTACAGGAACCCCATAGTTTGCTAAAGATACTGCCACATTACTTTCTCCTCCACCATATATTACATCGAAAGATGTAGATTGGGAAAATCTTAAAAAACCGTGCGGAGCTAATCTTAACATGATTTCTCCAAATGTTACTACTTTACTCATCTTAATAACTGTTTTATATTTAATTGGTTAATCGTTTAACTAAAATTTTAAAAATAAATCAAAACCTTTAATTGATAATTGATTTTGATTAAAATAATTAATGTCTTACATTTGCTTAAACGATTAAGCAAAGATATAAAAAATTTAAATATCAAAAAGAAAACTACTATAAAAGATATCGCTAATGTGTTAAATATCTCTGCAGCTGCTGTTTCTAAAGCATTAAATGATGATCCAAGAATAAGTAAAAAAACAAAAAAAGCTGTAAAGCAAGTTGCTAAAAACTTAAACTATCAGCCAAATCATTTAGCGAGTGCTCTAAGAAAAGGAAAAAGTAATTTGGTAGGTGTAATTGTACCACGAACTAACAGCAACTTTTTCTCATCGGTTATTCAAAACATTGAACAAGTATTAAATAAAGAAGGGTATAATATTATTATTACACAATCCAACGAATCTTTTAAAAAAGAGTGTGATAATATTGACACATTATTATTTACACAGGTTGATGGTATAATAGCTTCTATGGCCAATGAAACTATTAAATTAGATTATTATGAAAAGGTAAAAGCCAAAGGGATTCCTTTAGTTTTATTTGATCGTGGTGAAAATGACTTAAACGTGGATTATATTGGTATAAATGATTATGACAGTAGCCATGTAATTGTTGAGCATTTAGTGAATCAAGGTTGCAAACGAATTGCACATATAGGAGGCTATCAGCATACTAGAATTTTTAACAATAGAATAAGAGGATATATTGATGCCTTAAAAAAATATAATTTACCATTAGATGACGAACTACTTATTGAAAGTAATCTTACGACAGAAGATGGAAGAAAGAAAATGACTCAACTTCTAGAGCTTAAAAATAAACCAGATGCAGTTTATGTTGCAAGTGATTATGCTGCTTTAGGAGCCTTACAAATACTTAATGAAAAAAAAATTAATGTTCCAAGAGATATTGCTTTAGTTGGTTTTGGAGATGAACCCTTTACATCGATGGTTACTCCAACAATTACAAGCATTAATCAACATAGTGCTAAAATTGGAAAACAGGCTGCACTAACTTTTCTTTCTTACACTGAAAAAAAATCAATTAAGCAAAAACTAAACAAAATCATTTTAGATGCTGAGTTAGTAATTAGAGAGTCATCTAACTTAAAAAAGTTAAAACAATAGAAGTTTTATACAGTACTAACCTTGGTCTTTGGAAAGTAATAATTTAAATCAACCTTTCTTAAATATAGCATCCAGATTATAAACACAACACTATACATAGCTCCTTTTAACCAATATCTATGAGCTAAATCAAAATACGGTTGATAATAAAGGTTAATATAGATTAAACCTGAGCACCTTAAAATATTCAAACAATAAATTGTTAAAAGACCCAATATTAGGTATTTAACTTTTCGCTTTAAAGCAGAAGGTAAACAAAATATAAAACCAATAAAGCCAACCATTAGCTCCAAACCATTACAGCCATCATCTACATAAGCTACTCTTTTTTTATTATAGTAAACTTGAGAGACTTCATGTTGATATGTTTTTCCTTGTAAATTATTATCATATCTAAGTTCTCTCTTTACCACAAACTTAGGAGATGATACAAAAGTATTTAAAAGCGTAGTTGAATATTCTCCAACATTTTTAGTCAAGGGGTAATCAATAACTTTAGTTTCACGAAGAAAAAATAAAAATAAAAATTTCCACACGACAAAGAACAGTAAGGCTTTACCTAAAATAAGCCTTACTGTTATAGGAAAAAAAGTATCTAGGAATCTCCTAAACACTACTATTTTTTATTATCTCGAAGTTTTTTAACACCAAGAGCTGCAGCAGCGCCAATGATAAGAACAGCAATTCCTCCATCTACAGGCACAGATGTGTTGTCGTCGTTATCCTGAACATTATCATCAAACCCTCCAGGACCTTGAGCCATTAGACTACTTGTGCAAACAAAGGCAAGAACTAAAACAATTGCTTTTACTGATTTTGATAAATTTTTCATCTTTTTTATTTTATAATATTAGTTAATAATTAATTTCTTTGAGGTCGTTAAACCTTTTTCTTTAGATGTTAATTTTACAAAATAAACACCTTCACTTCTGATAATATTTGCGTTAACTGGAACTTTATTACCAGTTGATAAACCTTTTTCATAAAACACTTGAGCTCCTAATGTATTATAAATTGATACTTCCAAATCATCAATATCGTTAGGGACATTTAAAAAGAAGTTTCCTCCTTTTGAAGGATTAGGATACAACATTATTTTACTTAGCTCATTATCTTCTGTAGATAATGAACTTTGAAAGATTATTTTAAATCTATCTCCTGCAAACGAATCTGGAATACCGTTATCAATACTGTATTCATAAGTAGTTATACCGTTTTGAGATATTTCTGTTGTTTGATTCAAATAGTTGTCTACTAAAAGCGGTGTATCGCCCTGTAAAGCAGAAGCATTAACTTCAATCACATAATCTGTATTTCTGTAAGTGTTAACCTCTAGAATAATTTCATCATTCATTGTAGGAGTAGCTCTACTCTCAAAACTTAACAAAGTACCATTACTATTGATTGAAAAGTTTTCATCTAAGTTTGTAAAATCTTCAGCATCATAAGTATCTATTCCATTATTTCCATTATCATCAAACAAAATCCATAATCCATCGGCTTCAGCTTGGTTATTAGCATAAGCACTACTCTCATAAAGCTTTAAATTCATTTGACCTGTACTAGTTAATTTCTTCGATGTACCAGAAGATTTAAATACATTAGTTTCAGCTTCAGAAGTACTTTTACTAGACTGTGTAAATGTTAATGATGCTGGATTAGCAGCTAGGGTTTGAACAAAACATGCTTGACCTGCTTGTAAAAACTCATTTGCATCACCAGCCGATGCTATAGATACAGGAGCTGGAAGGAAAACCGTAGCATATGCACCTCTAATTCCTAAATTAGGATCCCATAACCAATAAAAAGAAGGATTGACATTGGTAACATTAGATGTCATTATAGTTTTCATATTAACCTGCGCTTGAAAAGGATTACCAACAAAGCTATAGCCTCCAGCAGTAGCATTTAGAGTAACAGCCTCTGGCGCTGTGTTTTCTGAAGTCAATTCGCCCGTAGCCATTAAAGTAGTTGGTGATGGCGGAGCATCATTATCTGATAAGTCTGTAGTTCTATCTCCACGTACAAATAAACGATAAGGATCACCAGAATTTAAATTTGTAGCATTAGTGTTTGCTATAGCACCCCATGTTTGGGTTACATTATCATAAGTAAACATAGAAGGGTTTCCTGTATTAGTAGCATCAAAACCATTAGCTCCACTTTGAGACCCTGTAATATGCGTAGCTAATTGCCAGTTGTTTGATATAAAATCATCTGTTGTAACTGGTGAACTCACAAAACGGAATGCTCTTCTTGCAGGAATGAAACGTTCAATAGTTGCATCTCCAATAAAAATGCCAGAACCTTCACCTATATAGGCAGAACCTGTTGCATCAGATTCAAAAGTCAAGATTCCATTATTAGTTATAGTACCATCATTATTAACTACAGCATTAGGGTTTATAGTTAATGAAGCACCACTTTCAATCATAACATTAGAGCAGGCACTAATGTATAAGTTTTGCCCCGAAGTTAGAAGTGGGTAATTTGGCGCTCCTGTTGCAATAATTACATTACCTGAAGGAGATAATGTAGGTGCATTATTATCTAGCCAGTTTCCAGCGTTAGTCCAGTCTGAATCAATAGCACCAGACCAAAACACGTCAGAACCTCCTACAACTGTTATACTTTGCGGTATTGTTATTACACCTATACCATTAGAACTAGTAAAGGTCCAATTTACAGTATAGTCTCCTGTCATATTAAATTCTGTAGGATCTTCTGTAGTACCAACAACTGTACCACCACAAACATCCCAAGCTGTTGGTGCTTCTATAGCCACTGAGCATTCCACCGTAACACTTGGTAATTCTATAGCACCTGTATCACATTTATAAATTTCTATATTCCTTAAACAAAATTCATAACCCTCCCCTAGAGCTGCATATTGCGCTACTAAGTTTAATGCTCCTTCCAATGTAAGCTCACTAATATCAAATTGACTAATATCAATAGCTTCTTCATCAACAGCGTTACCATTGACAGCTAAAATTAATTCTCCGTTTAAATAAAGAAACCCTTCACCATTTATATATTTAACCTCAATCGTATGCCATTGATTTAATGACACATCAACATCAGCATATAATATATTTCCTCCTTCAAGTAAAACACCAATCTGTTCAGTTAAAACATTATATACAATACCTAAAAAGTTAAGATAAGAATCTTCAGTAACACCTAAAACAACAACATCATTAGAATCCGTGTTTGTTTGTGGAGAAAATGATAAGTTAAATTCAAGTTTGACTCCAAAATTTTCAGGATCAAAATTATCTTCAACAGCAGTTACATCAAAACTATTTAAAACACTCAATAAATCTGGATTAGTGATAGCACTATTAATATCTACAAAATTTTCTAGAATAGTGTTATTCAAGCAAAGACCATTCGTTTCAGAAATACTTACACCTGGTAGTATCTCAGTATTATTATTACCATTAGCATCACTTAAATCAGTTAATGGGTAACTGGCAATAGTCTCTTTTAAAACTGGTGTATTTGGTTGTCCATTGCAAATATCTTCAAGTATTGTACCTTGAGCACTTAGCATGAGAGACATGAATAACATTGGTATTAAAAGCCAATACTTAATATAGTTTGTAGTTTTAGTTTTCATTTAGAATAATTTTAGTTTTTGATTAGTAGCAATGATATTTTAAACATAAAAAAGTATAATTCGAAATCAAATAATAAATTTTAGAAAGAAATTAAATAGATATAGTCTAATAACATAAAACCAAAACCGTAAAAATTTTAGTCTATTAAATAACATTCTTTCATATTTAGCATATTAAAACTTTTGATAAATTAATAATCTATACATAAAAGTTTAAGACAAAATATGGTAGTTTGGGAGAAAAATTAAAAATCTATTTATTTACAACTAACACAAAATAATTTCGTCAAACTACCATAAAAACACAATGAAGAGTTCGTAATGTATTGGATTGCATATTTTTGAAGAATTTACTGTCTAAACTTTTAAAAGATTAAACAATTAGAAATTGTTCTAAATAAGTTCCTAAACAGATAGCAAAAAACATGCTAAATAATTTATTAAAAAGAATGATTCAAAAAAGAAAATTTATTAATTCTAGTTAGTTAGTAAAAATTAATCTCATTCAAATAAACCCAAACATATTGAAATATTGATTGAACAATTGGACAAAATAGTTTTAAGTAATTTCAAAAATAAATTAACCACTTCAAATCTTTTAGAGACTGATTATAACTTGACTTTAATTTTAGAGATTTAACACCATAATTAAATAAAAAAGATGACATAAAAATCACCTTATTTAAGAACTCTAAAACAGTATCGATAAGGCAAGAACACTTGCAAAACCAATTAATGCTAGCAGTGAAGTCATAACTGTCCAACTCTTAAAAGTCTGTTGTTCTGATAATCCAAGATATTTACCAACTAACCAAAACCCACTATCATTAACATGTGAAAGGATACTTGCGCCTGATGCTATAGCAACAACCAGTAACGCTTTTTGAGGCTCTGAAATAGATACTGCTGTTAAAAGCGGTGCGGTAAGTCCTGCGGCTGTAATCATAGCAACTGTAGAAGAACCTTGTAATATACGAACTAAAGCTGCTGCCAAAAACGCAAATAATAAAATACTCACCCCCTTATCGGCAAAATAGTTAGCCAACATTTCTCCTGTTCCAGTATTGACCAACATTTGCTTAAAAACGCCACCAGCTCCTGTTAATAAAATAATAATACCAGCAGGCCCCATAGATTTTGTACTAATATCTAAAAGCTGTTGTTTAGTAAATCCTCTTCTTACTCCCAACGCATACCATGCAATAAGATTTGCTATTATTAAAGCTGAAAATGGATGACCTAACATACCTAACCATTGTAACATAATTTCTGGGAGGTTATAACTTTCAAAAAGCGGACTTCGGATTACTGTATTTAGAACAATTAAAACAATTGGTATTGTTATAATAGTAATTATAGTACTTACTGATGGTGTATTTTTTTCTGTTTCTACAGCTTCACCTAATGGTGGCGCTTCTACCTGTATTTTCTTTGCTATATATTTCCCAAAAACAGGACCACATACTACCGCAGTAGGAATTCCTGCTATAAATCCAAAAAGAATTACCCACCCTAAATCTGCTTTTAAAATATCTGCTACTGCAACTGGCCCAGGTGTTGGGGGAATAAATGCATGTGTTATTGCTAAACCTGCTAATAACGGGATACCATAGAGCAACAATGATTTGCCTGTTTTTCTTTGTAAGGCATATAGCATTGGCACTAAAATGATAAAGGCCACATCAAAAAATACAGGGATTGCCACAATAAAACCTGTTAGCATTAATGCCCAAGACGATTGTTTTTCTCCAAACTTTCCTAACAAATAAGTTGCTAATGATTCTGCGCCTCCAGAATGCTCTAAAATAGCACCAAAAATAGCTCCTAAACCAACCACAACAGCCACAAAACCCAAGGTATTACCCATACCTTCCTGTATGGTTTTAACAATGGTTAAGGGAGGTATACCTGCCAATATACCAACAACTATACTCGCTATAAGTAGTGCGACAAACGCTTGTATTTTAAATCGTAAAATAAGGACTAGTAATAATGCAACGCCTACTAATACAGAGGTTAAAAGAGAAAAGTCTACCATAATTAATACCAATTTGCATGAAAAAATTGTCCTTCTGGTGCATCCACCCGCTCATAAGTATGCGCTCCAAAATAATCGCGTTGGGCTTGTATTAAATTTGCAGGTAAGTTTTTAGTGGTTAGTGCAATCCAATGGTTATAAGCCGACCAAAATGTATCAAAAGCTATTCGGTTAGATAAACCATAGGTAATACTTTCTTTAATATTTTCTTCGCTCGATATTAAAATCTCCAGAATACTTTTATCATCTAAATAGCTTTCATGGTTTTTGAAAATATCTACGGATCTTTCAATAAATTTTGATCTAATAATGCAGCCATTAGTCCATATTCTTGCAATTTCAGATAGATTTAACGCCCACTCAAATTCTTTTGATGCTAATTTCATCAATTCAAAACCTTGAAAATGGTTCATAATTCTAGCAAATCGGTATGCTTTCTCTAAAACCGTTAAATCAATTGATTCTGCTTTATTTGAAGACTTTTTTATAGACTTAGATAATTGCTCACGTTTCGACTTAAAAGATGATATGTAACGTGCAAAAACCGCTGAGGCCATCATGGTATTTACAGACCCTAAATCAAATGCTGCCTTAGTTGACCAAGAACCTGTGCCTTTATTCCCTGCCTTATCTAATATGGTATCTAGTATGTAGGTATCACCTTCTTTTTTTTGAAGAATATTTAAGGTAATTTCAAGTAAGTAGCTCGACACATCTGTAGTATTCCATGTTTGTAATAACTCAGCAATTTCGGCATTGGTTTTTGTTAGCGATAGTATAGCATAAACCTCAGCCAATAATTGCATTTCGGCATATTCAATACCATTATGTACCATTTTAACAAAATGTCCTGCACCAGCTTTACCAATATAAGTGCTACAGGGTTTACCGTTTTGATCTTTTGCTGCAATTGCTTCTAAAACTGGTGCTATGATAGCGTAACTATCTTTACTACCCCCTGGCATTATAGACGGGCCTTTTCTTGCTCCTTCTTCTCCTCCAGACACACCACAACCAACAAAATATACCTTTTTAGTTTTTAAATATTTGCTTCTTTTATTGGTATCTAAGTAGTGGGAATTGCCGCCATCAATCATAACATCGCCTTCTGATAAAAGTGGTATTAATGCCTCAATAATATTATCAATAGCTGGTCCTGCTTTTATCATGACAAGAATTTTTCTTGGCCTTTGCAATGACGCAACAAATGCTTCGAGCTCATCGAACCCCTTAACATTCATATCTGCATTTACGCTTTCCATAAAATCAGAAAACATGTGTTCTTCTCCTGGACTTGTTCTATTATAAACAGACAAAGCATAGCCTTTTTCTGCAATGTTTAGCGCTAAACTACTCCCCATTACTCCTAAACCAATAACACCAAAAAATGAGGTATTTATATCTTTTAGTTTTAAAACAATTGTATTTGTAATGTTTTCTGGCGCCCCTGAAATATCTATATGAATGCCATAATTTGGAACTTCTAAATCATGAAATTGCGCGTTTAATAAATCGGAATTCATAAAATGCCCGCTTCTGGCTTCAATTCTTTGCCTAATTAATTCTTTTGGCCCAGACAAATACACCCAGACTATATTATTGTATTTGGAAGACAGAATAGCCCTGTACTTTTCTTTAAGCGCTGAACATGCTAATACTGCTCCCGTTTTAGAAGACCAATCTAAAATAGTATCGGCTAATAGCTCCAACCATGGCAATCTATCATCATCATTTAAAGCAATTCCTCCAGCCATTTTATCAATGTTAGATTTTGGGTGAAAATCATCAGCATCATAAAAAGGGACGCTTATTTTTTGAGATAGTTGACTACCTATTGTAGTTTTGCCACACCCGCTTACTCCCATAATTATAACAATCATATGGCTATTTTTTTAAATAAAATGCGTCTTTCAATCCTGAAGAGGAATTAGGCCCAACCCAAACATTAAAGTGACCTTCCTCGGCAGCATAGACTGCTTTATGGTTAGAAAATTTTAATTGCTCTGAAGAGATTTTAAATGTTACTTCTTTTGTTTCCCCTGCTTTTAAACTCACATGTTGAAAACCTTTTAATTCTTTTACAGGTCTTGTAATACTCCCAACCACATCTTGAGTATACAACTGTACAATTTCTTTGCCGTCTCTTTTACCAATATTAGATAGCGTTGCATTAATAATTATATCTTCATTAAAGTTAATGGTATCCTTAGAAATTTTAATAGCATCATATCTAAATTCTGTATAACTTAAGCCATAACCAAATGGAAAATGTGGTTTGTAACCAATATCAAGATAATGAGAATCGTTTCCTAAAGAACTTTGCCATGCACCAACAGGAATATCATACATGGCCACATAGTCTTCTTTATTTGCAGGTCGCCCTGTATTCTTATGATTGTAAAAGTATGGTAACTGTCCTGCTGTTTTGGGCCAGGATATAGGTAATCTTCCTTCTGGTTCTCTTAATCCAAAAACAATCTCTTGCAAAGCTTCCCCTCCCATTGTTCCAGGATGCCAGGTCATCAAAACGGCATCAACATCATTAATTATATTAGTAATGGTAATGGGTCTTCCTGCCATGATTACTAAAACAATAGGTTTTCCTGTTTTAGATAATTCTTTTATTAATACTTCTTGTGCTCCTGGTAAATTTATATGCGCTCTACTATGCGCCTCTCCAGAAAGAATCGCTTCTTCTCCGGCTACAAACACCACAACATCACACTGTTTTGCAGTAGTGAGTGCTTTTTTAAATTGTGTTTTAGATAAATCGCGACTATGCGTTAATCCGGGTTTATAAACATGATTGATATTTGCGCTTTTGAAAGCATCTAATGGCGTTACGGTATGTGTTTTATCGCCATCGAAAGTCCAAGTCCCCATTTGATCTAAAGGCGCATCTGCCAATGGTCCTATTAAAGCCACTTTTGTATTTTTGGATAATGGTAATACATCCTTATTCTTTAGTAAAACAGTACTTTTTATTGCTGCTTCTTTTGCTAGATCTAAGTGCGCTTTTGAATAAAAGTTAGCTTCATTAGTTTTATCTCGATAAGGCTCATCGAATAAACCCAGCCTTATTTTTATTCTTAATATATTTTTTACGAACTCATCTAACTGTTGTTCTGTAACTTTTCCCTCTGCTATAAGTTCTTTTAGATTATTTTGATATGCTGTACTGGTCATTTCCATATCCATTCCTGCGTTTGCAGCTAATTCGCCTGCATGTTTTTCATCTCTAGCATAACCATGTGCAATCATTTCTATTGTAGAATCCCAATCGCTCACTACAAATCCATCAAATTTTAATTCGTCTCTTAAAATATCTTTTAATAGAAATTGATTTCCTGTTGCAGGAATACCATTTACTTCATTAAACGCCGTCATTACCGTAGCGGCTCCAACATCTAAGGCAGCCTCGAAAGGCGGTAAATACACATTACGTAATAATGGTTCTGGAATTAAGGTTGTATTATAATCCCTTCCCCCTATAGCAGCACCATAGCCAATAAAATGTTTAGCACATGCTGCTATACTCGTTGGGTTATTTAAGGAATCTCCTTGAAACCCCTCTACATAGGCTTTTCCTAAAACAGAAGCTAAATAAGGATCTTCTCCGGGTGACTCTGCTATTCTACCCCATCGACTATCTCTAGCAATGTCTAGCATAGGCGCAAACGTCCACCGAATTCCAACAGAACTCGATTCTATTGCTGCAACTCTAGAAGATGATCTAGCTACATTCTCGTCCCAAGAAGCCGCTAAACCCAGCGGTATAGGAAATATGGTTTTAAAACCGTGTATAACATCTCTTCCAAAAATTAAAGGAATTTTATGAGGACTTTCTTCTACTGCTATTTTTTGAAGCTCGTCTACAAATTCAACGTTCATTACATTTAGTAATGCGCCTACCTTTCCCTGTCTCACATCTTCTTTTAACGCTTCAGATAATGTTTTAGCCCTACTTGAAGTTCCTCTAAGATTGGTTTGCCCTATTTTATCATCTATTGACATTTGAGCCAATATACTATCAATATATTTTTCCTCTACATCATGCTTTATGTTAGCATCTTTAGTTTGAGAACAACTCATTAAAACAAAGGCGATAATTACTAAATAAAATTTCATTTAATGGATGATTGAGGGTTAAAAAAATGATTTAACTTATTCATTAGAAACTATTTTTATGAGGTTTTTATTTTCTTTGCCATCCGAAGATATCAATCCAAAATTATCGCTTTTATAATTCCAATTTGCATATCCAATACCGTTTTCATTAAAAAGCTGAATCATATCTTGATACCAAATAAGACTTCCTTTTTCAGGCGCATGTGATATAATGCCAAATTCCCCGCAATATAATGGCAAACCTAACTCTTTAGCCTTACGCATAGGCTTTTGCAACATCTCAAGCAACACCTCTTTATCGTATTTCATATCTACCCATTTCTCAACTTCTACTTTCATGTCGTCAGGAAGGGTTTCAAACTCATTTTTAGTTAAAATTGTTCCAGGGTAGTTTACAGGTCCTTTGTAATTTCGCAAACTCAACCATTTGGCTCCATAATGACTTAACAAAAAAGGCTCGTAAAAATGAAAACTTAATAGAATGTTTTTATCATTTTCAGGTACTTTCAATGCATCAAATGTATCAACTGCTTGCCACCTATTGGAGCCTATTACTATGGTGCGTTCACTTTCTAATTCCCGAATGGCTACGACAGCTTTTACAATTAAATTATTCCAAGATTCATGATTATCTGCTACAGCTTCGTTCATAAGCTCGTATGCCACTAAACTATTTGGGAATTTACTCAAGGTCTTTGATAAATCTCTCCATAAATCAAAAAACTTATTTTGCTCAGCTACATCTGTCCACAAAGGCTTCTCTTTGGCATTAAAATGATGCGATCTTAAGATATGTAAGTCAACAATAACTCTAAGGTTATTTTCTTGACACCATTCAACACAATTTTCCATTAAACTAAATGCATCATCATACCTATTTCCGTTTTTATCCCACATTTGCTCTTCATCAATAGGCAATCGGATATGATCAAAGCCCATATTAGCTATTCGCTTTACATCTTCTTCAGTAAAAAAGGATGCTCTCTCAATGCCTCTTCTATCACTTTGAGATAACCAATGCGCTACATTGGTACCCTTTACTACTTCAAAAGTTTCTTTTTTATCTCCTTTTGAACATGAAATAGACATAATTAACGTGGTAAATATTAGTGTTGCAGCAACTACTACAAAAATTTTTGTTTTACTTTTTGTCCGCATCTATTAATTTATTTTAATTACTCTTTTATACTTGTTGATTAAGAATAAGCGTCAAACACTTACAAAACCTATAATAGCTAAAACATTAAAAACTCAATTAATAATATTTTGGGTACTGATTATATGTTTTTTATGAACCTTAATTAATATTCAAACTTACTACTTTATTAAAGTTACAATTATCACTCTCGGTTCAAAATATAAAACAATTCTAGCATTCGCATATCTATTTAACACTATGCGCCATTTATATCAGTAAAAAAAGGATTCTTAATAGGAAGAAGTATCACAAAGTGGAAATAAAAAAAACTACTTAAGCCCAAATTAATAAACTTCAAAACCAAAATGATAATATAGAGTTTAGATATGCTACAGTTAAATTTATAATGAGATTTTGAGAAACGTGGTTAAAGTTGTAATAACAAATTTTATTGAAATTGCCTTAAAAAACATTAATCATAAAAAAAGTGATGACATACTTTTTGAAAATTACTAAAAAACTCAGTAAATTCTATAACTCTTTTAGATTACAACTATAAAAGAATATTCCAAAATATTCTGTTTCTTAAGGTTTTCAATTTTTAAAAAAAAATAATGGAATGTCGAACCATTAAATCGAAATCATTATTAGAGTTAACACATGCATTTTCAAAACAAACTATAATAAAAAAGAAAAGACTCAAATGCAAAAAGCAAATGAGTCTCATTTAGTAGCGGGAACTGGACTCGAACCAGTGACCTTCGGGTTATGAGCTTAAAGGTAGTAAGGCACTAAACACCTCATTCTCTAGTAAAGCCTATGTTATTCAATACTTTACATTTTTAACGATAGCATTTAAACACAATTAAAATCAAATTATTCTGTACTTATTCTGTACTAACTATTTTAAAATTGATTATCTTTATATTCTAAGTTAAGTGATTATGGCGATTATTAAAATAGTACTTCGGAAAAATATGATTCGCAAAGATAAAACTATCCCACTTGCAATTCGTATTAGTGAAAATTATAAGACAAATTATAAATGGCTTGGACAGTATGTGCTAGAAAAAGATTGGGATAAAAATGCAGGAAGAGTAAAAAAAACACACCCAAACGCTAAGAAACTTAATAACTATCTTTTAAAAAAGCTTACTGAAGCAAATGACGTTTACTATGATTCTAAAGACAAAATCACACCAAAGCAGGTCAAGTTAAAATTAAAAGGTGCTGGTGGTTCTAAATCATTTTTCAATGTTGCCTCAGATAGAATTAAAAGCAAATATGAACGTGATGTATTTTCAGTTGCAAAATCTGAATTATCAATTTTATACAACTTAGAAGAATTTTTAAACCATAATAACTCACAAGAAAAAAATGTAGTTATTAACGGAATTAAAGAACGTAGAAAGACACGAGTTAGTAAAGGAAGAAAAGGTGAGCATAATTTTATGGATTCTGTTGAACACTTTAAAAAGAATAAGTCCCTAAAGTTTCAAGATATAAATGAATCTTTTTTGGATAGGTATAAAGATTTTTGTGCGGTCTATCTTGAACAAAAAACACGTACCATAACTAATCAACTCATATTTATCCGTACTCTTTTTAATAAGGCTATTAAAAATGGTATAGTAGATTCCAAATTTTATCCTTTCGGTGGTGAAAAAGAAAAAATTCGTATTGGCTCTAGTCATAAGATAGGTCTCATTGTAAACGAGGTAGAGCAGATTGAACTTTTAGAATTAGAACCTGACACCTCAATATGGCACACTCAAAACGTGTGGCTATTTGCTTTTTACTTTGCAGGAATACGTATTTCGGATGCAATAAAATTAAAATGGTCAGATTTTAAAGATGGACGTTTGTTCTACGTAATGAATAAGAATGAAAAACCACTAAGTCTTAAAGTGTCCGAAAAGGCAGAGGCTATATTAGAATATTATAAAAAAGAGAAAGAAAATAACAATGGATTTATCTTCCCATTTCTAAAAGATGTAAATGAATCTGATACTGAAGATGTGTTTAGAAAAACTAGAAACGCGACTAAACTGCTTAATAAATATTTAAAGCGAATTGGTGGCATCTGTGAAATAGACAAAAACCTTTCTAACCATATTGCTCGACATAGTTTTGGAAATATCGCTGGTAATAAGATTCATCCTAGAATGCTTCAAAAACTATACAGACATAGCGATTTAAAAACGACTTTAATCTATCAAGCTAACTTTATCCATGAAGAAGCTGATGATGCCTTAGAAGAAGTAATCAACTTTTAAGTTATTTCAAAAGCTCTTCGGAATAATAAAAATTTGCCGGCAAACCACCTGTATGCCAAAAGAGCACATTAGAGTTTTTTTCAATTTTGTTATTTTGAAGATGGTCTATCATTCCGTAAAACGCTCTACCAGAATAAACAGGGTCTAACAATATACCTTCACTTTGAGCCAATTGCTTTATGGCCATCTTTTCGTTTTTAGTAATTACTCCATAACCAGGTTTATCATAATCTCTAATAAGTGTTGCATCTTTAATTGAGTACGTTTTTTGAATACTCAATTCTTTTTGACCTTGATGAAGTATTTCTAAAACAACATCGTCTAATGTTTTATCTCCTAAACCAATTTTATCTATACTAATTGGCATTAGTTTTATATCAAGATCGAATAAATCTACACCAAGTTTAAGTCCTGCTTGTGTTCCACCAGAGCTTGATGCAAAGAAAATATAATCGATTTTTAAGTTCTTTTCTGAAAGCTGACTCTTTAATTCTTTAACAGCATCTACAAAGCCATAAGCACCTAGCAAGTTCGAACCACCATAAGGGATTTCATAAACATTCTTTTTCTGCGCTTCTAAATCTTGTTTTAATTTGATTATATCCTCTCCCTTTCTATTATCTCCAGTAAAATGAATTTTAGCCCCTAATAAATGGGAAAGTAACAAATTACCATTGTAATTTTTGGGTTCGTTACCTCCTAACAACAAATGGCATTCTAATCCAGCTTTAGCGCAAGCTGCTGCCGTTTGTCGGCAATGATTAGATTGTTGCGCTCCAGCAGTAATAATTGTATCACAATCTTTACTTGAAGCGTCATAAATAAAAAACTGAAGCTTTCTTACCTTATTTCCGCCAGATGCTAAACCTGAGTTATCATCTCTTTTGATATACAAATTATAGTTTGGATAGACTTGAGATAAGTTATCCATTTTCTCCAAGGGCGTAGGGAAAAAACCTAGTTTATACTTGTTATTCAGCATTTTACGCTTTATAATTTTTGATTCACACTAAGATAAGTTATATTTATTACTCTCGAAATTTTAAGTTAAACTATTGTTGTACATGTGGTTATATGTTTTACTTAATTCAAAAATATCGATTTGTCCCAGAATACACCTACGCTTCTTCTATGCATTGGGTAGTACTTTTCTTGTGCATAGTTATTGGCATCATCATTATTTTTCAACTTTTTAATATTGGATTAGGTAAGCGTCAAAACGTTCAATCCAAGTATCGCTATCTAATTTTAGCTATTATTTTTCTACTGTACAATATTTTGAATGGCTTATTACCAGATGACAACTTTCCTGGTCCTAAAATTATTCAATATGTAATAACTTATACTATTTCAATATTAATGTGCATCTATCTAGTTTGGTATTTGTATAAAGAATTTAATATTAAAACACCGAATACATTTTTCAAAATAAAGAACTTGATTATCATTCTTTCCCTTTGTTTTGCGTTACTTTTTATTATTCCATACTACTATACAGGCTCTCTAGATTTCGCTAGAAGTCTATTTCTAATTTTCCCTACTATACTTTCCATAGTTTTTATTGTGTATTTCTTTCAAGTGATTAAAAAGAAAACCAAAAGAGACAGCTATTTTATAATTCAAACGAATTTAGGTTTAAGTTCAATATTTTCTTTAGTTATGCTTCCAGCATTAACTTATTTTGGCGATTTTCAACCAATTACGCATTCCATAATGACATCCTCCTTCTTTTTTGTGACCATAATGGAAGTAAATAGTTATTTATATCGATTAAAGAACACTTATAAATTAGATCAAGATATTGCAGACCTATACGGTCTTACAAATAGAGAAAATGAAATTGTACTTCAGATAATAGAAGGCTACAGTTATAAAAAAATAGCTGAAAACATGTTTATATCCTATGGTACAGTTAGAAAGCACGCTTCTAATATCTTTAACAAATCAAACTGTTCGAGCAGACAAGAACTTATTGATAAAGTGAATTAATAAACTAATTTGAATAGTATTTATGAATTGTGAATAAAATTCACATAGCAAATACGCAAAATTTACACAGTTTATTGTCCTTCATTCATGAATTTCTAACCATCTTTATTAAACTAACCTAAAATCTACCAAATACTATTAAAAATCAATAGATTATCTATTGGGTGCCGCGTGTATAACTAAACTTTTGTGATGGATTTTACCTTACGCAATACTATTTACACTAATGAACTTGAAAAAATTGAACAAAGTTCTTCATCCATTCTTGACACGTCTAGACAAATCATCATCCTATCACGCAATACATTAAATGATTTTAGAAAAGCTATTATTAAAACTGATTTTGTCTCAATTCCAAAGGAAGTAGAATTCTTCAAACATCAAAAACAAACCTCTTTAATTCAACTTATCTATTATACCGAAATACGGTCTTTTGAACTTCAGTTTCCAAGATCAAATGTTCAAGACCAAGAAAAAGCATTGAGAAAAAAACTTCGAAAGCTCAATCGGTTTTATTTATACAATATTGATTTCAATCAGTATGTAGAGGCGAAACTCTACCATTTTGATAAACAATATTACACCAGAGGGCATTTAGATAATTTTTCAATCACATCATCTAAGTTTTATTTCCAAGATCCAGATTTCAGTACACCTCGTGATATGCTCTTAGGTAAGATTAGAGCTTATAAGCTTTTTATAAATTATTTAAAATTTAGGCTTGATAAAATAAAGAACAGAAAATCTACTAATGAAGTTGTTAATACAAATCTAAAATGGACATCTTCAAAATCTGCATTAACAGAATTAATCTATGCACTTTATTTTAATCGTGTAATTAATAATGGTAATGTAGATATTAAAGAAATTGCAACAGCTTTACAAAAAGTATTACATTTTGATATTGGGGATTTCTATAAAATATTCTCTGAAATCAAATCTCGGAAAATAAGCAGAACTAAATTTTTGGATGATTTATCCAATGGTTTACTTCTTCAAATGGATAGCGCTGAAGAATAAAAAAATCTTCATTTTTATAACCACATGCGGTTGACCTCCTGCTTTCATGTTTTTATTCCAATTATCGCCTTTTCCCAATCAGCAATTCACTTATAACAACATCAAAACCCAACAAATAGCATCAAATTTAAAAATGTTAAAATTTGACCGTACTCTGGTCTTACTTGTGATTAAAATCCATCAATACTATTCAAATTTGTAGAACGAAAGTCAAATCAGGTCAAGGGCTATCATTTTAGTTAAAAGCAAAATGGTAGTCCTTTTCTAAAAATAGTTCTACTATGCCAGCAACAATTATTACTACAGATGATCTTAGAGATTTCAAACTTGAACTGCTCGACGATATCAAAAAACTTTTAAGTAAACAAGCGCAAGGTAAACTGAAGAAATATCTAAAATCCTCAGAACTTATGGACTTACTTCAAATTAGTCCTGGCACTTTACAGAATCTTCGAATTAAAGGAACACTTCCTTATACAAAGGTAGGTGGTATCATTTTTTATGATTCCGAAGAAATTCAGAAAGTCATGGACAATAACCGAGTACACCACAAAATCGATTAAGGATGTATGAATTATATAAAACATCTCAATGCTGTATTTCAAAAAGTCTATGCAGACAAAAGGTTAAATACAACTCATGTAAGCTTATATATGGCTTTGTTTCAGTTTTGGAATTTAAACCGATTTCGAGAAGAATTTTACATAGACAGACAAGAAGTTATGGAACTTTCAAAAATTGGTTCGACAGCAACTTATCATCGCTGTTTAAAACAGATGGATTCATGGAATTATCTAAAATATTTCCCTTCACACAATCCATATAAAGGCAGTAAAATCAAGTTGTTCAATTTCGGTACAACCTCTGAACAAGTTGTGAATGAGTTTGAAACAAGTAGTGAACAAGCATTGATACGTAATACAAACATTAATAAACAAATAGAAAACATAAATAAAACTAAGCTACCAAAAAATGAATTTGAAGTCATTAATTTTTTTAAAAAGAAAAAATGGCCAGATAATGAAGCCAAGAAATTCTACAACCATTACCAAGGCATCGGTTGGAAAATTGGTGGTAAAATAAAAATTGAAGATTGGCATGCTACAGCGAGTAATTGGATGCTAAAAGCCAATGAATTTGAAACTGCAGATGCAGTTCCTCAAAAAAAGGACAACCTGAGAACCAATAAAAACAAAGATTATGGTCAACCCTTGTAAAATAGTTGAAGAACACAAAACGTATGATATTGGCACATTTGATGGCAAAGAAGTGATGTACGATTTTGAAAAAATCTTAATCTACCTCGATGTTAAAGGAAAAATGCGTTTTGGAAACGGTTTTAAAATCTACGAAGAAGACCATCCAATCATTTTAAAACTCTGCCATTATTTCATAAAAGACAAAGAAAATTGCGAGAAAAATGAGATTGATCCAAATAAAGGTATTTTACTTTCTGGTCCTGTTGGCTGTGGCAAAACAAGCTTAATGATTTTGCTAAAAAACATTGTCCCATTACAAAAACCATACATCCTAATTCCTTCCAGAAATATCGTATTTGGCTTTAATCATATTGGCTACAAAACCATTGAAGATTATGGTTGTAGACAGTTTTTCTGTTTTGATGATTTAGGCGTTGAACCTATTGGAAGACACTACGGAAAGGACTGTAATGTCATGGGCGAAATTCTTCTCTCACGTCACGAACTTTTTATAAACCATCACATAAAAACACACGCTACTACAAACCTAAATGCTGAAGAATTGGAAGATTTATATGGCAATAGAGTCCGAAGTAGGATGCGAGAATTATTCAATCTCGTAGCATTCGATCAAGATACTAACGATAAACGAAAGTAAAAATTTAGAAATTATGAAAATAGCAACTTTTAATGTCCAGAACTTATTCCATAGAGACAGAAGTCTTCTAGAAAAACTAACCAAAAATCTAACTGCCAATTGGACAATTGAGCTTGACGAACTCATGCTTGAACCCTCTAAATCATTGAACCAGCAAGATCGGATTAGAGAATTATCATTTTTAATTGGTTTTGAAAAATCAAGTCCTCGTCCTTATGCTGTTTTGAGACGAAAAGCAGGTTTTCTGTTTATGAAAGGTTTAAGCCATTCCATTGACAATAAAGCTGGTAATCTCACAGATTGGAATGGATGGATAAAACTACAAACCGTTCCTATTCATCCAAAGTCCACACAACATAAAGCTCAGGTTATCGCCAATGTAAATCCAGATATTTTACTGCTACAAGAAATTGAGGACAGAGCATCGTTTGAGGACTTTAACCAGCTCATTTTACCAGAGTTTGATTGCAAGCCTTTTAACCACTCTTTTGTGATTCAAGGCAATGATATGAATAGTTTAGAAATGGGAATAGCATTGCGACAAGGCTATAATCTAGATGCTGTTAGAACTCATAATATCAATTCAGCAACTAATGATGATGGCAAAAATTTGATTGAATATGAAATTAGCACACCATCAAAAGAAACTATTTGGTTACTAAATGCTTATTTAAGAAAGCCTACAAAAGACAGAAAACAGTCTGATAAAATTAGAAAAAAACAAGTTTATAAGATTGCTGAAGTTTACAAAAAGTTGATTGCTGAAGGCAAAAATAATATCATCATCGCAGGTACATTTAACGCGCCATCTTATTGTAATTCTCTATCTCCTTTAATACAAGATACAGACCTGAAAGACATCACGAAACACCTGTCTTTTGAAGTGGATATTGACAAAGGAAATGATGGTACTTATTTCAGATTAGGTGCTTACAGAATGGGCGTAAATATTAAGCAGAAAGACTATATGCTCTTCTCGCCTGCTCTATTCAATAAAATGAAAGATAGTGGCTTAAATCGCAAAGCGATGTGGCCAGAAAAACATCCGCAATGGTCTATCTATAAATCTGTTTCCAATAGAAATGTTGCTGCTAGTGAGCATCCTTTGGTTTGGGGGAATATTGATATTTAAACTACTTAATTTTATTTATCTCCTTAAAAGAAAAGTCTTTTAAAGCTTCATTTATGAAGGTATGTAGCCCATTTTTTATTTCTTCAATCTTATCATTTGACAAATGCTTTCTGATTGAAGGATGAAACAAAATTCTCAATTGTTTATAAAATATAATCAGTCGGTTTGATGTATCTAAAATCGAATTATAATCCTCCTT
Organism: uncultured Algibacter sp.; assembly: GCA_947502405.1. Lineage (GTDB taxonomy): Bacteria > Bacteroidota > Bacteroidia > Flavobacteriales > Flavobacteriaceae > Algibacter_B. The sequence goes on along the minus strand of CANMZT010000001.1, from coordinate 358,389 downwards.
ATTGACAGTTTTTTGTGGAATTAAAATTTCATTTCTATAATCTACATAAAAACCTGCATTTTTTAAGTCGTTGAACTTTTTGATGCCCTCAATCCTATTAATTGCAGTACTAACATTTGACAATACAAATGCTGCATCAGATAAAAATTGTAATGTATTATTAAGCCATTTCTTTTTCGTGTTAGAAATTTGCTTTTTTAATTTTCTGTTTTCCCAGTTATCAATTGTATCAAATAGAGACATTCCAGTTTCAATAAGCATTTGAAGTGAATGCCTTATTTCATGATTTTTAAAAAACCCTTTAGCATCTTTAAGTAAATACACTCTGTACCCATGACTATGCAATAATACCAATATTGCTTTTATGACTTCTTCGGAACTCAAAATAAGTAAAGAACTTGCGCTACTATATGATTTGTTTACATCAACTAATACTGAAGAATCAGATTTTAAACGTTTTGCATTTTCAAAGATGTTAATGTTTAAATCTTTAGATTTCGCTTTAGATAAATTAATAAAAGTCACTTCTTGCATTGTATTAATACTTTAATTTTTACAGCAATTATTCTACTAATTTGTTTAGCCTATGATCTATATGCGGATGTTCCCATTTACCAGTTATATTGTACAGTTCATAATAAACGAACCATTCTTGAGTCCAAGGGATAATAGTATCATAGAGATTATGATTTCGTGAATCCCAAACTAAATCATCTGACTTAGCATGATATAGACAAAGTGAATTATCTGATGGAAACATATGTATTTCGTCGTTGTACTCAATTTGTGGTGAATCAACTAAAATCTTTGGTGGTGTCAAAGCATTGTAAGTTAAAGTATACTGGTATTCTGGTGATTGGTCTGTTGGCTTACAAATACCTTTTACAATAAGTACACCTTTAATAATACTGCAATCCAAAAAATCAAAATACATCTTGAGTAATTTTTTTTCACGGATTAAAATAGCTCTTTTAATTAAATCTGCTCTTGATGATTTTTGGGTTCTATTTTTATGAAATTTACTTCCCGCCATAATTAGTATGCGGTTTATTTTTCACACTTCCTGAATCACTTATTGACCCATCTCTTTTTGTATGCGCAGTACCTGATAGAATACTTGCTGATTGAGCTAGTAATGCTTTTTCTTTAGCGTCAACATCTTCATCTGCTCCTAATGGAAACTTATCTCCAAAGTGTTTCCTCCATAGTTTACTTGATTTTAACTGATTAGGCTCATCTTCAACTGCTTTTGTAGCATCTTCGATAAAGTCGTCAAGATTTGAAAGAAAATTATTTTTTCTGGAATCATCGTACTCTGAAAATAAATCATCATATGGTGTTCCTGGAACAATACATTCAAAACTATCGTTTAATGTCGTCTTAATAGCTTCTAATGTCTCTTTTATCGAAATGTCATCTCTATCGTTATATTTAATATTTTTTTCAGCCAATATGCACATAGCTAGGCCACTTGGCATTTTATTTCTTTTGAAATCTCCCCAACCCTTTAAAAACTTTACTACTCTCACTAATTGACCATTCCCATCTTTAGCACTAGCGAACCAATCAATAACCTCTTTTGGATCACTCTCTTGTAATTCCTCATCTTTAACTGCTAAACGAGGATGCTCCCAATCTTCTTGAAAATAGTAAACTGGAAAATCAATATGATAATCTGCTGCATAAATAACCCTAACACATCTTTTTCTATGTTGAGGGTCGGCGGAAGTAGCATCAATTACTGCTTCTTTAACCCATTTTTGAAGTGTTGTACCAGTTACTCCTACTTCTCTTTTAAAATAGACACCATCATCTAAATCACAATCATCATCTTTCGTTACAATAGTAGTTTTCATTTTGTAACTACCTTGAATATAAAACTCAGGCACATACTCTGGATGATTATCTTTGAAATACTTTCTAATTCTATCTCTTAATACTCTTTTTGACTCCTTCAGACGGTCTTTTTTTGCCGACTTGATTGTTAAATTACCATTGTAGTCTTTAAAAAGTTTATTACAGTTTGCCATATTATAAGTTTTTTTTCTAGGTTTCTTTTCATTAGTGTTTTTGAGTAATAGGTAACTACCTATTGCCAAAATAGGTATCCAATACATCTTTACAATTTTTTTGATATTCTCTGGTTGCTCGCTCTGCTAAAGCCTCCAATTTATTTGCGTTTTTTTCATCCATGGCAACTTTAAAGTTTTCATCAAACTCCAAATCAATTCTATGATAATTAAAATCGTTATTAAAATTATTCAATACAGAAATAGAATTATGAACTATTTGTGACTGACTTTGCATAAACAATTCGATAATTCTTTTTTTCCAAATCCAATAAAAAACTTGCCATCTTTTTTTCTTCTTGGCATTGGAAAATATTTTTTGCCCTGTTCCTAATGAAAGTAAATCTATTTCGGAAAGCTCTCTTTCTAATCTAGTTTGTGCTTCTATAAGTGCAATCATGCTTGGATTATTAGCATAAACACCGCCATCTACTTTATTGGTAAAACTCTCAACCGTTGTAGAATCAATTTTTTTAAAATTATTTGAATAAGGATTAAAAAAAGTAGGTGCTGCAGATGTTGCCATTGCCGCCATATACATAGGTATATGCTTATCTAAAATTAAATCTGATGCATGTGGTGTTTTAAGAACTTGCGTTGAACCATCAGTTAAGCTATAAATAGGAATTAGCAGTTTTGTTTTTGCATCATCTATTCTGGGATGTTCGTCTTTGTTATGATATTCCTTGAATATATCTTTTAAAAGGGCTTCCAACGGTTTATTACTATAAAATGCTCGTCTAAAAATATTACATCTCTTTTTTCCAAAAATAGTGTGTGCATTGTCTTTATAAAGTTCAAGAATTTTTTTTGCTGGAATGCCTAATGAAAGAGCTAAAGCTATTATACCTCCTGTTGAAGTACCAGTTATAATATCAAAGTGCTTGTGTATTTGTCCTTCTCCTATTTCTTCTTCAAGCAAGGCTAAAAATTTAGCAGGAAAAACACCTTTGATTCCTCCTCCATCTATGGACAATATTTTGAGTCTTGGTTGATCTTGCATATAAATATTATAATTTCTTTAACATTTACATCAATAAGCTGACCAACATTATCAAAACGACATATTTCATCTAATTCTGACAAAATGTCAATATTTAATTAAAATTTTATTTTTCGGAATAAAACATTAAATAATACTAATAGAATTTCTTTTAAGCTCCTTACAACAGCATACATAAACTCATTCATAACCCCAAAAATTTAATAATAGATTGAAGTATAACCAAAGCAACAGCATTTTGAGACTCTTCTTTAGATAGATATATTGCCTCATCGGTTTGAGATAAGAAACCTAGTTCTAAAAGAACAGTTGCGCTACTATCGTTATTATCTCGCAACACCTGAAAATTACCAAATTTTATACCTCTGTTTTTAACACCAAGTATATCTGCCAATCCTTTTTGTATGGTAAATCCTAAATAGGCAGATGCTGACGCTTGTACTTCACTTTTAGGGTGAATGAAAACCTCTGTTCCTGATGCTGTTCTGTTTATAGCTTGATTGCAATGTATCGAAATAAATATATCAGCTTTTAGTTTTTTGGCTAGTTGTGTTCTATCGCCTAGAGATATTAATGTGTCTGTATATCTAGTGAGAAATAACATTAAAGGATTTTCAACTAGCTTGTTATTTAGTACCACTATTTTAGAAGCAATACCCAAAGCAATATCTTTTTCCTTTATACCAGTTCTGGTTGTTGCACCAGCATCTTTTCCGCCATGTCCAGGATCTATTACTACAATTGATTTCTTGGGTTGATCTTTACCATTCTGTGTATAAGAAAGATTTAGAAAAACTAGAGAGAATAACAGTAATGTAATTTGATTTAATGTTTTCATAATAATCGTTTTAGATTACACAATATTCAAGAAATCAATCACTTCCTTAATAATCTTCAAAAGTTTAACACCAATTAGCGTTAAAATTTAGAGATTTTCTTCCTTCATCTTCATTTCGTAATAGATTTCACAAAATAAAATTAGAAACTGCCTCGAAAGGCTAAACTAAATAATTATGAAAAAATCAATTTTTATCTTATTCACATTCTTGATGACATCAGCGTCAAGCTTTGCACAAATTGGTGGTATTGAAGATTCTGTAAACGATGTTTCAGATACCATTAGAACCATTTTCCCAATCATTCTAGGTGTTATCTTTCTTGTTGGATTCCTATTTAATGCTGGTCATTTCTTTGGCGAGAACGCAGACCTTAAAAAAGGTATTACTCGTGTTTTAGTATTTGTTCTAATTGCTGGGGCTGTGGTAGGCATCTTCACTTACTTAATAACTATCGTAGTATAATGAGCCTCATCGAGGGCTTTATTAGAGCAGCTGTATGAAGAAATACGAAGTATATAAAAACATTAGGAAACGGGCAGTCATTTTTGGATTGCCTATTTCCCTGTTTGCCTTAATGATGGTTTCAATTCTTGCATCATTATTAATCATCATTTTCTCTTTCAGCTTTGTGATGATAATTAGCATTCTGATTTTCAATGCAGCTTTATATGTTGCCTTGACACGCATAACCAATAATCCACAACTTTTTCAGATGGCAAAAGCTTTTCCACGAATTATTAGTAACAAAAGAAATTCCGGCTTCGATTATGAAGAAGATTAATATTTCAGCATATCAACCCATTGTAGATATTCAAGACCATATCGTATTTGCCAACAATGGCAATGTGGTCTTATGCTATGAAGGGAATCTTCCAGAAATCTATTCCTTGTCCGAAAAGGATTTTGAGGATATGCATGGTGCATGGTTTCAAGCTTTGAAATCATTACCTATTGGTACTGTAGTTCACAAACAAGACATCTACCTTAAAAAATCTTATTCTTCAGAACAACTTCCAAACACCACCTTTTTAGAAAAAGCCACACACGAGCATTTTAAAGGTCGTGGAAACATAGAACATAAATGTTATTTGTTCTTCATTTTAACTAAGAACAAAGCACTTAACAATCCGAAATACGTCAATCCCTTCAGAAAAATTTCAAAGGGAATTGTACAAGAATTAGATGATAACATTAAGAGCTTTGCTAACTCTGTAAATGATTCGGTTTCCTTTATAAATAACAGTAGAAAAATAGAATTTCTTCCGTTAAACGCAGAAGATATTCAGCAATTAACTAGTAGTTATTTCAATGGTTTCAATGAAGGATTTGATACCGATATTTTACTAGAAAAGAAAAGCGTCAATGTTGGCGAAAACCATTTTGATGCGCTTGCCATCAACAGCGAATTATGCTTTGGCGAAAATGTACAAAGTAGCAAAACCAATGAGAAATTCACTTCAGACGATTTTGTGTTTCATCAAGGGTTTATTGATGGACTAGGCCTTACGCTTAATGAAAACCATATTGTTAACCAGATTATTTATTTGGATGACAAACAAAAGTGGCGCAAGCTGCTGGATAAGAAAATAGAGGAACTCAACAAAAGTTCCAATTTTGGTTCACAGAACAAAGTGGTACTTGGTAAAATTCAGCACATTTTGGATCAAATCAATGCAGATGATAATTCACGCATTATCCGTGGTCATTTCAATATTGTGTATTGGTCGAAAGATGTTAGAGAGCTAGACAAAATAACTTCTAAAATTAAAACAGAATTCAAGGAATTGGATATCATTCCTTACTACCCACGAGGCGAAGAACGCAAAAATTATATCCTGAATAGTTACTGCTGTTTTTCTTCCAATTTCTCGAACAATGATTTATATGTAACTGACTTAAAGCACGCGCTTTGTTTATTCATTAATAATACCAACTACAAATCAGATAAAACAGGCATCATCTTTAATGATAGAGAACATAACATTCCAGTATTAAAAGATGTTTGGGATGAAAAAAAGAAACGCATCAAAGCTAGAAACTTTGCCATTTTCGCACCAACAGGCGAAGGCAAATCGTTTTTGGCGAATAACATTTTACGCCAATATTTTGAAAGTGGTGTTCGCTTAGTTATTATTGATTTGGGTGGTTCTTACACCAAATTTGCCAAACTCTATCCTGAAAAATATACCGTATTACGATACGAAAGCGGTAAGAACTTAGGCATCAATCCATTTTACATTAGCGATGTTAAGGATCTGACACCAGAACGACTTGAAGATTTATCGGTATTTCTTTTTGAATTGTTTGCTTCAGATTTGAAAGTAACTAAAGCGCAATCAGTTTCCGTTAAAAAGATTCTGCGTCACTATTACAATAGCACTTCAGAAAATCATTCATTGGAAGGCTATTACAATTTTATAGAAAGGAATCAGGAAGATCTTCTGAGCACCTTAAAAATCCATCCTGACTACTTTAATGTTACGAGTTTCTTACATGTGATGTCTGAGTATGTTGGCGATGGTCTATATAGTTTTCTATTTGAGGTCAGCGAAGACCAAACCTATAAAATAGAAGACAAACGATTGATTGTTTTTGAACTGGATGAAGTAAAAGACAATAAGGAAATTTTGTCCGTAATGTTGAAGCTCATTAAGTCTGCCATCCAACGAACTATTTGGAAAAACAGAGCAGAAAAGGGCATCATTCTTTTCGATGAGTTTGCTAAACAACTGAAGTTTGAAAATGTACTGGAAAGTGTAGAATTCTATTATCAAGCTATTCGTAAACAAAATGGCGCTATTGGAATTATACTGCAATCCATTAATCAACTTCCGAATAATTCAACATCTGCCAGCATTCTAGAGAATACCCAAGTCATTTACAGTCTCAATAATGAAAAAGGCTATGAAGAACTGGTTAAAAGACTCAATCTATCTAGCCACGACTTAAACCAATTAAAATCCATTAAAAACAATCTTTCTGGTTCACGGAAGTATACCGAAATGTTTATCAAAATCGGAAAGGAAAGCAACATTTTTAGGCTTGAAGTGCCTAAAGAAGTGTACGCAGCCTATTTAACCGATGGACAAGAAAACGAAGATATAATGAAGTTCTATGAAGAGCATCATGACATGCAAAAAGCAATAATTCAATTCACATCTAAAACGTAATATTATGAAAAACAAAATTAGAATTTTAGTAATGGCAGTAGCATTAATGCTATTAATACCATCAAAGGCAACAAGCCAAGGAATGCCAACTTATGACAACACCAATTTTATCAGTTTGGTAAAACAACTTGTAGAATCAGGTAAACAGACGGCTCAAATGATTAAGTCTGTAAAGTTCCTAAAGGATGCAAAAGAAGCTATAGAAAAAGTATCTAGTGTCGTACAACAACTAAGAGCAGTTGAGGAAATTGCACAAAACAATCAACGTCTTATTCAGGTTATGCAAAATGATTTACAAGACATTTTGAACTCGCCTTATATAAAACCAGATGAAGTTACTAAGGTTGTAGAATCATTCGATACCATAGTCCAAAACTCATTGGACACCGTTGAATTTATGAGTGAAATCTTATCCAGCGATAATCTAAAAATGAGTGATGCCGAACGTGCAGAAATCCTAAAAGAAAAAGAATTAGAATCCAGAGAAATGGTTTCCAATATTAAGACAAAAACCAAGCGTTACAAGGATATTATATCCTTCAGAAAAATGCAGGATAAAGTTAATAATCGCGAAACAAATTATTAGAAATGACTGCAACCATCATCTTAGGAATTGGGCTAGAATATATCGATGCGGTATTTCAAACTATACAGAACAGTAGTTTCTCGCAATATACCATCGCCGGAATGAAAACGCTTGCTGTGTTGTTTTTTCTAGTCAATATCCTAAAGAAATATAATGAAGGTATTGCGGATAAAGATGGTTATTCTTGGGGATTGAGTCCTGGTGAACTCGCAAAGAATTTTGCTGTGGTACTCTTGGTTATTTTTTCAACTCAGATTTTAGGTTTCTTTGATGGTATTCTCGTGGCAGTTGAAGGACAATATCGAGGTACTGCACCTGCTTTGTTGCCTTTACAGATGCAGGATATTCCTATTGAAGAAGATGTGAATTTTATCGAAGCAGCGCAAGCTGCTATGGCATTACTTTACGAAGCTTTGATAACACCCCTATACGGATTTAAAATACTTGCTTTCATAGTGAGTCTATTTTTATGGATTCTAGACTTGTTTATCTACCCGCTTTTTTTAGCAGAACGCTTCTTTCTTTTAGGCATTATGCAGGCATTTTTTCCATTGATTATAAGTCTAGCTGTATTTGAAAAATTCCGTTCACTTGCTTATTCATTTTTCAAACTTTATGCAGCTGTCTATATGTTAGTTCCTGCGTTCTTTTTAGTCAATGTATTTGTCAACGCTATCTATACTGAAATAAACACCAATTTCTGGACCAACTTATTTGGTTCCGATTTTGGCCAAGGATTCTTTGCGCCTGTTGTACAATTAGGATCGGTAGGCTTTATCGTATTCCTGAAATTTAAGTTATACAAACGCGCTACATCTTTTACGCTCAGATTGTTTACAAGCTAATTCAACTCACAATGAAAACACCTTACAAAAACATATACAACGTTCTAAAACTGAATCGATTTATCGTTTTAGCAGTAGTGGTTTGTGCTTTGCTATCCAGTAGTTTTTCAGTTTGGATAGCATTTACCACAAACAAAAATGCGATGAATAGCGCATTTGCCATTAATACAGATGGCAGTATCATTCCGCTGAAGCTCGTAAATCAAAAAGAAAATTTTAAAGTTGAAGCTTTAGCACATTTAGAATTGTTTCACAATTACTTCTACAACATTGATGCAAGTAACTATGAAAAGAATCTGAAAAAAGCGCTTTGGCTTGGTAATAGTTCAGTCGACAATCTATATCGCCAGAAAAAAGCTGATGGCGTCTATAATCGATTATTGCAATATTCCTTAGTGCAAAAAGTACTGAGTATCGATTCTCAGATAACAGAAAATAATGGCTCGTATGGTTTTACTACAACGACCATTTTTGAAATCAATAGAGGTTCTATAATAGATACTTATGAATTAGTTTCCACCGGAAACCTAATTATGGTTGACCGAAACTTCCCCAACAATCCACATGGACTTTTAATTACAAATTACTTCGAAAACACTTTAAAAAAAATGAACGATGAAAATAGAAAAGAATAAGATAGTATTTATAGCAGTATTGGCTATTGTTTTCATATTCCTGATTTCCTATTCCGTGATGGTAATGGGCGATGATGACAATGAAAATGACAACCTTGAACAAACCTTAATACCAGATTTGGAAGAAAACCAAAAAGAGTACGATTCTAAATTGGATGCTATTAATGATTTAAAAGAAGTGCGTGAAAATAATGCACCTAGTATATATGATGAAAAATTAATCGATTCTATGGGTTATTACGATCCTGATCTACCAGAACGTGAAAAGAAACGCATTGTCGATAGTATTTACGATGCTGGTAAGATTCAATATTCTGAAGAGAGATATGCAAACTTCGGTCAAAAGAAAATTGAGAAGAAGCAACCTGTAGAAATTGATTCTTCAGAAATACTAAGAGAACTTAAAATCAAAGCCAAAGAATTGGGCCTAGAACATCAATTGTTTTTTGCTGCTGCACCCAAACCCAATGAGCTTGCAATTATCGGTAACACAGATGCTACCATTTATGTGGTTGTTGATGGCGACCAAGTTGTAAAGGCGAATACCAGATTAAGAATGCGACTTACAAAAGCTGCAACAATAAATGGCAAACTAATGAAAAAGAATACGCCTGTTTTTGGCTTTATCAGTTTTCAACCTAATCGTGCATTAATTGAGATAGAAAACATTAAGCATCATCCAACAAAGCTTAAAGCTTTCGATTTACAGGATGGTAGTGAAGGCATTTATGTAGAAAACAACTTTAGAGCTGAAGCTACAAGCGAGGTTTTGGACGACGTAATAGGCGATATCAATATACCAACTGTTCCGCAAGTTGGTGGCATTACAAAAGTATTAAGACGTAGTAACCGAAACGTAAAGGTTACTGTACTGAACAATTATAAACTTATTTTAAAACCTAAATTATGAGACCGATACTATTTATATTATCCGTATTGTTTGCCACTTTAGTGGAAGCACAAACAACAGAAATCCTTGATACTATTTATGCAAACGACAGCAAAAATGTCGCACTCTTTTTTCCAGAGCCTATACGACAAGGCATTACTGGCTCAGAAAATTTTGTATTCACTTACAATCGTGAAAAAGAGCAATATTTCGGCTTACTGCAAGCCCAACCAGGAAAAGAAAGTAATCTGCTGGTAATCAATAGAAATGGCTCAATTTTTTCGTATATTGTAAGGTATAAAGCGCAGCTTTCAAAACTCAATTATTTTGTCCCATTATCTAACAGTATTGGGAATGAAAAGCCAAAATCGGCAGACTCTATTCAGACTGAAACTTCTGAAAAAAGTATTGATAATGATACGTATTATTATCAAAAATTCTGCTCTTATCTTCTTGATAGAAGACAATATCTTGGAAGACACACAAGACGAAATAATGGTGTTATAATGAGGCTTGAAAATATTGTTTTTGATAAAGAAGAGCTCTACTTCGTTATTCAAATTAGGAATAATTCTACTTTGGATTATGATTTGAATTTCTTGAACCTTTCTATCGAGACTCGACAAAAAGGAAAAAAGAAATCTTTACAACGTTTGTACGTAGAGCCTATTTTTAAACATCATCTGCCTTCGAAAATCGTGGTAAATGAAACGGTAAGACTTATATATGTTATGCCCAAATTTTCATTATCTAATGACAGAAGAGTAATTTTAGAATTAAACGAGAAAGATGGCGAACGAAATATAGAAATGAAAGTATCACATAAATATATCAATAACCCAAATTAATAATATTATGAAAACATTAATCACTTCCGTTCTCGCATTACTAATTTTCTCTTGTGCAGAAAAACAAAATTTGACTCATACCGAAACAGCTAAAATAGTTGTGGAAAGTTTCTATAAAAAGGACAATTCCACACTTAAAAAACACACCACTTCTGACGGCTATACTGGCTTAATTATGATTCAAGATATGATACCAGATGAAGATAAAGATACCAATGTAGAAATCTTGGACGAAGCATTAGAAGGCGATTTGGCTTGGGTTAAATACAATTCATCCTATGATAAAAGTCCTGGTGTTTTTAAACTGATTAAAGAGAACGGTCAATGGAAAGTAGCTAGCAAGAAGCCACGGGAACGCGGTCCATTTTAACATCTATAATGTACCTTCTAATTTAGTTCGAGTTGTTGTTATCCAATTCTTTATCTAAGTTACTTGTAAATAAGCCTTGAACAAGCTTACCATTTCTCAAATATTCAAAAAAATCATCATAATTCTCAGGGCTTAAAAAATGAAAATTATATCGTTGCTGGATTTTATTTTCTTCCAGTTGCTTATTTAGTTCCTGAAAATGAATAGTTGCCCATTTAAATTTTGCCTTATTTAAGTCTGAATAATCTTGGTCGTCTTTAATTTCGACAACAGTAATATATTCCATCTCCTTATCAGAGGTTTTAATAAAAAAGTCAGGATTAAATTTGCCTTGCTTTGTATGATTACCAGATTTACTTGATAGTGAATATTCAATTGTATAAAAACTTTGATTAGTAGATTTTAGCCAAGAATCTAATGCATTAGCATTTTCATTTTTAACTAGTTTTTCAGCAAATTTCCTTTCAGGTGTAGCGTTAAGAAAAGCTAAATCAACTGGCGTTTTAAAATCATAACTATTTGCCTGTTTTATGGCTGTTCGAGGTAATGACTCATCATCGATTACATCTTGTAAAAAGTTTAAAACATCCGTATCTTTAACTTCCTCATTATAGTTATTAGAATACATAACTGTAGAATTATGCCTTAAATTACCTACTGATAATGTTTCCTTTATTCTCTCTTTGGTTGAGATAACAAATGGCTTTTGAGCTATTCTAACTAACTCAAGTGATTTATTTTTTCGTCTTAGAAGCGTGTTAAATGAAGAAAAAATATTTCGTTTATTCTTTTCATTCAATTCATACCCTTCGAGACCAACCTTATCCATTGAACGCCTTATCAACTTTGTAATCTCTTCTTTGGGCGGAAGTTTGTTTTTTGTGTACTGACCTTCTTGTAAATTGAGTGTAACACCTTCCCATTCTCTCGTCTGAAACTCGTGATAGATTTTATCAACGATTTCCTTAATTGGTGTCATTCTGTTTTTAATCTTGTACTCTACACTCTTATAATCACTTGCAAGGTTGGTATATGTTGTTTCCTGACTTACTTGGTCTACTGAAGATTCTAAAGTTATAATGCCTTTATAATTAAACTCTTTCTCTTTACTATTATTTTCTACTGCTTTTTCAATTTTGTTGTAATCTATATTGTAGAGTTCAAAATGAAATTTACTTCTATCTCCATCAATTAAGTTAGAACTCTCCAATCGCATTTCTAACTCCAGTACTTCATCTACCAATCCTTTAATTTTTGAGCCCCAAGATGAATGATTAAATATTGTAACTTCTGCATTATTTATATATTCAGGCGGTACTCTTAGACCTCTACCCAAAACCTGAGAAATCAATAATTTTGAATTAAAAGCTCTCTCTTCCATAGGGACTATTTGGAATACATTCTTAACATCCCATCCCTCAGTAAGCATTGAAACTGATACAATCCATTCTACAGTTGAATCCTGCATATCAACTTCCTCCAAACGAATAACATTATGCTTATGTACCTTATCTGAAGTTACCGTCATAACCAGCTTATCCCGAACTTCTTGTTCTTCTAAACCTTCTTCCAGCATTAAAAACTCAACCAATCTCGTTTCGAGTCTTTTGGCATTGGTAATATTGTTTGTTACCAGAATTGTTAAGGGTTTTACATTTTTGTAAGTGACTTTATTATTGCTATGGTTCTGATATATTTTCTGGAATCTTTGGTCTTCGTTTATACTATCATCCTCTGAAACATAATTAATCTTCTTAACAAATTTTTCATCAACAGCTTCTCGTAAAGAGTATCTGTAAATAACGTCATTGAAGTAATCATTTCCTATATATGCTGTACCTGTAAAACCAAGCATATATTTAAAATTATAACCATCGTCCAATAAAAACTTCTTCCATATTTTTAACCCTCTAGCCTCTGTAGTATTACCAGAAATCTTATTATAAATGTGATGGGTTTCATCATTCAAAACTACCGTGTCAAAACCTCTTTTGAAACCAAAACTATCTTCAATTGATGAACCTGTTCGTTCATAAACAGCGTGGACATTTTCAATACAAATGGCACCTTCGTCCACGGTAACACTTCCATCAACAATACTCGGGTTTTTAATTATTGCGGATGGCGGAATTGTTTCTTTTAGAATTGGGTCAGAAACTAATGCTAAAAACTTCTTATGCAGTTCTTTTTCAATTGTCGTTGATGGACACAAAATAAGTACTCTTTTAACCAAGCCTAATCCCAATAAAATTTGCGCTATGCCATACATAACATAACTTTTCCCCGTTCCTGTAGCAAGGTCTATTGTTGCAGATAACTTTGAAGGCAATTGTAGCTTACGGTGGTAATCCTCAAGCTCGGGATATCTTTCTCGTAATTGAGGATTTTGGTAGTGATTTTTAGAAACTAAGTCTTGAATGTTGGTATACTCTTTGGATGCCAAGTAAATTACTGAACTTTTTATGGCTTCCTTTTGATACTCCCTTGTTCCACAAAGGGCATCCAAAAACCTATCCCAATACGGAAGTGGTAGTTCGCTTTGGTTATAAAATTGATTTACTTTTAAAATTAAATCTTTTGTATCGTATCTCTTTTTTTCCTGAATCATCCCTTGGTATTTTTATTGGTAAATACCTCGCGGAATTCATTGCCATAAATATCGATATATACTGCACTTACTTTAGAGCCACAATCTTCTATGGAAACCTTAGCTTGACTATCCTCGTCAACAATATCAGCAGCAAAAAATACATCGGACATTAAAAACTCTTTGCCGTTGTAGTCTTTATCTACTACCACCATTGCCAAGGCTTCCAGACCAGGAATATCCTCCAAGGTATCTTCATCAGGGTAGTAGGCTTTGAAAGCCTCTATTGTAATGACACCATTATCAAACGAAGACTTGACTTCCGGTTGTCTAATGAAATGAAAACCAACTGCATTTTCAAGTGAATTGACATTGCTCGAACTTTTAGGTTGCCTGAATTTCTTGAATTTCTCCTTATGCAATTCTTGTATGATTTGATAAGGTACTTTTAGAAAATAGTAACGTACATTTCCTATCTCATAATAATCATCAATAAATTGTACAGAATTCGCTGGCGCAATAATATAGATACGGTCGCCAATTTTTTTACCAATATTTTTGTGAAGAATTTCCAAATAATCTTCATCAACTGCTGCGTCTTTATGCTCCCAATATTTCCATATCAAAACGTCATATCCATCCTTACGCTCGCCTTGGAATTCTATTCCCGCAATCTTCTTAGATTTTGGGCTTACCTCAAAAAGATTTAATACGAAATCTTGATATTCTTTATGTTGTAGTGAAAAGAGTTTTTCGATATCATAAAAACCTGTATTTACAGTTATAAAAGCTTTAGCCTTCCCCTTATGACTTTCATTTTCCTCAACTAAAGAATTTGTAGTTTCCAAAGTCAAAATCCGTTTTTGAGCTGTATAGAAGCTAAACTTACCAATATCACAACTTATCCATTTACGATTTAATTTTTCAGCAACCGCCGATGTAGTAGCACTTCCTGCAAAGAAATCTAAAACCAAATCGCCCTCAAAAGTTGTTGCTTCAATTATCCTTTGAATAAGTCTTTCGGGCTTTTGAGTTGGATAACCAACCCTTTCTTTTGCCATAGGGTTTACGTGATTAATATCTGCCCATAAGTTATTCATCGGAACACCTTTAGACTTTTTTAAATATTGTTTCAGTTCTGGATACTTAGAACCGTCGCTCCATCTGAGCATATCCTCTTTTTTGAGATATTCATATTTTTCCTGTGAATACGTCTTAAGTGCTGACCAGCGGTAGTACCCTCTTTTATCTTTATACTTAAATCGTTTTAAATATTTTTCTGAATACTCACGGAATAATTTATTGAATTGAAATTCTGAGGATTTTGAGTAATAAAGAATTGTATCAGTATCCGCACTAAATTTTCTCGCTCTGGCTTTACTACTTCCTGTATTTGTTGTTCGTTGCCAAATTATCTCATTACGCAAATTCCTTTCTCCAAAGACTTCATCCATTAATACCTTGATATAATGTACTTTCTTATAATCAAGATGAACCATAATGCTACCATCTGTTGCAAGAATTTCTCTCGCTACTATAAGCCTTTTACGCAAAAATTCAACAAATTCAGCATCTTTAGTTTTATCAGAATATGCCTTTTGACCCTCAGAACCACTAAAATCAGAGGCGGTAGCAAATGGTGGATCTATGTAAATTAATTTTACCTTTCCCTTAACCTTATCTTTTATGAGTGGGTCTTCATTTTTGTAAATGGTTTTGAGAAATTGAAGGTTGTCGCCAAATACAATCATATTTTTCCAGCCGTCAGGATAAGATTCACGGTCGCCATTATAAGTTCTTTCAATTTGTAAAGGTGCAGCAGTTACACCATCTTCATCTGCAAGAATATCTTCCTTACGCATTTTACCAGCATAAACGAGCTCGTATTCCTTTTGAGTGGTAGGAAATAGCTTATACTTGAAGTCATCAGGCAATTGCTCGCCTTTTTGTAATTTTTCTATTAAATAGTCTTTTTCTCTTTGGCTTAATTCTATCATTTAGTGGTAAAAATAAGTGCTAAAGATATTGTTATAATTTCACGTTGCAAAAAGATGATTGAGGATAATTGTAATAATGTTGCTGTGTCAATCAAAAGTTGTTTTACTTAAGCTCTTTCTATTTCGCTAAATTTATTTCCCAATAACCTCTAGTTCCACCAATACGCTCTAAATAGCCTTTTTCTTTGAGATTATTAAGGTGTTTTTGAATGGCAGATTCGTTAATATGTAGAACTTCCGCAATACCAGAACGACTTATTCTATTATCAGATGCTATCATTTTAAGAATTTCTTTTTGTCTAAGAGTTAATTCTTCTACAGCATCTATTTTGTTATTTATTTCTTCATCTATTTGACCACCTATTTGACCACCTTCTTGACCACCTATTTGACCACCTTCTTCTTTATCTACTTTAGCATCAACTTCAGCAGTAGTTTCTTTAGTAACAAAAGTCATTCTTAGGAAATTTTCAGAAAAACTAAAACTCTCTTTACCATAATGATCTAAAATACGTGGAATACCAGAACCTAATTGTTCCACTAATTCCAAATCCTTAAAAATTCGCATGAGCTCTTTATTTCTCGGAACAGAAAACCCTTCAAAAAATTCTTGCTTGCTCAATCCTTCAGGCAGACCTCCAGCAGATGTAATCTCAATTCTATCTGCGAAAATTTCAAACTTGGGTGGTACTTCATTGGTATAATCATTATGTACAAAAGCATTGATGATAGCTTCACGAAGCGCAATAGGATTCCAAAGATGGTTTTGTTTTCGTTCTTTTGAAGTGATTTTCGTATTTGTTCTATTTTCTACCGCAATCTTGTCTATCACTTGTTTGGTCGCCTTAGCCAAACACTCGTTACCAAATTCATTACTTTCTATTAAATCTGTTCGGGTTTTTCCAGAATATTTAGCCACTTTAATGGACGTGTTATTCTTGTCAGCTAATAGATAAGCTGCATAATTATATGCACCATCTTCTGTAAGTAATTCTAAATTTTCAGCAAACGCATTACCTAATTTATAACCAGATTCTTCATAATAGATTTTCAGTTGGCTAAACGTTAAGTCTTGGGTAACTGCTTTAATTTTACTGATTGAATTTCTAGTACGTTTAGAAAACAGCGTATCAATCATTTTTTGAGGCATGGGTTCTGCAGCAGTTCCAATACGGATAAAGCAACCCTTTTCACTCATACCATATTTTCTTATATGATATGGTTTTTCTGATCCACTTGCCACTATGATCTTTATGATATTCTTGCCCTCTCGTTCTTCACTAACAATATCAAATAATCCTAATGCCGATGGTTTAATATTGTTCTTCAACCGATCCTTTATCTTTAATTGGTCGCCATCAGAATCTGCCAAACCATAGGTTTTACCTATTTTATCTATACCTATATAAATAATTCCACCTTCACGATAGTTCAAAAAAGCAATGACTTCTTTTTCTAATCCTTCGGTAAGTTCTTGTTTGTATTCTATACGATTGGTTTTGGTCATGAAAATTGAAATGATCTTAATTAATGTCTAACAAATTACGCTATAAAGATACTGATATTAATTTTTGAATATAGATTTAGCTTCTTCATAAACCCTATCAAAATTAGCTTGTAAGTCGGCTTCAGAATAGTCTTGTTGTTTTGTTGGTAATCGCTTTTCTATTTTAGGTAATTTGAATTGTACTTTCCTGTCCTTTCCATCAGCGAACGTAATAAATTCGCCTTCTTTTAGTCTAAAAAATACATCAGCTCTAATTTTAGCGACCTCACGCTCTCCTGTTGTAATTCGTGTATCAAAATTAAGATTGTGCCCTCTGTTTACGCTTGTGGTTTCTTTTTTTACAATTTCAAAAAAGCGTTCGTAATATTTCGCTGTGTCTGGATCGTTTACTTTTCCGAAGAATTGATACGATAAATTACTTAAAATCGCTTTACTCGCCTTATCTCCATACATCATATCGTTTTGAATTTTGTCTTGCATCACGTAAATCGTCGCAATATCATAACTACGCAATGTGGCTGGAATTCTATGCATATTCAATAGTCTAATCGTTGGTGCTTCTTCCATTAACAAAAACGAAGCATTTGAATTTCGCACACTCATTTGTTTCGTAATGGTGTGAATAATAGTAGCTATAATTGGCGAATAGGCTGTTTCGTATTTCGGATTATTGACTACTGAAATCGCCAAAGGTTTCTCCTGGCTATTAATATCTAGCGGAACATCGTCTGCGGATAAGGTCATGAAAATACGTTGCGTACTAATTTTTTTAAGCGCATTGGCCAAGGTGCTTTTTACACCAGCTGTTTGTCTGTCCGAATCCTTACCACTAATAAAAGCATCTGCCATCGCTCTCGATGTTGTATTCTTACTCAAAAATGCAATTAGACTTGAAGTATTGAGATATTGGTAAACAGCTATTAAGTGTGGTAATGTACAATATTGCGGATGCGAGGTTCTTAACTTCCAAATCAATCCACCAATTAAGCCTTCTGCTGCATCATTGAAAAATTTTGTTGTTCCTATACTTCCGGACTCTCTTTGTTCTAATAAATTTTCTATAAGTACTCTTGCGACCTCATTTACGCTTTCTTCATTGGTCATATATCTTGGTGCTATTGGATTTACTCTATCATGAATATTATCGAATGAAATCACTTTAAAATCAATCTCGTTTTTTTCAAATAAAGGAAATGCCATTTCTGTAATTTCGAAATTCTTGTAATCGTGAATCACACCAGAAAATTTATGCTTGCTAAAATGCTGAAGAAAATTAAAAACAACGCTTTCTGTCTTTCCACTTCCTGCAGAGCCAATAATTGAAGCGCCTCGTTTGATGTTGTTTATTTTGAAATTTCCACGCTTTACTTTAAAATGAACTTGGTGCTTATCATTGGAATCCATAATTTCATTTTCCTTGTGAAGAAATACATATAAAACTGTATTAATCAGTAAAAGCGGACAACCAACATATAGAAGCTGGATAACCCAATGCATTAAATAAGGACTTAATTTAAAAAGTAGTCCTAAGCAAATTACAGTCAAAATTAGATTTATAAAAAAGGCATATCTGGTCATTCTGAAAAGACTTGAAAACACCAAGCTCATTCCAAATAATAATCCAATCGTAAATGTGATTCCTTGTATTTCCATTTTATATACCTATTGAACCTGATTTAATTGCCACGTCTATACCACGTTTTAAATATCTTATGGTTTTAAGTGCTAACTGCACTTGATTAGTTGGAATACTCGCAATAGGTACTCCAGATTTTGCAAGCATTTTAAATGCTATAGCTTTTTCACTTGCTGGCAATCCTAATAATGTTGTGAAGTACAGCTTTGGATTTTTAATAAAATCTTTCTTCGATTTATAGGATTCTGCATAGTTGCGTTTATAGCCAAAGGTTTTATCAAACGTGCTTTCTGCTTTTGTAAAAAATGCATCTCTGTCGAATCCACGTTTTACAATTTTACCATGCATCTCAACTTCTGAAGCTTTGTGTTTAGATCCTGGCGATAAACTCACAGAATTTGATGCGTCTTTTCGGCTTACGATAATATGAATATGACTTTGATTGCCTGATTTTTTCATCCCTTGAACAATCCGTTTTCCATTTTGTTGGTGTGGTGCTTCCACTTCGAGTTTAATTATTTGAGATTTCATTTTTTTGATATTGCCTTCTAATTGACCTTGTTCAATTTTCCGAATGTCGGTTTTTAGTTGAAGTATTTTAGTGGCAAAAGGTTGGTTTTCTTTTACCTGTTTATCTGTGCCTTTGAATGTTCTTTGATGCTCAATTTTCGCAAAATATTTTATGTCGTCAACGGTTATCGGTTTACCATTAATTTCTCGATTGAAGGACGTTGCATAATCGTTCATTATGGCTCTGGTATATTTCTTTAAATCTTCAGAATTATTCTGTAATTCTCTCAATTCATATTTACTAGGACTAACTGTAATTGAATAAAATTTAGGTTCTTTCTTTTTGAGTTTTGCAGTATTGCCATCGATTTCTTTTACCACTTCTTTGGCGTCAATTTCATCTCCATATTGATTAAAAAAATGTTCCACATCTTCTTGCTCCAAACCTTGATTTTCCTTCTCCAGATACTCAGCAAAATTCGCAGAACTTTGTGAATAATCTCCTCCTAATTTTTGAGCTGTAATTGTAATATACATAATATTATAATTGATTATTTGAATCATTTTTTTCTACAAATAGTACTTCCTTCTCTTTGACCTCTTTCTCTAAAATCAATTTTTCTTTCTTTGGTTCAAACTCCATAAATAAAGATTGCAACATTGCAGTTGTCGGTTTATCATGGTTCTTTTCAATGTCTTTTATAATGGCAATTACTGCTTCAGTACGTTTACGATTCTTTAATAGTTCAATCAAAAGACTTGGTTCTTTTTTATCAAATGGCGAGAACCCGTGCCATTCAAAAAAATCGACCATGGCATCCAAAGTTTCCGATTGTGGTTTAGCAAATTTTTTTGATAGTTTACGAAAACGCTTTACTACATGGCGCTTTAAATTGATTGCTAAATAGTCGTATTCATATTTGTCCTTAACTTTCATTTTTCAATAAACTTTTTCAATGTTTTCGGTGTTTTTCGCATGGTTTTCAATAAACTTTTTGGAACAGAGCCATTCAAATAAGTGTTCAAAAACCAAATAAACAACTGATATTCAATGAATTGAATATCAAATCAATATATATAACATCGCGCTAGCGTGTTACCCTCTTGCTATTCCTTTTCGTCCAGCTCGCTGGACAAAAAAAATACCATTTCATCCAAAAATGTAATGGCTTTTTAACGATTGCTAATTGTAATTCGATTTTTTAAGAGTGTTATTCTTGAAGTTTAAAAGTATCTTTAAGGAATGGCTCTTTTTGTTGCAGAATATAAAATAACATGACAAAAAAGACCTCTAAATAATTAGAGGTCCTGGGTTAATAATTCAATTATAAATCTTTTAAATGTTAAAAACATAACTGTAAGTGTATAAATTTTTAATCATTTCTTCGTCTATCAGGCTATCATAATCTGCGCCAGTTTCGTCAACATACTTTTTAATGGAATCTCCATAAAGATATGTAACGTGTTCTCTTGAAACTTGTAAAAGTTCCTCTTGCTTTTCCGAACTCAAATCTTGAAATTTAATATAAATCATATCTCAAAAATTTAATATTCACTTGGAAGCATCAGCGTATTATCTACAAAAAATAATCGCAATTCATCCAAAGGAAAATCGGTTACATTATATCGGTGCGTTTCAAAAATTTTATCATTTCCATCACTATAATTAATGATGGCTTCACATTGCTTTTCAAACTGTTCCTTTTCAGAAAGTCGTTTAAAATCGATGGTAATAAATTCACTTCTGTTCGATAAACTTTTTGCAATTACGGATGCATCTGTAATCAACCAAAAGCATTCCGCTTCGTTGGCTAAATATTTTAATCCATCTGTAAAACGAGTTCCAATTAATGGAATTTTAAAGAACATTTCTGTACCACAAAAATGTTGCAAATCGGCTTTTATTTTGTTAACTTTATCATTCATTGTAATTCTATTTAATAAGATTAATAATGAAAAAGAGAGCGCATCTTTCCACAGGAACGCTCTCTTTTAATTTTCAATTATTCCGTAGCGTTATCGCCTTTAATTCCTAAAAGAAGAATTTCATCTACGACCACTTCGGTAACGTATCTTTTTTCTCCCTCTTTAGTTTCATAAGAGCGTGAGGTTAATTTGCCTTCAAGTGCTACTTCTTTTCCTTTGCCAACATATTTCTCTACGATTTCGGCAATCTTTCCCCATGCTACAATATTGTGCCATTGGGTGTTTGTCACTTTTTCGCCTTTAGAATCCTTATAAGATTCATTTGTAGCGATTGAAAATTTCGCAACTTTCTTTCCACTTTCAAGGTTTGTGATTTCTGGCTCGTTTCCCACGTTGCCAATTAACTGTACTTTGTTTCTTAGAGTACTCATAATTAAAAAATTTAAAGATTAATATTGACCTATCTGAACCATTCAGAAAGGCTTTGTTATTGATTTACTTATTATATCCAGAGCGTTTTCCTTTTTTTGTTTTTTTAACTTTTGTTCCGCTTCCTTTTTATTGATTTTGTAAGATTTCATAAGATTCATTTTAGATTTACTTCCCATAGAGCCGACGCTGTTACCTTCTTTTTGTTGCTTAGTGCTTTCGATATTCAGCTTTGTTTAGACATATAAAAAGTGCGAGGCACGAGCCTGATTATGCTGTCGTTCAAAGCTGAATGTTGTTATTTTGCTGTCAAAAAAAGGTATGACGGTGTTGGATTACGGAAGTGATTCTAAATTCTTTGTGAAATACAAAATCATAGGAAGTGGAACAAAATGCAAATACATTTTTACTTATTTGGCGGACTTGATTCGCGCTTTTTACTTGTAATGAAGTGTTCCTTTCCAGAGAATCGGAAAGGGTTAACGGAATGAAAAGTCAAAAGTGTGGATTATGTCCAAGACCTTTGTTAATGAAGCTCTTTTTCTGGAATGCAGTTTTTACGGAATGGAAGGAAATGTGTTGAATGGGATATAAAAATTGATTTCTACTGGTTATTTCAAACAGCTTGTTTGTATAATTAGTTGGATGGTTTAGCAAATCAAAAAACCGAATAAAAAATTTGCGAGGAATTTCGTAAGTAGGTTTGTACTAGCAATTAATTTTATACGACTTAGCTGCTCGTTTTATTACTTCCAATATTAGTCTATTCCAAGTCTTTTATGCATATCCTGCCATTCTTTACCAAATTCAATTTTTTCCATCGCAGCTTTTCGTTTTTCTTCTGGCAAACATTGTATACAAGTTGGATATTGAATGCCTTTATAATGTTTTTTACATTTGGGGCATAATTCCATTTTGTGTAAGTCAAAACTAGATGCACATTTTTTGCAAGCCGTTATTGTATCTTCAAAGGACAGATACTTAATGTTGTCGCTTAAATAAAGTAAAAAAGCCTTTTTTTCAATCGTTTCAGAATCTTTATTTTTTGCTAATTCTCTTTGCAACCAATACCGAATATTTGATAGGTTGTGTTTGTTTCTCCATTTATCTTTTGAAATAAAACACTTATCTCGAACTTCATATGCATCCTCATCCTGATAAAAAATAGAAATAAGTTCGATTTCCGACCTATAAATCGCTTCTTCAAATTCGTGCTTACAATCCGCACAACGATATTTTGGAATTTTCCTTACCCTTTCGCTGGGATTTTTACACATACAATTTGGGCACAAAGGAATTGGGACATATTCATATTTTTTTAGAATATGAGCAGTAAATTCAGATTTATCAATGTTTGGATTAGTGTTTATGTAATCCTTCGCATAAGTTCTTATTATTTCTCTTTTAAATTCTGAATATTTTTTTGGGTGGGAAAGATGCTGTATCGTTAATGTTTCTTTACTACTACATATTTCGCATTTTTCTTTAATGAATTTTGACCTTCTATCCTTCCAATCTTTTGTATGCCAAGACCGTTGTCCTTCTTTGAAGTCACTCCAACATTTTTCTTTTGCAAGTTCTAGCCCAATCTCGTTATTTGCGAGTTTGTCCCTTAATTCTATAAGTCCATGATATGTCAACATTTCGAACTGTTCTATGAATTATAAATATAATGTTATAACGTAAAAAAAGCAGAGATAAAATGACTTTTATTGAAAATGTTTATTATTAAAACAGCTTCTCTTGAATATCTAAAATACCATCTTCTTTTGAAACTTTATTCTTTTTCAAAATACCTTTTAGAGCTTTTCTTCGTTTATCATAAATCCATAGTCTCAGGTTTTTTAAGAGTCCTTTTTCATAATCAGACAGTTCTTTTGGTGCTATTTCAATCATAGCTTCTAATTGGTCTTTACTTTTGGTCTGCATTGCATATTGAAGTCCTAGCCATGTATAAATGTTTGCCCATTCTGTCTGCATGGGTGCTTCATAAGTTCTTGGCATCATATAGGCTAAAGTCTCTGTAAGTGATGCCATTTTATCTCCTGTCATTGAGCAAATGATTCGTGATAATTTGATTCTACCAAGTATATCTTTTGGTATAGTATCTTGCCATGCAGATTTAAAAACTATGATTGGACTTGCAAGACAATCCATAAAATCGAAAACGAAATCACTCTTATCCTTTTTAGTTGGTTTTACAACTTTATCTTTTGCTGATATCGGCTTACGTTCAAAACCGAAATCGAACTGAACTACTTTTAAATTTTCCATGATGTGAGATTTTAAATTAAACACTATCTAATAATACTTGATAATTTGAAGGATGCTTATCTCTGTAATACGCTAAATGACTTTCTCCACTATCTACATCGTACTTTTCACTACTTAATTGATAATGTTCTTCTGCTTCTTGTAATGTCGTGTCGGGTTTTTCGGATACTTGTTTCATAATTCTAAGATTTTTTGATTAAACAATATTTGAGCAGTACCTAAACGGAAGCTAAAATCACAGCTCAAAAGGAAACGGAATAAATAAGCGTTGGATGATGGGTAGGCTTTATGCCGTAGTCTTTTGATGGGTGTATTTTACGAGTTTACCTTTGCGCTGATATTGATTGAATACTTTCTACTTACCCATTTTCATGAATACTATATAAAAAAAATAAGAGCCAGCACGAATGCTGACCCTTACTTCCAACAACAAAAGCTAATCGTTTAATTCCTGAATTTTCTTTTCAAGATTTCCTATTCGCTCTTTCAAACGTGTTTCACGCTTGTTTCTCTCTTCTACATATTCCTTTTCAATATTGGCAATTTTGGTTTTATAATACCCTTGCATCGCATTGTAGAATGAAATGTTTGTCAGGTTATTAACATGATTGCTTTCGCCAAAATGTACTTGCTTGGTAAGAATGTACCGAATCAACTTATAAAAGGTTTCCTTTTTGAAATTCTTTTTGAAATTCTCGACAGTTTCCACATCAGTCATCTTGGATGTGTTGCCTAATAATTTTGAAAAGTGTTTTTGTCGACCTACATAGTCCACATTATTTTCAAATAAGGTTAATGAGAAAGCCACCATCTCATCTACCGAAAGCGCTTTCTTCTTTTCAATATAATCGGTTTGACGAATCATCTGAACCATATCCTCAAACTGCTTGTTATGCTCAATGTGTCTTTTACGGATTTCCCTTTCGTTGATTTTCACGATTTGTTCTTCTGGTGTACAATCGGCCATTTTTCTATTGGCTATCGGCTCAGAATATGTAGAATTTTCCGTTTTTGAATCTTCTTTTATCTTCACAAAAATTACTTTATTTAGGTACGTTTTTGGATGAAACATAACACCATCTACAAATCCATTTTCCTTTGCGTAATTATATGTTTCCAACTCTTCCTTGTAATTCTCAATCGCTTCTTCTAGTTCAGTTTTTAGCTCCTCTTCAGAATAGTCGTAATGTTGGTATTCTGTCTTAATTGCTTCTATTGTAGGCTCAATTGGCTCTTCGATTATTTCAACATCATCCAGAAGGTAAACTTTCAATCCGTTTTGTTCCAATTGCGATATAATAAGCTGATTGTTGTCGTCATCAGCCCAATACTTGCGAATTTCAGGAATCAAAAGCACATTCTCTTTCTTCGATTTCTCAATCAAATTCAAAAACGACTTGCTTTTCTTCATTTCATAACAGGCTGATTTTGTACATACCATTTTGCCATCGCCAAACAAATTACCTTGATTTATTGCGTTGAACGGACATGTTGTACAGGCACCAACTTTGGTAATCAATTTTTCATCGATTACATCAAAAGGTGCTTTTTCCAAATCGTAGGTCTGGTTCTTAATCATCTGATTAATTTGATGTGTGTTAAAACTCTCTCCCATTGTTTCCAGCATCATTTGCTGTTCCTCTGGCTCGAAAAGCGCAACACCTACTCCTAATGAAATAGTCATTTCGCCATTACGAACAAATGTTTTAAAACCTTCAATTAGACCTGCTAATTTTAAACGTTGCCTTACAAAGTTTTCTGTTCTCCCCAACCGTTTTGAAATCTCCCTTGGCGAATATTTTTCGCTTAGGAATACTACCGCTTCGGCTTCTTCGGTAGGTTCAACATCTTGTCTTTGCAGATTTTCAATAATTTGAATTTCCAAAACATCATTATTATCATATTCCCTTACGATACTCGGAATTGTTTTCTTTTTCGCTAATTTGCTTGCACGATACCTACGTTCTCCCATTACAATGATGTAATCTTTTCCAGATTTTCGTACTGTAATTGGTTGTAGGACACCGTGTTCTTCGATGCTTTCAGATAGTTGCTTAAGTGCTTCCTCGTTAAAGGATTTTCTTGGTTGCATTGGGTCTGGGATAATCCTTCCAATACTTAGCTCTTGAACTTGAAGTCCAATGGCGCTTTGTGTCAATTTCTTTTTGACCTCATTTTTAACGGTGGTTTTTGCCTTTCCGTTTTTACTTGTAGTACTTGCTGTTGTTGTCATAATACTTAAATTTTAGATTAAACAATATTTTTGCAGAACCCAAACGGAAGACAAAATTTCTGCTCAAAAGGAAACGGAATAAATGAGTTGTTGGCGAAGCGTTGGCTTTATGCCGTAGTCTTTTGATGAGAATATTTTGCGAGTTTATCTTTGTACCAATATTGATATAGATATCTCTCCCTATTAAGCGGACGTTATTTCAAAGTTTTATATTGGGAATATAGCGTTCCTACTCCCAAAGTTTTGGGATTAGTCAGGATTAAGCGAAGTGGAAATCTAAAACTTTGGAATTGTATCCAAGACTTCTGTTAGTGAAGCTCTTTTCCTGTAATGTAGAGCAACGGAATTAAAGGAAATGTGCTGAGTGAGCTTATTTCAGTATTATTCAAACTAAATAACCCCTGCAAAAGCAGGGGTTAGAATTAAATATATAAAATTATATTCTATTTATTAATTTTATTATTTCCATTGCATCTTCTGCAACCTCACAGCATTCAAAATGGCTAATAAAGCTACACCTACATCAGCAAATACCGCTTCCCACATTGTCGCCAAACCACCTGCGCCCAAAATCAGAACTATTACTTTTACTCCAAATGCTAAACCAATGTTTTGCCAAACTATTTTTCGGGTGGAACGACCTATTTTAATTGCTCTGACTACTTTTGAAGGTTGGTCAGTTTGAATAATAACATCTGCTGTTTCAATCGCTACATCACTACCTAATCCGCCCATTGCGATTCCTACATCGCTTGCTGCTAAAACTGGTGCGTCATTAATCCCATCTCCAATAAAAGCAATCTTATTATTAGGGTTCTGTTTTAAAATTTCAACTTCATTTAATTTATCTTCTGGTAGCAAACCTCCTTTGGCATTTTCAATTCCTAATTCTCTTGCTACTTGTTGAGTGATGGAATCTTTATCGCCAGAGAGCATCATAATGTTTTTAATACCTACTTTGTGCAATGTTGTAATTGTTTCTTTTGCATCCTCTTTTAATTCGTCTGCTATCACAACATAACCAGCGAACTTATTATCTATTGCTACTAATACTATGGATTCTACAATAGAATCAGTTTCAGTTGGAACATCTATATTATTGGCAAGCATTAAGGCTTTGTTTCCAACTAAAATTGTTTTACCATTTACAATCCCTTTTAAACCTTTACCTGCGATTTCAGAAACGTCTTTAGCTTCAAAATCTTCTCCGTCTTCCTTATACTCCATTATGGCCTTTGCGATAGGATGTGTGGATTGTTCTTCTATAGCCATTAAGTACTTCATAAAATCAGATTCTTCCCAACCAATAGCCTTTACTTCTTTGATTTTAAAAACGCCTTTGGTAACAGTTCCAGTTTTATCCATTACCAACGTGTTAATTTTGGTCATTGCATCTAAAAACGAAGCTCCTTTGAACAAAATTCCATTTTTTGAAGCTGCTCCCAAACCACCGAAATAACCCAATGGAATGGATATAACCAGAGCACAAGGACAGGATATAACCAAAAATATTAAGGCACGATACAACCAATCTCTAAACACATAATCATCTACAAAAAGGTAAGGAATGAAAGTAACACCTATAGCCAAGAAAACAACAATGGGTGTGTAAATTCGAGCAAATTGTCTGATGAATAATTCTGTTTTTGATTTTCGCGCTGTGGCATTCTGTACCATATCGAGAATTCGAGCAATGGAACTATCCTTAAACTCTTTTGTGGTTTCGATTTCTATAACACCATCCATATTAATACTCCCTGCAAATACTTTTTCGTCTTTTGCAATCGTATCAGGTTTGCTTTCGCCAGTCAAAGCCGCTGTGTTAAATGAACCTTTTTCGGAAAGTAGAATACCATCCAAGGGAACTTTTTCTCCCACGCGTACTTGAACTTTTTCTCCAATTTCAACCGTCTCTGGACTTACAGAAATGTAATCATTATTCCGATAAACTAAAGCTTCATTAGGGCGTACATCGAGCAATGCTTTAATATTACTTTTTGCTCGATTGACTGCTGCACTCTGAAATAATTCTCCAACCGCATAAAAAAGCATTACTGCCACACCTTCGGGATATTCGCCAATAATGAATGCTCCTATGGTAGCAATAGACATTAAAAGGAACTCGGTAAAAAAATCGCCACTTTTAATGCTTTTCCAGCCTTCCTTTATAACAGGAAATCCAACTGGAATATAAGCTATAACATACCAAAGAATACGAATCCAACCAGAAAAATGTGGAAATACTTCAAAATAATCAACAGTAATTCCAACTATCAACATTACGAAACTGAAAATAGCTGGTAAATAGGTTTCAATATTTGAAACTTTTTTAGGACTGCTATGGTTATGACCATCATCGTTACTATGTTGTCCATCAGAACCTGGCTTTAAATCTCTTAGATTAACTTTCTTTTTTTTCATCAAGTTTTGTTTTAGCAACAACTTTTGTTTTGTTGAATTGGTGGACAAGGAACTGTACCATAAGAGCAATACACACAACAATCTCCTTCTTTTGGTTTCATTACCGTTTTGCAATTATCACATTCATAGAAGAATTGACAAGCATTTGTTGGCATATCTTCTTCTTTTTTATGACCACAGTTTGGGCAAGTGATTACTGATTTTAATATAATTTTCATTAGTTTTCTATTTTGTCAGTTATTTTGTAACCAGTTGAAATTATTGCTTTCTCAATTTCCCTCTTATTGGTTTTAGTTTTGTCAAATTCAATAATTGCATTACCCTTTTTGTATGAAGTATTTGAGTTAATAATTCCGTTGAGTTTATTTACTTCATGATTTACGTGTTCTTCGCAACTCGCACAGGTCATTCCATCTATTTTATATTCTGTTATTTTGATGTTTGATTTATCAACTACTATGACTTGCTTTTCTGTGTTTGGATAAAAAATACTTGAGTAATATGGAAACGCCAACATTATAATTGCGAATACTGTAATAATCCCTAGAAAGGTTTTTGATTGAATAAATTTTGGTTTTTCATCTGTTTCACATTCACAATCGATTTCTTTTTCTGGTTTCAGTTTTTGATACCAAGCAAAGACAAGTACTAATATTGTAAGTCCTATTAAATAAGGTCTAAATGGTTCTATCCAAGAAAAAGTTGAAGCTACACCACTTGTTCCTGCAATTAAAGCCAAAACAGGTGTGATACAACACAATGAAGCCGTAATTGCCGTTAGTAAACTAGTGATGACTAATTTGTTTTTCATAATTACTTTAATTATTTAATATTTATATCCAACGCCTTACTTTATTTACATACGCTAAATAATCATTACCAAACTCTCGTTCTAAAAATGCTTCTTCTAATCTAATTTGCGTATTTATACTTATAGTTGATAATGAAATTATCAATAGTGTAAAAGCATTTGGAATGACCAAAAACAATCCCATATTCGCAATCATAATTCCGAGAAAGATTGGGTTACGGGAAAATGAAAATAATCCTTTAGTTACAAGTTTCGTCTTATTCTTTTCATCAATTCCAATTCTCCACGAATTAGCCATATGTGATTGAGCAATCCAAACTATGATTAGAGAAATAATTAAAAATCCCCAACCAATTATGGATAAAATTTCATTTTCTATATACCAAAAAGGAAGTAAATATTTATACCATTCAATCTTAAAAGCGTAGATTCCAACAACAACTAATTCCATAAAAGTTATTACGGTAAATACCTTTCCATTAAAACCGTGAGCATCATCAGTTTTATTAAAGGTCAATGGATTAATGCCTGTTTTATTTTTTAATAAAATTGACCTGATTACAAATACAAATAGAAAGTAAATTATAAAGAAAATGAATAAAAGCATTGATTCCTATATTAATTATGGTGATACAAAAATGCTATAAAAACCAATGCAATGGAAGTGCAATTATTATCCACTACACTTATCACATATACCTTTTACAACCAAGTTTACATTTTCTGAAACAAAACCATCAGGTACTTTTATTTGAGGTATTTTATGGTCTGTTAAGCAAATGGTTTCATTACAATTATTACAATGAAAGTGTAAATGCAAATCAGTTTTTATATCGCAATTACAACCTTGTTCACATAACGCATATTTTGTAATCCCAGTACCATCATCTATTTGATGCACAATCGCTTTTTCCTCAAAAGTTTTTATAGTTCTGTATAATGTAGTTCTATCTGCTTTTACAAACGCATTTTCTATGTCACTTAAAGTAACAGCTACCTCTTTTTCTGCAAGAAACTTATAAATTAACATACGCATTGCTGTAACACGAATGCTTCTCGACTCTAATACTTGTTCTATTGTTTCCATAATTAATGTTCGTGTTCTGCTTCGCCCTTTTTCATTTCAGCAATTAAATAATATGCATTATTATAAGCAAATTTCATGGTTTTATCTTGCTCTTCAGTAAATTGAACAGCAATCCAATCGCCATCTTTTGCCCCTAAAAGCACTTCAATAGGTTTAAAACTCCAATCTTCATTTTCTCTTTCTACTGAAAAAACATAAAACCTATCGCCCTCTTTTATAATAGCACTTTCTGGTAATGCCTTAGTTTCTGTATTCTCAACTTGAATTTTACCTCTTATATACATCCCTGGAATTAGATTCCCTTTTTTGTTTTCAATTTCAGCGTGTACGTGAAGTGCTTTAGGATTATCTTCAAAAGTCTTACTTACCGAATAGATTTCAGCTGTAAGATCTTCTTCTGTATTGGACTGTAAATTGAAAATCACTTTTTGACCTTTCTTTACTTTA
Organism: uncultured Algibacter sp.; assembly: GCA_947502405.1. Taxonomy (GTDB): domain Bacteria; phylum Bacteroidota; class Bacteroidia; order Flavobacteriales; family Flavobacteriaceae; genus Algibacter_B. Next base: position 327,270 of record CANMZT010000001.1, on the reverse strand, counting down.
TAAACGTCTTTTTCGAACACCATTAAATCTGCGTGAACGTGATGCGTGTTTACAATTTCAAAAAGTTCGGTTTGTGGCTCAACATATTGTCCTGTTTTAACTTCAACTTTTTGGACAAAGCCTTCTATTGGGCTTATTAATGATATACTTTGAGCAATTGTTCCATTTCGTATTGATGACGTGTTTATGTTTAATAGTCTCAATTGGGCTTCCAATCCGTTTACCATCGCTTTAGAGGCATCATATTCTGCTTCGGCTTTTTGAAAATTTGCACCAGAGCCAACTCCTGCATCATTTAATTTTTGTTGACGCTCGTAGTTCTTCTTTAAAAAATTACTGTTGCTAAAAGCATTCAAATAATCAGTCTGCATTTTTATAATATTAGGATGTGATAGATATGCAACCACTTGACCTTTTTTAACTTTATCGCCTTCAATAACTTTTATAGATACCACATTAGCACCAACTACAGAAGTTATTGCAGCTTCGTTTTGTGGTGGCACTTCCAATGTGCCATTCGCTTCTACATAACCGCTCATATTGCGCAATACCAAGGTGTCAGTTTTCATTTTTAAGGCGTCAAACTGTTGCTGTGAAAGCATCACTTCTTCTTCATCACTATGGGCTTCTTCAGCTTCTGGCTTTGCATCTTCATTGTGTTCATGACCATCGCCTTCTTTATGACTTTCTTTATTTCCACATGCAACAACTAAAAGTGAAACTGCAAGTAATGTTAAGATTATATATCGTGTGTTTTTCATTTTCTTATTTATTAAAATATTGTAGTTGAAATGTACTTTCTAAATAATTTATTAATGCTTCTTGAGCTTGTAATTCAGATTGGATAGCTTCTTTTATGAGTTGTGTAAATCCTGTATAATCTACCTCGCCTTCTCTATAGGCAAATAAAGCACCCACTTTTTGTTCTTTTACAAGTGGTAAAACCTCATTTTTATAGAAAAGCCAAGAGGTCTTCCATTTTTGATAATTCTCTTTTGATTGTAGAAACTTGGATTGTACTTCTTGTTTTTTAAACTGAATGTTCGTTTCGGCAATTTCCTTATCTATTTTTGCAGTTTCAACTTTTGCTTTATTTGTACCAGACAAAAAAGGAATAGAAACACCTGCTTGATACGTATAAAAACCTGAATTTCCATTTACATTTTGTAAACCACCTTGAAGATTTAACTTGGGTAAGTTATCTGCTTTGGCAGCTTTATATGTTGCTTCTGCTTCTGACACTTGTAATTGTGCTAGACCATATAAGGGATGTTCTTCTATGCTAAAAGTATCAACATCAATTTCATTGGTTATTTCAAAATCATTTGGAACCGTATAGAACGTATCAGAAACCAGCCATAGGTTTAACTGTTGTAATGCAATATTGTATTCACTTTTTGATTGCATAAATTTATTTTGAATCTGTAAGGCTTGATTTTTAGCTGCTGAATATTCTAACTTGGAAATAGCTTCAACTTCATAATTTAATGCTACTGCTTTTTCAAAATTGGTATATATAGAATCTAATTCTTTGTATAATTTATAATTCCTTTTACTCTGCAAGGCATTTGCCCACGCCTTTTTCACTTCCAATTCTAAATCTAATTCTGAAAGCTGAAACGCCTTTTGAGCTAATTGAATGCGTTGTTCTTGCAATCGCTTTTTTGCAGAAATACCGAACACATCAATGTTACTTTGACCAATTCCAATAGTCGTATAAATACCATTTCCGTTATTAATTTCCTCGCCTCCAGTAAAAATTTGAGATGTACCAAAATCGTAAGCTGTACTTTTTAACTGTTCTTGTTTGCTAATTTCTAATTGCTTTTGTTTTAAAAGCGGAAAATTTTCTTTTGATAATTTAACCGCTTCATTCATTGAAATAATTGGTAACGTATCATTAACTTCTTGGGCGTTTCCTGTTATTGGCAACAAAAACATAAAAGCTACCATTACAGTAACGATAATTACTTTTTTATTTGCTCTAAACTTGAATGATTTGCTTTCTACCCAATGATATAATATCGGCAACACGAACAATGTTAATAATGTTGAGGTTAGTAAACCACCAATTACAACCGTCGCTAAAGGTCTTTGTACTTCTGCACCAGCTGATGCTGAAATTGCCATAGGTAAAAACCCTAAAACATCTGTAAAAGCCGTCAGCATAATTGGCCTAATTCTTCGTTTTGTACCTTCTATAATTCTATCTTTAAGATTGGTAACACCTTCTTCTTTCAACTCATTCAGTCCGCTTATCATTACCAGACCGTTAAGAACAGCGACGCCAAACAAAACAATAAAACCTACACCTGCCGAAATACTAAAGGGCATATCCCTTAACCACAATGCTACTACACCACCAATGGTTGCCATAGGAATTGCGATATAAATCATTAAAGTTTGTGGCAACGATTTCAAAGCAAAATAAATAAGTACAAAAATGAGCAATAACGCAATTGGAACTACAGTTTGTAATCTGTTACTTGCACGTTCTAAGTTTTCAAATGCACCACCATACCTAATAAAATAGCCAGTTGGTAATTCAAGTTTAGCGTCTAACTTTGATTTAATCTCGGTTACTAAAGATTTTACATCACGCCCTCTTACATTAATACCAACATAGGTCCTTCTGTTTGTATTATCCCTGCTTATTTGCATTGGGCCTGCTTTGTAGCTTATATCTGCAACTTCACGAAGTGGAATTTGAGTACCAGACGGTAAATTAATATATAAATTTTGAACATCTGAAATATCCTTTCTGTTTTGAGAATTTAACCTTACCACTAAATCGAATCGCTTTTCGCCTTCAAAAATAATTCCTGCTGTTCCACCTGCAAAAGCCGATTGAACGATTTGATTTAAAGTATTTATTTGCAGTCCGTATTGTGCTAATTTATTTCTATTGTAGGTAATGGTCATTTGTGGTAAGCCTGTTGTGGCTTCGGCCTTCATATCTCCAATACCTTCTGTACCTGCAATAATTTGAGATATTTCTTCTGCTTTTTGAGACAGTACATTTATATCTTCTCCATAAAGTTTTATGGCAATGTCCTCTCTAACACCTTCTAGTAATTCGTTGAAGCGCATTTCGATAGGTTGTGTAAATTCATAGTTAACACCTGGAACGATTTCAACCGCTTCTTTCATCTTCTCTATCAATTCATCTTTTGTAATGGCTGTTGTCCATTCGCTTTTTGGCTTCAGAATTACAAAAACATCAGCCAAATCCATTGGCATTGGGTCTGTTGGAATTTCAGCAACACCAATTCGACTTACAATTTTTTCAACTTCTGGAAACTTTGCCTTTACAATTTGTTCAATTTTTGTAGTCGTTTCAATAGTTTCTTTAAGGGAACTACCTGGTTTTAAAATGGCGTGAAACGCAATATCTCCTTCATCAAGTTGTGGTATAAATTCGCCTCCCATTCTCGTAAACATAAAGACTGCAATACCAAATAAAACAACAGAAACACCAATTATTAGTTTACCTTTCTTTAAGGCTTTTTCTAACAACGGTTGATATTTACGTTCTACCCAATGCACAAATTTATCGCCATATGATTTTTTGTCGTTTTTTGGTGCTCTTAAAATCAAGGCAGACATCATTGGCACATAGGTCAAACAAAGCACCATGGCGCCAATCATTGCGAAAATGAATGTCAATGCCATTGGTTTAAACATTTTCCCTTCAATACCTTGTAAAGCCAGAATTGGAAGAAAAACAATAAGGATAATAAGCTGACCGAAAAACGCAGCATTCATCATTTTTTTTGAAGCATTTGAAGCTACCTTATCTCTTTCTTTTGCTGTAAGGCTCTTCTTTTTAAGTACTCGGGATGTAATGAGAAATACAGTACTTTCAACTATTATTACTGCTCCATCTACAATGATTCCAAAATCAATCGCACCCAAGCTCATTAGGTTTGCCCACACATCAAATACATTCATCAATATAAAGGCAAACAACAACGATAATGGGATAGTGGATGCTACTATTAAACCACCTCGCCAGTTTCCTAATAAAAAAATGAGTACAAATATTACAATTAATGCGCCTTCAATAAGGTTTGTTGCTACAGTTGATGTAGTTTCTGCTATTAATTTACTTCGGTCTAATAAAGGTTCAATAATTACACCTTCGGGTAATGACTTTTCTATTTGAGCCATGCGCTCTTTTACATTCTCGATAACATCGTTTGAATTAGCCCCTTTAAGCATCATTACCAAACCACCTACAACTTCGCCTTCGCCATCTTGTGTTAATGCGCCGTAACGTATAGCAGAGCCAAATTGCACTTTGGCAATGTCTCCAATAGTTATAGGAATATTATTTATATTTTTTACTGTAATTTTTTTAATATCATCCAAACTACGCACTAAGCCTTCGCCACGAATAAAATTGGCTTGATGGTTCTTTTCGATATATGCACCACCTGTATTTTGATTGTTGTTTTCCAACGCTTCAAAGACATCGGTAATTGTTAATCCGATTGCTCGCAACTCATTTGGGTCGACAGCGACTTCATATTGCTTAATTTTTCCACCAATAGCATTAACTTCAACAACACCCTCAACCATTGCCATTTGACGTTGTACTATCCAATCTTGCATGGTGCGCAAATCAGTAACCGAATATTTGTCCTTATATTCTGCTTTGACTTTAAGTGTGTATTGATATATTTCTCCAAGACCAGATGAAATAGGCCCCATTGAAGGTTCTCCGAATCCCTCGGGAATTTGTCCTTTAATGTCGTTGAGTTTTTCAGCGACTAATTGACGCGGCAGATATGTTCCCATATCATCGTCAAAAACTATGGTAACAACTGATAAGCCAAAACGAGAAATTGAACGAATTTCTTGAACATTAGGCAGATTACTCATTGCCACCTCTACTGGATAAGTAATAATTTGCTCAATATCCTCTGTTCCTAAATTTGGTGCTTGTGTAATGACTTGTACTTGGTTGTTGGTAATATCTGGAACAGCATCGATTGGTACTTGGGTCATACTCCAAATACCTGCTCCAACAATGGTAAGTGTTAGCAAACCAATGATGAATTTGTTATTGATTGAAAAATCAATGATTTTATTAATCATAGAATTATAGTTATAATGAATTTATAAATAAAGAATAGTTACCAACTGGTATCGATGGTAGCATAGATTTATAATATACCTGCGTTTGCAGGTATTCATTATACTTGTGGTGGTTGTAAAACGGAATTTGTGAAGTCTTTTTCTGAACCGTTTAGGTATAAAACATCTTTTGTGGAAATAAAAGATATGTCTAATTTTAAATCTGGAATATCAAAATGCACAGCACTTACATGGCAGCATTGACAAATACAAAAAGGCGAACATAAATCTGAATCTTGATGTTGATGGTCATTGTCCATTCCTTGTGAAATTTCTGTTTGAACCTCATTATCAAGCGTAGCATTATCTTCGCAAGGTGCTAAATTAAGCGCGAAAATATAAATTGATAATATGAAGGCTAAAAAATTCATCGTAGCAAAGATATAAATTATTTAATGCAATGGTGTTGCAAATAACGTATGCATGTAACTTTTATTATAGAAGAGCCTTAATTAACAAGGCTCTTCTATAATTATTATTAATGGTCATGGTCTGAATGATCCTCTTCATTTTTATCTCCTGATTGATTCATTACCATATCATGTTCATATTTACAACATCCTGGTAAATTACTGTAAGCTTCCTCATTTCCAGAAACCTTTTCAGTATCATAACCTGATGCTGCAATTGCGTTATGAATTGCCATTTCATCTGTTTTGGCATCATCAAAAGACACATCTATTTTCTTTTTATCGACATCCCATGTTGCATTTGCCACACCTTCAACTTTGTTAACAGCTTTTTCAATGGTTTTTTTACACATTCCGCAATTACCTCTAACACCAAAAGATATATCCGCCATAGCCATGTCTTTAGATACTTCCGTTTTTGTTTCTGTTGTTTCTTGCTTGGTTTCGTCTTTACAACTTGTTAAACCTATAGCCATTACTACTGCTAAACTTAAAATTACTTTTTTCATTGTTTTAAAATTTAATTGTTATTATTTGATTTTTACTATTCGATTACTTGTTTTACTTCTCCACAGGTTAGCATTGCGCCCCCAAAATATGGATTGATTACTTTTTCTTCCCTGCTCAACCAGTATGCACCGTTGTTATCGTCTACCATCGGGCAAAACTCAACAAAGACTTTTTCATTGATACCAAATGTCTGAATCGTACTAATTAAATGTGATGAGAGGTGCTTAAAATGATTTCGTTGTGATTCAATATTTGATGTGTTTGAAATTGATGTTGCCGATGCTTTTATTTCTTTTTCTAATGACATCCAATGACCATGAGCCTCTTTATCTTTTAATAGCTTCATATCAACCTTAGATAAATTACCCAATAGTCTTTTTGATTTAATAATGACTTTCTTAGAATCATCTTTAAGCAAAGCATCTTTTAATTTGATATAATCATTAAAAACGACTTTAATCTGATTCTGAAAGTCCTTAGACACTTTTATCCTCTCATTCATATTAGAATGATTCTCATTATTTGCTGAAGGATCCTTTTCCATTCCAAGATGTCCTTCATGACCAGTCATAACTTTACCACCTTTTTTATTCATCATTGATTTTTTACCTTGTAATTGCGCTGCTCCATCAACAGTAAACGTTCCATTTGTTACTATCTCATCGTCAATACTCAAACCCTCTAACACCTCATAATTATCGCCAATTTGATTACCTAATGTAATAATTCGCATTTCAAAAACAGGTTGAGTAGGGTCTGTTTTTATATAGACAACTGAACGTTCTCCTGTCCATAAAACGGCTGTAGATGGAATGGTCAATACGTGTTCGTTACTTGAAGTCATTCCTTTAACTTTTCCTTCAACAAACATTCCTGGCTTAAAAACGTCCTGTTTATTATTGAGTACCGCTCTTAATTTCACAGTTCTTGTTTTTGTATCTAAAACAGGATCTATAAAATCTACTTTAGCTTTGAATTCTTTATTAGAATAAGTATTGGTAGTGACTGAAATTTCTTGTCCTTTTTTAAATAAATCGATTTGATTTTCATACACATCAAAATTTGCCCAAACCGTGTTTAGATTAGCTATTTTGAGTAAAGGTTGACCTTGTTTAATATAATCGCCTTGTTCGACTAATTTATCTGAAACCGTACCTGAAACCGTTGCATATACCGGAAAGTTTACTTTAACCTTACCAGAAGTTTCAATTTGATTAATTTGATTTTCAGAGAGCTTCCACAATTTTAATTTGTTACGCACAGCTTTGTATAATGCAGGTTGTGATTCCTTTAATGAAGCTGCTGTGATGAGTTCTTGTTGCGCTGCATATAATTCTGGCGAATAGATAGTTGCCAATAACTGCCCTTTTCTAACTTCTTCGCCTGTAAAGCTCACATTTAGACGTTCTATTCTTCCTGAAAAATAACTAACTTGGACTGCATTAGCTTCTTCATTTTCAACAATTTTTCCAGATAATTTAATGGTATTATCTTCTGTTTTACCATTGTTGACAATTGACGTTTGAATGTTTGCCAATGCCATAGCATTTTCTGAAAGCTTGAATTGGTCTGCCAATAAACCATCACTTCCACTTGCAGCAGGAATTAAATCCATACCACAAATTGGGCAATCGCCTGGTTCTGGTTGCATAACCTGTGGATGCATAGAACACGTCCACATTTGGTTGGTTTCTGTTGTTGCTTCGTGATTATGTTCAGTTTCTTTAGCAGATGAATTACCAAAAAGAAACCATCCTAACAAAAGTCCTACTGCTAATATTCCTATGTAAATGACTAATTTATTATTTTTCATTTTCTAATCGTTTTATCATTGCTTTCATTTCTTCTATTTCCTTACGTTGCGCTTCAATAATAGCATTTGCTAATTTTTTGACTTCTGGGTCTTGAATATCTGCTCGTTCACTTGTTAGTATGGCAATAGAATGATGAGGAATCATCCCTTTTAACCAAAGCACATCTCCTACAATTGGTGCTTGTGCTCTAACTAATCCTAATGCACTTACAAAAAGCACTAGGCTTCCTATAAGTATTGCTATATTCTTCTTTTTGTTTTTATACATTTTCAGCATGAATAATAGCATAATAACTGCCATCGTTGAAATCCCTAAGCAAACCATATAAAAGCGAGTCAAGCTGAAATATACATGGTCTATGGCATAGGTATTTAAGTACATGGTTATATACATTGCTATAAATGACAACCCTAACATTAAAAAAAATGTTTTATAGTTTCCTTTATTTGAGTGTTGATTTGAATTTTCCATAATTATTTGATTTTATAGTTAAACTTTAATTGTTCTTAATCTTAATGCGTTAGCTATAACTGAAACAGAGCTAAAACTCATTGCTAATGCTGCAATCATAGGCGAGAGTAAAATCCCGAAGAATGGGAACAAAACACCTGCTGCAATCGGCACACCTAATGTATTATAGATAAGTGCGAAAAACAGATTCTGTTTAATGTTTTTCATTACAGCATGGCTTAAATTTCTGGCTTTTACAATACCGTGCAAATCGCCTTTTACCAAGGTTATCATAGCACTTTCTATAGCTACATCTGTTCCTGTACCCATTGCGACACCTACATCACTTTTAGCAAGTGCTGGTGCGTCATTAATACCATCGCCTGCCATAGCAACAACCTTTCCTCTTTCTTGTAGTTTTTCTACTTCTTTAAGTTTGTCCTCAGGCAACATACTTGCTTTAAAATCTGTAAGATTTAGTTCTGTTGCTACTGCTTGTGCTGTGTCGTGATTATCGCCTGTTAACATAATGACTTCAATACCCTTGTCTTGAAGTTCCTTGATGGCTTTGGCGCTAGTTTCCTTAATTTTATCGCCTATTACTACATAACCAGTAACCTTTTTATCTATCGATAAATAAGAAACTGTTTTTCCCTGTTTCTGATAAACTTTAGCTGCTTCTTCCATCTGCAAGGTTATCTCAGCCTTAGCATAATCCATCATCTTAGGATTTCCTAATGCCACCTTTTTATTATTAATGGTAGCTTCTACACCTTTACCTGTAACTGCACTAAATGCTTCTGATTTTAAAATTTCAGCGTTTTGTTCTTTTCCATATTTAACGGTAGCTTCTGCCAATGGATGTTCGCTGTTTTTGTTCAACGAAACAATATATTCCAGAATGTCACTTTCGCTAAAATCAGCATCAAAAGAACCTACTGTTTCAACGGTTGGTTTTCCTTCAGTAATAGTTCCTGTTTTGTCTACAATTAGTGTCGTAACCTTATCCATTTTTTCAAGTGCTTCAGCATTTTTAATTAATACACCATTTTGAGCACCTTTACCAACACCAACCATTACAGACATAGGTGTTGCTAACCCCAACGCACAAGGACAAGCTATTATTAAAACAGCAATAGCATTTACAAAGGCATAAACATAAACTGGTTCTGGTCCCCAAATTGCCCAAACCGCAAAAGTTAGTAAAGAGATAATGACCACAACAGGCACGAAATAACCTGATACTTTATCGGCTAAATTTTGAATTGGCGCACGACTCCTACTGGCATTGTTAACCATATGGATGATTTGAGAGAGTAGCGTATCACTCCCCACTTTTTCAGCTTTCATTAAAAAAGATTGGTTGCCGTTTATTGTTCCGCTACTTACTTTATCATTTACTGTTTTATTAACAGGAATTGGCTCTCCAGTAATCATTGACTCATCAATGGTTGTATCTCCTTCTGTTATCGAACCATCCACAGGAATCTTATCGCCTGGTTTTACTTTTAGAATATCATTTAATTCAATAGCATCGATGGTTACTTCAACATCTTCGCCATCTACTATTTTAATAGCTTTATTGGGTGCTAACTTTAATAATTCTTTTACTGCTGAATTGGTTTTACTATGCGCACGAGCTTCTAAAAGTTGACCTAAAAGCACCAATGTTAGAATGACGGTTGCTGCTTCAAAATAAACGTGTACTGCTCCAGATTCCGTTTTGAACTGACTTGGAAAAATATCTGGAAAAAACATACCAAAAATACTAAATAACCAAGCTACACCAGCACCTATTCCAATAAGTGTGAACATATTAAGATTCCAGGTTTTTATACTTTTATAGGCACGTTCAAAGAACATCCATGTTGCATAAAACACGACAGGAATTGATAATGCGAATTGAATCCAATTCCAATATTTTTGTTCCATGATGTCATACAATGGATTATTGGTCAACATTTCGCTCATTGCGATTAAGAAAATTGGCAATGTGAATATTACTGCAATCTTAAACTTCTTTAATAATTTTTTATAGGTCTTCTCTTCCGCTGAACTATCTGCTTCCATTGGCACTAAATCCATTCCGCATTTAGGACAAGCACCTGCTTCATCTTTTATTATTTCTGGATGCATAGGACACGTCCATTGTTCTGCTGAAGTTGTGGATAGATTTTGTTCTTCGACTAAATCCATGCCGCAGACAGGACAATCGCCTGGTTTGTCATAAGTTTTTTCGCCTTCGCAATGCATAGGACAATAAAACGTACCTGTGCCTTTTCCTTTTGGTTGTTTTTCCTTTTCTACTTTGGTATGATGATGCTCTCCTGCTTTATGAATACTATATTTTCTACCATCATTTTCTAAAGCTTCTTGAAACTTTTCTATTGGAATATGAGATTCCATTTCTATTGTTGCTTCTGCTTTTTCTAAATCAACAGAAGCCTTTGAAACACCTTCCACTTTTGAAAGTGTTTCTTCTACGTGACTGCGACAACCGTTGCAAGTCATTCCGTGTATGTGATATGTATGTTTCATTTTTTTATATTTTAAATTATTTCATCATTTTATGTTCATCCATATCCATTCCCATATGCATATTTCCATCTTCATCAGTATGAGATTTCATAAAAATATATTGAGAAAGAAAAATGAGAACAATTCCAATTGCTGACACTATAAGTACAAAAGGATCATTTAGATATTTCATATAAATAAATGCACCCAAAATAATTACATCCATTAGTATGGCAATAATTGGAATAATTGGAATAATTGGATTGAATTTTACTTCTTTTTTCAGACGTCTAAAAAGACCCCAATGAATAGCTATATCCATTATTAAATAAAAAATAGCACCAATGGAAGCTATTCGAGTTAAGTCGAACAAAATAGTTAAGAGAATTGCCAAAGAAACTGTAAAAATCAAAGAAGGGTTTTTAAGTTTTTTGATGCGATTTAGATTAGGAACTTGTTTCATATTACCTAACATTCCTAACATTCTTGAAGCAGAATATACGCTGGCTATTACACCAGAAACAGTTGCTATAATGGCAAGAAAAATAGTCAATATAGAACCCCATTCTCCAAATACTGGCTTTGCTGCAGCAGCTAAAGCATAATCTTTAGCTATAATAATTTCTTCAATAGTTAACGCTCCTGAAACTGATAATGCCAAAATAACATAGATAATTGTGCAAACAACAATTGAAATAATAATGGAACGTCCTACATTTTTATGAGGGTTTTTTATATCTCCTCCTTGATTAGTTATTGTTGTAAACCCTTTATATGCTAGAATTGCCAAAGCTAATGCAGCTATAAAACCAAAACCATCTGGTAAAGTTTGACTATTAGTAGTAATAAAGTTTCCTGTGATAGTTGGCAAACCTGAAATTACCAAACCTGAAATTGCTAATAAAGCGATACCTATAACTTTTATAATAGCTGTTAAAGTTGCTGTTGCTTCAATAATTTTGTTTCCAGATATGTTTATAATATATGCCAGCACTATAAGAAACACACCTAATACAGAAGCATATCCAGCATATTCTTTTGGAAAAAGGCGTAAGGTATAAGCACCAAAAGTACCAGCCACTAAACTTTCAGCAACTACCATTGACACGTACATTAGTAAAGAATAAGAACCTGCTAGTGTACCAGGACCATATGCTTTTGTTAGGAATTTTGCAACACCACCAGAAGAAGGGTACGTATTTGAAAACTTTACATAAGAATAAGAACTAAAGCCAACTACTAAAGCACCTGCAATAAATGCAATAGGAAATAAATCGCCAACTAATTCAGCAATTTGGCCCATTAGCACAAAAATTCCTGCACCAATCATTACACCAGTACCTAATGATATTGAGCCTAATAATGAGAGTTTTTGATTATTTATTTTTGATATTTTCATAAAGTAGTTTTTTAATTTAATTACTGAAAGCTATGTGATAAGTATGTTTCATTTTGATGCTTTTTTGTGCATTCCTGTTGTTAAATCATATTTTCCATTTGAAAGCGGTGTGATTTCAAAATAAAAAGCTGTTGGTGCTTTGTAATTTCCGTAAGTACGAATGCCTTGCATATCGCATTGCATATTGTACAATCGTAATTTTCCGTTACTTTCTGCAACTGTATAAAAATCCTTGGAAAACCATTTTAAAGTTGAGGATATTTCAGTAGGAATATCATTCAACAAATGATTGTTAATTGGGAACTCCGTAAATAGTATTAGATTTGGCGAAAGGTTATTGTACCTACCAATAAATAAACTATTATTAGTTTTAGCAACGCCATACCAACTGATACTCCCAATTTTAACTGGAACGGTTAGTAGTGAATTATATTCAATTCCTTGTGAAGTTAGTACTTCATCAAACTTTTGATTTACATAAGATTTAATTCCTAAAGTTAATATTAAATACAAAGAGCTAATAGCTATTCCAATCTTACTATATAAACTTCTTGAGTCTTTATTTCTGAAGTATGTAAGGCTTAAAATTAAACCTAATAATAAAGGCAAAGTGTAAAAAGGGTCAACTATATTAATACTATCGAAGCTTACTCGATAATTGGAAAAAGGCAACAATAGCTGAGTGCCATAGGTTGTAAATGCATCTAATAGCATATGTGTAAATAGAGCAAGCCAACAAAAAATTAAAAGTCTTACATAAGAAATTTGCTTTGTCCACTTTAGTTTTGTTAATATAAAAGCTATTAAAATTGAGCCTATTAAACTAAACAAAATGGAATGACTGAAACCTCTATGAATACTTATTCGTTCTAGTGATGAATAAAATGGAATCAAAACAACATCGAGATCTGGAATAGTAGCGATAATAGCACCAATTACTGCGCCTTTGTATCCTATTTTTCGACCAAGAATTACTTCGCCAATTGCTGCTCCTAATGCTGCTTGTGTTAAACTATCCATATTATTTTATACTATTTAATTAGGCTATCTATCCAAACTATGATTTCATTTCTATCATTTTCAGAAAATTTTGCATCACTATGAATTTTAGTGTACGAGGAAAGTGGCATTTCATTACTTTCAATTTGTTTAATTATTGACCGAATTTTGCTTGATTTTCTTCGGTTTGATAAAGAATCCCATGCACTAAAATTAAGTTCAGCCTTACCTTGCTTGATATGATCTTCTAAAAACCAAGCAACGGGTTGTATTTTGTTATACCAAGGATAATTTGTGTTGTTGCTATGGCAGTCATAACAAGACACTTGTAACTTGCTTTTTATGTTATTTGGAACTTTGTTAACTAACATAAAATCGGTTACTGGAACAATATCGCTTTGGTTGCGTTCTGTGGGAATAAATTGTATTCCCACAAAAGCAACTAATAAAACCAACACTATTTTTTTTACAATTTTCATTTAGTTAATCTCTTTCTGTACTTTACCACATTTTAGCATTCTACTTCCGTAATACGGGTTACGCACTTCTTCGCTTTTACTTAACCAAGCACTACCTTTATCGTACATTGGGCAAAACTGCTCGTATAAAGTATTTGCTGTTCCTGTAATGACGACCAAATCTGTTACATCTTTACTTAAAATTTTAAAATGTTCGCGTTGATGTGCTATTGGACTTTCTGAAATATGTTCTGCGTGTTCTACTGCATCTTCAATAATCTCTTTTAATTCTGTTTGTTGCTCCTCTGTATATTTAGAAATAGCTAAAATTTCTAAACTTTTTTTCATTACTGCGCCAAACTCTTTTGCTTTTGCTTCATCATCAGAAACTAAAGCATCTTTTAGATTAAAATAATCTTTAAGTATCATTTCGGCATTCCCGTCTTGATTGCTATTCATTGCCATTTCTTTTTTATCACTATCGTGATGACCATCGCTATTGTCGTGATTCATTTCTGTATTATGACCTTCATCGTAGTTATGTTCTTTTTTTGCGTCTTTGCAAGACATTGCTGTTAATGTTAAAAATGCCATTGCTAAAATTCCAGTTGTTACTTTTAAGTTTTTCATTGTTTTGTTATTTATGTTAATTGTTTAAAATCTTACCAAAAGTCCGCCACCCCAACCATATCGGTTGTTATAGTTTCCTTGTATTGAAAAATTTCGTGATAAAATATAAGAGGCTCCAACCAACCATTGGGTTTCGCCTTCGTATGAATTATTATTCTCCAAATTATTGACCCAACCAAAGTCAGCTCTATATTCATATTCGCCTTCTATAAAAAATCTTGGAAAAAGTAGAAGCTCTCTATCTAAGCGAATTCTAGGACGCAGTTGATGGTCCATGCTAACATCTACATTAAATCTATATGGTGTGAAATATTTAACGCCAACTAATCCTACGGTATTAAACGTGTCATAAGAATCTGGTGTTGATGTTTCGGTGTTTATACCTGCATAAACACGTACCCAATCATTTAAGTATCGGTTATAATTTACTTCTGCTTCAAGATTTTTATTATAATCCAATTCGGTTCTTAAACTAAATTCATTTCTAATATTACTGGACATAAGGTTTAATTCTGTGAAATTTGAACCTGCACGAGCCCTTCCCCAAGAATAATAATGGTCAGTTTCATTGATGAGTTTTTGAACTGGATATGCTTCCATTCTTTGATCTCTCGGTGTGTCATAACTAAATACCCTTGCCATACCACCCATCATATGATATAATACGTGACAATGAAAAAACCAATCGCCATATTCTTCGTTATAAAATTCAATAACTACTTTTTGCATTGGTGGCACGTTAACTGTATGTTTTAATGGCGAGCGTTCTCCGTTTTCATTAATAACCCTGAAATAGTGACCGTGAAGATGCATTGGGTGGTGCATCATTGTTAAGTTATTTAAGGTTATTCTTGTAACCTCTCCACTTTTAATTTTAATTTTATCGGTTTCGGATAATGGCACACCATTTATACTCCAGACATAGCGTTGCATATTACCAGTTAGATTGAGTAAAATGTCAGTTACGGGTATATCTTCCTTATAAGTAGTATTTTCTTTTGCCTTTAAAAAGTCATAGTTGAAATATGTTTTACGTGCATCATAATCAAACGAAGTGCTATCTTTTTGCATCATAGACATGTCATGTTTCATAGGCATTGAGTCTTTTTTCATTTCCATCTTATACTTATCATTCATCTTCATATCCATTTGGTCATTCATCTTACCATCTTTCATCGACATCTTATTGTTCATCTCCATTTTCATGTTGCCGTCTTTCATATCCATCTTCATTCCATACTTTTCCATTAAAGCTTTAGGTGTGTTTTTCTTTTGATTACCTGCCATTGCAGGTGCTCCCATTTTCATATCCATTTTTGCCATTTGCTTCATCATTGCTACTTTGTCTGGTCTATCTATTACAGTTGCAGGAAAAAGTTTTCCAGTACCCAAACGAATTGATGTGTAGCCCGACCCATCTTGTGCGGTTGCAGTTACCTCTAATGTACCGTTTGGTATCGTAACTATGACATCATAGGTTTCTGCTATACCAAAGAGAAACCTACTTTTATTGACTGGTGTGACATCGACACCATCACTTGAAACGACTGTAGCATTACCTGCTCCAAAATCTATCCAGTAATAAGTAGAGGCAGAGGCGTTGATAAACCGAAGTCTTACTTTTTCTCCAGGTTTAAACTTTGGATATTCTGCAAGTTTTTTACCATTAGAAAGAAATGCAGGGTAATAAATATCTGCAATATCTGCGCCTTCCATTCTATCGCGCCAAAACTTAAATTGCGCACCTAATGCACCTTCTTTTATAACTCTGCTTAATGGAACTGCTGTACCTTTTTTAACTTGATACCACTCGTTTCCTCTTTTAAGGTTACGCAATACGTTCATTGGTTTTTCATTTGTCCAATCAGAAAGTACTACGACTAAATCTGTGTCATATTCAAATGTTTTCTCTTTAGGCTGAATAACTATTGAACCGTAAACTCCTTTCTGCTCTTGTAACATAGTATGTGAGTGATACCAATACGTACCAGATTGGTTAATAGGAATTCTATATTGAAATGTTGTATTTGGTTTTATTGGTGGCGTGGTTAAATATGGTACACCATCATAAAAATTAGGAAGTATTAACCCGTGCCAATGCACAGAGGTTTCTTCATCCATTTTATTGGTAACATTAATTATGGCAAGGTCGCCTTCATTAAATTCTAATGTAGGACCAGGCACACTCCCGTTTATTGTCATACCATTGGCTGTAACTCCTGCGAGCGTTAATTCATTTTCTTCTATAGTGAGGTTATATTCTTTTATGTTTCTTCCTTCTTCTTTTCTGTCATTTCCATTTGTCCCGACTTGGGCAAATACAGTTGACGTTAAGAATAAGAATATAATTATGTTAACTGTTTTCATTGTTTACTGAATTAAATAATTAATAATTGTGGTTTGCACATAGTAGGTTTTAACAGACTCAATTTGATTCATTTGAAACTTCAATTGCAATTCTTGTATGTCCAGTACATCATTAAAATCAATCGTTCCTGTTTCGTAATTTTTAATAAGAATCTCTTCAGCATCTTTAGCTTGCTTTAAGTTCTTCGTTTGGGTTGCATAACTTATTCTTGCTGAAACCTTATCGTTTACTGCTTTATCTAATAGTGTTTCTAAAGTATTTGTGCGCTCTTGTTTTTGTGCCAAAATCTCTTGCTGTTGCAACTCATTTTGTTTGGTTTGGGATTTGTACTTATTATTGAATACAGGGATAGATAGGGATACCATTGGCATGATTATATCTTTTCCATTGTCACTAAAATCCATGTTAGGACGTTTATCAACATTGATATAATCTAATCCGAAACCAATCATAGGACTGCTTTCTTTTTGGTTTAATAATTCGGATTGCTCTACCGACTGATAGAGTTTATCGAATTTCAGTAATTCAGGATGTAGAGCCAAATTTTCAGAAGTTATTTCAAAATCTTCTGAAGGAATTATTAACTCGTTAACAACAGAAACTTCTAAATCTTTATCACGATTTAAAAGCTTATTCAAAGTAGTTTGCTCCGCTAAAAATTGTTGACTTAAAACATCTAATAATTGTTGCATTTCATTTTGACGCATTTGTAATCGTAAAACATCTACAGCTGAAGCTTTGCCTACTTCAACCGATGTTAAAGCCAATGTTTCATAAGTTTCAAGTAGTTTAATATTCTCGCTTAAAACCTCTTGTTTTGCTTTATTAGCGTAAAGATTATAATAGGATTGCGACACCGAAACCATCAATTTTCTTTTAGCAATAACAATGTCTTCATATTTAGCATCTGCCAAAGCACTCACATAGTTTTCTCTTGCAGTTATATTCCCAAACCAAGGCAACATTTGTTTAGCTGATACTTTGAAGCGTTGCGCTCCTGTACGTGTTTCTGGTTCGCTTACGAAGTAACCCACACCAAATTCGGTATTAGGTAATGTATTTACTTCATTCACTTTTTCGGAAGCAATGCTATACTGTAATTCAAATTTTTGAATTTCAGGATTGTTATTTAATGCTTCATCAATAAGTGTTTCTAATTCTTGTGCATTAGAAACATTAAAAGCTAATAAACCTATGAGTGTATAAATTATTCTTTTCATTTGTTTGCTCTTTTCAATTTAAACTCTTCTCTCCAGCTGTATAAAACTGGTACAATAAAGTAAGAGGTAATGTCTATAACCATTCCGCCAAATATTGGAATTGCCATAGGTATCATAATATCACTTCCTTTTCCTGTGGATGTCAGTACTGGTAACAGCGCCAAAATGGTAGTTACAGTAGTCATTAAACACGGACGAATACGTTTTTCTGCTGCTTGTAAAGCGGAAGTTCTAATGCTCTTTTTATCGGCAGGTTTTTCACGCTCAAAAGTTTGTGTGAGGTATGTTGCCATAACAACTCCATCATCTGTAGCAATACCAAATAATGCTATGAAACCTACCCAAACCGCTACACTTAAATTGATGGTTTTCATATTGAAAAGGTCTCGCATATTCTCTCCAAACAAACTGAAATTGAAAAACCAATCTTGACCGTACAGCCATAGCATAATAAAACCACCTGCAAATGCAACTGTTATTCCTGTAAACACCATTAGTGATGTAGTAACAGATTTAAACTGGAAATACAAAATCAAGAAAATAATGGCAAGCGCTAATGGAACGACAACTGAAAGGGTCTTTTCTGCTCGTAACTGATTTTCATAAGTTCCTGTAAATTTATAGCTGATACCCTTTGGAACAATTAATTCTCCTGAATCTATTTTCTGCTGAAACAAAGCTTGCGCATTTTCAACAACATCAACTTCTGCAAACCCATCTAATTTATCAAACAACACATAGCCAACTAAAAAGGTATCTTCACTTTTAATGACTTGCGGACCTTGCTCATATCGAATAGTCGCCAACTCACTTAAAGGAACAGGGCTGCCTTTTTCAACAGGAATATAAATTCCTTTTATATCTTCTGGATTACCACGCAGTTCTCTAGGATATCGTACTCTAACAGCATAGCGTTCTCTTCCTTCAACCGTTTGCGTTATAGCCATACCACCAATTGCTACTTTTAGCACACTTTGTACATCTTCTATAGACACACCATAACGTGCTATTTTTTCTCTATCAATATCAATAAGCAAATAAGGTTTCCCTACAATTCTATCTGCAAAAACAGCTTGCTCTTTTACACCTTCAGCTTGTTTTAAAAGACTTTCTAATTGTAACCCAAACGCTTCAATTTGTTTTAAATCTTGTCCTTTTACCTTTATCCCCATAGGTGCACGCATTCCTGTTTGAAGCATTACCAATCTGGTTTCTATCGGTTGTAATTTTGGTGCAGAAGTAACGCCAGGTAATTTGGTAACTCTAACGATTTCATTCCAAATATCATCAGGACTATTAATTTCTGGTCGCCAATTACGATAGAATTCGCCATCATCATCTTCGATAAGTTGAGTATGTTCAACGTTTGTAAAAACAACATTTTCCGAATTATTAGGGTTGGCGATAAATGTCCCTTCTTTCAACTCAAAAGCACCATCGTCGTTTACCTTGTAACGTTGTATTTTCCCTTTTGAATTACGCATATATTCAGATTTATACTGAATCATGTTTTCGTACATAGATAAAGGCGCAGGATCTAATGCAGATTCTGTTCTACCAGATTTTCCTACTACGGTTTCAATTTCTGGAATGGTGGCTACTGCCATATCTAATTGCTGAAGCACACGTTTATTTTCCTCAACACCTGAATGTGGTAATGAAGTTGGCATTAATAGAAAAGAGCCTTCGTTTAAAGATGGCATAAATTCTTTTCCTGTATTATTCATTATCCATCCTCCAGAAACAAGTACAGTTGCTGGAATAATTAAAAACAATAACTTGTTTGCTAAAGCCCAATTTAAAATTTGTCCATAATACCTTCTAAAAATTGAAAATATTCCTAAAATTCCGAAGCAAATAATAGCCACAAAAATTAAGTTTATTAGAATACTTCTGTCAAAGCCTAATGGTCGCCAATATTCCGCAAGTAAAAATATAATGGCAGTACATGAAATAATAATATTTACAAGATTGCTATTTTTCTTATTTAGTTTACCCAAAACCCCAAGTAAACCTGTAATACCAAAAGCAATTAAAATAATCCCTAACCAATATCCAGTAACCATAATTGCGATTCCAGCAATTATTAAAGCACCATTTATGATATGCTTAAATGAACTTTTAAGTGATGTTTTTCTGAATAAATAAGCTGCGAATGGTGGAATTAGAAACAAAGCAATAACCAAAGATGCTGATAATGCCATCGTTTTGGTAAATGCTAAAGGTCTAAACAATTTTCCTTCTGCACCAATCATTGTAAATACAGGCACAAAGCTGATAATTGTAGTTAATACCGCTGTTAAGATTGCTCCTGAAACTTCGGCAGTCGCATTATAAACTACTTCATTTGTAGTTAACGCTGTACCATCTTCTCGTAACCGTAATTTTTCATCATCGAGATGGCGAATCATATTCTCTGCTAGAATGACGCCTACATCTACCATAGTTCCAATAGCAATAGCAATACCAGAAAGTGCTACAATATTGGCATCCACGTTAAACAGTTTCATGGTAACAAATACCATTAATACTGCAACAGGCAACAATCCAGAAATTAAAATAGAAGCTCTTAAATTGAAAACCATAACAATAATAACCAAAATGGTAATTAATATTTCTAGTGTTAATGCTTCATTAAGTGTATCTAATGTTTCTTGAATAAGTTCGGTACGATCATAGAAAGGAACGACTGTTAATTGTGATGTTCGTCCATCAGCCAATACTTTTGTTGGTAATCCACCTTTCAGTTCCTCAATTTGAGCTTTTACATTGTTAATGACTTCCATTGGATTAGCACCATAACGCGCCACTACAACACCACCAACAACTTCTGCACCTTCTTTATCCAATAAACCTCTTCGTGTTGCTGGACCTAATGATACTTTAGCAATGTCTTTAATCTTAATTGAAGTAAAATCCTCTGAAGTAACTACAGCATTTTCAATATCTTCAACAGATTTCACATAACCCAAACCACGCACTAAATATTCAGCTTGATTGATTTCTAAAGTCTGCGCACCAATATCTTGATTACTACTTTTAACTGCTTTTACGATCTGGTTTAAACCAATGTTATATTGACGCATCAACTCTGGATTGACATCAACTTGATACTCCTGAACATAACCACCAATGGAAGCTACTTCAGAAACACCGCTTGCAGTAGATAAAGCATATTTTACATAGTAATCTTGAATGCTACGCAGTTCGTGTAAATCCCAACCACCAGTAACATTTCCGTTTTCATCCCGACCTTCAAGAGTGTACCAAAATATTTGTCCTAAACCTGTGGCATCAGGTCCCAATGCAGGATTAACACCTTCTGGTAATAATCCACTTGGCAATGAATTGAGTTTTTCGAGGATTCGACTACGACTCCAATAGAATTCAATATCTTCTTCAAAAATGATATAGATACTTGAAAATCCAAACATAGAAGAACTACGAATGGTTTTTACTCCAGGAATACCAAGTAAGGATGTGGTTAATGGATATGTGATTTGGTCTTCTATATCTTGTGGCGAACGACCATCCCATTTTGTAAATACTATTTGTTGATTTTCGCCAATATCTGGAATGGCATCTACTGCAACAGGATTACTAGGTAAAAATCCTGTATCCCAATTAAAAGGTGCGTTTACAGTTCCCCATCCAACAAAAAGGACGAGTAGCAGAACTGCTACGAGTTTATTTTCTATTAAAAATTTGATGCTTTTATTTAGCATTAGCTTTGATTATTAAACAGTTAGACATTGGCGTTAGGAAAACACCGAATACAACAAATTATCCTTATGACATAATAAAGTCATAGGATAAAACAGTCTATTGTTTAAAAATCAAATTAAATAGGTCTCGTCAATCTTGAAGATTTGCCTTATGACGAGTGGTGGTTCGTATTCTTCAAAAGAAGATACATTATTATCTAAACCTTCAAAAAGGTTAATATAAGTGTAAACAAATGAAGCGATGAATACCTGTTGCTCTAAAGAAATTTTGTCAACTTGCAGTTGTAGTTCGTCTTGCCCATCAACTACCAATTGTTCATCATTACAACAATTCTTTTTTGTAATAGAACAACCTTCAGTTGAAGGATTATCCATTTCCATTCCACATCCTTCCGCTTTATGGAACATAGCAGTTTCTACCAAAGTATCTCCACAATAATGCATACTAAGCGTAAATGACATTGTAGAGAATAACACTACAAAAGCCATTGTCAAAGACATTATTTGATGGAAAACTTGTTTCATACTAATTGCAAAGTTACGAAATTTTAACAACACCATGTTTTGTTTAACAGAAGTTTAGAGTTTACGCGTTATTACCATTTTCCCATTTTAGAAAGTACTTTTTTATATTTCAACATTTGTATATCATCTTTACAAAATGGATGCTCTAAAAGTTCCTTAAGTTTACCTATAAACTCTTTTGAAACAAACCCTTTTTTCTTTAGGATATCAAATAAAACAAGAGCTTGTTCTGCTCTGTATTTAGCTTTTTTTAAAAATTCCTCTCCATTTTCTGGATTTTCATAATGGTTTTGAATATCAAAATGTTTATCAATATCTCCTTTGTATGCTACTAATAAGTTTTCAGCATTTTGTTGTGTTACTCCATTTGTAGTAAACACATAGTCTCTGTCTTGAGTAAGTCTATTAATTCTTGTTTGACCATCTGCATAGTCATTAGGATGTATCTCTAAATAATGTGAACGATCCAAGGGTAATGTAATAACTGCTTTAGGGTCATATAAACCTTGAAATTTATTTGTTTCAAAATGTCTAATTGAAACGGGATTATCAGACGTAATTATTGGTGCATCGGTGTCATTAATTTTAATCACATTTATTGTACAATCGTATTTGAACTTTACAAAATTCCCCCATTGTTCTAAATGATTTACTAAAAAAGCTGTTCTTGCACGTTCATTGTATTCTTTTTTAACTACTTCAATATCATCTATATGAAATTCCATTTTTTCTCCATACAAATTCATTTTAATAATACCTTCTTTATTTACTGTATGTGAAGCAGTATCAAATATTTGGTTATTAAAACTTTTTTGATGATTTAAAATCCGTGGTGTGCGGAAATATAATGATAGACATACATAAAGTATTTGGATTTTTTGCTCTTGCGTAACCGTCAGCAGTTTTTCGTCAATAAGTAACTTATATACTTTTGGAAACTCACTATCAACATTCTCAGCATAGTGTTTTTCTAAGGCATATTTTATTTCATCTGATTCAGCTGGTATTGTATAAATATTCTTTTCAAAACAAATATCTTTAGTGCTAATTTGCTCTAATAGCATATCATTATCCATTTTGTAAACATCCACAAAGTGATTTCTTTTTCTTCCTTCAACTGCAAAGTTCTTTAAATATGAACGTGGTATATAATGTTGTTTTATTGGATTTGACATTATTCTATTATTTTGTTGAGACTTCTTGCTTCATAAAAACACGCCAAGTTAAAGGAAAAGGTTGGCTTTTATAATGCCTGCTTGCAACGTGTGCTACAATATCGAAACTGTGCTTAAAAATTTTAAAATCCTTTTCTGGCCCGAAGAGTTCCATTTCTGATACCATTTCTTTTTTGTACTCTTCTACATTCTCGTATAGTGTTACAGAATGTTTTAGTGTTCCTTCGCCACGACTATAATCCTGAATACATATTTTATTTTCCATTTCTTCAAGTGGAAACCAAATTTGTAAGTTCAAATCTGTAAAAAGCTCAGTAGGAATTTTGCGTACAAACTGATATAAGTCTTCATCCTTGAAAACTAGAGCATATTCTGCCAATAGAAGAACTATCATTGAAGAATGAACTTCACATTCTTCATCGCCATTATGAATATCCACCAGCTTATCATAACTTTTTCTAAACAATGGAAAAAACTTATTTACTTTGTATCTGTTATTGAAACCTAAAGTCATTTCAGAAATCCATTTTTTTGCTGGGTTGAAGTTTCTTGTAAAATTCATTAAGTTAAGTGCTAAAGCTATTTCTATACTATGCACATCATATTCTGGATATTTTGAAGGTGGATTATTTTTTATAAACAAACATAATCCGTTGCTAATTGAAAGAGCGCTTTGGTAATATGTTTGAGCATGTTCTTCATTACCTTCACGATAATGGATTCTAAACTCTTGTATTTCTGTTAACCCTATTGTTGCTATAATTCCTATTTCTTCCCAAACATTAAGACTGTACTCTAGGCTATTTCTGCTGTATTTGTATATACTGTGTTCTGTTTTATAATGTTCAGCAACTTTATTAAAGTAAAAGACACCTATGTTTCTTTTTAAAGAGTGGATTTTGTAAAATTCCTGTCTCACAAAGTTTTTATCTAAATGATTACCTTCTTGGATAAAATGCCAGCTGAGTAACAAGCATCGTTCACTTGCATAAATTGAAGGTTTTAAATTGTTATTGTCTTGAGACCATTTGTATATAATGTTCAAGCATAATCGTACCAGTCTTAACTTTTTTAGGATTTGTCTTTTTTGCTTGGGCTGTTTATCTAAAACTTTTTGAATCAGCGTATAGAAATGTGATAAATCATAATCTGGTAAATCTAAAAATGCTAAAGACTTTCTTAATAATGATTGATATTCCTGTGGAAATAGTTTTTCGCTAACAAGATAGTCGTCAAGCATTGCAGTTATTTCGCCTGTTCCCCAAAAATCGTATTCAACAGCATCTGAAGTATTCTGGTCGATATATTGTGTCCAATCAACTAAAACATTTTGATTTATAACACCATTAGTACAAACTATTATTTTTTTAGGATGTTTTTTTAAACGATTTGTAAGTGATGTTGGAATAAACGTGTCTTTAATTTGATTAAGAGTTGAGCGTATGGCGTTGACATCGCCATCCCAAGTGGTTCTTGTTAGATTACCTTGTTTTACTGCGAATAAAAACACCTTTTTAATTCCATCTTCTGGATCTATACCAATAGCTGAAATATCTACACCAAACTGACGACCTTTCATTGGCTTTGAGATAGTTGTAAATTTCATTCCAACTAGCAAATCAGTCAGCAATGTATCAAGTTCTTTATCCTCTTTTAAAAGATTAATATATTCACTCAGTAAAAATCTCATTGCCTTCTTTTAAAATTTTGCCATAGTAACCGTTCTGTTGCTTGACCTATGGGGTCTATAAATTCGCCTCTTGGCATTTCGCCGCTATGTGAAATAAGTGCTGGTGTCATCTTTTCGGTATATTTACCGCTGTACTTTGAAAATGTAGATTTTCCTGTTCTGTAATTGATATTTGTAACCATACTTAGGAATGATGAGCTTTCTGACTCACTCTCTTTGTAAGATTTATTAAATTTTCTATTTTGAATTTTATTATAATATATCATTCTTTGCTCTGAAGGCGCAAACTCTTTTAAGTTTTCTAAATCTGAATAAGCCTTGTAATTATCTTCTCCTTCTTCAACAATATCTTTTATTATTTTTTTAAGTTTCCTGTTGGCAGTCTTCTTTTTTAAATTTAAAAACTCAATAGTTGAATAATAATTAAAAATAAAGTGGTTAATAAATAAATCAGCTAAGAAAACTACCACCTCTTTATTATCTCCTTTTTGTTCGAGTATCGAATATATCAAAGATAAAGAGGTGTCTTTATCATAAACATAGGCAAGTATTTTGTACGTGATATATTCGATATCGTAATCGGAATAGTCCTTTATTAAAACTTCTGAAACGGTCAATCCTGACAAATCTCTCATATATCTGGCACTATTCATTTCAAAAATGGCAATATGAAAATTAGGATTGTCTTTATTTAACCAATTTGTGTATAGCTTTTGGAAATCTGAATAAAAGTCATCACAAAGTGTATTCAGCAAATGGCTGAAGTATTCTATTTTTCTTGCATTTTCAGGACTTAAATCTACCCAATCTGTAATAAAATCAATTACCAAACCTAAATTGGTTTTAGCTACATTTTCTAATCGATATGTTAAGTGATTATATGCACCTGCATGTTCTAGATCAATATGAAGTAATAACGGAAGATATTTTTCGAATAGTTTCATTTCCTTTTCTAAATTTAGATTATGATCTAAAAAGTAAATGAGTTCTAATTGAATACCAATGGTTTTTACGCTAGACAGTTTATCTATAATAGCATCAGCATTTTTTAATCCATTTCTTTTAATTCTAACAGCAAAGAAAATTGATGGCCAAGACTCGGCTAATGCTTCAGTATTTGCAATATCATTAAATTGTTTCTCAATCCAACTGATAAAGGTTTTTGGTGTTGCTTTATCTAACAAATCTATCTTGGCTATAGATTGTATGCCAATTCTGCTTAAACTTATCTCAGCATTGCTAATTAAGCTTTTGATTTTAGTAATTGCAAACTTTTGGTCCGATTTATATAAGCCAGAGATAATATCTGTTAGAGAATCATACAAATATGGATTCTGAGCTTCCAAAATCTTAGAATAAATTTCCTTACCAAAAGAGGCGTTACTTTTTGATTCATTCTCTAAGGCTATTCTAAGATCTCTATGAGCGTAATTATTTTCTAACTTTTTTAATAAAGCCGGTAATGCTTCAATAAATAGGCTTCTATCAACTTTACTAATATCCTTACAAAAATCCTTATACTCCTTCCACCAATTATCTGGCTCTTTGTTATTTAATAAGTCTTGTAGAAATTGCAAATGAAAAGAATTAAATTTTTGACTAAAGTTAAAAAAGTATAGAAGCGAATTAGAAAAATTGTAAGGTATTTTTAATATTAATTCTCAATTCTTCAATTTTCATAGAAAAATATAGTTTAAATTTTATTTCACATACTAAATGAAATCAAATTAAATCAAATACTATTTAGCAGAAGATAAACAGCTAAATTCTGTACTTATTCTGTACTATGTGAAATAAAAAAGCCTTTCAATTTCTTGAAAGGCTTGGTTTTACTAGTAGCGGGAACTGGACTCGAACCAGTGACCTTCGGGTTATGAGCCCGACGAGCTACCTACTGCTCTATCCCGCGATATTGGACTGCAAATATACAATCCTTTTTAGTTTCTGCAAGTATAAAATTAGAAAATATTATTGTTCGATACTATCTGCTTGAAAGCCCACTAATTCTGTATTAATAAATTCAGAAGTAACTTGTATTGGGTTACAGCATACCTCACAATCTTCGACATAAGATTGTTTTGAAATTGAACTATCCAGCAACATTGAAATCGATTCCCAACAATGCGGACAAGTAAAATGGTGCTCTATCATACTATAAAACTAAAAAAAAGCCATCAATACTGATGGCTTTTAAACTAACTAATTTTATGAAAATTTATTTATTCTTTTTCAATATCCATAGTTGCAGTAGCATTTTGCAATTCTAACTGCATCAATGTTGGTGGGTTTTTACCAGAAACTGTAATATATTCTTGGTTTAAATTATTATCACTTACCATCATAGTATTTAACTTAGTTAAATTCATGAATTCTTGTGGTAAATCTCCAGTAAACTTATTTGTAGATAATAATAATTCCTCTAAATCTTTTAATTGAGCAATTTCAGCTGGAATTTCTCCATCCATTTTATTATCCATCAAACTAAGCTTTTGCAATTTTGACAAGGCATAGATTTCAGTTGGAATTTGTCCTGTTAAAAAATTACTTCCTAATAACAACTCTTTCAAGTTTGTTAAACCCATTAAAGAAGAAGGGATTTCACCAGTAAACTTATTACTGTATAATTTTAAAGATTCAAGGTTTTTTAACTCTCCTAGCTCTGAAGGAATATTTCCTTCAAATCTATTCATAAATAACTCAAGTGATTTAAGTTCTTTTAAGCTACTTAAAGATGTAGGAAGCTCGCCCTGTAATTTGTTGAATCCTAAGTTTAAAACTTTAAGACTTGAAAGACTACCTATTTCTTGTGGTAACTCTCCGTTTAAGTTATTGAATTGTAAATTTATTTCAGTAACTCTGTTGTTTTCAATTTTAATACCATGCCACTTATCAACT
Organism: uncultured Algibacter sp.; assembly: GCA_947502405.1. Lineage (GTDB taxonomy): Bacteria > Bacteroidota > Bacteroidia > Flavobacteriales > Flavobacteriaceae > Algibacter_B. The sequence continues at coordinate 299,346 of CANMZT010000001.1, read as the reverse complement.
GATGCGTTTAAATCCCATGTGGAATTCCATTCAGCACCATTTGTAGCATTATATAAGGCAATCAAAGCATCTTTATCAGTTGAAGAAACGTTAGCAAAAGCATAAGCTGTAACTAAGAAACAAACGACAAATAATTTTAAAGACTTCATGTTTTTGGTCAGATTTGGGATTAATTCTTGCACGAATATAGGTCGAAACCAGACAAAAAACTATTTTTATCGATAAAATGCACTAAATTTTAACATTTTTTAATCGACAAACTGCTCAATTTCCAGTTGAATGACCTCCCATTTACTCATCAATTCTTGCAAATCGGTCTTTTTTTTCTGATAGTCGTCGAAAAAATTAGGCTTAGATGTAGCCTCTTCATAATTAATTTCAAGTTCTAAATCTATATCCTTAATAGCTTTTTCAAGCTGATTAATTTTAGATTCTACATTACTCAACTTATTATTCAGAGATTTTAACTTTTTCTGATCTTCGTAAGACTGTTGCTTTTTCACCTTAGGTGTTTCCTTAACCACAGTTCGTTTTTCTACCTCACGTAAACTCTCAACTTTACGTTGATCTAGATAATAATCAATATCACCTAAATATTCTTTAAGCTTATGGTCTTTAAACTCATAAACAATATTGGTTAAACCCTGAAGAAAATCACGATCATGCGATACTAAAATTAAAGTACCTTCAAATCGTTTTAAAGCTTCCTTTAAAACATTCTTAGATTTTATATCTAAATGATTCGTAGGCTCATCCATTATAAGCACATTAAAAGGTTGTAACATCAATTTAGCTAAGGCTAATCGGTTACGTTCTCCTCCAGAAAGCACACGCACATATTTTTCAACCTCGTCTCCTCTAAACAAAAACGAACCCAAAATATCTCTTACTTTACTTCTATTTGTTTCGTTGGCAGCATCAATCATGGTATCGTGCACCGTCTTGTTACCATCTAGATACTCCGCTTGGTTTTGAGCAAAATATCCTATTTGAACATTATGTCCTAATTTAAGGTGTCCTTCGTGCTTTATATCACCAACAATAATTTTAGCTAATGTAGATTTTCCTTGTCCGTTCTGTCCAACAAAAGCCGTTTTACTATCACGCTCAATTAACAAATCAATATCCTTTAAAACTTGATTATCGCCATAGTTTTTTGAAATTGTTTCAGCCTCAACAACAACTTTTCCTGGAGTAATAGAGACAGGAAAATTAAGTGTCATTACACTATTATCATCTTCATCAACCTCAATCCTATCAATTTTATCAAGCTTTTTAATAAGCGATTGTGCCATTGTTGCTTTTGAAGCTTTAGCACGAAACTTCTCTATTAACTTTTCAGTTTGCTCAATTTGTTTTTGCTGATTTTTTTGAGACGCCAATTGCTGCGTTCTTAACTCTTCGCGCAACACCAAGTATTTAGAGTATGGTTTCGGGTAATCATAAATACGCCCCAATGATATCTCAATAGTTCGATTCGTTACATTATCCAAAAACATTTTATCGTGCGATACAATAACAACAGCCCCAGCATAATTTTTTAAAAACCCTTCTAACCAGATAATAGATTCAATATCTAAATGGTTTGTAGGCTCATCTAAAAGTAAAATATCATTATTCTGCAATAAAAGTTTTGCTAACTCAATACGCATTCGCCAACCTCCAGAAAATGTGTCTGTAAGTTTTTCAAAATCTTTTCTCTGAAACCCTAAACCTTGCAAGATTTTCTCTGTATCCCCTTGGTAATTATAACCACCTAAAATTTCGTATTGATGTTGCAACTCATTAATATCAATCATTAATTGATTATAAGCTTCACTTTCATAATCCGTTCGTTCTGCCAACTGATTATTTACATCGTCCATTTTAGCTTCTAAAGCCTTAATCTCAGTAAAAGCCTCATACGATTCTTCCAAAACTGTTCTCCCAAAAACAAAATCAATATCCTGTTTTAAAAAACCAATTTTCAATTCTTTATCAGTCGCAATTTGCCCTGTGTCAGGCTCCATTTCTCTAGATAAAATTTTAAGCATTGTAGATTTACCTGCTCCATTCTTTCCAATTAGGCCAATTCTATCCCCGTTACCTAACTTAAAGGTAATGTCTTCAAACAGATATTCTCCTTGAAATGAAATCGATAAATTATGAATATTCATCATAGAAATGTAACTTTTATCACAGTGCAATATCTATTAAATAGTATTTTTGCACTAAACTCTCGAATATACGAGAAATACAATTTTATAATATCTTCTCGATTCAATTTCGAGAAAACCTTTTAATATTTAGCTTGCAAAAATACATTAAATAATATGTTAAAAAAAGGCTTAAAATTATATAGTATTCTCAATGGCTCATGCCCAAAATGTCATGAAGAATCCATGTACAAAAACACAAACCCTTATGTGCTTCCCGAGGTTTTAGACATGCACGACACCTGCTCAAATTGTAAAACTAAATACAAAATAGAACCCTCGTTCTTCTATGGCTCCATGTACGTTAGTTACGCCGTAGGTATTGCCTTTGCCACAGCTGCATTCGTTATCTCATTCTTTGTATTCCATGCTAGTTTAATGCATGTATTTATAGCCATCGTAATTACACTAATTGTTTTTCTTCCAATTATATTAAGGCTTTCTCGAAATATTTGGATTAACTTTTTTATGAGTTACGATAAATCACTAGCAAAAAAATAAAATTTTTGGGCGTTACCTAAAGGTCGGGCTTTACGTTACAAGTCCTCGTTCGCTCCTGCGACCTCACTGTGGGCTTTCCACTGCAATCCCTAACGCAGGCCAACCTCAACATTATAAATTGGTTTAGCTTTACATTTTTCATTAAGCAAACCTGTTTATATCAATCTCGACATCCAAAGGTTTATTATACTCAATAAAGTCATAAAGTGCTTTAGCAACATTAGGACCAATCATAACACCTCGTGTTCCAAGGCCATTTAAAACAAAAACATTATTGTAGTCTTGATACATACCCACCAAAGGCCTTCTGTCCTTAACTGTAGGTCTAACACCAGCAACTTGGTTAACAATTTCATAAGAGCAACTTATAAGCTTATCAAGTTTAGTTAAAAGTGTATCTCTTGCTTTACCTGTAGGTTTATTAGTTAAATCTTTCCATTCATAAGTCGCACCAACAATGTATAAGTCATTCCCCAACGGAATTAAAAAAACACCAGCTTTCAAAACAAAGTCAAGCATTAAATCTGGTGCATGTATGGTTAGTAACTCGCCCTTTGCAGGATTTAATGGTAAATCTTTAAAATACGGATTTTGCTTAATCCCAAAACCTTCAGCAAAAACAATATATTTTGCATTAATGCTATTATAACTAATTCCTGAATTTTCAATTTGCAAATTTTTATAATCAAATGGAGTCTCAAATAATAATCTATTTTTAATCAAATCTCTCTTATAGGCTTCAATCAAGGTTTTTACATCAATACGTCCGGTTTCTAAAACTTCTCCATACCCATAAGGTGCATTAACAAAGTCATTATTGTTTTTTATAATTTGTGTTGAAAGATATCTAGAAAGTAAAGGCTTATCTGAAGCTGTAAACCAATCATTCTGTTCCTCTAACGAGGCAAATTTCCTATAAACAGGAATCTTATAATCTAATTTTACATCCAGCCTTTTTTCAATATTAGCGTAAACAGGTAAAGCTACATCCAACTGTTCAGTACTTTTCCAAACCGATGTAAATCGTTTTAAAACCACTGGATTATACAACCCGCCAGCAACTGTTGAAGATTTTTGAGAAGCGTCATCAAATACCACAAAAGTTTTATTGTTTGTTCTTAGCTGCTCACAAAAACTTATCCCAGCAATACCAATACCAACTACAATGTAATCTACTTTCATAATTAAGCACGAAGATAAGTAGATTTTTACTTAACTTTTTAAGGTTTCGACTGTACTTAATCTAATATATTAGTAAACAAAAAACGCTCACTTAAAAAAGTGAGCGTTTAATTTTATAGATTATTATGGCTTAATAAGTCCACATATCAAGTTCAAAATCTCTAATCTTATCTTTAATCCTTTCAGATTCTAATAACTGCATTAAAGCGTTTTGAGACACATATTCTGATATTGCTCTATCACCTTGTACATTTTCTTCTCTAAAAATATACCCTTGAAAACGTCTTGCATTCAATACATGGTCAAAAGAAAACGGCATAGAGCTATTCTCGTTATTAAAAGATTTAGCTTCATGAAGCACCTCTCTAGCATCCGGGAAGAACACCCAAAATAAAGGCACTAAATCTGGCTCAGAATCATCAATAAAGTTAACATCTGGGGCTACAGGGGCAATACCTAATAAACGGTATTTCATCTCAGCTTGACGCTTATCAAAATACCAAAGCCCTTTAATATGATACTCTTTAATATCAGCAGCAGTAATATCTCTTTTATTAATATACTCTGCAGACAACTCTTCACCAGCATTAATTTGCTCAATACCTAACTCTGTAGTATCAACCATAGTTAATGCAGACTCAATATCTTTTAATGTTCGTTTTGTTGTAAAATAAGAATCATCATAAATGTTTTTTATTTTCCCGTTTTTAATGTTCTTCATAAGCACATCATACAATGATCTTCTATCACTACCAATATTATTTGTATCTATCGGGTAATACAAAGGAAAGTTTGCACGCTCATCAAGAACTATTTTTTCCCAAACCATTTTAGAAAACAATATGTCTCTATCGTCAACATAGCCATATTCTAAAGGTTTATCATTGTCTACTGCTTTTTGAGCCTCGGTTCTTACACCAATTTCTTCAGGACTCTTAGCATTAAGGATATTTGCCTGAGCAAACATTCCCGATACCGTAAAAACAGTTGTTAGAGTTAATAAAAAACGTTTTAAGTTCATTTCAATTTTATTTTACATTATGATTATTAGAGATATTCCTTTCAGAATATCTCTAATAGTTTTTTCTAATTTGTAAGCTCTACAAAAACTGGAGATACTTTTTTAAGTATTACACTTACACCACTAGCTTTTGCTTCGATGTCAAATATTTGAACACCAGATCCACGTTTTGCTTTTGCTAATGCTTTTTGCGCTCTACTATCTAACTTATTTCCTCTTACATTTATTGTAGGTTGTCCAGGAACTTTAAATTTAAATCCTGTTACACGTAATGGTAATTCAAAATCAAAGTCATCAAACTTAGCACCAATAGTAGAGATTTTAAGACTATTACGTTGCATTTTAATAGCACCATCTTCACCTCTTACAGTACCTGTTGGCTTTGGTAAATCTTTAATTCTAAATTTAGCATTATCGCTTACTTTTCCTCCATCTGGTAAAGTACCTGTAACATTAATAGTTACTTCTCTACCTTGTATTCTTGTAGCATCCATAACATATCTGCTTCCTCCCGATCTAGATAGACCTTGAGCACTAGCATTAACTTTGTTATCTGGAATACCAGCAAACGAAATAGTCATTGGGTTTTTAACACCACGGTATACTACATTCATTTTATCTGCTGAAATAGTTGCTGCGTTTGGTTTAGCTACAGTAGCAAAAGATGAACTTACTGGTACTTCAATTTCTTCTCCACCTTCACCGAAGATTAGTTTACCTTCAATTTTGTGTTCTCCAACACCGCCAGTTCCTATTTTTAACTTTACTTTACCATCTTCAATAGAATATTGGTTTTCTTTTAATGGTCTACCATCTAATGTTAATTCAACACGTTTAGGTTTTGTAGAAGCATCTTTACGCCCTAATACAATCTGTCCATCAAATTGCTCACCATTAAAGTAAGCTGATTTAGATGTTTCCATTAAGGTTGTATAGTTTGTCATAGATACTTGCTTTGAAAGCTCACCTTCTAACATGGTAGATAATATTTCAGACTCCGTAGTTTTAATATCCGATTGAAGTTGTGTCATTTTAGTTAAAGACGCTACTAAAGGAAATCCTTTGTAGTGGTAATCTAACCAATCTTTTGGCTTAATCTCTCCTGTTACTTTAACAGGTTCTGTATTAAACTTTTCTTTAACTTCTTTAATAACTTCATCCATACCTTTTTCGGTAGATAAAATCTTAACAACACCATCTCTAAATCCATTGATTTGATCCATGAATTCCTGTCCAGCTGGTTTTAGCTTATCGCCTTTAAAGAAATTATTATCAAGGTAATCACCCTTATCCATAATTTCATAATCGGTAGCATTATCAACTGTTGCTGTCATTTTACCTTTTAAGTCTTCTAAATATGCATCAAATTTGTGCGCTAAGTCATCAATTTGGTCAGCTTTAGCTTTTAAAGGTTTGTATTTTTCTGGAGCATCCGCAGCTTTTGTTTCTAAACTTGCAACAAAACTCTGATTTCTGGCTTCTGCTGCTACATTAGATTTTTCAAGCTTCTCGTTCATTAATCCGAAGGCTGAAAGCACTTCTTTTGACATATTTAAAGCTAGCATTGCTATAAATATTAAATACATCAGATTAATCATCTTCTGTCTTGGTGATAAATTATTTCCTGCCATTTGTAATTAGGTTTTTTTGGTTAATTAATAGTAATTTGGGATTAACTCACCTAATTATTTATTCATTGCAGATAACATACCTCCATAAACACCATTTAATGATGATAAGTTAGATGCTAAAGATTGCATTTGCTCTTTTAATTTAGCAGCATTTTCAACAGACTCGTCGTTAATTTCAGCTTGTTTACTGATGCTTTCTAATTGTACTTTATATAAGCTATTTAAAGATTCCATTTGAGCCGCAGCTAATGATAATTCTTCACCATATTTCTTACTAGCTTCAATTGAATCTACTGTAGAAGACATATTTTTAGCTGCACCTTCGAAACCTCTGATGCTTTCTCCTAAACTAGAGATTAATTCGCCATCGATTTTAGCTTCTTTTAATAGGTTATCTAATTTTTGAGATAATAACCCTTGGGCATCTTCATTACCACCCTTTTTAGATGATGTTTGTCCTCCAGCTAATTCTGGATATACTAAAGACCAATCTAATTCATCATCAACAGGTTCAAATGCTGATAATGCAAATATAATTGCTTCTGTTACTAGACCAATAGTTAACATTACGTTACCTGTTAAAGGTCCTATTTCAAAATGAATAATCTTGAATAGTGCACCAACGATTACAATTGCTGCTCCTAATCCGTACGCCATATTCATGAATTTCTTACTTGCTTTTGACTTTGCCATAATTTTCGGTTTTTAATTTTAAGTAGGTTTTTGTTACTTAAGTAGGTTAATTAATAGTATTTATTATAATTGATTTGAATTAAAGTTTAGTTACCGTTCTGTGTTACTGCTGTCCCCATATAATCTTGAACGGTTCTGAAACCTATATAACTTCTTGCAGAATCTGCATATTCGTAATCTCTCGAACTCACTTGTAAAAAGTAAGCCACATCTTTCCAAGATCCCCCTCTAACGATTTTACGTTTGTTATTTGAATCGTTTACACTTGGATTTATGCTTGATGTATATTCGTATGATGAAGGATCATAAGATGCATTCACCCATTCTGACACGTTTCCTGCCATGTTATACAGATTATAGTCATTAGGCTCATAACTCTTTGCTTCAACAGTATATAGTGCTTGATCTGCAGCATAATCACCTCTTACAGGCTTAAAGTTTGCCATAAAACAACCTCTATCACTTTTAGTGTAAGGGCCACCCCAAGGGTATGTTGCTGCTTGAAGACCGCCACGAGCGGCATACTCCCATTCAGCTTCTGATGGTAATCTAAAAGTATTTACCATTTGCGCTCCTTTTTTTGCTTTCTGATAGGTGTTTTTCCATATAGTTCTCCACTCACAAAATGCTTTAGCTTGTTTCCATGTAACTCCTACTACCGGATAATCACTGTAGGCATCGTGCCAAAAATAATCGTTATGCATAGGTTCATTATACGAATACGCAAAATCTCTAATCCAAACAGTTGTATCTGGATAAACTTCTACTTCTTCTTTAATGATGACATCTTTACGCTTAACACCTCTGCTTCGAGCAGCTTCTTGGATATCCATATGATTATATTGGAATTTAAATTTAGTTACATCCCAAGTACGTTGTCCATTATAAGATTCTTCTAAAGGTAGATACATCGTATCCATCACTTCAGCATAATACTCATCTAAATATTCACCAGTATCAAAAATTAAATCTACATCTTTATTAATTTTTCTTCCTTCATAACCTGTTGGTCCTAAACCTGTATAGTTATCGTACATGTATTTTTCATACACAGACATGTTCTCTGGATCTGCATCACTAAAAGCAAATTCGCCAATAGTACCTTCATCTGCTTGTGTTAAACCAACCTCGTCTGCCAAAATAGCTAATCGCATCCTTACAATGGAATCTCTTACCCAGTTTACAAATTGACGATATTCACTATTGGTAATTTCAGTTGCATCCATGTAAAAGGCTCTAACAGTAACCGTTTTTGATGGCGCATCTTGAACACCAGCCAAATCATCATCTGCCTTACCCATAATAAATGCTCCACCAGGGATAAGCTCCATGCCGTAAGGCTTTTCAGGATGCCACTTTTTTCCTCGTACACCAACTAGTTCACCTCTATCTTTAGAGCCGCAACTTGCTAGCATTGCAAATACTGTGGTTAATAATATAAACTTCTTAATATCCATAGAAAACTTGAGGTTAATTATTTTAAGCTTCATTTTTGAGAGCGTAAACATATTTATATATTTTTAATAAAACAACTTTTTATCTAAAAAAATAACATTTCATCGTGAAAAATAAGCATTTCACCGATGAAATTGGTAGTTGGACTATACTTTAACTTTTACACACTATTCTTCTGTAATGCTTTATACCAGCGTTCTGGCACCTTATTATTACAGGCATCAATGTAATCTTGATGCATGCATGGTAATAACGTATGTCTTTTCAATTTATTATTGACTTCTGCTAAAAAAGGGATTTCAATCCACCAGCGCCCAGTTTTATTACTCTTATAGAATACTAATTCCTGTGATTCAACTAAGGTTATATACTTTTGATAGTTTCTATCATCCGAAAAATCATCGTCTTTCACTCTAAAGTTAACTCCCTCAATAAAGTACCATAATATTTGAGCAACTAACATTGATGTGAGTTCATCACTTTTTGAAGGCTTGTATTCATAAATACCAAATGATGATACCTTATTACTTATACCCGCATAACGAGCAATAGCACAAATTTCTTTTCCATCTAAACCGTTAGGAGAATATTTTTGTTTTGAACTTACTTCTGAGCCTTTTACCGAGTTTAAATCAATACTAACTATATTGGCATCTCTTAAAACAGGTTCAACAATTGTAATATCATTTGAAACGTCCCCCAAACGATAGGATTCAAAATACAGGTTATCCATCAAATCAATTTCTTCTTGCGAATTAAAATAGGTTTGATAACCAACTGTAGCGTAATTAAATAAATTATAAGGTTGATCTAAAATGATTTTTCCAACGAAACTATTATTTTTAATAGGTTTGGTTGAATCTCCCAAATTAAACTGAGCATCAATATTCACAACATTAACCATAGGCACCAAAGCATCATAAGCTCTATAGTTAGCATAAGTAAGATCTTGAGAACCTCCTAAAACAACTGGTATAATATTTTTTTTAACCAAAATGGTTATGGCTTCTTTTAAGGCAAAGTAGGTATCTTCTACACTTTCGCCTTTATAAATATCTCCCAAATCTGCTATAGACGTATTCCAACTACCTGGAAAAAGACTATAAAACGATTTACGAATTTCATCAAGCTGAAATGTTTCGCCTATATAATTGATGTCATTTCGATTTTCTAAAACTCCAAAAATAGCAACTTGCACACCATCTAAATCTGGCATACCATATTGTGCAGAATGAATCTTTATTTTACGTCCGAGTGCTTGAGCCTGTAGTAGCTCGTTATGGGCTAAAACTGAATCTGAAACTGGAGATAAAAAATTAAAATTCATGTATTATTACTTCTTTTTTGCTGGAGTCTTCTTTTTTGCAGTGGTTTTTCTTTTCGTAGCTTTCTTTTTTGGTGCATTGGCCTCAATAATTCCTTTTGCCTCTTCCAATGTCATTTCAGAAACATCAACCGTTTTTGCAAGTTCTACTTTTACTTTTCCTTTGATAACGTTATGTCTTCCCCATCGAGCTTTCTCAACACGAATTCCTTCATCTTCCCAATTATGAATAACCTTATCTATTTCTTTTTGAATTTTAACTTCAATCAATTCTACAATATCTTCATCAGATAAATTATCCCAATCATATTTTTTGTTGACGTTAATAAACATATTATTCCATTTAATGTATGGCCCAAAACGTCCTTTACCTTTTTGAACTGGCAAATCTTTATACATATAAATAGGAGCATCTGCTTTCTGCTTTTCTTTAATCAAAACAATAGCATCATCCAATTCAACACTTAAAGGATCGACTCCCTTCGGTAAGGATACAAAGGCATCTCCAAATTTTACATAAGGCCCAAAACGACCATTATTAACTTGAACTTCTTCACCTTCATAATTACCTAAAGTTTTTGGAAGCTGAAACAAATCCATAGCTTCCTCATAAGTAATGGTGTTTAATTGTTGATCTGGGCTTAAGCTTGCAAATTGTGGTTTTTCTTCATCGTCTACGGTTCCAATTTGAACCATAGGTCCAAACTTACCTAACCTTACACTTACACGTCTTCCTGTTTTTGGGTCTTCTCCTAAAATACGCTCACCAGACTCTCTATCAGCATTTTCTTTTACATCTTCAACTACTGGATGAAAATCCTTGTAAAAAGACTTCATCATTTTAGTCCAATCTTCATTACCCTCTGCAATATCATCAAAATCGGCTTCAACTTTTGCTGTAAAGTTATAATCCAATATGTGTTCAAAATGATTAACTAAAAAATCAGTTACAATCATTCCAATATCAGTAGGTACAAGTTTTCCTTTATCAGAGCCAACCTTTTCAGTAAGCACTTTCTCTTCAACTGTACCTAATTGTAATTTTAATTGTGAATATTTACGCTCTTCTCCTTCTACGGTTCCTTTTTCAACATAATTTCTGTTTTGAATAGTTGAAATAGTTGGGGCATATGTTGACGGACGACCAATACCAAGTTCTTCTAACTTCTTAACTAAAGAAGCTTCCGTATATCTTGCAGGTGGCCTTGTGTAACGCTCTGTTGCAGTAATATAATTATTTAGTAATGTTTCATTGGTTTTCATTGCGGGCAACATACCGTCTTGTTCAACATCCTCATCATCTGTACCCTCTAAATACACTTTTAAGAATCCATCAAAAGTAATAACCTCTCCGTTAGCACTAAAAGTTTCGTTGTGCGTAGACGCACTTATTTTAACATTGGTTCGTTCTAACTGAGCTTCACTCATTTGTGATGCAATAGCACGTTTCCAAATTAAATCATATAAACGTGCTTGATCTCTATCTATATCAACTGAATGCGTTGCAAAATTTGTTGGACGAATAGCCTCATGCGCTTCTTGTGCCCCTTTTGCTTTTCCTTTATAATTCCTTGGCTTACTGTATTTATCGCCATAGGCTTCTTTAATCTCAGCCTCAGCACCTTTTCTAGCTTCGTCAGACAAGTTCACACTATCTGTTCTCATATAAGTAATTAAACCTGCTTCATAAAGGCGTTGCGCCATCGTCATGGTTTTACTTACTGAAAAATATAATTTTCTAGATGCCTCTTGCTGTAATGTTGATGTTGTAAACGGAGCTGCAGGGGATTTTTTAGCAGGTTTTTTTTGTAAATCTGCTACTTTAAAATCTGCTGATGCGTTTTGCTCTAAAAATTTTTGAGCTTCAGCTTTTGTTGAAAAATTCTTTGGAAGTTTAGCCTTAAACGTTTGTCCATCTTCATTTGAAAACTCAGCATCAATTCTATACGAAGCTACTGGGGTAAACCCTTGTATTTCTCTTTCTTTTTCAACAATTAATCGTACCGAAACTGATTGTACACGACCAGCAGACAAACCACCTTTTACTTTTCTCCAAAGTACCGGCGATAACTCATACCCTACAATTCTATCTAAAACACGACGTGCTTGTTGCGCATCAACCAAATCATAATCAATACCTCTTGGGTTTTCAATAGCTTTCTTAATTGCTGATTTAGTAATCTCATGAAAAACAATACGCTTAGTCTTGTCTTTATCTAATTTTAAAGTTTCGGCTAAATGCCATGCAATGGCCTCTCCTTCTCGGTCTTCATCACTAGCCAACCATACCATTTCAGCTTTTTTAGCAAGATCTTTAAGCTTTTTTACTACAGCCTTTTTATCTTTTGAAACTTCGTATTTTGGTTTAAAGTCTCCATCAACATCTACCCCTAATTCCTTAGAAGGTAAATCGGCAATATGCCCAAAACTAGATTCTACTTTAAAATCTTTACCTAGGAATTTTTCAATGGTTTTTGCCTTAGCAGGTGACTCTACTATTACTAAATTCTTCGCCATAAATCAATTTTTGAAGCTACAAATGTATATGAAAAAAAGTTTATCTGCCTAATTTATCTATATTTTACAAAATCTTAATGTGAAAAATTGCGCTTTTTAAGATGCTTACAAAACAAACCCAAAAGTAAATGCACCAAAAGCATGCGATTTAGATAATGGAGTTTCTTTGCTATTGTAATTATATTCTAACCTAAAAAAATTACGCTTTGTTCTTAAAACCCCTCCAATTTTCAAATTAAAGACATGGTTTTCTGCAATTGTTGTAAACGGATCATTAGAATTAAAAGGACTCCCTTGAATTAAGGTATTTAATAAAACATATTTATAACCACCACCTAGAAAACCAAAAAACTCTTTGCTGTTACTTGGAGCTATAGCAGCAATTCGAGATGAGTTTTGAAATGTGTTAATTTTCCCCAAGAAAACATACACGTTGTTTTTTAAAAACGTATCCTTACTACCTATACTGAGGTTTACTTCATTTTGAAAATTGCTCCATGCGTTTAGTTGAAAATCGTTCACTTGAGAAACTTTAAAATTAAAAAGCCACTTATATGCAATTTCATCTACCCAAGTTGGTTTACTATCAATATTTAATAAATCATGAAATGCTATTTGTAATTTACCAGCCAATGACTCTTCTCCTGTTATTCCAGGTTCAACAGCTAAAAACAAAGCTGATTTAGGTTTTATTTTAGCCAACTCTATTTTTGCAAATAACCATCCAGCATAAGGGCGATCTAAATCATTTACATTAAAAGAATTAAGATTACTTGGAGTAAAAGTTTCGTTACCAAACGAAATATTTAACTGTAGTTTTTCATTTTGTTTCTTTTTTAGCAGAAAATCATTTAGCAAATTCTGCCTATAAGTTAAGTGAATCCCATTAGTATAATACTTATCCTGAAGCACAAACTTATCATTACTTATCTTGATTTCTAACTGTTTGTTTTGAGCTACCAAAAACTGTAAACAGCCAAAGATTAGTATGTAAATAATTCCACTTCTAAAATCAAAAAAATTAAACAAGAAAGTTATGTTTTGCAAATAATAAGATTATCAAGCTTCAGCATAATCTATAAATTACCTCTAATTAAAAAATAGTTATAATTTAACTGTAGTCGTAATTAGTGTATAATCCTATCTTAATATAACAAAGCGAGAACTAGTATTCATCTGCTACACCAATTTTTTCAATTTCATCATTATCATCAAAACCAATAGTCTTCTTATATATTAGATATATTGGATGATAGGTAAACGCGGCAGTAAAAAACAAACCTATACCGCACAAAATATACCCAACTATATTTGATAAAAGAGACGAAACAACTATTAATCCAAATGACAATAACCATTTTTTATTCCCTAATTTAAAACTCACCTTTACTATTTCACCCACTGTTAAATCTGGGTTAAAAGCAAAAATAGCAGCAAAAAAAGACAACGGAACAATCATATATATTAATGGTATATAACACAGTAAGGCTGATGGTATCGCTATTAATATTGAAACCAACATAAGCATAAACGTTTTAGATAAATATTGTTTTTTAACAAAATAAAAGAAATCAGATGTGGGCACTGTTTCATTATTATCCAACTTTCTCATAATTCTGTAAAACCCTGCATTAATAGCAACTGTAACAGCACCTGCAACTAAAGCCCCTACTATTACAAAAATGATATATAAAACAGACATGCTTGCAAAAAAAGTTTCAAAACCATCAGTATCAGCATAACCACTTTCTTGTTGCGCAATAACAGCTCCTATAAAAGGTACATAAAACACTATAATCAAAGGCAACATTATCAACATTGTAAACAAAATCATTAAAAACCCTTGTAACCAAGTCTTTTTAAACAACTCTATTGACTCACTAAAAATGGTTCCAAAATCTAATTCTTTAGCTTGCTCAATTTTCCCTAATAACTTTTCTACTGTATTCATTTCTTAATTTGGTTAGATAAACTATACGTAATTCTGATTATTAATATGTTACAATTATAAACAAAAAAATCTGCCCGAAGGCAGATTAAAAACAACATTTATTTAGTTTTAGTCTAGTTTGAATGAGCTAATTAGCTCAATGTTGTTTTCCAAATATTTGTATTGGTATAATATTTCTCCTCCTATCATAATTAAACTATTTTCCAAAGGAATAACATCGGTAGCCTGAATATCTTTTAGGGTTTCTACTAGTTTTAAATCTTTTGGGGTTTCACGCTCAAACAACTTTAAACCAGCAGTACCATCGCAAACGTAAAGCATATTGCTTCTTACGCCTAAACCATATGGGTTTTCTAAAGTATATCTTTCAGCTAATACTGGGTTAGATTTATCACTAATATCAATTACCTCTAAAACACTTTCAATTTGTCCACAGAGATTACCACCTCGTAACGTTAAATACGCATAATCTCCATCAACCACCACAGGGTCACAGCCTTCCCAATGCACAAACTCTGAAACAAACTCAGGAGCAGAAGGATTATCTAAACTATAAATATACATACCATTAGTACTACCAAGGTATAAGTATCCTTCAGCCTGAAACATAGTTTCAATATTCCAACCCGCATATTGGGTATTGGCAAGCAAAGGTTCTTTTAAATTTTGAATATTAAAAATAGCCATTTCATAATTCCCAACGGCATACAAATAATTATCAACTATTTGAAACCTCGCTAAAGAACCTCCAGTTCCTGTTGCAGACTCTGCTCCAGAATTTAATGGTACAGCATCGTCCAGAGCCAAGTCAATACGCCTACTATCAACTTTTTTTCTACGCTCTGTAGTTAAGGTCCACCCAACAATAATATCTTCCTCAAAATCATATTTCCCGTATTCAACAGCTTGTGCTTCCGTTGGGATATCAAAATCATATACATTAAAAACATCCTCTAACCGTTCTACTATACTAACATTATTAATATCCGAAATATCAAAAACCACTAAATCTGTAGCACTATCAGCATATAGAAAATTATCTTTAACAGATATATCCTCATTCCCTGGTATTTCAATAAACTTAATAGCCTGAGGTGCTTCAGGATTCGAGTTATCAATAACATGAATCCCAGCATCTACATCGCCAACAAAAATATAGTTATTGTAAACATAAATTTTACCCGGCTCCTCAATAGTTTTAGGAGCTACTACCTCCACCGAACTTCTAAAGGCTGTCTTACTCATTAATTGCGGCGTTGCAACCTGTACAAACTCATAGTCATCATCGTCATTACTGTCACACGACAAAACCCCAATAAAAATTATAGACAAAAAAAGGTACTTCAATTTCATAATTTATGTATTTAATAAATGTAATTTAATGAGCCATCAAAACCATCTATATTTAAAATAATTTCGCCACTATCTTGAATTCTAATGGGTTTTAAGTCAAAAGAAATTGTTCTTAAAAAAGCGGCATCGCAAAGTTCGTTATTTATCAGTTGTAATTTTAAAAAACGTTGCTCTGGTAAAGATTCGGCAACCGCACCAGAATCCACTAACTTAAACTCCCATGTGTCTCCATCACATCCAGAAGCACCAATTTCAATAGCTAAACAATCACCAATTATTTCTGCACTAACAAATTCAAATGGAGCAGACTGTAAATCACTGTAAAGATTCGCATTAACAACCGTTTCGTAATCACAAAAACTATCATCTATATTTGGCTCATCAACATCTTCACAAAGCACATTCATCGAGCAAAACATAATTCCTATAGCAAAAGATGCTTTTTTAAGCAGGTTATTCATTTTGGGTAAGTTTGTTACACTATAGATACAAAAACTTAACTATGGTTGCGTAAAAAATCTCTTTTTTAACATATTATGGCGCATCCCTTAAGGGTCGGGCTATCCGTTACAAGTCCTCGCTTCTGCGCTAAGGCGCAAAAGCTGTGGGCTATCCACTTCTATCCCTTGCGCACCTGTTTGCAGCTCTGTTTTATTAAACAAACATACAGTTCTTACCTAAACATACAGCCAAATTAAGAAGAACTTTAATCAAAAAAAACAAACTGCCACTTTGTCATAAAATACAAAATAATTGTATCTTTGCATGCTTATTGACTCGATAGAGTTATCAATCAATTTATGGAAAAGATAATAGACGAAAACAAACAAGGCCAATCTTTAGTATTAGAACAAAAAGAAGGCAATAATCGTAAACTTTTTATCGAAAGTTATGGTTGCGCTATGAACTTTAGCGATAGCGAAATTGTAGCTTCCATTATGACAGAGCAGGGTTTTAACACCACTCAAAAATTAGAGGAAGCCGATTTAGTTTTAGTTAACACCTGTTCTATTCGAGACAAGGCAGAACAAACCGTTCGTAAGCGTCTTGAAAAATACAATGCTGTAAAACGCGATCATAACCCCAAAATGAAAGTTGGCGTTTTGGGCTGTATGGCAGAACGTTTAAAAACAAAATTTCTTGAAGAAGAAAAAATTGTCGATTTAGTTGTTGGTCCAGATGCCTATAAAGATTTACCAAATCTTCTAGCAGAAGTTGATGAAGGCAGAGACGCTATAAACGTAATTCTCTCAAAAGAGGAAACCTATGGTGATATTGCCCCTGTTAGACTTAACACAAATGGAGTTACAGCTTTTGTATCCATAACCCGTGGTTGCGATAATATGTGTACGTTTTGTGTTGTGCCTTTTACCAGAGGAAGAGAACGCAGCAGAGACCCACAAAGCATCCTTGAAGAAATTAATGATTTATGGAGTAAAGGCTACAAAGAAATTACCTTGCTTGGTCAAAACGTAGATAGTTATTTATGGTATGGTGGCGGTCTTAAAAAAGATTTTGAAAAGGCAAGCGCTATGCAAAAAGCAACCTCTGTTAATTTTGCAAAATTATTAGAGTTGTGTGCCAAAGCACAGCCAAAAATGCGCATTAGGTTTTCAACATCAAACCCTCAAGATTTCACTTTAGATGTTATTGAAACCATGGCTAAATATCACAATATATGCAACCATATACACCTACCTGTACAAAGCGGAAATAATCGTGTTTTAAAAGAAATGAACCGATTACACACCCGAGAGGAATACATGACGCTTATAGATAACATTAGAGAAATGATTCCTAATTGCGCCATAAGTCAAGATATGATTGTAGGTTTCCCCACAGAAACTGACGAGGAATTTAAAGACACTGTTTCACTAATGGAATATGTGAAATACGATTTTGGATACATGTTTACCTATTCTGAACGCCCAGGAACACTTGCAGAGCGTAAAATGGAAGATGACATTCCTGAGCCTGTTAAAAAACAACGTTTAGCTGAAATTGTTGAATTACAACAAGAGCATAGCGGTTATAGAACGCACCAAAACTTAAATACAGTAGTTGAAGTGCTTATTGAAAAGACATCAAAAAAATCTGATGCGCATTGGTCTGGTCGTACACCACAAAATCTGGTAACTGTTTTTCCAAAAGAGAACTATAAAATAGGTGATTTAGTTAATGTACAAGTTAACGATTGCACTACTGCAACACTTATTGGTGAAGCTATTGGATATTCAGTGAATAATTAGAAAAATGTCAGAATTCAACTTTAACAATAAAACATTTTCACTTGTTGAGAATTCTGAAAACGGAAAAGTAAATTCCGAAACCATTTTTAAATATAAACAAGAGGGCAATTTAGTAACCGCTGATTATTCTGGTGGCACCATTAAATATGGAAAAATAATTGCGCACTTAAGTAACAATACACTCAATATGTTATACCAATGTATAACAACAGAGAATGAATTAAAGGCAGGTAAAGCTCTCGCTAATATAAGTTTAACAAGTACTAATAAAATGAAGTTAACGCTTAATTGGGAATGGTTAGATAACAAAAATGAAAGTGGAATTTCTGAGTATATCGAGAACTAAAAAGAAAAAAAACCTGTTTTTACGGGAGTGATAAAGAAGAAATAGAATTATGGAATCAGTTCAAGCTATAAAACAACGTTTTGGTATTATTGGAAACACACCATCACTAAACAGAGCTATTGAAAAAGCGATTCAAGTGGCACCAACTGATATTTCAGTTTTAGTAACTGGAGAAAGTGGTGTTGGTAAAGAAAGTATTCCAAAAATTATACACCAACTATCTCATAGAAAGCATAATAAATACATTGCTGTAAACTGTGGCGCAATTCCAGAAGGCACCATAGACAGTGAATTGTTCGGGCATGAAAAAGGCGCCTTTACAGGAGCCACTCAAACCCGTGCAGGTTATTTTGAAGTAGCCGATGGTGGTACTATTTTTTTAGATGAAGTTGGAGAATTACCATTAACCACCCAAGTGCGACTATTACGTGTTTTAGAAAATGGTGAGTTTTTAAAAGTTGGATCTAGTAAAGTTCAAAAAACCAATGTAAGAATAGTAGCTGCTACCAACGTAAACATGTATGAAGCCATTCAAAAGGAAAAATTTCGCGAAGATTTATTTTACAGATTAAGTACAGTAGACATCAACTTACCTCCGCTTAGAGAACGGCAAGAAGACATCCATTTACTATTTAGAAAATTTGCTAGCGATTTTGCACTTAAATATAAAATGCCAACTGTAAAGCTCACCGATAATGCAATTCAGATTTTATTAAAACATCGCTGGGGCGGAAACATTCGTCAGCTACGAAACATTGCTGAACAGCTTTCAGTTTTGGAACAAAATCGAACAATTTCAGCTGAGACATTAAGAGGCTATCTCCCCGCAACTGCAAACACAAACTTACCAGCAGTTATAAAAAATTCGAAATCTGAAAGTGATTTCAGTAGCGAACGTGAAATTCTATACAAAGTCCTTTTTGATATGAAAAGCGACTTAAACGACTTGAAAAAGTTAACAATGGAATTGATGAAAAATGATAACACTAAAGATGTTAAAAAAAATAATGAGGGACTGATTCAGAAAATTTACGGTGACAACAATGACGATACTGTTAATTACGAACAACCCATTGAAAACAACGATATTATAGCCATTCCTGAACATTCTCCTACTGAAGAAGACACAACTCCTACCCAAGATAAATATTACTTTGCTGAAGAGATTGAAGAAGAAGAAACTTTATCTCTTCATGACAAAGAGTTAGAATTAATTAAAAAATCGCTTGAGCGTCACAACGGAAAACGTAAATTAGCAGCAGCCGAGTTAGGTATTAGCGAACGCACACTATATAGAAAAATTAAACAATACGATTTATAACATCTCGTTTAAATAAAACGTTTTCTTAACCGAAGGAATTTAATACACATGAAAAAATACATCATTTACTTTTCGCTTTTAGCTTTTAGTTTTATCCTATTAGGTTGTAAATTTTATTCTTTCACAGGAGCTTCAATACCCCCAGGAACTGAAAGCTACCAAGTTAATCGTTTTGAAAACACAGCATTATTAATTGAACCAGGATTAGAACGAGATTTTAAAATAGCACTTGAAGATTTAATTCAGAACCAAACCAATTTAACCTTAGTACCCTCAAAAGGCGATTTAATTTATGAAGGTGAAATAACAGAATATAGGATCTCACCAACCACAGCAACATCTGATAATCGAGCTGCACAAAACAGATTAACTATTACTGTTAAACTTCGATTTTTTAACAGAAAAAAACCTGATGATGATATAGAACAAAGCTTTTCATTTTTTTATGACTATGAAGGAAGCGCACAACTTATAGGATCTCAAAAAACTACAGCTCATGAAGAAATTTTTGAGCGTATTACTCAAGATATCTTTAATGCTACATTAGCTAAATGGTAAATATGAATCAATCAGATTTTACAAATATTCTTCAAAACCCTCAAGCGATTTCACTTGAGCAAACTGATGGTATAAAATCTATTATTGAAGATTTTCCTTATTTTCAACCTGCAAGAGCCATCTATTTAAAGGGGCTAAAAGATCAAGGCAGCATCTCCTACAACCAAGAGCTAAAAACCACTGCAGCTTACACCTCAGACAGAAGTATCCTTTTTGATTTTATTACTTCTGAAGCATTCATTCAAAATGAAATCTCAAAATTCATTAAAAATAATACTGAAAATTTAAAAGATATTAACGTTAATATTGAGGATATTTCAGTATTGAAAAGCGTAACAATCGACGATAAACTTAAACAACAGATAAAAGAAACAGATGGCGTTTTAGACCCTACACTCTTTCAGCCTAAAGAAGCACGACCTAAAAAAACACCAAGCTTTATTTTAGATGAATCTGAAGCCATAGAAAATATTACCGAAGACACAAAAACCCAAGAAGTTACTGCTGAAGACATACTGAACTTAGGGAAACCGCTACAGTTTGACAAAAAAGAAACACATTCTTTTAATCAATGGTTGAAACTTACAAGATTCAAACCTATTGAAAGAAAAACTATTGAAAAACCCACTAAAACTAAAACCTCTACAACTCTTGATAAAGAAAAAAAGTTTCAACTTATTGATAAATTTATTTCTGAAAACCCAAAAATAAGTCCCGTTAAAGCCAATACACAAAAAGTGAATCTAGCCAAAGCTCAAATGATACAACCTGAAGCTTTAATGACGGAGACCTTAGCACGTATTTATGTTGAACAAAAAAACTACAAAAAGGCCATTCAATCTTATAAAATTTTAAGTTTGAAATATCCAGAAAAAAGTAGTTTCTTTGCAAACCAAATTAAAGCAATAGAGCAATTACAAGAACAAAATAATAAAGAATAATGAGCACGTTTACAATATTTTTAGTCCTTATCGTGGTTGTAGCATTTTTGCTAGTAGTAGTAATCATGGTACAAAACCCTAAAGGTGGTGGATTATCTTCATCTTTTGGCGGCGGTGGTACACAACAATTAGGTGGTGTAAAAAAGACAACTGACTTTCTAGATAAAAGTACATGGACATTAGCAACCTTATTACTAGTACTAATTTTAATATCTAACGTTGCTATTGATAGAGGTGGTGCAAGTGCAGATTCAAAAGCATTGGATCCAGACGCACAAACAACACAACCATTGCCAAGTTCTACACCTTTGCCTGCAACTAATGATACTGCAACACCTGCAGATTCAACAGGTAATTAATATCAAAATAAATAAAACAAAAAATGCCAACTTTAAAAGTTGGCATTTTTTGTTTTCACTTAATTTAATAAGTAGGTCTGCAAGTTTGTCAGTTACTAAGTATTGGCACATTTTTAGCATAACGCTTTAGCGTTAATTAAAACTTTAAAATCAAAAATATATAACACATGGCATTAAACATTAAACCACTAGCAGATAGAGTTCTTATTGAACCTGCTGCAGCCGAAACAAAAACAGCCTCTGGAATTATTATACCAGACAATGCTAAAGAAAAACCTCAAAAAGGAACCGTTGTTGCTGCTGGACCTGGCACTAAAGACGAACCTATTTCGGTAAAAGTTGGCGATACTGTTTTATACGGTAAATACGCAGGAACAGAATTAAAACTTGAGGGCAATGATTATTTAATGATGCGTGAGAGTGATATACTAGCAATTATTTAATCGCACCTGTCATTCCGCACTTGATGCGGAATCCAATAAAATTCAACAAAAAGTTAAATAGATTCCTGCCTTCGCAGGAATGACAAAAAATTTAAAAAATGGCAAAAGACATAAAATTTGATATTGAAGCACGTGATGGTTTAAAGCGCGGTGTAGATGCATTAGCAAATGCTGTAAAAGTAACTTTAGGCCCTAAAGGACGTAATGTAATTATCAGTAAAAGTTTTGGAGCACCACAGGTAACTAAAGATGGTGTTTCTGTAGCAAAAGAAATTGAACTAGAGAACGCACACGAAAATATGGGCGCTCAAATGGTAAAAGAAGTTGCCTCTAAAACTAACGATTTAGCAGGTGACGGAACAACTACAGCTACCGTTTTAGCACAAGCTATTGTAAAAGAAGGTTTGAAAAATGTAGCTTCTGGTGCTAACCCGATGGATTTAAAACGTGGGATAGATAAGGCAGTAGATACTATTACTTCTGATCTTGAAAAACAAGCTAAAAAAGTTGGTAATTCTTCTGAAAAGATAAAGCAAGTAGCAGCGATTTCAGCAAACAATGATGACACGATTGGCGAGTTAATCGCTCAAGCCTTCGGTAAGGTTGGAAAAGAAGGTGTAATTACTGTTGAGGAGGCAAAAGGTATGGAAACATACGTTGATGTTGTTGAAGGAATGCAATTTGATAGAGGGTATTTATCACCTTACTTTGTAACTGATTCGGATAAAATGGTAGCAGATTTAGAAAATCCATACATTTTATTATTCGATAAAAAGATTTCTAACTTACAAGAAATTCTTCCAATACTAGAACCTGTGGCTCAATCTGGTCGTCCTTTGTTAATCATTGCTGAAGACGTAGACGGACAAGCCTTAGCTACTTTAGTAGTTAACAAATTACGTGGCGGACTTAAAATTGCAGCAGTTAAAGCTCCTGGTTTTGGAGACAGACGTAAAGCAATGCTTGAAGATATTGCTATTTTAACTGGTGGAACTGTAATTTCTGAAGAAAGAGGTTTTACTTTAGAGAATGCAGATTTAAGCATGTTAGGTACTGCTGAAACTGTAACTGTAGATAAAGACAATACAACTATTGTTAATGGATCTGGAAAAGCTGCAGACATCAAAGCACGCGTAAACCAAATTAAATCTCAAATTGAAACAACAACTTCAGATTACGATAAAGAAAAACTTCAAGAGCGTTTAGCTAAATTAGCTGGTGGTGTTGCTGTACTTTATGTTGGTGCTGCTTCTGAAGTAGAAATGAAAGAAAAGAAAGACCGGGTTGATGATGCTTTACACGCAACTAGAGCTGCTGTAGAAGAAGGTATTGTTGCTGGTGGTGGTGTTGCTTTAGTGAGATCTAAAAAAACACTTGAAAAAATTGAAACGGACAACCTAGATGAAACTACTGGTGTTCAAATTGTAAACAAAGCAATCGAAGCTCCTTTAAGAACAATTGTTGAAAATGCAGGTGGCGAAGGTTCTGTAGTTATCAATAAAGTTTTAGAAGGCAAAAAAGACTTTGGTTATGATGCTAAGTCTGAAGCATACGTAGATATGCTTAAAGCTGGAATTATAGATCCTAAAAAGGTAACACGTATTGCTTTAGAAAATGCAGCGTCTGTTGCTGGAATGATTCTTACTACAGAGTGTGCTTTAATCGACATTAAAGAAGATGCTCCTGCAATGCCTCCTATGGGCGGCGGTGGCATGCCAGGGATGATGTAATGGCGAATCAACATAGATAAATTATTAAAAACGCTTCAATTAGTTTTGGAGCGTTTTTTATTTAATTAAACCAAACTGCATAACGCTTTCTTCTTAATTCTAACGCTAAGAGTTTTTCTAATTTTAGAGCTTCTTGTCTTGAATTTATAGGATTAATATGATTATACAAACTAGGTCTTAAATAAGAACCATATTTCTCTACAATGTTAGAGGATATTTTATAACCTTTCTTATTTCTGTAGCCCGTTTTATGCTGAATCAATCGTTCTTTGGGTGTTTTACTTGTCATACCAACATAAAGACATTCTAGAACACCATTAAATTGCGGATTAGCTGCTCTAAACTTTGCATTCTCAGTAAATACACGTTTCGATAATTCAATAACATAAATTTGATATTGTACTTTACGTTTCATTTTAATTAAGCTACTCTCTCTGACAGATGATTTTAACTAAAAATAGTTTTTTTGCAAACTATACCTAACAAAATATTTTACCTAAATTACTTTAAATCTTTCTCAAAATCAAAAAGCTAATATTTTAATGTGTTTTTTGTCTTATTTTTACATTCTACAAAAAATAATTTAAATTGATATCACAATCATCCATAGATCAAGTTTTTGATACCGCACGTGTGGAAGAAGTAATTGGTGATTTTGTACAACTTAAAAAAGCGGGAAGTAATTTTAAAGGCTTAAGTCCCTTTAGTGATGAGCGTTCCCCTAGCTTCATGGTATCGCCTGTTAAGCAAATCTGGAAAGATTTTTCTACAGGAAAAGGCGGTACGGCAGTCTCTTTTTTAATGGAACATGAGCATTTTACGTATCCTGAGGCTATAAAGTACTTAGCAAAAAAATACAATATTGAAATTGAAGAAACCGAGCAATCTAACGAACAAAAAGAAAAAGCCAACGAACGAGAAAGCCTATACTTAGTTAGTGAATTTGCCAATACCTACTTTCAAAAAATATTACACAAAACAGATCAAGGAAAATCTATTGGACTCAGCTACTTTAAAGAGCGTGGATTTACAGAAGAAACCATTAAAACCTTCGATTTAGGGTATTCTCTAAACGAGTGGCAAGCCTTTACAGATGAAGCTTTAAAACAAGGATATAACATTGATTATTTAGAAAAAACTGGGCTTACTATTGTTAAAGAAGATAAACGCTTTGACAGGTTTAAAGGACGCGTTATGTTTCCTATAAAAAGTATGAGCGGACGCGTTTTGGGCTTTGGAGGGCGTATATTGATTACTGATAAAAAAGCAGCAAAATATGTAAATTCTCCTGAAAGTGATATTTACCATAAAAGCAAAGTACTCTATGGCATTTATCATGCAAAACAAAGTATTGCCAAAGAAGATAACTGTTATTTGGTTGAAGGATATACTGATGTTATTCAGTTTCATCAAACAGGAATAAAAAACGTGGTTTCCTCCTCTGGAACAGCTCTAACTTCAGAGCAGATTAGACTTATTAATAGATTAACAAAAAACATTACAGTGCTTTTTGATGGAGATGCAGCAGGAATGCGAGCTTCATTAAGAGGTATTGATTTGATATTAGAACAAGGCATGAATGTTAAGGTATGCACCTTTCCAGAAGGAGAAGACCCTGACAGTTTTGCCAAACAAAATACCTTAGATGAGCTTTCGGCTTATTTAGATAAAAATGCTAAAGATTTTATACAATTTAAAGCCTCAGTTTTATTTGAAGAGTCTAAAAACGATCCTATAAAAAAAGCTGAAACAGTTAGGGATATTGTTAATAGTATTTCTAAAATCCCTGATCGTATAAAAAAAGAAATTTACATACAGGAATGTGCAAGAATAATGGACATCAGTGAGGAAGTTCTATTTAGCACACTGGCACAAATCAATAAAAAAGAACACCAAGAAGAGAATAAAAAGTTTAAAGCCGAAAAGAAAGCTTTTGAAGTTATTAAACATGAACAGCCTGTTAAAAAAGTTGATGTTCAATTTGTCTTAGAACGAAAAATAATCGAAATCTTGTTACTTTATGGTAATAAAACTGAGGATTTTGAAGATTTAGTTTTAAAAGAAAACGATGATGGTGATTTAGTTTTAGAGCCTGTTATTCATCAAGCTAAAGTGTTTGAAAAAATATTTTTAGACTTACAAGATGATGAGATGGAATTTACAAATTCACATTTCAAAACACTTTACTTTACTATTATAGACAGGTTAAACCAAGATGAAGATTTCGAATTAAAAACTTTTGTGAATTCTGTTGATCAAGATATGGCTAATGAAATTACTACCATTTTGATGGAAGATGATCGATACGCTTTAGATGATTGGAACAGGATGAATATTTTCCCCAAGGAAAAAGAACACACCATAGCGCAATTGGTAAGCGAAACTATTTTAAGTTTACGCTGTTTTTTAATTGACCAAAAGGTGAAAGAATTTCAGCAAGAAACTCTCCAAAACAAAACAGACTCGAATAGAAATATACTTGAAGAAGTAAAAGACTATTCGGGTCTGAAAATGTTACTATCTCGAAAGTTAAATAGAGTATTATAAATACTATATCTGTTGGCTAAGTTTAGCCTGATTAACTAAATCAACTAAATTAGTAACTTTAAGCTTACGCATAAGTCTTGCCTTATAAGTACTAACTGTTTTTTCGTTAATGTTTAACTCTTTTGATATTTCCTTGTTTTTTCTACCAATAGTTAGAAGCTTAAGTACTTCGGCTTCTCTAGTAGAAAGTTTTTTGTAAAACGTACCACCTTTATTTACTCTGGTACCAAAAGCTAGCTGTTGTGTTAAATCATTACTTAAATGAATTCCGCCATCGTGCACTTTCAAAATGGCTTCATTAATAGTAATCACGTTTACAGATTTGTTTAAATAACCTTGAGCACCAGCTTTAATGGCGTTAATGGCATAAACTTCTTCTGGTTGAGCACTAAAAATAATAGTTTTAATGTCTGGGTAATCATTCTTTAAATGGCGTAACACTGTTAATCCATTTAATTTAGGAAAATCCGCTTCTGTTAAAATAATGTCTACAGGATTTTTCTTTACAAAGTCTAAGATGGCCTCGCCATCGTCTACGCTACCAACAATCTTGATGTTGGAAGATGCCGAGAAAAGAACTTCCAGTCCTTTTCTGGTAATTGGGTGGTTGTCTGCTATTAATAATTTTATCATAATGAGAAGCTTTTTTTTAAATAACTAATTGAGAGTTAGTTAGGTTGAGAGATTAAGCTTGCCGTAAATGTAAGGTTTTTTTAAATAATCTGCAATAGTTATAACAAATTGCTAGGAATTTCGCAAATTGGAATAGGAATCATCTTATGTTTATTATTATTATTGTATCGTTTATAGATTTTAAAGACCTCTTGTTCTCTTCCTGTAAAGTCAATGGCTGTCTTACCTTCATGATCCATTTTCATTGCCCATTCTAATTCTGGATAAGATGCTCCAATTTGATCTTCATCACTTCTTGCATCTCCAAATAAACCATCACTTGGAGCTGCTTTCATAATAGATTCTGGTACTTTTACAAATTTCCCTATGTTATAAACTTCAGATTTCATTAAATCAGCTATCGGACTTAAATCTACACCCCCATCTCCATATTTAGTATAAAAACCAACTCCAAAATCTTCCACTTTATTTCCTGTACCAGCAACTAGTAAACCATAAAGCCCTGCATAATAGTATAGAGTAGTCATTCTTAATCTTGCACGGGTATTTGCCAAAGCCATATCAATTGTAGCTTGATCGCCATCCATAAATACCTCAGTTTTAAACTCTTCAAAAACTGGTGTTAAGTCTGCTCTTGTATCATCAACATTTTCAAAACGTGCTTTAAGTTGCGCAATATGCTCGTGCGCTCTACTAACATGACTTTTTGCTTGATGTATTGGCATTTCAACACATAGCACATTCAATCCTGTTTTAGCGCATAACGTAGAGGTTACAGCCGAATCAACACCTCCTGAGACCCCTACCACAAAACCATTTACACCTGCATTAGTAGCATAATCTTTAAGCCATTTTACAATATGATTTACAACTTTTTCTGTTTGCATTTTTAAATGAATTTAATTCTAAGAATAGTACCTTTGCTAACAAAAATAACCTATACCCTCAATTTATAAAAATTTATACCGTTTAAGTTTTCTATGAAGCCTGTATTATTACTTTTTTTTATAACAGTCGTTACTTTTTCGTGTAAAAAAGATATAGCACTAGAACAGAATATTGCAAAAATAAATACCAATATTCAAATTGAACGCTTTGATACGCTATTTGCTAATGTGACTTCTGGCAAACTTCCAGATTTAAAAACTGCGTACCCTTTTATGTTTTCAGAAAAATATCCAGATTCATTTTGGTTAGCAAAAAAAGCAGATACATTACAGGTTCAATTATTTAACGAGGTTGAAAATGCTTTTTCGAATTTTGAAGATACTGAAAACGAAATAGAATCATTATTCAACCATCTAAAATATTATTTTCCAGAATTCAATCCACCTAGAATCATTACAACAACTAATGATGTAGATTTTAGAAACCGAGTAATCGTTACCGATACTATCGCAGTTATAGCTTTAGATTCTTATTTAGGCAGCAATCATAAATTTTATGGAGGAATCGCAAATTTTTTAACGGCAAACTTAAACAAAGAGCAGATTGTGGTTGACATAGCTAATGAGTACGCTAAGAAGTACACGTATCATCCTAACCGAAAGACATTACTTGATGAAATGATATATTTTGGAAAGCTCTTATATTTTAAAGACATCATGATTCCTTTTAAAACAGAGGCATCACGTATTGGCTACACTAAAGATGAATTGGACTGGGTAAAAGCTAACGAAAGTTATATTTGGCGTTATTTTATAAGTCGAGAATTGCTATTTAGTACGGATTCAAAATTACCAAGCAGATTTATAAATCCAGCACCGTTTTCAAAATTTTATCTAGAAGAAATCGACACAAAATCTCCAGGACGTATTGGACAATACATAGGCTGGCAAATTTTAAAAGCATATATGAAACAAAATGATGTTTCTTTAAAAGATATGCTTATAAAGAGTACTGAAGAAATTTTTAATAACTCAAAGTTTAAACCACGTAAGTAATGGCAAATACTTTAAAATCTAAAATAGAACTTAATGTTGAATTAGATGAAAATCGCATACCAGAAAAACTGCATTGGACTGCAGAAGATGGCGGAATAACTAACCAAGAAGCTAAAGCTATGATGCTAGCTGTATGGGATGCTAAAACACAAGAAACACTTCGTATAGATTTATGGACAAAAGACATGCCTGTTGATGAAATGAAAGTTTTCTTTCATCAAACTCTAGTTGCTATGAGTGATACATTTTATAGAGCTACCCAAGATGATAAAATGAGTGCGACTATGAAAGATTTTTGTGATTATTTTGCTGAAAAATTAGAACTGAATAAAAAAAAGTAGATTAAGTATTTACAAACGCCAACCGAGTCCTATTTTTGCAATATTAATTTTTGTGTTGTACTTTATGTCAGGTATACCATTATCTGGTTTAGTTTTTATAAAATCATATTGAATTTGAGCATATATCTTTTCAGACACATCAAGAACTAAACTTAAATTAAAATTTATACCACCCAATTTTTCAGTGTTATTAATTTGAGAATTAAATCCATCAAAATTTCTAGCATTAAAATTCATAAAGGTATAACCTAACCCAATTGAAGGATGCCATTTTTGCAACTGACTTATTTTAAATTCTGAAAAAACTCTAGGTTGAATCATAATCATAGTTACATCGTTGGGCTGTAATCTATCACTTTTAGGTTTTTTCAAAACACCTCCATTCAAAGAAACTCCTACGTTAATAATCTCAGTAGATGCAAAACGATACTTTAATCCTAAATCAATAACACCTTTAAAATTCCTACCAACAAAGTTGTCATCAATTGGAGTTAGATAATTAATATCTAAATTAAATTTAGAATCTTGCGAAAAAGTATGCGAAATACAAACGAAAATTAAGAATGAGGTTATAATTTGCTTAAACACCATAATCCTAGAAATTCATTGAAAACCCAACGCCATTGGCATTTGCTATAACGTTGAATTCTGGATTAAAACCATTATAAGAAGTTCCGTTTAGAGAAGCATTATAAAGTTCAACCGCCTGATTGATTTTTTTATTTGATTTTGTAGCAATAGGAATACTAATAGCAACCAAACCAGCACCTATGCCTGCCAATGTCCAATTTGCATCTCCACCTCCTAGTGATGTTCCAATTGGCCAACCTATTAAAGCACCTCCAGCAAAACCTAGAACGCCAGCAAAACTACGGTTGGTTCTTCCTTTTTTTAATATATCTAAAGCTTCAGTGTTATTATCCATAATAGTTACTAAATCACCAATTGAAATCAATTCCTCATTTTGGGTGTATTTAAAACCCCCAAAAACTTTTTCAATATCAATTTTCTGAGCATTAATTAAACTAAATGATGTAATAATTAGGACTAAGGTTAGGATTGTATTCTTCATGTTTTAAGAAATTTGGGTTCTGTATATAAATAGTGTCTCACAAATATATAAAACTCAAACTAGTTCAAATTATTACGCATTTCTTTCTCCAAATGATCGAGATATAAAATACCATTAAGATGGTCTATTTCATGCTGAAAAATTACTGCAGTAAACCGTTCAATCAATTCAGTTTTATGCTCTCCATCTAATGTATCGTATTCAATAAGTATTTCTTTAGAACGACTATTCAGAGTATCAGTTCTGTCAGGAATAGACAAGCAACCTTCCCGAACTCTCTGGGTACCTTCAGAATACTTTACAATCTTAGGGTTTAAGTAAACTTCAAAAGGGAAGTTCTCCTTATCAAAACGTTGCACCCAAATAATATTTTTTAAAACTCCCACTTGAGGTGCCGCAATACCAACTCCCAATGACATACTATCTCTAACTGTAGCATGTAATCGTTTTACAAAATGTTGCAAAACAGCGTCTTTTGGGTTAGGTTTTATATAACTACTCTTTGTCCTTAATAGCAGAGAGTCCTTTTTGTTATTAATCTTATAAATACGCATAGGTTTCATAGTATCTGCATGCATAATTAGTTTAGCTTCTTTATAAGTAAAGGAATTTTTAGTACTATTTTTTGAACTTGAACATCCCAAAATAAAGATCAAACTAAAAATTAAAACAAAGCATTTTTCCATTAGAGTGAAATAATTAAACACTGCTTAGCGACTACCATTCGTTTATTCTGTTAGAATCTAACTTAATAAAAATAAAAATGAGAATTGTGAATGCCCAAAGCCCTGAACCACCATAACTAAACATGGGCAAAGGAATACCAATAGTTGGAATTAAACCCATAACCATCCCAATATTAACAAAGAAATGGATGAAGATTATTGAGGCTACACCATATCCATAAACTCTGCTAAACTGTGATTTTTGTAATTCTGCCAAATGTAGAATACGAAGTAATAATAACACAAAAACAATCACTACAAAGGCACTTCCTAAAAACCCCCACTCTTCTCCAACAGTACTAAAAATATAATCTGTATGTTGTTCTGGCACAAACTTTCCAGTAGTTCTGGTGCCTTCCATAAAGCCTTTACCAGTAAAGCCACCAGAGCTTATAGCTTTTTCAGACTCATTAAGATTATAAGCAAAAGTACGTTTCATTTGCTCTAATTTTTTAGGGTCTTTTTCTAAACGCAACCAAAGGCTTATTCTATCTTGTTGATGGGGTTTTAAAATACTTTGATAAAAGAATTTTACACCAAAAGAAACGCTTAATGACACAACAAAAATAAATATAGATTGAAAAATTCGCAGTTTTTTCTTGGCATAAAAATGAAAAACAACCAAACACAACAAGGCTATAATACTAGCAATAAGAGCACCAAACTTAAGGGATATTATGGATACCAAAATAATAGCAACCCCAATAGTTAAATAGTATTTAGGCAAACCTTCTCGATATAAAACAAAAAAGAAAGCCCCATAAACAATAGTACTCCCAGTATCATTTTGAAGTAATACTAAAAGCGCAGGAATAATAATAATTGCAAATGTGCGTATCTGATCTTTAAAGGTGTTAATGTTCGTATTTAAATCACTCACATATTTTGCAACAGCTAGTGCTGTAGCTGTTTTAGCAAATTCACTAGGTTGTATGGTAAAACTTCCAATAGCATACCAAGAGGTGGCACCATTTACAGTTTTTCCGAATAAAAAAAGTCCAACCAAGGAGAGCATAGAGATAATGTAGATAATACTAGAAAACCGTTCATAAAACTTAGCATCAATAGCTAATAATAGAATAATTAAAACTAAGGTTAAAAAAATAAAAACTAGCTGTTTACCAAATGGTTGAGAGAAATCAAAATAGCTAAAATCACTTCCTGTATGAGAAGCCGACATTATGTTTAACCAGCCAAAGCCAACCAATAAAAAGAAAAGGATAATAGTAATCCAATCAAATTTAAAATGCCTATTGGTATCCCTTACCATCAATTTTTGGAATTATTAATTCGGTTTAACTCTTTTTTTAATCGGTGATATTCTTGCTCCTCTACAATTTGTAGTGAAGTGTAACCATTAATTTTAAATGGCTCTCCAGAATACGGTTTAGCATACTCATCTTCTAGCGTATGTTTTAAAAGCCACTCTTCTAAATCTTTTCTTGTGATGTATCCTTTTATGTGCCTCTCAATCATTAAACTCGCCACTTTACCTGCAAACCTGCTTCCCCAATAACCATTTTCAACAAATACAGCGATGGCAATTTTAGGGTTATCTTTAGGAGCAAATGCTACAAAAATAGAATGGTCAGTTAGTTGCGTTTTTAAGCTATCAATGATAGCAAAATTTTCAACAGTTCCTGTTTTACCACATATCTCAATGTCTTTAACTTGTAAGCTAGATGCAGTACCTTTTTTATAAACTTGATGCATTCCTTCAATCACTGGCTCAAAATGCTCCTTTTTAATAGTAGTATATTTTGGCTTCGTAAAATTTTCTGGCAAACTTTCACCTTCAATATTTTTGATAATATGCGGCGTAAAATAATACCCTCTATTGGCTATAGCAGCAACCATATTGGCCAATTGTATTGGAGTAGTAGCGACTTCACCTTGACCAATGGCATTCGATATAGTATATGTAGAATAAAAAGTTTTTGGATAAATACGTTTGTAATAGGCTCTATCTGGAATCCTCCCTTTTTGCCCCACCTTTAAATCGTAGCCTAAAAAATTACCTAATCCAAAACTTTTAGCATGTTTACTCCAAGAATCAATACCTTCAGAAGCACTAACATTTTTGTCTAAAATTTTCCTGTAAGTGGTTGCAAAATAAGCGTTACATGATCTCTGAATACCACCAATCATATTATTTATAGTACCTCTATTACAATGGCATTTCATAAACCGGTTCCCATATTTGTATCCAGCATAACAAGTAACAGTTTCTTCAGGAGTTATAACATTTTCTTGTAGCGCTATTAAAGCATTCATTAATTTAAATGGCGAACCAGGTTCATAAACACCTTGTAAACTTCTATTAAAAAGAGGTTTAGCAATAGAATCATTATATAGTTTTGTGAAGTTTTTTGAGCGTCCCCTACCTACCAAAATATTTGGATCGTATGTAGGTGCGGCTACCATAGATAATATCTCTCCCGATGAGGGCTCAATAGCTATAACGCCACCGCGTTTATTTTGCATTAATAATTCTCCATAAGCTTGTAGTTCTGCATCAATAGTTATGGTTATATCTTTTCCTTGTTCAGGAATGGTATCAAACTTCCCTTGCTTGTAAGGTCCTATATTACGGTTGAACCTATCTTTTTGAATGAATTTTATCCCTTTAACACCACGGAGTGTATTTTCATAAGAAGCCTCAACACCTTGTTTACCTATCAAATCGCCCATTTTATAGTAGGGGTCTTTTCTAATTATTGCATTGTTAACTTCTCCAATATCCCCAAGAACATTAGCGCCTATAGTAGTCTCATAACTTCTGAGGGAACGTTTTTGAATGTAAAACCCATCAAATTTTCGCATCTTTTCTTGCAAAACCGCGTAATCTTCTTTAGATAAGTGTGATACAAATACAGAGGGTAATCTTGGTGAATAACGTCTAGCCTTATTATATTTTTTAATAAATTGCGCTTTATCAATTTTCAACAAAGAACAAAATTCCAAAGTATCTAAAGGTTCTACTTCTCTGGGAATAACCATCACATCGTACGAGGGCTGATTAGCCACTAATAATTTACCGTTTCTATCATAAACAAAACCACGCTTAGGATAATCATATACTTTTCTAATAGCATTATCTTCAAACAAACTGTAATTATTTGCATCATAGATTTGCAAATAAAAAAGTCTTGAAAGAAACAAGATACCAACGGCTATTATAGAAATGAAAAGTAAAAATTGTCTCATTTAGATGTTCTACTAAAAATTATAGTTACAACCACACTTAATAAAATAGTGAATATACTTGAGAATAACGTTTTTTGGAAGATTAAAAGTATTTTGGAAATACTAAAAATCTCTAAAGAAAATAATACAATATGGTGCAGTACGGTAAGTAATGTAAAATAGGTTAGTTTAGAACCAAAATCTACCGTATTAAACTTTATGGTTTGATGCTCATAAATCATCCCAAAAGAGGTTTTTAAAACTAGTGGGCGCACATAAGCTATAAATACCGAAGCTCCAGCATGAATGCCACCTGTATCTAAAAACATATCTATTGTAATTCCTAGAAGAAAAGCGAGTAAAATGAGTATCACTCGATTATTTTTTACTGGAAATAAAGCAATAAAAAGTATGTATATATAAGGATTAATATAACCTAAAAAGTTAATATGATTAAGTATTAAAACTTGCACAAAAACTAATGCAATAAATCGGATGGTATGTATCGAAAAAATACTATTCATTTAGTTATTGCTTAACAAATTTGTTATTTCTTCTTTATTGGTGTTTTCGATAATATAAACATGCTCAACACTAGTCATATCATTAAACAACTTCACATTAATTTCGTAATAGTTTTCAGCCTGATCTAACTGAAAATCTTCTACAACACCAATGGGCACACCTTTCGGAAAAATTGAAGAACGCCCAGAGGTAATAATGGTATCACCTTTGGTAACGGGTGCAATTTTTGGTATATCAATAAGTTGATTAAATTCTGGCTTATCTCCATTCCAAGTTAATGTTCCAAAATGGTTTGTCTTTTTCAATTGTGCACTAATTCTACTTGTTGTGTTTAAAATTGAAATTACAGTGGCATAATTACTACTCGTTTTATCAATAATTCCTATAATTCCTTTTGAAGAAATAACACCAAAATCCTGTTTTATACTATCATTCCTTCCTTTATTCAGGGTTAAAATATTATTACTTAACGAATAGCTGTTTTTTATAATATTAGAAGTATAAAAACGATATGGATTATTAAACATTAAACTATCAATAAAAACAGAATCTTGAGCAACTCCATGGCTTTGTAATAAGCTTCTTAGTCTTTTGTTTTCTTCTGAAAGTAACTGGTTTTGAGATTTTAAATCAAAGTAATTACTAATATTATTCAATGAATTATAAACACCTCCAGTTAAAAAATTAGCCGAATTTATAAACTTACTGCGATGGTAAGAATGCGATTGAATAGTGAATAATAGTGAGAAACCAAACAGCAACAAGAACAACAAAAAGTTTTTGTTCCTTATTATAAAATTAATAATCTGCTGCATGGGTTATTTGCCTATTTTATCAATACACTTTTGTATTTAGGTAAATTTTTAAGCGTAATACCAGTACCTCTAACTACGGCACGTAATGGGTCTTCGGCAATATAAACAGGTAAATCAGTTTTTTGAGACAAACGTTTATCCAAACCACGCAACATAGATCCACCACCCGCTAAATAAATACCAGTATTGTAAATATCGGCTGCTAATTCAGGAGGGGTCTGTCCTAGTGTTTCCATAACAGCATCTTCAATTCGTAATATCGATTTATCTAATGCTTTAGCTATTTCTCGGTAAGAGATAGAAACTTGCTTTGGCTTTCCAGTTAATAAATCACGTCCTTGAACACTCATATCTTCTGGTGGCAACTCCAAATCTTCAGTGGCAGCACCAATTTGTATTTTTATTTTTTCGGCAGTACGCTCACCCACATAAAGGTTGTGTTGTGTTCGCATGTAATAAACAATATCGTTAGTAAAAACATCACCTGCAATCTTTACAGATTTATCACAAACAATACCACCAAGTGCAATAACAGCAATTTCGGTAGTACCACCACCTATATCTACTACCATATTCCCTTTTGGTTGCATAATATCTACACCAATACCAATAGCAGCAGCCATAGGTTCATGTATTAAATACACTTCTTTTCCATTAACACGTTCTGCACTCTCTTTAACCGCACGCATCTCCACTTCAGTAATTCCTGAAGGAATACATATCACCATTCGAAGCGCAGGCGTAAAAAACTTCTTCTTTAAAGCTGGTATATTTTTAATAAACATACTAATCATTTGTTCAGAAGCATCAAAATCTGCAATTACTCCATCCTTAAGAGGTCTAATGGTTTTTATATTTTCATGAGTTTTACCTTGCATTAAACTAGCTTCTTGACCAACGGCAATAATTTTACCAGAAATTCGGTCTCGAGCTACTATAGAAGGGGCATCCACAACAACCTTATCGTTATGAATAATCAACGTATTTGCAGTACCTAAATCTATTGCAATTTCTTCAGTTAAGAAATCAAAAAATCCCATGTATAATACTATTTATTGAAGTTATTATTGAATGGCAGTAAAAATACTAAAAAGTATAGAGAAAATAGATGTTTATTTATTGATAGTCAAAAAAATAGTTTTAAACCAAAATGCTGTTTAAAAACCTATAAAATCAATCTACTCTATAACCTTAATAATTTTACTTAAAAGACAAATATATGTATTTAATCTAAATAATTTGCGTTTCGTCGATATTTTTTATAATATTGATAGTTTTATTAAAGCAATGAAGCTTTAAATAAATTAACTTTTAACCCCAAATTATTATGAGTACAACGACCTTAAGTGTAACCACTCCACCAGGAGAACCTATTAACCAAAGTTTAATAAAAATCACAAATTTAAATTCTCAAATTGAATTTGATTTCAATTCAACAAGCTTAAAACCATTAACACCACTTGTACAAGCGAGTTTTAGCCCAGAAGGAAATTTGCAAGTTAGTGCCGTAGTATTTGTTGCTTCTTCTGAAAAACCAAACTTATCGGCTGTAAATCAAGAATCTGTTATATCAGATTCAGGAGAAACACAATTAGACTTTTTTATTATTTATGATGCACCAGAGCAAAGTTATCAAACTTTTAATGCCTACCGTGTTGATTTTATAGTTGAAAATCCACCATCTGATTTAGCTCAAATTGAAACCTTTTTATGGGATAGCGATCCTGTAACTTCAAGAGGTACAGTAACTGATGTTACTGGAGGTTAGTTAAATTTCAAAGACTAGTATAAAAATCCATAAACTAAATTAGTTTATGGATTTTTAAATATATTTGTGTTCTTAAACGCAAATATGAATAAAAAAATTAAACCATTATTGATTTTAATTTTTTTGTTATTTAACCTTTTTCTTTTTTCTCAAGAAACATCAGATAAGTTGCTTTTTAATTCTGTAATCAAAAAAAAAGCAACTGAATACAAATCATTTCCTTTTTTTTATAAAGCTGCCTCTTATTTTATTGAAGAAGCGTGGGATTCTACATTAGTATATACTGCAAAACAACTTAATAGCCATCAAAAGAAAAAAGATCTAAAAGATTTCACTAATTATTTAAGAGGTCATAGTTTCAAACAAAAGCTATTATTTAAAGAAGCTCAAAAAGAATTTAAACTGATATCTTTAGAATTTGAATTTTATAATTTGGTTAAATTTCGTTTAGGGCAATTATCTCTCGAATTAAATCACTTTAAAGAGGCTATAGTCTACTACCAAGAATTGGCTCAATTACCTGAGGATCATTTTAAATATTTTAACAAAAGTCTGGTATATCATCACTTAGGCCTTTGTTATTTACATTTAAAAGAGTTTGATAAAGCAGAGCCTTTTTTAATCGAAAATGTAAGACTAATAGAGCAAAAAAAAGATACTTTAGAACTAATAGCAGGATATGGAAACCTAGCTAATTTATATTATGAGCAATATAAAGATGATTTAGCAATTCCATATTTTGAAAAAGCATATGCACTCTCAAAAAGCACAAAGAGTTTTAAAAAGAGAAGTAATACATCTCTTAACATGTCTGTTGTTGAAGAAAATCGAAAAGACTTTTCTAAAGCCTTGACCTATAGAAAAGAATACGAACAATGGCAAGACTCTATAAATAATCAAAATAGAATATATGAAGTCGCTAAAATAGAGAAAGAATTTGCTGTTAAGCAAAAACAACAAGAAGTTAATTTGTTAGCAGCAGAAAACAAGGCTAAGGTAAAGGAACGCAATGGCTTGCTATATTCGGCACTTACACTTTTAATTCTACTTGGTGTTACCTTTTATTTTTACAAAGAAAAAACCAAAACCAATAAAATTGTATTGGAGCAAAAAGAGCGTTTAAACGAGTTAAATGCAACAAAAGACAAACTCTTTTCAATTGTAAGTCACGATTTAAGATCTTCAGTGAATGCGTTAAAAACTAGCAATAATAAACTACTTGAAAATTTAGAGTCTAAAAGCCTTGATACTTTAAAAGAAACTCTTAAAAACAACAGCAATATTGTTGGCAGTGCTTATAGTTTACTCGATAATTTATTGCATTGGGCCTTATTACAAACCAAACAATCTTATTTTCAAATTGAACAAACACGCTTGTTTTTTATTGTAGAACAAGTAGCTGAAAATTATAAGTCCCTAATGGAAGACAAAGGGATAGCTTTTAAAAATTCGGTTCAAAAAACTGATAAAGTATTTACTGACCAAGAATCATTAAAAATTATTCTGCGTAACCTTATAGATAATGCTATAAAATTTTCAAAAGCTAAAGATCATATTCATGTTTATACTCAAAATAAGGATTCTGAATACTGTAATTTAATTATTGAAGATTCTGGATTAGGTATTAGTAAAACTAAACTTGCTGAATTACTTATGGATGAAACGCCTCTTAGTAAAAAAGAGCATGAAAACACAATTGGCACTGGCTTAGGTTTACAATTATGCAAAACTTATATTGAAAAAAACAAGGGTATATTTTCAATTGAGAGCACCCTGAAAAAGGGTACAAAAATGATTGTATCTTTGCCTAAAGCAACATCAAATGGATAATGTAAATGTACTTATAGTTGAAGACACACCCACTGAAAGTGATGCCTTAACAAAGGTTCTTGAAGCTAATAATTACAATATTGTTGGTGTAGCCACAACGTTTAAAAACGCATTAGATCTCTTTTACAATAACCCTGTAGACATTGTAGTTTTAGACATTTTTTTAAACGATAACCCAGATGGTATTGCTTTTGCTGAGACAATAAGTGTTACTCCAAACGCCTCAAAACCTTTTGTATTTTTAACAAGCTCAACTGACCGCAAAATATTTGAGCGTGCAAAACTCACACAGCCTTTTAGCTATTTAATGAAGCCATTTAATGAACTTGAAATTCTTTACGCTTTAGAAATGGCTGTTGAAAAATTTTATGCACAACCCGATGTGTTTTTAGGTGAAGAGGAAGATACCATTATAAGTTCAGAATACTTATTTATAAAAAAAGGCAAGTCTTTAAAAAAAGTATTGCTCACAGACATTATTTATATTGAAGTTGAAGAGAAATACTGCAATATTATTACTGAAAAAGAAAAATTTGTTATCCTTATATCACTAACAAAAATATCAAAATTACTAGACGACACAATATTTAGTAGAACACACCGAAACTACATTGTAAATACTGAAAAAATAACAGAAATTATTCCTTCGGATAATTTAATACTATTATCAGGAAACCATAAAGCTACATTAAGTGATACTTATAAAGACATCTTAAAAAATATACGTACACTTAAATAATTTCTACTAATTCATTTTTAACTATAGTTTCATTTATTATTCAAACTGATAAAATCATTATTGGAAGAAAAGCTTGTGTATGCTTTTTCGGCTTTCATGCCTAAAAATTCCTGTTTCATGCCTATTTCTTAAAAAATCCAAGTATTAGGTTCTAATTTTATATCAGAATAAAGAACGCTTCAATATAAAAAGTATGCATTCTGAAGAGAAAAACACAGATAAAACTAATTCTAAAAATGATTCAAAAATGAATTTAGAAAGCACTAGAAAAAAAGTATCAGATTATTTCATATTTATACTAGTTATAGCAGTAGTCATTCAATTAGGATTACTTGTATACCGTTTGGCTCAATTATAATTTCTATATATAAAATTGAATTACATAATTAAGGGATTTGTAATTTAATTTTTGGATTGTCTGCTAAATTACCAACCATAGAATTCAGTTGAGATGAGGGAAGATTGTTAGTTTTGGGATTAATGAACCTTTCCAAAAAAAAGAGCACTATTTAATTAGTGCTCTTTTATTTTTATAATATGTAAGTAAATTTTAGTGCTTAAAATGACGTGTACCTGTCATTACCATCGCTACATCGTTATCATTGCAATAATCAATGCTTAATTGATCTTTTATAGAACCTCCTGGTTGAATCACGGCCGCTATACCAGCATTGTTTGCAATCTCTACACAGTCTGGGAACGGAAAAAATGCATCACTTGCCATAACCGCACCATTTAAATCAAATTTAAAGGTTCCTGCCTTGTGAATAGCTTGTTCTAAAGCATCAACACGACTGGTTTGTCCTGTACCACTAGCACATAATTGCTTGTTTTTTGCTAAAACAATAGTATTGGATTTTGTATGTTTACAAATCTTAGATGCAAAAATTAAATCCTCAATTTGAGCTTGCGTAGGTGCAATATTAGTTACATTCTTTAAATCTTCAGCTTTATCAGTTATGTTATTTCTATCTTGAACTAAAACACCATTTAAACAACTTCTTACATTGGTTTTTGGCATGTCTATATCATGAATTACTAATAAAATTCTATTCTTTTTGCCTTTCAATACCTCTAAGGCTTCAGCAGAAAAAGAAGGCGCTATCACAACTTCGCAGAATAATTTATGAATTTCTTCGGCAGTAGCTAAATCAATTTCTGTATTACTAATTAAAACACCGCCAAAAGCTGAAACAGGATCGCCAGCTAAAGCATCTACATAAGCTTCGTGTAATGTGTTACGTTGTGCTAACCCACAAGCATTGTTATGTTTTAAAATTGCAAATGTTGGTGCATCGTTTTTAAATTCTAACATTAAATTAACCGCTGCATCTACATCCAAAAGATTGTTATAACTTAATTCTTTACCATGAAGTTTCGTAAATAACTCATCAAAATCCCCAAAGAAAAATCCTTTTTGGTGTGGATTCTCACCGTAACGTAAAGTCTTTCCATTAGTTTCACTTAATTTTAAAACAGTTTCATCATTATTCTGATTGAAATAGTTAAAAATTGCAGTATCATAATGCGAGGACACGTTGAAAGCTTTACCAGCAAATCGTTTTCTATCTTCTTCAGAAATAGTACCGTTATTTTCAGAAATTAATTCTAAAAACTCCCCATAATCATCAACAGAAGACACACAAATTACATCAGCATAATTTTTAGCAGCTGCTCTAATTAAAGAAATACCGCCAATATCAATTTTCTCAATTATATCTTGGTTGCTTGCACCAGAAGCTACAGTTTTCTCAAACGGATACAAATCAACAATTACCACATCAATCTGTGGAATCTCATACTCCGCTAATTCAGCTACATCACCATCATGGTTTTGTCTGTTTAAAATACCTCCAAACACTTTTGGATGAAGTGTTTTAACACGGCCACCTAGTATTGAAGGATAAGACGTTACATCTTCAACAGGAACAACATTAACACCT
This sequence comes from uncultured Algibacter sp., assembly GCA_947502405.1. Lineage (GTDB taxonomy): Bacteria > Bacteroidota > Bacteroidia > Flavobacteriales > Flavobacteriaceae > Algibacter_B. Next base: position 257,509 of record CANMZT010000001.1, on the reverse strand, counting down.
AAATCGTTAATGAATTTCTCTGTACCACCAGTAGAATAAATGGTTACACCTTGTTTATCAAGTTCTTTTACAATAGGTTCTAAACCGTCTTTACTAAATACAGAGATTAATGCTGATTTGATGGTTTTTTCGTTGCTCATTATTGTTGTGTTATGAAATTTTCAAGTTTGTTTTCTTGAAAATTCAAGATTAGTTTTCAGTTAAAAATTGATACTTTTTTTGTAAAACGCAAAAGTAGTTATTTCCTTAAGAATTTCAACTTGCAATCCTTCAAAAAGGGAGCATTTTTTTAACGGAAACCAAAAGTTATCAACATGGAATTAAAATTCTTTAAAAGAAATCTCAAATAACAAAAAGGTGAACCCAAACTTTCTAGAGTTTTAAGAAAGTATTCCAGCAACTTTAGAGCAAACAAATTCTAAAAAACGTTCATCAGCTTCTGTAAATGGATCTGGTGTATTGGAATCAATATCTATCTGACCAATATTTTCACCATTTACAAAAATAGGCACCACAATTTCTGCTTTAACAGTAATACTACATGCAATATAATTATCTTGCGCAGCTACATCGGGCACCACAAAATTCTCGTTACTTAAAGCAACTTGCCCGCAAATACCTTTTCCAAAAGGGATAACAGTGTGGTCTGTTGGCTCACCAACATAAGGCCCTAGATGCAACTCTTTTTTATCGCTATTTGCAAAATAAAACCCTACCCAATTGTAATAATCTAAATGGGTTTCAAGTAATTCACAAATATTCAACAGGCGTTCATCAATCGTTCTATTTGAGTTAGAAACGATAAGCTCTATTTGTGGTTTTAACTGTTCAAAAATCATAACGTCGAAAAGTTTTGGTAAAAGTATTTAAAAAGGCGTAATTTAGATATTCTGTTTATATTTTTTTTGAAAGCACTTTTTATAAAATACAAGTCGGTTATAAAATTCATCCTTACGTTTTTGGTGGTATACGTCTTATTATCTGTAATTTATAAATTGTATTTACAATATTCTGACGGTTCTAAGTTTTATCCAGATTACGTTACACATTTGGTATCTCTACAAAGTGAAGATTTACTAAACGCCTTTGGTTATAACACTAAAGTTTTACCGCATCCAGACGAACCCTCAATGAAATTAATTTTAAATGGTGAGTTTATTGGTAGAATCATTGAAGGCTGTAACTCAATAAGTGTTATGATTTTATTCCTATCGTTTATAGTTGCTTTTTCCGGTAAACTAAAAACAACTTTCTTTTACATTATTTCAGGAAGCGTTTTAATTTACGTGGTGAATCTTTTACGAATTGTTGTTTTGGCAATAGGATTGCATTTATACCCTAAGTATGGAGAAGTATTACATACCGTTATTTTTCCGGGAATAATCTATGGCATGGTATTTCTATTATGGATTTTTTGGGTGAATCGGTTTTCTAAATTAAAGAAAAACAATGCATAAAAGCGTAAAATACATATTGCTTTCTGGTTTAGTATTTCTTCTGGTACTAATTCGGTTTTATGAAGACATGCTCTTTTATGATCCTTACCTAACTTTTTTTGAAAATGATTATTTATACATTGATAGTCCTAGACGAGAAGTTGCAAAATTAGTTGGTTTTACTACCCTGCGTTATGTTATGAATACAATCATTTCATTGGCAATTTTATTTCTTGTTTTTAAAGATAAAAGTATCATCAAATTCTCAGTATTAATTTATGTAATTGCGTTTTTTGTACTGATGCTATTCTACTTATATTTTGTAATCAATCCAAGGCAAGAAGATTATTATTTATTCTTCAATATTCGGCGCTTCCTCATTCAGCCTATATTTTTAATACTACTATTGCCAGCGTTTTACTACCATAAACTTAAAAACTAAGTGTTAATCATTTTGTAAAGTTGAGAAGTTAATTTTAAATTTTCTTAATTTTGCAATGTGTTAAAACAACTATTTCATAAAGCATTTTCAATAAGTCTTGCGCTAATTGTACTATTTTCAACGGTATCTTTTACTATTGAAAAACATTATTGCGGCGACGTTTTAGTTGACGTTTCTGTTTTTGCTGAAGCAGAAAAATGTGGAATGGAAGCTATGGAACTAGCTCAAAAAAAATCTTGTTGTAAAGATGAAATTGATATTGTTGAAGGTCAAGATGAACTAAAAATATCTTCTTTTGAAGACCTAGAATTTAAACATCAGCAGTTTTTATCTGCGCTTATCTATTCTTATATCAATGGTTTTGAAAGTTTACCAAAACAAACCATTCCTCATAAAGATTATTCTCCTCCTAATTTGGTTGCCAACATTCAAATTTTAGACCAAGTTTTCATCATTTGATTTTTTATTTTTTGTCATTCTGAATCAGCTTCAGAAATTATTTCTGCATAAGGAATTCATTCAAAAAATAATAAATTAAAAACATCATGAAACATACATATACAATTACAGGAATGACCTGTAATGGCTGTAAAGCTTCAGTTGAAAAGAAACTAAACACACTTCCAGAAGTAAAAATTGCTTCAGTAAATTTAGAGAAATCTGAGGCTATTATTGAAATGTCAAGCCATATTCCAATTGAGAAATTACAGAGTACACTTTCTGATAAATACAGTATATCAGAAAAAAATATTTTTAATACATCTTCAGATATTAAAACCGAAGATAAAAGTGATTTACAACAACTATTTCCACTTTTTTTAATATTTAGTTACATCATTGCAGCTTCTATTTTACTCAATAATAATCCATGGAACGAAACGAGTTTTATGCTCGATTTTATGGGACTTTTTTACATTGTTTTTAGCTTTTTTAAACTACTGGACTTAAAAGGTTTTCCAGAATCATTTAAAATGTACGACCCTTTAGCCAAAGTATTTCCTGCTTATGGTTGGATTTACCCTTTTATAGAAGTAACTCTTGGAATACTATTTTTAATGCGAATTGAAATTCCAATCGCATTAATTACAACACTAATTGTTTTGGGAATTACAACAATTGGAGTTACAAAAACTTTATTGAATAAAAAATCAATTCAATGTGCTTGCTTAGGAACTGCCCTAAAACTTCCCATGACTAAAGCCACATTTATTGAAAACAGTATTATGATTGTTATGGCTATTGTAATGCTTATTAAAACCTATAATTAAATGAAACAGAAAATATACATACTGTTACTGTTTCCAATTATAGCTTTTTCTCAAAATTCTATTTCGGGAGTAGTTTTAGAAGCTAATGAACACAATCAAAATATTGGTTTAGCAGGAGCAAACGTTTATTGGCTAAATACTGAAGTGGGTACTGTAACTGATATTGATGGCAATTTTACCCTATCATATAAGGCAGAATATAAAAAATTAGTTATTAGCTACGTTGGTTTTAAAACAGACACATTAACAATAAACACTCCTAAAAAAATAAAACACTGGTTACAACCTACTGATAATTTAGATGCTGTAACTGTAAAATCAAGAAAGCAAACAACAGTTAAATCGTATTTTAAGGCAACAAATGTAATTAACGTAAGTAGTGAAGAATTGCTAAAAGCGGCTTGTTGCAACCTCTCAGAAAGTTTTGAAACCAACCCATCCATTGATGTTAATTTTGCAGATGCCATTACAGGAACACGCCAAATAAAAATGTTAGGATTAACAAGCCCTTATATTTTAATTGCTACTGAAAATATTCCGTCAATACGAGGTGCATCACAAGCTTATGGGTTAAGTTTTATTCCGGGAACTTGGGTAGAAAGTATTCAAATTACAAAAGGCGCAGGCAGCGTAGTTAATGGTTTTGAAAGTATTGCAGGACAAATAAATACAGAGATTGTAAAACCTTCAACGGATGACAAATTATTCGTTAACCTTTACGGCGCATCCAGTGAAAGATTGGAGTTAAACACTCATATTAATACCAAAGTAAATAATAAATGGCATACAGGTTTATACATTCATGGAAACATGCATAATAAAAAACATGATGTAAATGATGATGGCTTTTTAGATATGCCACTATTTAATCAAATAAACGTGATGAATCGTTGGCAGTATACTGATACTGAAAAAGGTTTTGTGAGTTTTATTAATTTCAAATTCTTAAATGATGAAAAACAAACAGGACAATTAGATTTTAATCCAGATACTGATAAATTAACCACCAATAATTGGGGCAGTGAAATTGATACTCAGCGATTTGAGATTTCAACAAAATTTGGGTATGTAAATCCAGAAATACCATGGCAAAGTTTAGGTGTGCAAACAGCATTTAGCAGCCATAAACAAGAATCGTATTTTGGTTTGAATGTATATGATATTAAGCATAATAGTTTGTATGCTAATGCTATTTATAATTCTATAATTAGCGATTCAAGGCACAAAATTAAAACAGGAATTAGTTATACCTACGACCATTATGATGAGAAGATTGATGCTGGAAATTTAGATTCAGATTTTGAAAGAACCGAAAATTCTGTTGGCGCTTTTTTTGAGTATAGTTTTGATAACTTAGAATTATTTAATCTTACGGCAGGTGTTCGGTTAGATCATCATAATTTATTAGGAACATTTATAACACCCAGAGTACATGCAAGATATTCACCTTGGAGCAAATCGGCGTTTAGAGCATCCTTCGGAAGAGGAAAACGTAGTGCAAATATTTTTACTGAAAATCAGCAATTATTCTCAACATCACGACAAATTAATATTTTGAATTCTGGCGGAAACATTTATGGGTTAGATCCAGAAATTGCATGGAATTATGGCGTTTCATATTTACAAGGTTTTAATCTTTTTGGCAGAAAAGCGGATATCACTTTTGATTATTATAAAACCGATTTCACAAATCAAGTAGTTGTAGATTGGGAAAACTCACAAGAAATTAATTTTTACAACCTTGATGGAAAAAGTTTTGCAAATAGCTTTCAAGTTGAATTTAATTATAATGCTTTTGAAGGTTTTGATTTAAGAACGGCATATAAATTTTATGATGTGAAAACCGATTATAATTCAGGAAGATTTGAAAGACCCTTAACACCTAAACACCGATTGTTTGCAAATCTTGGTTATGAAACACAAATAAAAGAGCATGGAGCACGTTGGAAGTTTGACACCACGTTTAATTGGTTAAGCAGCCAACGTTACGCTTCAACAACAAATAATCCTTCAGAATTTCAATTACCAGAACGCACGCCAACTGTAGCAACATTAAATGCACAAATAACCAAAGTGTTTTCTTCTAAATTTGAAGTATATTTAGGAGGTGAAAACATTACCAATCTAAGGCAACCAAATCCGATTTTAGAAGCAGACAATCCTTTTGGTGCGAATTTTGATTCCACATTTGTATATGGCCCCATTTTTGGAAATCTGTACTATGCTGGATTACGATACAGAATAAAATAATTAAGTCCCTACAAAACAGGAATGAAAAAAAACAAATAAAAATGAAAAAAATATTAATTATAGCTTTAATGCTAACAGGAACATTAACCTTTGCGCAAAACAAAAATGCTAAAGCTTCTATGGAGGTTGATGGTATTTGTGGCATGTGTAAAGCTAGAATAGAAAAAGCTTGTTTAAATACTAAAGGTGTAAAATTTGCTACATGGAGTGTTGAAACCCATGAATTAAAATTAATTTTTGACGAACGAAAAACAAATACAGAAATTATTAAAAATCAAGTTTTAGCTGCTGGACATGATGTTAAGGATGAAAAGGCTACTGATGAAGCTTATGCACAAGTTCATGCGTGTTGCAAATATCGAGATGAAGCAGTAATAGATGACCATGAACCTCAAGGAAGGTAAATAGCATTAAAAAACTAAAAAAATGAATCGTTTTTTAGAAAAAGAATTTGGACTTACCATAATTAAAACTGAGAAACTCAACGGTTACGACAATGCTAACTACCTCGTTTCAACTAAGCAAGGTAACTATATCTATAAAACTTACAAGTATTCTGAGAGCCTTTATGATATTTTAAAAGCCGAAAATGAAACACTTTTGTTTTTGGAAGATGGATTTAAAACAAAAGTTCCGAAACCAATTCCTTTCAAAGACAATTCCTATGTTAAAACACTAAACATTGACAACAAGACTGAAATTTGCCGTATGCTCTCTTTTTTACCTGGTGTATTTTTCGGTGACACCAAACATACTAAAAAGCTATTTCAATCTTTCGGTTTATTTTTAGCTGAATTGGATATAAAACTTAAGACGTTTAAAAATTATACCATACAAGCAAGACAATGGGAATGGGACCTTCAATATTTTGACTTAAATAAAAAATACATCCGTGATATTGATGATGCAAAAAATAGAAACATAGTTAAATATTTCTTTAATGAATTTGAAGAAATTATAAGACCACTAATCCCTGAACTAAGAAAACAGATTATTCATAATGATGCTAATGAATGGAACGTTTTAGTACAAGAAGAAGAAATATCTGGAATTATAGACTTTGGAGATCTTGCATATTCATTTTTAATTAATGAGCTGGCCATAGCCATTACATACGCCTGTTATGATAAAGAAAACCCTATTGAATGGGCGGTTGTAATTGTGAAATCTTATCATAAAAAACTCCCATTAGAAGAAAAAGAAATTCAAATTTTATACTATTTAATAGCAGCTAGACTCTGCACCAGTGTTTGTAATTCTGCTCACGCAAAAAAAACAAATCCAGATAACACTTATGCTTCTGTAAGCGAAAAAAATGCTTGGGACATGCTTTACCGATGGCTGACTATAAACCCTATACATGCTGAAAATAAATTTAGAAAAGCTATTGACTTACCTGAATTAAATACAAAAAGTATTAATAGTATTATAGCGAGGCGTCACAAACATATTAGCCATACTTTATCATTAAGCTACAATAAACCTATAAACATGGTAAAATCTGCGTTTCAGTTTATGTATGATGCATCAGGAAATACATTTTTGGATGCTTATAATAATATTCCACACGTTGGACATTCTCATCCTAAAGTAGTTGCAGCAGGCCAGAAACAAATAGCTAAACTAAATACCAACACTAGATATCTTTATAACGAATTAGCAGATTATGCAGAAAAACTATTAAGCTATTTTCCTCCACATTTAAACAAAGTTTTTTTTGTTAATTCTGGAAGTGCTGCTAGTGATTTAGCTATGCGAATGGCACACAAACATACTGGATTAAAACACATTATGGTTATGGAGTCTGGATATCATGGGAATACCCAAACCTCAATAGATATTAGTGATTATAAATTCAATAACTCAAAAGGTGAGGGACAAAAAAACCATATTATAAAAACATCTTTACCAAACGCTTACAATGGGAAGTATACGGGAAGTGATGCTGGCAAACTTTACTCTAAAGACACCATAGAGCAAATAAAAAATAGTGCGTCTCCTATTTCAGTTTTTATCAGCGAACCTATTGTGGGTTGTGCGGGTCAAGTACCACTAGCAAAAGACTATTTAAAGCATGTATATCCAGTAATTAGAGCTCAAGGCGGAATCTGTATAAGTGATGAAGTACAAACAGGTTTTGGTCGATTAGGGCATCACTTTTGGGGCTTTGAAGCTCATGGTGTAAAACCAGATATGGTTATTTTAGGCAAACCAATTGCAAATGGGCATCCTATGGGCGCATTAGTTTGTACCGAAGAAATCGCAGCTTCTTTTGAAAAAGGTGTTGAGTTTTTTAGTTCGTTTGGTGGAAACCCTGTTTCTTGTGCTATAGCCTCTGCCGTATTGGATGTTATTCAAGAAGAAAAACTACAAGAAAACGCTAGAATTGTTGGAGATTATTATATGTCACTTTTAAAAAACTTAATGCAAAACCACCCTTGTATTGGAGATGTAAGGGGTTCTGGATTATTTATTGGTTTTGAAATCGTGAAAGCAAACACAAAAACACCCGATACAGAATTGGCTAACTACATTAAAAATGAATTAAGAAATAAACATATTTTAGTAAGTACAGACGGCCCATATAATAATGTTATCAAAACAAAACCTCCTTTATGTTTTAGCAAAGAGAATGCTGAACGTGTTGTTACTGAACTCAAACAAATAATCAAAAATTATTAAAGGCCACTTAATTAATTTGAGTTGACTTGATACTTTTAAAACTTAAAAAACCGAAAGTTATAAAAGTTTCGGTTTTTATTTTATTTTCAAATACTGATTTCTAATCCATATCAAACCTAACACCAAGAGAAATATTATTTTGGTCTACAGCTTGGTCTTTAAAAATTGGTGATAAATCATACTTTACATAAAATGCAACCTCATCAAAAGCGATATAAGTACTTAACCCGTAAACTAGATTTGTTGTGTTAAATGATTTTTTTTGTTTGTCTTTAGTACGTTCCCCATCTAATTCATATTTTAATTTCTGGCGTGAGCCAATATTAAAACCTGCATAACCTCCAATTCCTATTTTAAATTGATTATCTGTAGAATATCTAAAATAGGTGTCTTTATCAATCTTTTTTGAAGGCCCAAACTCAAAATGAACAGGGAATACTAAATTGGTAATAGATAGCTTTGACTTTTTTAAGTCTTCAGGAAATTCTTCTAACATGGTTTGATTACCATCTTGCACAAAATAATTATTATCCTTGGGCTTTAAGCCGTTTATCTGAAAGGAATACCCGTATTTGAATCTTAAAAAATTTGAGTTTTTAAATACACGCGTTTTCCACGCCCAACCTATTTCAAAAAAACGAGAGCCGCCAAATTTATATGGAGAATCATCAAGATTTTCGCCTTCAATTATGGCATTATTCAATCCAAAAGCTATAACAAAATCACTAGTTGTTCTTAAGTCATACTTTTTAGGTTTGTTTTTATTAGTGATATTAATCCCTGCAAAACTCCCTTCTTCTCCACCAATACTGATACCGATTTTTGATAATTCTTCATCTTCATTGGCGTTATAACCTTCTTCATTCCGTTGTAAAAGTGAAATTTTATTACTGACTATTGCTATACGATTCTCTATATTTAACGCTCGCTTTTTTGCAGCTTCCTTTTTGAATATTTCAGCTTCTTCGTTTGATATATCGGCATTTTCTAGACGACGATTAATAGCTTCTACTTCTGCTTTTAAAAACTCTTTTTCTTGATTTCTAATATCGTCACGGAGTTTTTTAAGCTCCTCTATTTTGTGTTTATTATTTACATTAGCGATAGTATCTTGAGCATAAACACAATGAAGATTTAAGCATAATATTAATAACACTAAATACTTAGTAATTGTTTGCATAACTGTTCGTTTTTTTTGTGTGCTGAATATGTGTTCAGCAGCTTTTGATTAATGATTTTACTATTTGATTGAATTTAATTGTTACGTTGGGCAACTGCAGTTTTTACCGAATTATAACTTGATTTTAAGGCATCAAAAATCTTAGTTCTGAAGGATTGATCCAACTCCGCTTCAACGTCTTGAAGTAAAGCATTAGCATCAACCACACCAGTTGTTTCATTATTAAGTCTATTAAGTTGAATTTCTTTTTGAGCAGCTAACAATAATACTTCAATATCAGCATCTGTAACCATATTATTTTCTGCTTTCATGAGTTGAACCTTTGCGACAACATCTTGTATTTTTTGCTCTTCAAAAGTTAATTCCTTACTAGTTATATCTATTTCTTTTTTAGATTTAACTTTCTCTTGAACTAGTTCCTTTTCGTATGCTAAAACAATAGGCTCATTTTTATTTTCTTGTTTAATGGATTGATTTTGTTCTACTACTTCTTTTTGAATGTCTTTGTTTTCATTGAGAAGCATACTTTTTTCTTCCATCTCTATAACTTCATTATTATCAGCAGCAATCGTTATGGTTTCACTTTCAGTAATTTGTTCTGGAGTTTCAACTACTGTTGGTTCGTCTATATTAACATCATCATTTAAAAGCTGAGAGACTATAAATAAAACGCCTATAATACTAGCCGCTACACCAAACCACCAATACGATTTTCTAGTGTTTGACTCTTCTTGATTATCTAAACGCTTAGATAATTTTTCCCAAGCATCAGTTGATGGTGCTATGGTGCGCTTATCCAGCTTTTCTTTAAAATCGTCTTCAAATTTAATGGGTGCCATAGCTTGTTTTATTTATTTTTTTTATTTGTTCTTGAAGCATTTTGCGTGCTTTAAAAAGTTGCGATTTGGAAGTACCTTGACTAATATTTAAAAGTTCTGAAATTTCATGATGCTTATAACCCTCAATAGCATACATTACAAACACTATACGGTACCCTTCGGGTAAATTATCTATTAACTTTTGAATATCGTTAATTTCTAAATTGGTTTGAATACTATTACTATATGCATTAGTACTTACATCTTCATCTGAAACAAATTCAACGCTTTTTTTTTGCCTTAAATATGAAATAGACTCTCGAATCATGATACGTCTAACCCAACCTTCAAAACTTCCATCTCCTTTATAGGATTTTAAACTTTTAAACACCTTATAAAACCCATTCAACATAGCTTCTTCGGCTTGTTGAATATCCTTTATATAATATCTACATACACTTAACATTTTGGGCGAATGCATTTCAAACAATACATGTTGCGCTTCACGATTATTTTTAATCGCTTTTTTTATTAAAGCATTTTCGTTTTTATGCAATTGTATGACTTTCAAAAAAGACTTCATTTAGTTCTCTATTTATAAAGACGCAAAAAGTTTTAAAAGGGTTGCCTGAAGTTATATTTTTTTTCAAATTAAGTGAATTTCATGAGATAAGAGGGATGAAAATCATATACTCATTAATTTTTAAATTGACTTTGTAAAACATTTCGTCTACTTTCGTTTAACAATGCAAACTTACCTTTGTATTATTGATATTATTATAAAAAGTGAATAAACTCGACTACAGCATATCATTGCGAGCGAAAGGATTATCCAAAGACGAAATAATTAAGGACATGACAGCAAATGGATTTGATGAATCTGAAATTAAATATTACATAAAAAAATCAGATGAAATCCATTTGAATCAATTATTAAGTAAAAAACAATTAAAATCTCAAACTAAATCTTATCGTGTAATTAAAATAATTGCCCTAATAGTTAGCCTATTTCTACTAATAGCTGTTTTTTACGGATACGCCACGATAGGGCTTATTGGACTTTTTATACTTTGGAATCTAGTAAAGTTTAGCTCTTTTCGGAGATAACATACTATATTTTGGCCTAACAATTAAGACTTAAATCTATTCAATTCACAAAATTTAGACCTTAATCAAGAATAATAAAGATTATGTTAAGCACAAAGAATTGAATCTATACACAACAATACCTATAGATAAAAACAATTACTTTTTTCTATCAATCACATAATTCACCATAAGTTTTAGTGAATTTTTATAGTCTGATTCTGGGTAGTTTTCAAGTAATTGAAGTGCTTCTTCTTGAAATGCTTTCATTTTAGAAATTGCGTAATCTAAACCACCATTATCTTTAACATAAGCAATAACTTCTTTAACGCGTTTAGCGTTTTTATTGTGGTTTTTTACCGAATTAATAAGCCACTTTTTATCCTTTTTATTAGCATTATTAAGCGCATAAATTAAAGGTAAAGTCATTTTTTGCTCTTTAATATCGATTCCTGTTGGCTTACCAATTTGAGTATCTCCGTAATCAAATAAATCATCTTTTATTTGAAATGCCATACCTATGAGTTCTCCAAATTTACGCATGGTTTCAACATGCTGAGATTGTGGCTTTACTGATGCTGCTCCTAAACTACAACAAGCAGCAATTAGGGTTGCTGTTTTTTGCCTGATAATCTCGTAGTAAACCTCTTCAGTTATATCTAGTTTGCGAGCTTTTTCTATTTGAAGAAGTTCTCCTTCGCTCATTTCCCTAACGGCAATGGATATGATTTTTAGTAAATCGAAGTCGTTATTATCAATAGATAGTAATAATCCTTTTGAGAGTAGAAAGTCGCCAATTAAAACAGCTATTTTATTTTTCCAAAGCGCATTTACTGAGAAAAAACCTCTTCTGCGGTTACTATCATCTACCACATCATCATGCACTAAAGTTGCTGTATGAATTAACTCGATAACAGATGCACCTCTATAAGTACGCTCGCTCACTTCCCCATTGGAAACCATTTTAGAAACTAGAAACACAAACATAGGACGCATTTGTTTCCCTTTACGGTTTACAATATAATGCGTAATCCTATTTAATAAAGCCACTTTACTAGACATGGAAAGTTGGAACTTTTGTTCGAAAAGATCCATTTCATAACCTATGGGCTGCTTTATTTGTTCTACTACTTTCAAGTGATTGACTTAAAGAAATGCAAAGATAAGACTTAAATGGATAAATGAATTCCTTCTTTTATGGTAATTGTAAAGTGTACGTACTAGCTTTTGTTCGCTAATTGCCCACATGCAGCATCAATATCTTTCCCTCTGCTTCGTCTTACTGTTACTGTTATATTATTATCCTCTAATACTTTTACATACATATCTAAGGCTCTAGAACTCGCTTGTTGAAACTCACCATCATCAATTGGATTATATTCGATAAGGTTAACTTTACTTGGTGCAAACTTGCAAAACTCAACAAGTGCATCAACATCTTTTTTCTTATCGTTAATCCCATCCCAAACTACATACTCGTAAGTAATTCTGTTTTTTGTTTTTGCATACCAGTATTTAAGCGCTTCTCTTAAATCGATAAGCGGAAAGGTTGCGTTAAATGGCATAATGGATGTTCTTACCTCATCAATTGCTGAATGTAAAGACACGGCTAGTTTAAACTTAACCTCGTCATCTGCCATTTTTTTTATCATCTTAGGCACACCTGAGGTTGAAACCACAATTCGTTTTGGAGACATGCCTAAACCGTCTTCTGATGTAATTTTATCTATAGCTTTTATTACGTTGTTATAGTTCATGAGTGGCTCTCCCATACCCATAAATACAATGTTACTTAATGGCCTGTTATGATATAATCTGCTTTCGTTATCTATGGCTACAACTTGGTCGTAAATCTCATCTGGATTAAGGTTTCGCATGCGTTTTAATCGTGCTGTTGCACAAAACTTACAATCTAAACTACAGCCTACTTGACTGGAAACACAGGCTGTGGTTCTTGTTTTTGTTGGAATTAAGACAGATTCTACTATTAAATCATCATGCAATCGGACTGCGTTTTTTATGGTCCCATCAGAACTGCGCTGCATTTGATCAACCTTAATATGGTTAATCACAAAATGATCTTGTAACATTTGGCGTGTTTCTTTTGAGATATTGGTCATATCCTCAAAAGTATGTGCTGATTTTTGCCACAACCATTCGTAAACTTGATTTCCTCTGAACGCTTTATCGCCTTGTTTTACAAAAAAATCTCTGAGCTGCTCTTTGGTTAATGCGCGTATGTCTTTTTTACTTGTTGCCATAAGTTTTGCAAAAATAGTGAATCGGATTACGAATTACGAATTTGGATGTTTTGAATTGTATTTGAAGTTAGCCTTTGCATTAGTCCCGATAACTATCTGGAGTAACGGATAGCCCACAGCTTTTGCGCCCTAGCACACAAGCGATGACTTTTAGTGAAAAGCCCGACCCTTGTGGTAACGCCCAAATAATTGAAATAAAAAAGCCTCTTAAAAAAGAGGCTCTTGATATTAAATACTCAATATTATATGATTAACATAGCATCGCCGTAGCTATAGAATTTGTAACCTTCTTTAATAGCCTCATCGTAAGCGCGTTTAATAAAATCGTGTCCTGCAAACGCAGAAACCATCATTAACAGCGTAGATTTTGGTGTATGAAAATTGGTTATCATAGCGTTTGGAATACTAAAATCGTAAGGTGGGAAAATAAATTTATTGGTCCATCCTTCAAACTCATTTAACTGACCACTTGAAGATACCGCACTTTCTACAGCACGAACAGCAGTAGTACCTACGGCGCAAACACGTCTTTTTTCTTTTAATGCTCTGTTTACAGTTTCTACAGCTTTTGCATCTATAGTTAGCTCTTCGCTATCCATTTTGTGCTTAGACAAATCTTCTACCTCTACAGGATTAAAAGTTCCTAAACCAACATGAAGCGTAACCTCTGCAAAATTAACACCTTTTATTTCTAAGCGTTTTAGCAGATGTCTTGAAAAGTGAAGGCCTGCGGTTGGAGCCGCTACTGCACCTTCGTTTTTTGCATAAATGGTTTGATAACGCTGCTCATCATCAGGCTCTACATCTCTTTTTATATATTTTGGCAGTGGCGTTTCTCCTAACTCGTTAAGCTTTATACGAAATTCTCTGTAAGACCCATCATATAAAAAACGTAATGTACGCCCTCTTGATGTAGTATTATCAATAACCTCTGCTACCAAAGTTTCATCTTCACCAAAATACAGTTTGTTTCCAATACGAATTTTACGTGCAGGATCTACCAAAACATCCCATAAACGTTGCTCTTCGTTTAACTCTCTCAATAAAAAAACCTCTATTCTAGCTCCTGTTTTTTCTTTATTACCGTAAAGTCTTGCAGGAAATACTTTAGTATTGTTAAGTACCAAAACATCATCCTCATCAAAATAGTCGATTACATCTTTAAACATTTTGTGTTCAATGGTTTGCTCTTTTCTATTAAGCACCATTAAACGCGATTCATCTCTATTTTCAGCAGGATATTCTGCTAATAATTCTTCTGGTAATTCGAAGCCGAAGTGTGATAATTTCATTTAAAATGAGTTTATTAAATTATTTATTTAATCGTTTATAATTAGTTAGAAATTTACAAACGATTGCAAATATACAATCTGAGAATAGGGGTTGTCAAGTAAATGCTAGATTATTATTGAAAAAAACCTTAAAATTTTAAATACTTTGGGCGTTACCACAAGGGTCGGGCTTTCCACTATATCTTTTTAAAACCTTTTAGGTTTCTGGAAATAAAAATAGATACACTCTAACTATATGCTTCAAAATCAAAGTATTATTTTGAAAATTTTAAAAAGGATGCCGTTGCAATCCCTAACGCAAATAGCGTTTTCATTACTGGCTTACAACTAAATTTTAAACTACATATACAGTTTGTAGCTCTATGCTTTTACGGCAAAACCAATAGCCTTTAAATCTTCCCAAAAGGTTGGATATGATTTTGAAACCACCATAGCATCTTCAATAATTATTGGTGTTTTTAGTGCTAATGGGGCAAATGCCATGGCCATTCTATGATCATTATAAGTAGCTATCGAAACCATAGGCTTAACATCTTTAGAAGCTGCTAAATGTAAAGACTTGTCTGTAATTTTAACATCGCCACCTAACTTTTCAATTTCTGTTTTTAAAGCTACTAACCTATCTGTTTCCTTAATTTTTAGAGTATGCAAACCAATCAAATCACATGGTATACCTAAGGCAAAACAAGTTACAGCTATAGTTTGCGCTATATCTGGTGCATTTTTTAAATCTAGAGACAACGGCTCTAAATTTGATTTTTCCTTTTTTAAGGTAATTGTATTTTTATTAAACACAGTAGACACTCCAAAATGTTTGTAAATATCAACTAATACAGAATCCCCTTGAAGTGAATTCTGTTTATAAGCCGCCAAAGTAATTTCTGTACCAACCGCACTTAACGCTGCAATACTAAAATAATAGGATGCTGAGGACCAATCAGACTCTACTGTTAGAGTTTTAGGCTTTGGGCTTTGGGTTATAGGTTTTACTATTATGGTATTGTTTTGAAATGTTGATTCTACTCCTATTTCATCTAACAGGCTTAGTGTCATTTTGATATAAGGAATGGATGTGATTTCACCTTCAAGGTTTAGTTCAATACCGTTTTCTAATTTAGACCCTATAAGCAATAAAGCAGAAATGTATTGACTACTTACATTAGCCTTTAATGACACTCTATTTTTTACAAGTTTTTTTCCCTTAATTCTAATTGGTGGAAAACCTTCATTTTCCTCATAACTAATTTGCGCCCCTAATTCTTGTAAAGCTTCAACTAAAATCTTAATTGGACGCTCTTTCATTCGTTTAGAACCCGTAAGTACAGTTTCTCGACCTTCTTGAATTGAAAAATAGGCAGTTAAGAAACGCATTGCTGTTCCTGCATGATGAATATCTACTACTTCTGAATCAGAACTTAATGCATTTGTCATCAAGTTACTATCATCAGAATTAGACACATTTTTGAGTTTAAACTCCGGGTACAAGGCTTGAAGTAACAACAGTCTGTTCGACTCACTTTTTGACCCTGTTATTTGTACAGATGATTGTTTAGCTATTTCAGATTTTTGAAGAGTAACTTGCATGTTCTTAAAATTCGAATTTAAAGAAGTTGCAAATTTACTTGATAATAGAGATTAATACTAAGTAATTTAATGTTTTTTTCAGGAGTTAAGCTAAATTGTAGACATACTATTCTAAAATAGTTATTTCAATTTTTCATTATTATGGTGCCTATCGTGGTCTCGTTTTCCTTTTTTATCCATTCTTTTGTCAAAGGCTTTTTGTAAGTCTACACCTGTTTGATTTGCTAAACATAAAACTACAAACATAACATCGGCTAATTCCTCGCCTAAATCTTTATCTTTATCACTCTCTTTTTCGCTTTGTTCTCCATAACGTCTAGCTATTATTCTAGCAACCTCTCCTACTTCTTCCGTAAGTTGTGCCATATTTGTAAGCTCGTTAAAATACCGAACACCGTGTTCTTTAATCCAATTATCTACTTCTTTTTGGGCGTTTTGAATGTTCATTTTATATGCGTGTTAGTAATATCTAATCAATCTCTTTAGCAACTATTTCATTATAAGATTGCTTCAAAATCGAATAATAATTTGCCACAATTATATTGTTTTTATTTCAAAAAAGGGAAGTATGCACATAATATTTAAAATGGTTAACTTAAATATTAAGTAGTAGTAACTTGCATTAAAAATAATTTTATTACTTTTTAATCAAGGCAATTTTAGCATTATCTTGCTTTGATACTATTTTATAAAATGCTCTAAAATCTTCATAATCCTCTTTAGGAAACTCTCCATCATTTATTACAAACTCCCTTTTGTATACAAGCGTATTATCACTTTTAACAATAACTTCAGTTTTGTAGCTTCCAAATTTATTTTCTATGAGGTTATTCTTAGGCATCGATTCTACTTTATAATCTGAAGGAATTTCAATTTCAACTTCATCAACATCTTTAAACCCTCTATTCACTTTAAGCGGAAATTTTCTGTTCCTGTAACGATCAGGCACGTGAGTATTTCTATTGAATGCATTAATGGTTAGCAACATTCTGTCTCCTACTATTTTAGTATAATTAGGAGCTTCAAATGAAACGTGCTCAATAAACTCGATATCCTTTTTATCATTTTCAATATCCATACTACTTATGGATAGTCCATTTATATAACGCCAACGTTTCTTATAATGCTTATCTAAATCCCTTTGAGTTTCGGTTTCTAACCAATATTTATTATCGTATTGAATCCCTTTTGAGTTTACTTTTACTTCAGCATTAATCGCCCCTTCATTTGACACCTTATATTTTCCTGATATAATTTGAGAGCTTTCATTAACATGGTATTTTTTTGTATGCTTTATTTCTCCTCCTTCAGGGGTAATTACTAAAACATCTCTATCATCAGTAAAGTCTCCAATAAAACCAAAAGGTAGTTTTTGGCTTGTACACTCCAACCAAATATTGTCATCTTCTGTAGGAATATTTAATATGACGTGATTCCCTTGCATTGCAGCAAAATCCTTCTCTAAGCTTCTTTGAGATTCTCCTGCATAAACTACTGTGTAGTTTGATTCTACTCCAACTGCTTTCAATAAAGCCATAGTGTAATTTGTCAAACCTTTACAGTCACCATAACCCAATCTATCAACCTCTGAAGCATTAAAAGGCTTCCAGCCTCCAATACCAACTTGTACGCTTATATAACGTGTTTTATCTTGAACGTATTGATATATTTTTTTTGCCTTTTCAATGTTATTCGGTTCATCTTTTACCAAATTTTGAATCATACTCACCGTACTTGCAGGCAAATCGTGTGTGCTTTTTATTAAATCTTGATACATCCATTTACCGAAATCATTCCAACTCGTTACTTGGGAATGCACACCCTCCAAAGCAAACTCATTTGATGCCAATAAAACTTTTGGAGCAATATCAAAAAATGCAGGTGCATATTTTTCAGGTTTAATGGCTAAAATATTTTTTGCGGTGTATTTAAGTAAACCTTCGCCCTTTTCGTTTTCTATATTAAAAGTTTGGAAATTTTTATGCTTGGTTCTTATAGTAATATCAGCAGGGTAATTAATTTGGTAAGAACTGTTTTCAATACTCACAAAATACTCATTAAGCGGCATAAATGGGCGTATAAACGCAGTGTTATTATTTAGTGTTTTGCAAGTAAACTCTAAAGTATAGGGATACCCAATTGGGGTATATTCCAAATATTTAACCCTAGAATCTGAATATAATGTACCACCGTCTACAGCGCTAACATCCTTAAAATCATTCTTCTTTATTTTTTTAATTTGAATTCCAGCAGCATTATAAACGATGGCTTCTAATTCTTTTATTTTTACATTATTATCATAATAAACAAAGGCATTCACTGCATCATCTCCCGATTTATTGAGCACTGTAATTATTCTTTTTTCCGTGATATACATTTCACTGTAAGTTTCTAGAGTAATATTGGTTTGGCTATATCTTACAACTGCATTTGCATTCTCTGTTAGATTTTCAGGAATAGTGAAACTCGTTTTAAATTCTTGTTGAGAGAATGTATTTGTTATGATAAGAAATAATACAATGTTTAGGCAGTACTTTAAATTCATTTTTGATACTTTAAAACCACATAGAAAGTTTAAAAGTAAATGAACTCTACTTCTATTTCTATGAGATAAATCATTTTTTAAGCTAAAATGCTAATATAATTTTTTAGTTAAAAATCGCACAAGAAATATAAGGAAACAAGGTAGTACAATGTATTTAAATTCGCTAAAAAGCACTTTTATTCCCCAAGAGGAAAAAAAGTTTTTAATTCCTAAGGGCGAAACCAATATTTCTCTAAAAGAAAAGAAAAATCTATCGTTGTTAAATGGTATAAAAAAACCAACACCTTCGCCTCCAGAAGTCATAGCATCAAGAATACCATGAGATACTGTAGATAGCAGAATAACAACAAACCATATAACCTTGTGTTTTCTACCTAAAGTAAACGTGAGTATAAAAGCCCAAATAATGGCAAAACTAATAGAATGGGTAAAACCACGATGCCCCAAGGGATGACTGTAGTTTATACCAAATTTAAAACCAACAACATCAAAGTCTGGCAAAATTGTAGACACAATAGCAGCAATAAGCAACCACTTAAGTTTTTTATTATCAATAACTTTTGATATAGTAAAACCTACAATGGCATGACCAAATAATGAAGCCATTACAATTTGTTTTTTGTATCAATTATAATGGTTACTGGTCCGTCATTTAATAAATCTACTTTCATATCAGCTCCAAAGCGTCCAGTTTGTACAGGTTTACCTAAATCATTTTCCAATTGCTTTACAAAACTTTCGTATAACGGAATAGCCACATCTGGTTTTGCTGCTTGAATGTAACTTGGGCGGTTCCCTTTTTTTGTTAATGCATGTAGTGTAAATTGACTTACCACAATAATATCACCATCTACACCAATCAAAGATTTATTCATGATGCCATTTTCATCTCCAAAAATCCTAAGGTTTACAATTTTATTGGATAACCATTTAATGTCATCTTCAGTATCTTTATTTATAATGCCTAGTAAAACTAAAAGTCCGTTTTCAATAGACGCTACTCTTTCACCATCAATAGTAACACTAGACTTAGCCACTCTTTGAATAACTACTTTCATTCTTTATCCCAAATATCAGTTCTGTAATGCTCATCTTCACCTTCTAAAATTTGTATATAACTTTTGTATCGTGAATAGGCAATTTCATCATTATCTAAGGCTGTTTTAACCGCACATTTAGGTTCTTTTAAATGCAAACAATTATTAAATTTACAATCTTGTTTTAGCTTAAAAATTTCAGGAAAATAATCCCCTACTTCTTCCTTATCCATGTCTACAACACCAAAACCTTTTATTCCGGGAGTATCAATAATTTTCGCATCAAAGCTTAAATCGAACATTTCAGCAAAAGTTGTGGTGTGTTGCCCCTGACTATGTTGCATGGAAATTTCTTTTGTTTTAATATTTAATGAAGGCTCTATGGTGTTTACTAAAGTAGATTTACCAACCCCTGAATGACCAGAGAACATACTGGTTTTATTATGCATAAGCGCCTTAACCTTATCTATGTTTTTTCCTGTTTTGGCAGAAACACCGATACATTCGTAACCAATTTGTCGGTATACATGTGCTAAATATCTAACCTCATTAAGTGTCTCTTCATCATAAGTATCCAGCTTATTAAAGAGTAAAACAGTTCTAATAGAATATGCCTCTGCAGTAACTAAAAACCGATCAATAAAACTGGAAAATGTTGGGGGATTATCTATAGTAATCATTAAAAACACCTGATCTAAATTAGCTGCTATAATATGCGTTTGTTTAGATAAGTTTACCGATTTTCTAACAATGTAATTAACCCTATCATGAATCTTATAAATAACACCTGTTTCTTCATTATTATGGGTTTCTAGCTCAAAATCTACAACATCACCAACAGCAATTGGGTTAGTACTTTTAATACCCTTAATACGAAATTTACCTTTAATACGACACTCATAGGTATGCCCCAAATCAGTTTTTACGGTATACCAACTTCCAGTAGATTTATAAACGTGTCCTGTCATAATTTTTCCAAAAGTAAAGCTAAAAAAATTTTTTTTGGCATAGATATTGGTTAATCTTGCTTTTATTAATCTTAATCAAAATCAACAACATGAAAAAATTATTAATCGTATTAGCAGTTTCTTTATTTTCTTTTATTGAAACAAATGCACAAGTAGAGTACAAAGTAGTAACTAGTGTAGAATCTATTGTTCCTAATGGTTTAGGGCGTTCTAGAATTATTAGCGCTAACGATACCAAAGATTACAAAGAGTTTACTTCAACTCAAACTGAAGAAGATAACACACGTAACAAGTCCAAGCGTGGAGAGATTAGAGTAAAAGGTTTTGACGAAACTAAACTGCTAAACTTCTATAACATTGGTGGTATTCGTTTTCAAAACATTGCAGCTAATGATGCGATAATAGAATCTAAAATTAATACCATGATTGAAGAAGGCTGGGAACTAGCTTTCGTTACTAGTGGTGTTGAAAGCTCTGGTGGTAAAGGCGACAACCAAGGTATTTTCATTACCCGCTATATCTTCAAAAGAAATAAATAATTTTGATAAAAAAACCATAAAAAAAGCCTCCAAAAACGGAGGCTTTTTTTATAGCTAAAAGTTCATATTATCCATTAATAATCTTCTCTTGATGATTAATAGATTCTTGATGAACCGCTTTAAACATTCTTAATATAAATTCTTCGCTCAAACCATGTTGCTCTCCTTCAAGTACCATTTTACCTAAAATCTCGTTCCAGCGTTTAGACTGTAAAACAGCAACATTTTTATTTTTCTTAAGCTCACCAATACCATCAGAGGCTTTCATACGTTGCCCTAACAATTCAATAATTTGATTATCAACAACATCAATCTGAGCTCTCAAATTATTAAGCGCACTATTATACTCTTCCTCTTGATTAGACTCTTTTCTAATTTTCAAATCCTTCATAATTTGAACCAAAGTATCAGGTGTTACCTGTTGCGCAGCATCACTCCAAGCATTATCAGGATCATAATGCGTTTCAATCATTAATCCATCAAAATTTAAA
This sequence comes from uncultured Algibacter sp., assembly GCA_947502405.1. Classification (GTDB taxonomy): domain Bacteria; phylum Bacteroidota; class Bacteroidia; order Flavobacteriales; family Flavobacteriaceae; genus Algibacter_B. Next base: position 235,630 of record CANMZT010000001.1, on the reverse strand, counting down.
TCCAATGCCGTTTGAGACACATCAAAAACCATATCACGTTTTCCTGTGATATGAGACGGGTCGTTAATTAAAGGAATATCTGGGAATCTGTTTTGAAATTCAATAGCCATTTGCCACTCCGGGATGTTTCTATATTTCGTTTTCTGGTATGTAGAAAACCCTCTATGAATTGCACCAATATTTTTAACACCAGAACTGTATATTCTTTCTATACCACCTAACCACAAAGATAAATCAGGGTTTACTGGGTTTTTAATTAAAACTGGCTTATCTGTACCTTGCAAAGCATCTGCTATTTCTTGCATAATAAATGGAGAAACTGTAGATCGGGCTCCAATCCATAATAAATCAACATCATGCTCTAAAGCTAATTTTACATGCGCTGCATTAGCTACCTCGGTACAAACCTTCATTCCTGTTTCTTCCTTAACTTTTTGCAACCATTTTAAACCTAAAGCGCCAACACCTTCAAAATTTCCTGGGCGTGTTCTTGGTTTCCAAATACCAGCTCTGAAATAGCTTACATCTGTGTCTTTTAGCTCATGAGCTATTCTTAAAACTTGTTCTTCTGTTTCGGCACTACAAGGACCCGCAATTACTAAAGGATGATCTAATCCTAAATCATCTAACCAGGTTCTCATTTCTTTATTGTTTTCCATTTTTACTTAATATTTAGCTGCTTAAGCTATTTTATATTTACTATTTAATTTTTGTTGTTCTATACTCAATTTATTTGGGCGTTACCACAAGGGTCGGGCTTTACGCTACAAGTCCTCGCTCCTTCGTCGCTGTGGGCTTTCCACTTCAATCCCTAACGCGGGCATATCTACAAGCACTATTCCTTCACCACTCTTTTGTCTCCTGTCTCCTGTCTCCTGTCTCCTGTCTTGTAAAAATCTTAAATTATCCCATTCAATATATCCTTTATATGATTGGTACTTTTCATCTCATCAAAAATCGCATCAAAGTTATCATCTTTCATCAAATCTTTAAAACGATTCAGGTTATTAATATATTCCTCTAAAGTTTCAATAACATTATTTTTATTCTGTTTGAAAATAGGCGTCCACATTTCAGGAGAACTCTTAGCTAATCGAACCGTAGATGCAAATCCACTGCCAGCCATATCAAAAATATCACGTTCGTTTTTCTCTTTATCAATAACCGTTTTTCCTAACATAAACGAACTGATATGAGAAAGATGAGACACATACGCAATATGTTTATCATGCTCCACAGGATTCATATACCTAATTCGCATACCAATATCAGTAAACAATTTTAAAGCCTTTTCTTGAAGCTTAAACGTTGTTTTTTCAACCTCGCAAACAATATTAGTTTTTCCTTTAAATAAACCTTCAATAGCTGCTGTTGGTCCAGAATGTTCAGTACCAGCAATAGGGTGCATTGCTAAAAAATTTCTTCGTTTTGGATGGTTTTCAACAACCTTACAAATCGCTTCTTTTGTAGAACCTGCATCAACTACCAAACCAGTATCTGATATTTTATCTAAAATAGTAGGCAACAATTTCACTGTAGCATCAACTGGAATAGACACAATTACCAAATCTGCATCTTTAATATCATCTAAAGTTGCCTTTTTATCAATTAAACCTAATTCCAAAGCGGTATTCAACGTGGTATCTTTTCTACTTATACCATGAATAACAACATCTGGATTTTGTTTCTTAATATCAATAGCAAGACTCCCTCCAATTAAACCGACTCCTATGGCGTATATATTTTTCATACTATTTTACTCTTGCTATGGCTTCTTCTAAAACTTCGGTTGATGCACATAAAGAAAACCTAATATAACCTTCACCTTTAGTTCCAAAAATAGTTCCTGGTGTAATGAAAATATGGTTCTCTTTTAATACCAAATCTATAAACTCTTCAGCCTTTAAATAAGCAGGCAACTTTGCCCAAACAAAGAGTCCAGAAGCTTCTTTATCATAAGTACAATTTAATGCATCGGCTAATTTCCAAACTAAATCTCTACGTTGTTTGTAAACATTATTTAATGTTGCAAACCACATATTTGAGCATTTTAAAGCTTCAATAGCGCCTTTTTGTATGCCGTAAAACATACCAGAATCCATATTACTTTTTACTTTCAAAATATTACTAATATGCTCCCTAGCTCCTACAACCATACCTACTCGCCAACCTGCCATATTAAATGTTTTACTTAAAGAGTTTAGTTCTAAACACACATCTTTAGCACCATCAACACTTAAAATACTTGTTGGGTTATCGTTTAATATAAAACTGTATGGATTATCATTTACTATCAAAATATTATTCCGTTTTCCAAAAGCTACTAACTCCTCAAAAACTGTTTTACTTGGTTTAGCACCAGTTGGCATATGCGGATAATTTACCCACATAAGCTTCACTTTACTTAAATCTGTTTTTTCTAAAGCTTTAAAATCAGGCATCCAATTATTAGCTTCATCCAATTCATATAAAACTCCTTTTGCGCCAATTAATTTTGTGACTGATTGATATGTTGGATATCCAGGATTAGGAATTAACACCTCATCACCCTCATTCAAATAGGTCATAGAAATATGCATAATCCCTTCCTTACTTCCCATTAAAGGTAAAATTTCTGTACCCGAACTTAAGTTTACCGAAAAATGTTCTTTATAAAACCTAGAAATTGCATCTCTAAGTTCAGGAAGTCCTTGGTAACTTTGGTATTTGTGCGCAATAGGATTCTCAAAACTCGCAGAAATCGCAGATAGCACCTTTTTTGGCGGCTGTAAATCTGGACTACCTATACCTAAATTAATGATAGGCTTACCGTTTGCAATAAGTAAATTAACCTCTCTTAATTTTTTTGAGAAGTAGTATTCTTCAACCGTTTGCAATCTGTTTGCAACCTCAATCATAGCTTCGCATTTTTATATTCTCCTAAAACTTTAAACCCTTCTCCCATAATATCTATAACAGATTTAGCCTTTTTAAAATCTGCATAAGTTTCAAAAGTAACATCCACAAAAAAAGCGTACTTCCATGGTGTTTCAACAATTGGTAACGACTGAATTTTGGTTAAATTCAATTTACAATCGCTCATAACATTTAATATGGTAGCCAAACTTCCGCGTTTATGATTGGCTTCAAATTTTATTGAAGCTTTGTTAATTTCTAGCTCTGGTACTTCAGAATTAGTTCTTTTAACAATTACAAAACGTGTTTCGTTATGCTTAATGGTCTGGATGCTATGTGCTAGAATATTCAATTCAAAAATTTCTGCAGCAGTTACACTAGCAATAGCAGCAATACCTTTTGTTTGGTTTTCAGAAATACGTTCAGCAACTTCTGCAGTATCCTTATCCTCAACTAATTTAATATGTGGGTGCTTTTTAAAAAACTCTTTACATTGCAACAATGCCATAGGATGCGAGTACACCTCTTTAATATCTTCAATACTTTGATTTGGCAATGCCATTAAATTATGCTGAATATCTAAATAATGCTCACCAACAATATGCAAACCATATTTATCAATTAATGCATAATTAGGAATTATTGAACCCGCAATAGAATTCTCCAAAGCCATAATGGCAGCATCACATTCTTTGTTGCTTAAAGCATCTACCACCCTATCAAATGTCATACACTCAATACTATCAACAGGTTTATTAAAAAACTCCTGAGATACGATGTGATGAAACGATCCTCTTACACCTTGTATGGCTACTGTTTTTATCAAAATTCAGTTATTAATTCAAATTACTTTACTTCTTATTTTGCTTTACCAATAGTTAAACAAAAAAAAGTCTCGATTTTCATCGAGACTTGCATTAAAATATATTGTTTTCAATTATACATACAACGTCTCGATTTCTTTGCTAAAAAAGAAATAAAAAAAGTTAAAGTATGTATAATATGCTGTTGTTCTCATAATTACACGGCTAAAGTAATTATTATTTTAAGAAATCAAAATACTATAAAACCTTTTTTTTATTTTTCTAAAAAAATTTAAAGATTTTATAGTAAATCTACCATTACGTTAGTTATTCAATTATTTTTGAGCAAATTATTTTAAATATGTCTATTGAAGTTAGTAGCGTTTCAAAAGTTTATGGCAAGCAAAAAGCTTTAAATAATATCTCTTTTAAAGTTGACAAGCCAGAAGTTGTTGGTTTTTTAGGACCTAACGGCGCTGGTAAATCTACAATGATGAAAATTTTAACGACCTATTTAACTGCCAGTAACGGAACTATTAAAGTAAATGGTTATAATGTAAACACCAATGCAAAGGAGGTACAGCAAAGTGTTGGATATCTTCCAGAACACAATCCGCTTTACTTAGAACAATATATTAAAGAGTACCTAAGCTTTAATGCTAATATCTATGGTGTAAGCCAGCAGCGTATTAATGAAGTAATCGATTTAACTGGATTAACACCTGAGTCTCAAAAAAAAATTGGACAGCTATCAAAAGGTTATCGCCAGCGTGTTGGTTTAGCAAATGCCCTTTTACATGACCCAGAAGTATTAATTTTAGATGAACCCACAACAGGTTTAGATCCAAATCAATTAATTGATATTCGAAATTTAATTAAAAGCATAGGGAAAACAAAAACAGTATTTTTATCTACTCATATTATGCAGGAGGTGGAAGCCATGTGCGATCGTGTTATTATTATTAATAAAGGTGAAATTGTAGCAGACAAGAAACTGAAAGACCTTAGAGACGAAAAAAAACAAGTAGTTATTGTTGAGTTTGATCACAGAGTTGAAGACGCTTTTTTACTTAAACTCCCCAAAGTATCAAAAGTGATAAACACTTATGATTTTGTTTATGAAATCACTTTTAAAACCTCTGAAGATATGCGCTCTTATGTGTTTGATTTTGCGTATGATAATCAACTCAAAATTTTGCAATTAAATCAAAAAAACACAAGTTTAGAAACACTTTTTAGTGATTTAACTTCTAAATAAAAAAACTATATCGTTGTAGTTTTATTAATTATTTGATTTTATTTTGAAGTATGATAAATATCATCTTACTAAGATTTAGAAGACATTAATTTTGTCGTGTTATATAGTAAAAAACATAGTTAACTTGCTGTATAACATTAGCAATAACTATTTTTGTAAACCTACAAAAACATTAAAATGAGTAAAGGAATTTATGTAGCAACTATAGAACCCAATAGTGGAAAATCTGTTGTTGTACTAGGCTTAATGCGTATGCTATTAGGAAAAACCGCCAAAGTTGGTTATTTCAGACCTATAATTGAAGATACCAAAGCAGGTGAAATGGATAACCACATAAACACAGTGGTTTCCTATTTTGAAATAGATATTAACTACAAAAAAACATACGCTTTCACAAGGAGTCAAGTATTAGATTTATATAATAAAGGTAAATCTGGTGATGTAATTGACGAGATTATCAAAAAATACAAATACCTTGAAGAACGTTTTGATATCATTTTAGTAGAAGGCACTGATTTTTCTCATGAAAACTCTAGTTTAGAATTAGATATCAACCTTTTAATTTCCAAAAATCTAGGCTTACCAGCAATAATAGTTTCGCAAGGAGATGGAAAACCTCTTGATGAAATTGTTGATAATGTTCAATTAGCTCATGATACTTTTAAAGAAGAAGTTGATGTGCTTTCTATAATGACTAACAAAATTGATCCTGATAATGTTTCTGAATTAAAAACCCTTTTAAAAGGACGTATTAACAGCGGAACTGATATTACAGTTATTCCAAAAATTAAAAGTCTAGCAAGCCCAACAATTAAAGAAATTGTAAAAAACCTTAAAGGCACGTTCTTATTTGGAGAAGATATGATTAACAATCAGTCTGAAAATTTCAGTGTTGGTGCTATGCAACTCCGTAATTATTTAACCCATCTAAAAGAAAACGCACTGGTTATTACTCCTGGAGATAGAGCTGATATTATTTTAGGTGCACTTCAGGCAAATATTTCTAAGAACTACCCTAAAATTTCAGGCATTATTTTAACTGGCGGATTAACTCCAGAAGATTCTATTATGAAACTAATTGAAGGACTATCAAGTGTAGTTCCTATAATTAGTGTTAATCAAGGAACTTTTCAAGTAACTAATAAAATTGGAAAGATTCGATCTAGAATTTATGCTGAAAACACTGAAAAAATCGAGACCTCAATCGCTACATTCGAAAAACATGTAGATACTGATAAACTTGCAAATGATTTAATCACATTCGAATCTGGTATTTTTACACCAAGAATGTTTCAATATAACCTTCTACAGCGTGCTTTAAAAGACAAGAAACACATTGTGCTTCCAGAAGGCTACGATGAACGTATCTTGAGAGCTACCGCTAGATTGATTGACGCGCATGTGGTAGATTTAACTTTAATTGGAGATGAGGACAAAATTAGAGAACGTGTTGAAAAACTTGACATTCCTCTTAACTTAGAGGATATTAATATTGTTTCTCCTCAAAAATCTCCACATTTCAAAGACTATGTAGAAACGTTCTATGAATTAAGAAAACATAAAAATGTCAATTTGGATATGGCTCGTGATGCCATGTCTGATGTATCTTATTTCGCCACCATGATGATTTATAAAGGACATGCAGATGGTATGGTTTCCGGTGCAGTTCATACTACAGCTCATACACTTAGACCAGCATTACAATTTATAAAAACAAAACCTGGTGTAAACATAGTTTCATCAGTCTTTTTTATGTGTTTAGAAGATCGTGTGTCTATTTTTGGAGATTGTGCTATTAATCCAAATCCAAATGCACAACAATTGGCTGAAATTGCAATTTCTTCAGCAAAATCTGCTGAAAATTTTGGTGTAGATCCAAAAGTAGCGATGTTATCATACTCTTCTGGAGCTTCAGGAAAAGGAGAAGATGTGGAACGTGTTAGAGAGGCTACAGAAATTGTTAAAAAACAAGCACCACACATTAAAATTGAAGGTCCAATTCAGTACGATGCAGCTGTAGATATGCGTATAGGACAAAGCAAACTACCTGATTCTGAAGTAGCAGGACAAGCAAGTGTATTAATATTCCCCGATTTAAATACAGGGAATAACACTTATAAAGCTGTGCAACGTGAAACTGGGGCATTAGCTATTGGCCCAATGTTACAAGGCCTTAACAAACCTGTTAACGATTTAAGTAGAGGCTGTACTGCTGATGATATTTACAGCACCGTAATTATAACTGCAATTCAAGCACAAGATCTTTAATATGCAAGTACTCGTTTTAAACTCAGGAAGTTCATCATTAAAATTTCAACTCTTTTCAATGCCAGAAGCTACAATTTTATGTTCTGGACTTATTGAGCGTATTGGGTTTGAAGATGCTATATTCACATTCAAAACAAACAAAAACACAATTAAAGTTATAGAAGCTATTCCGAATCATAAAGTAGGACTAGAATTATTATCCAAGCAACTTTTAGATACGGATACAGGCATTATAAAATCTACTGATGCTATAAATATAGTAGGGCATCGAGTAGTACATGGTGGCAAACATTTTACAGATACTACAGAGGTTACACCAACTGTAAAAGATAAAATTAAAGCATTATCCTCTTTAGCACCTTTACACAACCCTGCTAATTTAGAAGGTATTGAAGTAGCTGAAGCTATTTTTCCTAACGCTAAACAAGTTGCAGTTTTTGATACTGCATTCCATCAATCTATTCCGGAATATGCATACAAATATGCTATCCCAAACAAATTTTCAGATGAGCATAACATTCGGTTGTATGGATTCCATGGCACTAGTCATAAATATGTTTCTGAGAAAGCTATCGAGTTTCTAGGTAAAGAACATTCAAAAATCATCACTATTCACTTAGGAAATGGTTGTAGCATGACTGCGATTAAAGATGGTAAAAGTATCGACCATTCTCTAGGATTTTCTCCTGTAAATGGATTGATTATGGGAACACGTTCTGGTGACATAGACCAGTCTATTATATTTCATTTAGCTGATAAATTTGGTTATAGTTTTAGTGAAATCAATACATTACTCCAAAAGAAAAGTGGAATGTTAGGGCTCACTGGATTTAGCGATTTAAGAGATATTCAAGCTGAAGCTGAAAAAGGTAATAAATCTTGCCAATTAGCATTACAAATGAATGCTTATCGGATTAAAAAATATATAGGAAGCTATGCGGCAATTTTAAATGGGTTAGATGCTATTGTTTTTACAGCTGGTATAGGTGAAAACTCTATTGAAATGCGACAACGTGTATGCGAAGATTTAGATTATTTAGGTATTTCTGTTGATATAGAAAAGAACAAAATTAGGCCTGATAAATTGACTGTGGTTAGCAAAGAAAGTTCCAAGGTAAAAATATTAGTAATCCCGACTAATGAGGAACTAGAAATAGCAAAACAGTCTGTAGGTTTATTCAAAAATTAATCGCCCTCTGTAAACTTCTTCAACATCAACTATTGGTGGTCGGTTAACAGAAATAACGTCACCAATTCCTGAAATTTTACCTTTTATTTCTTGTTGCGGATTTACAATCATATCGTTAGAACCTCTATTAGAAATGGTAACATTTTGGGCTACTAAATTACGTCCTTCAAATCTGGAAGTTCCTGCAGCAAAGGTAACACTCAAATTTTCTGTTTCTCCAGAAACATAAGCCACAGATAAGTTATTAAATACTACTCTAAAATCGTCATTATCAATCTGCAACCTGAAATCACCAACATTGAAGGAACCAGAAGCTGAAAAATCTTCAGATAAAATAGTTAAACTTGGGTAGGTTAAAACACCTTCAGAGCTAATATCATATTGTGTAGAACTTCTAATTTGAGTAATATCCGGAGAGCTTATATATACTTTTGTAATGCCGTAATCTCTAACGTAATTACATGTATTATTATCGGTTAAAATCAATCGTCCGTCAACAACTTCTGCAATAACATCATTCATCAAATTTTCTCCTGTTTCGATAATCACACCTTGAATAGCATCTTCTTTAAGAATTAATTCAATATCTCGGTTTACTAAAATTTTATCAAAATCGTTCACAAAAACTTCTTTTTGTATGATAGTTCCAGCTTTTTGAAAACAGTCGCCTGCATCTTCGCTATCACAAGCAAAAAAGAAAACAAAAAACACTATGTATTTTAAAAGTTTCATAGGTATTATTTATCAAAAGCATTACCATATTCATCCAAAGGTAAAAAAGGATTATAAGCTATTTCCCATAGGTTGTCATCCATATCAGCAACATAGCTACTATAGCCACCCCAAAACACTTCTTCTGGTCGTTTCACAATTTTAACACCTTTCTTTTCAAGGGTATCAATCAACACATCAACCTCATCCTTAGTTCTTGTATTATAAGCCATAGTAAAACCTTTAAAACCAGAACCTTCAGAATCTACCGTTGCATCTTCAGCCAATTTCTCTCTTGGATAAAGCGATAATAATATGCCATTCAATTGAAAAAAGACAATATTTTCATTACTCGATTTTGTTTTCTTCCACCCAAATTTATGTTCATAAAAATCAGAAGCTGTCTGTAAATCATTAACTCCAAGTCCAACAATGGTTAATCTTTGTTCCATACTTTTAGTTTTATAACCTAATTCCTATTCCAAATTCAACACCTTCTGCCTTTGCGCCATGAGATTTTAAAGTTAAAGCCGCAAACCAATTTTTATACACATAACGTTTCAGCCCAATTCTAGTATAAACCCGACCTTCAAAATCAAAAGGATAATAGATATAATATCCCAATTGCGTAATCAAGGATGTTTTATTTATAAATAGCTCATGACCTGCAAAAACACCTATACGCTTGTGATCTTCTTTTCCTGTTAAACCATCATCCGGAAATGCAACGCTTCGGTAATAAATAAATTCTTTTAAAAAATTAGAGAAAAACACATCAGTACCAACCTGAAATGCACTCGATTTATTAATGCGTTTATCAGCATAAGCAGAAACCACATACATAGCGTATTGCCCGCTTCCAACAATATCACTTTCATTTATTCCAGCTCTAAACGCTAAATTATATTTTATAGGCTCTGAAAATTCTTGATCTGCTTGTTTATCTAAAGTCGTTTGATATTCTAAATCAGAATCTTCTAAATTATAATTCAATCCAACATTAAATGTAATAGAATTAGTCCCATTATTTGGTGATTTTACATTCGCATTAGAATAATGAATTAAAGAAAACCCTGCCTGTAAACCGAACTTATTAAAAATACGCTCTTTTTTGTAATTCAACATCACATAAGTACTACTCCCAAATTTAGTACCAAATGCTACATTCTTAAAATTGGTTTCTCGGTCATAAGGGTTCGTATTATAAGCCATCCCTTGACCAATTCTAAACATTAAGTTTCGCTTAAAAAAGTAAAAATTATAATGCGCATAAAGAGAATAATTATCTCCTAAAACAGGATTCTTCATCCCCTGGTAAGCAAAAGATACACCGTAATCAGGATAATTAAAACGCTGTTCCCAATCTTCAAAACCGTAGGTTTTTTTATTCCAACTCAAAATAACACCTTCTGGGTGTCCTTGAATTAAATGCAAGATTTCGTTATTGTGTAGTGCAATATTACCCCGAAAATAATTAACATCAACATACGAAGTATGCGACTTATCCTGTGCAAAAGAAAAACTGAATGCAATACAAAAAACACATAAAATTATTTGGCGCATAAATAGGTTTTACGCTGTAAAAGTAATGTAATTATTAAAACAACTCAGACGCAATCGCTTTTATATTATCACTCTTACCCATAGAATAGTAATGCAATACAGGAACTCCAGCATCCAATAACTCTTTAGATTGCTGTATACACCACTCAACGCCAACTTGCCTCACCTGCTTATTATCTTTGCATTTTTCTACTTCCTGAATTAATGATTCAGGTAAATCAATTTTAAAAACCTGCGGCAATAATTGTAAATGTCGGTTTACAGCAATAGGTTTTATACCAGGAATAATAGGCACTGTAATCCCTTCTTTTTTTGCAGCCTCAACAAAGTCAAAATACTTCTGGTTATCAAAAAACATCTGCGTAACCACATAATCAGCACCAGCTTCAACCTTTTCTTTTAAGCGCTTTAAATCGGTTTTCATTGATGGGGCTTCCAAATGCTTTTCAGGATACCCCGCAACTCCAATACAAAAATCAGCTTTATCATCAACATCTATAACATCATGTAAATACCTTCCCGAATTTAAATTCTGTATTTGATTTACAAGTTGTGTAGCATAAGAATGACCTCCTTTTGTAGCTTTAAAATATTGCTCACCTTTCATGGCATCACCTCGTAAAGCCATCACATTATTAATACCCAAATAATGACAATCCACTAGCAAATACTCCGTTTCTTCTTTGGTAAAACCACCACAAAGCACGTGAGGTACAGTATCTACATTGTATTTATGCTTTATTGCGGCACAAATACCTAAAGTCCCGGGTCGCATTCTTGTTATCTTTCTATCAAACAACCCCTCTTTTTCAATATAAACAAACTCCTCTCTAGAAGTTGTCACATCAATAAACGGTGGCTCAAACTCCATCAAAGGATCTATATTATTATATAATTCCTGTATATTCTTTCCTTTTTTAGGTGGAATAATCTCAAACGAAAACAACGTTTTACCGTTCGCGTTTTTTATGTGCTCTGTTACTTTCATCTATTCTTATTTGTCATTATCGCTATAGCGAAAACTATTCTATGTTTATTTTTTTTGGCGTTACCACAAGGGTCGGGCTTTCACTACTCAATCCCTCTCCCGATAACTATCGGGATCGGGGATTTCAAACATGCCGTTCAATCCCTAACGCGAGCTATCCTGCCAAATTAGGGTGCAGCCATTTTCTAGCTTTCTCTTTGGTAATGCCTTTTCTTTCAGCATAATCAGTTACTTGGTCATCGGTAATTTTACCCAAACCAAAATATTTCGACTCTTTATTTGCAAAATAATAACCCGAAACGGCAGCTGCTGGCCACATGGCTAAACTTTCGGTTAAGGTTACACCAATTAGTTTTTCAACCTCTAATAACTCCCAAATAGTTTCCTTTTCCAAATGGTCTGGACAAGCAGGATAACCTGGCGCCGGACGAATACCCTTGTAACTTTCTTTTATCAAATCAGCATTACTTAAATCTTCATCAGCGGCGTAGCCCCAATGCTTAGTTCTTACTTGCTTATGCAAATATTCAGCAAACGCCTCAGCAAAACGGTCTGCTATGGCTTGCGCCATAATCGCATTATAATCATCATCTTTTGATTTATAACTTTCGGCCAATTCTTGAGCACCAAAAATACCCACACAAAAAGCACCTATATAATCTGTTTTGCCAGAATCTTTTGGTGCAATAAAATCAGCTAAAGCATGATTAGGCAGACCTTCTCGCTTTTTTAATTGCTGACGCAAGGTTCTAAACACAGCAATTTCTTCACCTTTTTTCTGAACTGAGATATCATCTTCATTAATAGCATTAGCTTCAAATAAACCAAATACCGCTTTAGGCTTTAATAACTGTTTTGCTATAATATGCTGTAGCATTTCTTCGGCATCTTCAAACAACTGTGTAGCCTGTTCGCCTACCACATCATCTTTTAAAATATCTGGATATTTACCATGTAAATCCCAGCTTCTAAAAAACGGACTCCAATCTATAAATGGTAGCAACTCCTTTAAGCTTAATTGCTTTAAAATTTGTACGCCCATTTCCTTAGGCTTTACAATTTCGAAAGTATTCCAATCAATTTTATATTTTTTGCTTCTTGCCTCTTCAATCGAAATATATGATTTTTCCTTACCACGTTTTAAAAACTTGGTTCTAAATTCATCATAATCTGCCTTCATCTTAGCTACATAAGCGTTTGATGTTTTCTTATTTAACAAATCGCCCACCACAGTTACAGCTCTTGATGCATCGTTTACATGAACTACAGCATTTTCGTATTGCGTATCAATCTTAACTGCTGTATGCGCTTTAGATGTGGTGGCACCACCAATTAATAGCGGTACTTCTAAATTTTTGTTTTGCATCTCTTTAGCTAAATACACCATTTCATCTAAAGATGGTGTAATTAATCCAGACAATCCAATAGCATCAACACGCTCTTTAATAGCGGTTTCTATAATTTTTTCTGGTGGTACCATGACGCCTAAATCTACAATTTCGTAGTTATTACAGGCCAGCACCACACTTACAATATTTTTACCAATATCATGCACATCACCTTTTACGGTGGCCATAAGTATTTTCCCTACAGGTTCTGACTTATCTGATTTCTCTGCTTCAATAAACGGATTTAAATAGGCTACCGCTTTTTTCATCACACGTGCCGATTTAACCACCTGAGGCAAGAACATTTTTCCTGCACCAAATAAATCACCCACCACATTCATACCGATCATCAAATTACCTTCAATGACTTCAATAGGTTTATTGGCAGCTAATCGTGCTTCCTCAATATCTTCAATAATAAAAGCATCAAGCCCTTTAACTAAAGCATGAGTAATTCTATCTTGCAATGGGTTTTCGCGCCACGACAAATCAACCGTTCGTTCTTTTGCTGATCCCTTTACAGTTTCGGCAAAGTCTAATAAACGTTCGGTAGCATCATCGCGTCTGTCTAAAATAACATCTTCAACGTGCTCTAATAAATCCTTTGGAATATCGTCATAAACCTCCAACATTGCAGGGTTTACAATACCCATATTCATCCCATTTTGAATGGCGTAGTATAAAAACACAGAGTGCATCGCTTCGCGTACTGTGTCGTTACCTCTAAATGAAAAGGACACATTACTTACACCACCACTCACACTTACATTTTCTAGATTTTCACGAACCCAACGTGTAGCTTCAATAAAATCTATGGCATTTCTACGATGTTCTTCCATTCCTGTAGCTACAGGAAAAATATTTAAGTCAAAAATAATATCCTCTGATGGGAACCCAACTTTGTTAACTAAAACATCATAAGAGCGTTTCGCAATTTCTATTCTACGCTCATAATTATCGGCTTGCCCAACTTCATCAAAAGCCATTACTATTACTGCAGCACCATAACGCTTTATCTGCGTTGCTTCCCAAATAAATTTTTCTTCGCCTTCCTTAAGTGAAATAGAATTTACCACACACTTACCTTGCACCACTTGCAAACCAGCCTCAATAATTTCCCATTTGGATGAATCTATCATGATGGGCACACGACAAATATCAGGTTCGGCAGCTATCAAGTTTAAGAAACGTACCATCGCTTCTTTACCATCTATCAAACCATCATCCATATTAATGTCGATAATCTGAGCACCACCATCCACTTGATGACGTGCAATATCTAAGGCTTCATCAAATTTTTCTTCCTTGATTAATCGCAGGAACTTTCTAGAACCAGCTACGTTTGTACGCTCACCTACATTTATAAAATTGCTGTTTTCGTTTAGAATCAAAGGCTCTAAACCAGACAATTTCATGTACTTACTTTGGTTAATAGTTATTTGTTTTTGGTTATTAGACTCACTCATACTTATAATTTCTTGTAATAGTTGATAAATCCATTAAGCAACTTTTTACAAGTTTCTATTTGAGATAATAAAACATCTAAGTTTTCCTTAGAAAGGAATTCTAAATCATTCGAGAGAAACAACTGTGTTTCTAATTCATATAAAGAACCTCTTGATATATATAAAAACCGGATAATATCTTTAGGTGTTTGTCTTCCGCAACCTTCTGCTATATTTGAAGGAACAGAAACAGAACATCTTCTTATTTGATTAGTTATTCCGTATAATTCTTCACTAGGAAAATCTTTGGTTAAAACATACGCAAGACTAACTAATTTTCGAGCTTCAATCCAAACATCAAGTTCAATATATGATTTCATTTTTTTCATTTTCAAACCACCAATAACCATTAACTAATAACCATTAACCGTCTTGGTTCATACTTAGCCGCAATATCTGCAATCACTCGAATATGCTCTGGACTCGTTCCACAACATCCACCAATAATATTTATTAAATTCTTTTTCAAGTACTCTTCAATTTGCGCACCCATCTCCTCTGGCGTTTCATCATATTCCCCAAAAGCATTAGGCAATCCTGCATTAGGGTGTGCAGAAACAGCAAAGTCTGTTTTATTAGCTATCGCTTCTAAATGTGGCTGCAATAAATTTGCACCCAAAGCACAATTAAACCCAACAGATAATAAAGGCACATGAGATACAGAAATTAAAAACGCTTCGGCTGTTTGTCCTGACAATGTTCTTCCAGACGCATCCGTAATTGTGCCACTTAGCATTATTGGTATGTCCATATTACGTTCTGCTTTCACCTCTTCAATAGCAAATAATGCAGCTTTTGCATTTAAGGTATCAAACACGGTTTCAACTAACAATAAATCTACACCACCATCAACTAAAGCTTCCACTTGTTGTTTATATGCAATACGTAATTCATCAAAAGTTACAGCTCTGTATCCAGGATCATTTACATCTGGCGACATGCTTGCTGTTCGGTTGGTTGGCCCAATAGAACCTGCTACAAAACGTGGTTTGTGTGGCTCTTTAGCTGTAAATTCATCTGCAACTTCCCTTGCTATTTTAGCCGATTGGTAATTTAGCTCATACACCAAATCTTCCATTTGGTAATCGGCCATAGCAATGGTAGTTCCCGAAAACGTGTTGGTTTCCACAATATCTGCACCAACCTCAAAATACTTTCCGTGAATGGTTTTTATAGCTTCTGGCTGTGTAATAGACAACAAATCGTTGTTACCCTGCAATGGTGTTGGGTAATCTTTAAAGCGCTCGCCTCTAAAATCTTCCTCAGTAAATTTATAGGCTTGTAGCATGGTACCCATAGCACCATCTAAAACTAAAATACGCTCTTTTAAAGCTTTATGTATGTTTGACATTTTTATTCTTTTTCTAGCTGTTTAAGTATCTATAAACTTAACAAGACTTTTATCGTATTAATATATCTTGATATTCTGTTAGACCTCACAGGTTTCAAAAACCTGTGAGGTCTAGTCAAAGTCATATTTTACTCAAATAACGTTGATGACAAATACCTATCGCCTCTGTCACAAATAATGGCAACAATAACACCTTCATCAATAGATTCGGCTGTTTTTAAAGCACAATACATGGAGCCTCCGCTACTCATGCCAGCAAAAACACCTTCTTCTTTGGCTAACTTTATAGTTGTGCTTTTAGCATCATCTTCAGACACATCAATAACAGTATCCACCCTAGAGCGGTCAAAAAACTTAGGTACATAATCTGGCGACCATTTTCTAATTCCAGGAATTCTAGCTCCATCAGCAGGTTGTGCGCCAACAATTTGAATATCTGGATTTTGTTCTTTCAAAAATCTTGATGTTCCCATAATAGTTCCCGTAGTCCCCATAGTAGCTACAAAATGCGTAATCTTACCTCCGGTATCTCTCCAAATCTCAGGCCCTGTAGTTTTGTAATGTGCTTTCCAGTTATCATCATTCTCAAACTGATTCAACAAGGTATATCCCTTTTCATCACGAAGCTTAAACGCTAAATCGCGAGAGCCTTCAATACCAATATCTGCAGATGTTAAAATGACCTCAGCACCATAAGCACGCATCGTTTTTACACGCTCTTCAGTAGAATTCTCAGGCATAATCAACACCATATTCAACCCTAAAAGCTTCGAAATAAAAGCCAAAGCAATCCCTGTATTGCCGCTTGTAGCTTCAACCAAAGTGCCGCCTTTTTTAATATCACCGCGCTTTAAAGCTTCATTTATCATATTAAAAGCGGGTCTGTCTTTAACACTTCCACCAGGGTTATTGCCTTCTAGTTTCAAAAACAAGCGCACACCTTTTTTATTAAGTAAATGCGTTGCCTCAACTAAAGGCGTATTCCCTATTTGGCCAATAATACTATTCTCGTATGCCATTCTTTTTCGGTCTTATTTTAATTTCTGTTTGGTAGGTTACCAATGAGTTTTCTGGGACAGACTGCGTAATCCATACATTAGCACCAATGGTACTTCCAGAGCCAATAACAATATCGCCACCCAAAACTGTAGCATTTGCGTAAATACACACATTATCTTCTATGGTTGGATGTCGTTTTGTAGACGCCATCTCCTTAGAAACAGAGATTCCTCCCAGCGTAACACCCTGATAAATTTTCACATCCTTCCCAATAATAGCAGTTTCTCCTATTACAATTCCAGTACCATGATCTATATAAAACGATTCGCCAATAGTAGCACCAGGATGAATATCAATACCCGTAATACCATGCACATATTCACTCATCATTCTAGGCAAAATATACACATCTCGCTTGTACAACGCATGACTCAACCTGTGGATTGATATCGCATGAAACCCAGGGTAGGCCAAATAAATTTCTTGTAAACAATGTGATGCAGGGTCGTTCTGCTCAAACGCAATAGCATCCAAATCCAGTTTTTTTCTAATCTCAGGTAATTCAGCTTTAAAACTCTCCCAAATAGCAGATCCGTTTTCTATCTCTAAAGTCGTAAGAATCTTCAAAAACGTTTTTTCCAAATAAGCACCGTGTTCCTCCTCTTGATCACAATCAAACAAAGAGTAAAACAAGCGTTTGGTAAAGGTTTTAACCGTATCTTTTAAGCAAACGTTATAACTTTTCATGTAATAATATCTATTGGCTCTTACAAGTCACAAGTGACCTTTAAATTTCAGTTGATAAAAGTAAAACTTATCTCTGTAAATCTCATCGTTATGAAACATTAAATCCTACAAAGCTTTTACACCTTGCAGGATTATGTTTTTATATATTTTTCTTTTTGGGCGTTACCCACAAGGGGTCGGGCTTTACGTTTCAAGTCCTCGCACCTCCTGCGTCGGGCTGTGGGCTTTCCACTGCAATCCCTAACGCGGGCATATCCGCCAAAGTCAGTTTTAAAACTTAATTAATGGCTTGTACCACAGCTTTTGGTGCTTCTTTTCTAGTACCATCAAACCCATTTACACCACTAACAGTAGTATACTTTAAAACAAATTTCTTACCAGGATTTATAATTTTATATGCCGCTTGACACATAATGGTAGCCTCATGAAAACCACACAAAATCAATTTTAATTTTCCAGGATAGTAATTACCATCACCGATAGCAAAAATACCTGGAATATTAGTTTGATAATCTAAAGCGTTGTTCACTTTAATAGCATTCTTCTCAATCTCTAAGCCCCAATTTGCAATAGGCCCTAGTTTAGGTGACAATCCAAATAACGGAATAAAATGATCTGTTTCTAATCTTACAGGCGCCTCATCCTTTTTGGTAATTTCTATAGCTTCAACTTTTCCATCACCTAAAATATCAGTAACCTCAGCAGGCGTAATAAGTTTAATTTTACCCGCATTTTTTAACTCCTGAACCTTTTCAACAGAATCTAAATGCCCTCTAAATTCATTACGTCTATGCACAAGAGTTACGCTTTTAGCAACATCAGCTAAAAAGATACTCCAATCTAAAGCAGAATCGCCACCACCAGCAATAACCACATTTTTATCGCGATACATTTCTGGCTCTTTAATCATATATTCCACACCTTTATCCTCGTACTTAGCAAGGTTTTCAAGTTGTGGTTTTCTAGGTTCAAAACTTCCCAATCCACTTGCAATTGCCACAACTGGCGCTTGGTGTTGCGTCCCTTTATTTGTGGTAACTATAAATGTACCGTCTTCTTGTTTATCAATAGTTTCAGCACGCTCACCCAAGGTAAACCCAGGTTCAAACTGCTTACCTTGTTCTAACAAATTATCGGTTAAATCTCCAGCCAAAATCTCTGGAAACCCAGGAATATCATAAATAGGCTTTTTAGGATATAATTCTGAACATTGTCCACCTGGTTGTGGTAATGCGTCAATTAAATGACATTTTAGTTTCAATAATCCTGCTTCAAACACAGTGAACAATCCTGTTGGTCCTGCTCCAATTACAATTATATCTGTTTTTATCATTTTAAAATTTGCTTTTAGCTATTTGCTTTTAGCCATTCGCCAATTGCTACTGCAAAAAGCTAAAGACTGTTTTATTTTTTACTTATTAATCCTTTTGTGAATTCGTTTAGTGTTTCCA
The DNA here is from genome assembly GCA_947502405.1 of uncultured Algibacter sp. Classification (GTDB taxonomy): domain Bacteria; phylum Bacteroidota; class Bacteroidia; order Flavobacteriales; family Flavobacteriaceae; genus Algibacter_B. The sequence continues at coordinate 216,514 of CANMZT010000001.1, read as the reverse complement.
CTTTTTCTTCAAAATCACCTTTTATTGTTTTTCTGTACTCGTTTAAATTCTTCACTAAATCGTCTACATTTTCAGGAATAACATCCTCAAAAAACTGACGTAAACGTTTAGCCGTGGTTGGCGACTTTCCATTGGTGCTAATCGCTACTTTCACATTCCCTTTGGTTACAATACCACCCATATAAAAATCGCAATATGGCGGGTTATCTGCTACATTTACTAATTTGGCTTCCGCCCTACAATCTTTCCAAACCTGAACATTTACTTCAGGCACATCAGTCGTAGCCACAACCATATGCTTGCCAAATAAATACTTTTTTTGGTAAACATCTTCAACCAATGTTACACAACCTTTTTTTGCAAGTTCTATAGTGCCTTCACGAAACATTGGCGATACCATGGTAACGTGCGCATCTGGACTCGATTTTAATAAGAACGTTAGTTTTTCTTCAGCTACATTTCCACCGCCAACAATCAAAACATTTAGGCTTTTCGCTTTTAAAAAAATAGGATATAAATTATTTCTTTCCATTACCTATTCTTACTTACTTCACAGTAAACTGAACTTAATACTGCTCTTTCCTTAACTACATCGCCTATAATGATAATTGCAGGATTAGCTAATTGTTTATCCTCAACTATGCTTTCAATAGTATTTATGGTACCAATCCCAACATTTTCATCGTCTCTTGTACCATTTTGAATTACGGCAATAGCTGTTTCTCCTTTTCCTTCTTTAGAAAAAATCTTGACGATTTCTGCAAGTTTACCCATGCCCATCAAAATTACAACTGTAGCTGTAGATTTTGCCGCCAAAGCCACATCTGTAGACAATTGGTGCTTTTTGGTAGTACCCGTAATTACCCAAAAACTTTCGGAAGCACCACGCTTAGTTAATGGAATACCTTGATACGCTGGTACTGCAACGGATGATGAAATACCTGGCACCATAAAAGTTTCCAATCCAAATTGGCGTACATAATCAATCTCCTCAGCACCTCTTCCAAAAATAAAAGGATCACCTCCTTTTAATCGCACTACATGTCCTTTTGCTTTGGCTTTTACAACAATCAAATCATTAATTTGTTCTTGTTGAAATGCATAACACCCCTTGCGTTTCCCCACAAAAATAAGTTCGGCATCTTCCGAAGCATAGTTTAGTAAAGATTCGTTGATTAATGCATCGTAAAGGATAACATTTGCAGATTCAATAGCTTTAATTGCCTTAAGCGTTATTAAATCTTCGTCTCCAGGACCTGCACCTACAACAGTTAATTTTGGGGTTATACTACTCATTTCTATAATTTAAACTGCCTTTTGCTCTAGTTCTTGTTGCGCTTCTCTAAACGCTCTAACTTTTCCTAAAAACAGATTTGCGTTTTCAATATATTTTGAAGCAAAATCGTCAGTTGGTGCAAATTTATTGATTTGATATATCAATTCTGAAAAAGACGTTCCTAAATCTATTTTTCCACTGGTAATAAATAACTCATCAAAGTCTTTAATAATTCCGGCGTGTGTGTTTGTCTTTTTATTTTCTGCTAACAATAAGGCTTTTGCAGAATTCACTAAAGATTGGTAAGCATAATAAATAGCTCCAGAATACACACCGTTTTCAAAAGATTCCTTCGCATTTTCAATTTTCTCTTCACTTTCAAAGAATAAGGTGGCAATTAAATCAATAACAACGCCTGCACATTCTCCAATTCCTATCGCTTTAACGTACTTTTCTTCTTCTCCCCAATCAATAAAATCAGCTTGGGTTAAATTAGTAGCGTCTTGTAAATCATTTAAGAAATTATAGAAATACTTTTCACCTTTTTCTTTGTAGTACTCCACAAATTGTTTTCCGTTAGCGTTGGCTTCGTAATCATTTAAAATTCTACGTAATGCTTCAGGCCCTCTTTTACTTGGTACTTTCACAACTTTGTCAGCAAATGTTGCATTTCCATCACCTTGGTTTCCACCACCAAGCAACACTTGTAATGCAGGTGCCACCAATTTATCTGGTGTACGAACTGTCATCCCTTGAAAACCAATATTTGCCATATTGTGCTGTCCGCAGGCATTCATACAACCACTAATTTTTATAACTAAATCTTCATTTTTAAGATACTGTGGGTACTCTGCTTTAATAACACGCTCTAACTCTTCTGCAATACCAGTACTACTAGCAATACCTAAGTTACAAGTATCTGTTCCTGGACATGCCGTAATATCAACTGCCTTGTTATATCCAGCTTCAACAAAACCTAATTTTTCTAATTCATTATAGAAAAACGGTACTAATTCTCTTTTTACAAAAGGAATTACAATGTTTTGGCGTAATGTTAAACGCACTTCTCCAGCAGCATATTTATCTACTAAATCAGCTAATAAGCGTGCTTTATCTGTGTAAAAATCGCCTAATAACACCTTAATACCAATACCTACAAAACCGTCTTGTTTTTGAGGGATTAGGTTGGTAGACTTCCAAGTTTCAAACGCTTGTTGGTCTTTAATAGTTACTTGAGGAATCTCAGTAATTTCAACTGGTGTAGACGCTACGTAAGCATCAGCATCAATAGCAACGCTTTTAAACTCAATCGCTTTTTGTTCTTCAGCTATTAACTCTCTAAACGCTTCTAATCCGATATCTTTTAATAAGAATTTCATACGTGCTTTGGCACGACTTTTACGCTCGCCATAACGGTCAAAAACTCTTAGAACACCTTCCATGATTGGAATGATTTTGTCAGTCTCCACAAAGTCAAACAATACATCGGCATGACGAGGCTGAGAACCTAGGCCACCGCCCACCATAACTTTAAAACCACGAACACCATCCTTTAATTTGGCGATGTAACCTATGTCGTGCAAATAAGATAAACCTGTATCTTCATCTGTAGACGAAAAAGACACTTTGAATTTACGGCCCATTTCTTGACAAATTGGGTTACGTAAAAAGAACTTGTATAACGCATCTGCATAAGGCGACACATCAAATGGCTCGTCAATATCAATACCTGCTGTTTCAGATGCTGTAACATTTCTTACCACGTTACCACAAGCTTCACGCACCGTAACTTCATCTTTTTCTAATTCTGCCCAAAGCTCTGGTGTTCTGTTTAAATCCACATAGTGAATTTGAATATCCTGACGTGTTGTAATATGCAAACGCCCACGAGAATACTCATCAGAAACCGCTGCAATTCTGCGTAATTGGTTACTTTTTAGTTTCCCATATGGTACTTTAATACGAATCATTTGTACGCCTTCTTGACGTTGACCGTAAACACCACGTGCTAAACGAAGACTTCTAAATTTTTCTTCATCTATTTTACCATTATGGAACAACTCAATTTTTTGAGCTAATTCTACAATATCCTTTTGAACTATTGGATTCTCTATTTCCGTTTCAAAACTTCGCATTTTTTTCTCTTTTTTTATTGGATAAATCCTGCTCCAACAGTATTATTTGACTGTGGATCAATTAAAATGAAAGATCCATTTGTTCTATGATTTTTAAACTGATCGTAAAAAATTGGCTTATTTAATTTAAATGTTACTGAAGCAATATCATTTATACCTAAACCTGTAACATCCTTTTCAAAACCAGAATAATCAGGGTTTATTTTATGATTGATTCGGTCTACTTTTGCTAATACTTTATTGATACCATGCTGAACAATATACTTACCGCCTGGGTTTAGTTGCTCAGAATCCATCCAACATACATTAGCTGTAAATTGCTTATCTATTGTTGGTAAATCGTTTTCCTTAACAATCATATCGCCACGACTTACATTGATATCATTTTCTAAAGTGATGGTTACCGATGAACGTCTTGATGCCGTTTCATACTTCTCATCGTAGAAATAAATATCCTTAATCTTGGATCTTGTTTTTGATGGCAACACAATAATATCGTCGCCAACACTTAAATCGCCGCCATAGACTTTACCAGCATACCCTCTAAAATCATGATAATCTTCAGTTTTAGGACGAATAACATACTGCACTGGAAAACGTGGTGTACCCACATTAAAAATATCTGCCTTATCTAATTGTTCTAAGTGCTCCAATAATGCTTCGCCTTTGTACCAAGGCATGGCATCAGATTTATTTACAACGTTGTCTCCTTTTAATGCACTTACTGGTATGAATGATATTTTTTGATCTTGGTAATCACGTTTTTTCATTAATTCTGAAAAATCAGCTTTAATCTTATTATAAACGTCTTCTGAATAATCTACCAAGTCCATTTTATTGATAGCCACAACCACATCTTTAATTCTTAATAAATTATTGATGAAGAAATGACGATTGGTTTGCTCAATAACCCCTTTTCTAGCATCGATTAAAATGATAGATGCTTGTGATGTTGAAGCCCCAGTCACCATGTTTCTTGTATATTCAACATGACCAGGAGTATCTGCAATAATGTAACTTTTCTTTTTAGTTGAAAAATAAATATGTGCGACATCAATTGTGATACCTTGTTCTCTTTCTGCAACTAAACCATCAGTAGCTAGTGAAAAATCTAGGTAATCGTATCCACGTTGCTTACTAGTTTTTTCAATGGCTTCTAACTTATCTGTAGTTAAGGATTTTGTATCATAAAGAATACGTCCTATTAAGGTACTTTTTCCGTCATCTACACTTCCTGCTGTTGCTATTTTTAATACTTCCATTTTTTATTGGCTGTTGGCTTTTGGCTTTTAGCTGTTGACTAATCTCCGCTTGCCTATTTTTAATTCTTTTTAGTTTTGCTAAAGGCTAAAAGCCAATAGCTAAAGGCAAAATTTTCTAAAGAAAATTTTAAAAATACCCCTGTTGTTTACGTTTTTCCATGGCTGCTTCTGAACGTTTATCGTCAATACGAGCACCACGTTCTGAAATTGAAGAATCTCTAATTTCTTCTACAACTTTATCGATTGATACTGCGTCTGATAATACCGCTGCCGTACAACTCATATCGCCAACAGTTCTAAAACGCACCATTTCTTCTATAACTTCTTCGTGTTCGTCTCTGTAAACAACCTCATCATCAGCTGACCAAATCATACCGTCTCTTAAGAATACTTTGCGTTTGTGTGCAAAGTAAATTGATGGTATTTCAATATTTTCTCTTTCTATATAAGACCAAACATCTAATTCTGTCCAGTTTGAAATTGGAAACACACGTACGTTTTGACCATGATCTATCTCGCCATTCAACATATCAAACAATTCCGGTCTTTGGTTTTTCTCATCCCATTGTCCGAAATCATCACGAACAGAGAAAATACGCTCTTTTGCTCTCGCTTTTTCTTCGTCACGACGTGCACCACCTATAGCTGCATCAAACTTAAACTCTTCCAGAGCATCTAAAAGTGTTGTAGTCTGTAACATGTTTCTACTAGCGTAACGCCCAGATTCCTCTTTAACTTTTCCTTGATCGATAGAATCTTGTACGTTTCTTACAATCAACTCTAAACCTAATTCTTTTACCAAACGGTCTCTAAACTCAATCGTTTCAGGGAAGTTGTGTCCCGTATCAATATGCATTAAAGGAAACGGTACTTTAGCTGGGTAAAATGCTTTTACTGCTAAACGCACTAACGTTATCGAGTCTTTTCCTCCAGAAAATAACAATACAGGTTTTTCAAACTGTGCTGCTACTTCTCTTATGATGTAAATCGCTTCGTTTTCTAACGAGTTGATATGTGATGTATCTTTATTCATAATGTCTTATTTAAGCGTGTAAACCACACTCTCTATTTTCTAATGCTTTTGTTGGATCGAAATATTTAAATTCGTTTGGTAAATTATTTTCCTCTAAATAGGTGTCTAATTTTTCGTCAGACCAAAAGTAAAACGGACTTACCTTTAAAACCCCGTCTTTACTTAAACTAAAAATGCCAATACTATTTCTAAATGCTGTTTGCCCTTGACGCAAGTTAGTAAACCACACATTTGGTTTATGCTCGTCCATCGCTCTTTTAAAAGGCTCTAATTTTACTTGCTCTGTAAATTCAGCATGTTCTGGAGCATCTATACTAGGTATGCCCATAACTACATCTCTATGAGCAGATGTTTGCTTTGGTACATACAAATGCACATTCAAACTTAAATCTTTAATAACTTGTTCTGCATGCTTGTATGTTTGTGGTGTGTTATAACCTGTATCGCACCACACTACAGGAATATTTGATTCTACTTTACTTACCGCATGAAGGATTGCAGCTTCATATGGTCTAAAGTTAGTAGTTACTACAGCATTGTTATTAAGCTCAAAAGCTTTCTGAATAATTTCAGATGGCGATGCTTTCTCAAAACTTTTATTTAATTCTTTTATTTGATCTTCTGTAAACATATCTTTTAGTTTATTTCCCCCATTTTATAGCGTTCCAAATACGCTCGTGAAAAAAGTATAATACTAACTTGGTTAAAAAATCTATTGAAGCTATTGATGCTGCAATTGAAATTTCACCAGTTAACACATAAGAAACTACTAAAGTATCTAAAGTTCCCACCACTCTCCAACTAAGTGCTTTTGCAACACTTCTTATTGGTTTTTCTCCAACACTATCCTCCTTGTAAGTGGACTTCTGTTTACTTTTAACTAGCATTTGCGCAATCATTTGTCGTTATTTTATATTAATCCTATCAATTTAGTAGGGATTACAAAAGTAATACTTTTTTTTACATAGCAAACCCCAGTATGAACTTTTTAGGATTTTGATGTATTTCGACGAATTTTTTGAAGAAAACTTTCAAAAACCCCTTGTTTTAATATCATTTATGAAATGGTATCAGCGTTTGTGTAATCTATAATGAAAAACTTTTTATATATATTCGTGTTCATTGGATTTGTTGACATCTGATAAACAACAACTTGCTATGTCTACAGAGTGATTCTGATAATTATTCGGGAGAGCAATGATACATCTCTGAAGCATGAGATTTCGCCTCCTTTGCTACTTAGTATACTTTCAATCAAAATATATTTTGCTTTCAGTGGTTTTCTGAATGAAACATGGCTTTTGTAAAACACTTAATTATCTGAAAACAAGCATGAATGTATCCAAATAAGATTTCTGTTATTCGATGTGGAAAGATGCTAGCAAACTAGCCCGCGTTAGGGATTGAACGGCATGTGGAGCTCCCGACGCAGGAGGAGCGACTAGTGAAAGCCCGACCCACTTGCCCTGAGGGACTCGAAGGGTGTGGGTAACGCCCAAAAAATTAAACTCCGGAAAGATCTGCTAATGTTGTATTTCTGAAGACTTTAAGGGTGCTATCTCTTACTTCAATCATAAGTTTATGCACACTGCATTTATGTTCGTCAGGGCAGTCATCACACTTTTCATAGTAGTTTAAACTTACGCAAGGTACCATGGCAATTGGTCCCTCAAGAACACGCATAACATCGGTCATTTTTATTTCAGATGGTTCGCTTCTCAAATAATAACCGCCATGTTTCCCTTTTTTAGAACCTAAAATGCCTGATTTACGAAGGGTTAACAGAATACTCTCTAAAAATTTTTGAGGGATTTGCTCGCTTTTAGCAATTACACTCACTTGAACGGGAACGTCATCGCCGCTTCTTGCAATAAATGTTAAGGCTTTTAATCCGTATTTTGTCTTTTTAGAAAGCATTGTGCTAATATAGATAATTTAGCAGTTGCACTAAAACTAAAAGTAGGTTTAAAAATACTGCCCTATACCAAACACAAAACCATTGGCGCCGTTACCGGTTACATTAATGCCATAATCAAAGCGTAATACTGCGTTAAAAATATATTTATGAATAAAACGCACACCCAAACCTGAATATACACGGGTTGTATTTTGAGAAAACACATCTCCAAAATTAGCATCAGGACGTTGCACACCACTTACATCTACAAAGCCATTGCCTTGTAACACAAACCAACCTTTTTCTAAAAGCGTATGGCGATACTCGCTGTTTAAGGCAACAATGACAGAACCCCTGTCTGTAATATTACCTACACCTCGCGTATTTAATTGGTTATCTATAACCAACGGTGCAAAAGCACTGTTTTCTATGGGGTTGCTGAATTGCAATTGTAACTGACTCGCAAAATTACCTTTGCTACCAATTCTTTTAAAATACTGCGTGGTGTTATTTATGATGAAATCTGTTTGTAAAAAGGCGTTACTTTTACTAAATACAGTAGTTTCAAAAAGATTTCTGAACCCTGAAACATTTTGGTATTCAATATCTAAATCTACAAATTCATGAGAGCCTCTAAACGCTGTTCTCCTAATATTTGGCTCTGCTGAATTGGTGGACTCTACATCCTCATCGGGTATTAATACATAGCTTTCTTCTGAAGTTCTTACACCAAACTCAAATCTATTATTGAAGTTTAATTCATAAAACAAAATAGTTTCAAAACCCTTATTTGTAAACACATAGTCGGTGCCATCATTAATAGCATTTGAGTCAAAAAAAATAGGTTGTTGTGTACTGTCATCCATATAATTTACACCTAAACCTAATTTGTTTGTAAACAAATACGGATGCTCTAAAAACACACCAAACGCATTGAACACTTCCTTTTTAAAAAAGCCTCCAAAAATAATGTTACGCCCTAAACCGTTGAATTCAAATGCTGAAAAGCGGTAAGAAAAACTATCATCTGCGGCTTGCCCTACACGCACGCCAGGAATAATACTGAAGTTCTCTTCAATGGTGTAGGTTATTCTGTAACTAGCATCTCCTGTAGGTTCTACTTTATAATCTGCAAAGGCGATACCATCTAGACGTTTAAAGCGTTCAATATCTGTAATAACAATGGTGCTATCGGTTTCTTGTCCTGCTTTTACCTTAGCTATTCTTGTTAAAAAACTAGCTTTGGTTTTTTTAAGCCCCTCAAAGTTTAGGCTTTCTACTTTAAATTTGGTTTGTGCTGATAGACATCCAAAACATAAGACAACTATAATTACACAAAGGTTCTTCAATTTCATACTCTCAATTTGCAGTATACAGTCGAGATTATTTAAAAGAAATTACCGGAAACTTATTTATTTTAATTATAAATCTAACCATTGCTTAAACGCAGAAGCTTTATTTTTCCCAATAATAATATCTATTTCTGAGGATGGTTTTGTTTCGATTTTCAAAGAATTATTTCCAAATTTTATAATCTTATCTATAGCATAAATTGATACTATAATTTGCCTATTTGCTCTAAAAAATAGCTTATTATCTAATGAGGAATATATTTGATCTAGGCTATCGTTGGCTGTAAAACGCTTACCATCTTTTCTAATAATATATGTAATTGTATTTTCTAGATATATATATGATATATCTTCAATAGCAATTGGCATTAATTCGTTTCGCACATAAGTTAATAGGCGTTTTTTAGGTAAGTCTTTAATAGCTGAGTCTCCAATATCGTCTATGGCATTTTGTACTTCTTTTGCTTCTTCCTTTTTTTGTTCTGCAATATTTTTTTGATAGTTCTCTAAAGATAAATTAAGTTTGGATAGGTTTACAACACTATCTTGCAATTCTGAAGATTTTTGCTCTAATATATCTTGATAATGATTCTTTAAAAGGCGGGTTATACCTAACAGCATAAGCAGTAAAACTAAACCTAATACTAGAAAAACGAAACTGAATCTGCTTTTAAAAACATCTAATTTACTCTTGATGAGTGATGCATTTATATGACTTACTACGATTAGATCTGACTCGGGAATAGACTCCAGTTTAGCAACCTGAATATTATTCTCTATAGTTTGGTCATCATTGATAAGTTTATATAAATCCGTGGCGTTTATGTCCGTTTTCATATTACCACCCATAGCATTTGTTTTAGTATCAATAGTACCTACTTTTGTTCTATCAGGATAGCAAATAATTCTACCAGACCAATCGATTACAGAAATAAACGAATTACTTTCATCTAAATTTTCAATACCCTTTTGAATATCATTTACAATTCTCGGCTTTTCAACTCCCATTTTAAATGCATCAGCACTAATAATTGCAAGCTGTTTTGATCTTGCTTTAATAGATTGCAATTCGTTATCTAATAAAATCAATGTACTTTCCTTAGTAATTAATTGAATTGAAACATATGCTAAAACAACATATAATGCCGAAAAAAGTACTGCTGTAACTAAATATATATTATAATTTTTCATTCGTTTTTTTTTACTTAAAACTAACAAGGCTAAAATAATTTAATAGTTTGTAAATATTAAAAACTACAACCTTAGATGTTTCCATTTTAAACACTAAATTTCCATTTTACCATATTACTTGTTATTTGAGAATGTAATATAACTTAAATTGCATCATAAATTAAAAATAAACACGTGTTGCATTTACACAAAAACAAAACCATAAAATATTTAAAAGGTACCGCTATAATAGTGGTAATGCTTTTAGTTGTTTATATATTTTATGTAAACCGCAAACACCAAGAGTCTATTAATGATAAACGCGCTTATAAAACACTTACTTCTGAGTTACTTTTAGATAACTATAAAATCAACAATTTAGCAGACTTAATAGATAAAGTGATTATAGTGAAAGGAATCCTTAAGGAGGTTCACTTTAAAAATAATGTATATACTTTATATATTAATCATGAAGATGAAACCTTTCATATTATGTGCGAACTAGAAAAAAAAGAAGATATTAAAATAGAACATTTAAAAGTTGGGCAAAATATTGTAGTTAAAGGCATTGTTAAAGGACATTTATTAGATATTATATTATTAAATTGCGTAATTATTTAGCTAAATTCATGAAGAAAATACTATTAATAAGTTTATTTATTTGGGTTAAAGGTTTTTCTCAAAACACCGAATTTATTGAAAGACAAGGTATGGTTACCTTTTTTTCTTATACTGCGGTAGAAAACATTAAGGCTAAAAACACACAAACTCTAAGTTTATTTAATCCTAAAACAAATGAAATAGCTGTTCAAATTTTAATGCGAGCTTTTGTGTTTGAAAAAAGCTTGATGCACGAACATTTTAATGAAAGCTATATTGAATCTGACCTTTACCCTAAAGCCACTTTTGAAGGTGTTATTGAAGACTTTAATCCAGATTCAATAACACAAACTAAAATAATTAAAGGCGATTTTACTTTAAAAAACATAACCAAGCCGGTAGAAATTAAAGCAACAATAACTAAGGATAAAGCTTCATATAATATTGATGGCAACCTTGATGTATTTATAGATGATTATAGTATCGAAGTTCCTGCTTTGTTGTCTCCAAACATTTCAAAAAAAATAGAAGTTAAATTTAGTTTTAAATATGTATTGTATGATATATAAAGTGAAACGTTTTATTTTAATATTTACACTTGCGCCAATAACGCTATTTAGCCAGAGTTTACTTGATAAACTAAATAAAATTGAAACTGATAGTAGTAAAAACGTAATGTCTACTTTTAAAGGTACGCGTATTTCTATTGGACATTCTCTTGAAACTCGTAAAAAAAACACACTCGAATTATCGTTTATGAGCAGGTATTGGAATGTAGAACAAGAAACGAGTAACTCGTTTGCAGCCGATAGAATGTGTGCTCGTTTTGGCGCCGACTATGGTATTTCTGATAATCTTACCTTAGGATTAGGAATTGGCACACCAAATGGCATCGTGGATGCTTATTTAAAACAACGTTTAGTTCATCAAAAAACAGATAATAGCGGTTTACCTTTTGGTGTATCTGTTATGCAATCTGCCACCTACAGAACACGGTCTATAGTTGGTATAGAACAAAGAGATAATTTTTATGATAAGCTAGCATTTACCACTCAACTTTTAATTGCCCGAAAATTCACAAGAAACTTCTCATTTCAAATTTCACCAACATTTATACACCGCACATCCTCTAATTTTAGTGAGGATAATCATAATCATTTCGCAGTTGGGTTTAGTCCGCGTTACAAACTTAATAACCATGTGTCAATTGTTTCAGAATATTACTATGTAGCTAATCCTTTAACATCTGTAAAGACTTATGGTGCTTTTGCGCTTGGTGTAAATTGGGAGGTTAGTGATTTGCTATTACAATTTACCATGACTAATAATATGATTTTTAACGAAGAAGGTTTTATAACACAAACCGTTAGAAATTTTAACACCAGAGATGGTAATTTCTTTTTTGGCTTTAATGCCATATACCACATTCAATTTTAATTTTATAATAATGCAACACCAGGCTCTTGTTAATATTACAAAAGCCTAGTATTGCATTTTTTGTGTTAATTACTTTCTGCTCTTCTTACTCTACAGCTCGCATTGAAGTAATTTTTAAGAATAAGCATTCATTTTACCAAAATAAAATTCGTTTTCTCAAACATTAAATACAGTTCACTGTTTGTATTTGCAAGTCAGTATAAATAGCACTGAAAATTCAGTTCTATTTGTATTTTTCTTAACCTAAATAGTAATAGAATGTAAATGTGGTTAGTTATATTTTCATGTTTACTTCTAATTAAGTCTATTTCCATCTGCTAATACAAAATCACACTTTTACATTCCAACTATATGGTTAAATACCATATTACTCTAGCAATATATTTCAAAAAGCATAACATTATATCTAATACTACACACATAAGCACCCTAATAATGCTTCATATACCTTAATACATTGTAAATCTCCATAAATAAAGGGATGTAAAAAAATTAAATTACATCAATTAATTCCTTTTTAAGGGTCATTTTTCCCGTTTACCAAAGTTCGTAGTAATGAAACAACACTTTGTTTGTCTATTTGCACCATCAATAATTAATAACATATTTTAAAAATAGAAAAAATGAAAAAAACAATTTTATCTGCAGCATTATTGGCAATTTTAGGATTAACATCTTGTACACCTGATTCAGAAGAAGGCGTAATAGAAATGGGTCCAGAAATTGTAGAAAAAACAACATTTAGAGTAACTATTAAAAATGCAATGAATTACTTAAATGTAAAGAAAATTGGCGAGGGGCCATTAACTACTACAGGATCTACTTTTGAAGTAAACTTTAAAGCTACTAAAGGCACATACTTAAGTTTTGCAAATATGTTTGCACAAAGTAACGACTGGTTTTTTGGAACTCAAACTCAAGGTATTAAATTATGGGATGGTGATACTCCAAAAACAGGAGATATCTCTAGCTATGTAAAAGTATTTGACGCAGGAAGCGAAGAAGACGAAGCGTTTTTAACAGACTTTCCAAATACCATTTATACAGCTCCAAGACAAGCGGCACCAAATTCTGGTCCAGCAGATGACAATAACTTGGTAAGAGATACAGGCAGAAATATTTTAAACTACATGTCTGCTTATTTATCTTATGATGCTTCTAATAAGTATTTTACACTTAAAATAACTAAAGCAAACAGAGAGGCACTTCACAACCCAGGTTTTGTTACACCAGGTATTTTAGTAGTACATACACAAGACAACGCATTATACGAAGTAGGTGCACCACTTAAAGCTAATGGTTTTGAAAGTTTAGCAGAAGATGGATCTCCAGCGGCAATTTATAATTGGTTTACTGAAAAAGGAAGTACGGGCGCACCTTTAAGATTGTCATCATCATGGTCTGTGTTATCTCCAGGTGTAGCTTATGTACATAACGGAGAGCAATCACCTCTATTTACTAATGGCTCTGCTATTACTACTGCCAACGGTTTGGAAGAATTAGCAGAAGATGGAGACCCAAGTATTACTTATGATTATTTAAACGCTATGGAGAACGTAACTGCTGTGAGAAATAGCACGCCTGCAGCTCCTGGTGAGGCACTTACTTTTGAAATTGAAGCAGCTCCTGGGCAACGTTTAAACTTCGCTACAATGTTTATCTCGTCTAACGATTGGTTTATCTCAAATAATCAAGCAGGCATAGAATTATTCAACGAAGATGGTTCTGTAAAATCAGAATTCAATATAAATAAAAATTATCTATATGATTCTGGTACTGAAGAAGATCAATCTGTAGGTTTTGGTAACGGACAGCCTATGAACGGTAATGCGTCTGTAAGTGATGATGCAGACAATACCGTGAGACGTGTAAAACAACTAAACGATGTTCAGTTTGGTAAAGGTGTGATAAACTCTGCAGCTGGTGTTACTCAGTTTTTAGACGACAGAGGCGGATATAATTTGGTTGATGTTAGTGTTGAGGTTGTAAACTAGTTTTTTGCCTCAAATTGAAAAAGGAGTAGTGCTTCTTTAACTACTCCTTTTTATTTTATTCTTAGAATAAACTAACAGATATCTTAAGATTTAATTAATTATGAAAAAGGGAATTTATTAATTAAAACGAAAAAGACATACATTAATTTGTATGTCTTTTTTATTTTAAAGCGTATCCGTACAGAATAGTAGTATTCTAATTGCAGTTCATCCTTTACCCCAAAGCCTGTTTCAAATCGGCAATAATATCATCCACATGTTCCAAACCAACCGAAACGCGCACCATACCATCCGTAATGCCTGCTGCAGCCTTAACCTCAGCTTCCACTTTAGCGTGCGTCGTACTTGCAGGATGCGTTACAATAGTTCGCGTATCGCCTAAATTTGCCGATAACGAACACATTTGTATAGCATCTAAAAATGTACGTCCGCCATCTAAACCACCTGATACCTCAAACGCTACAATATTGCCCCCTAAGCGCATTTGCTTTTTAGCAATTTCATACTTTGGGTGCGACTTTAAAAACGGATATTTTACCCATTTCACTTTGGGGTGCGCCTCTAAAAACTCAGCAAGTTTCAATGCATTTTCACAGTGTTTATCCACCCGAACCGCTAAGGTTTCTAAAGATTTAGACAACACCCATGCGTTAAACGGACTCATAGATGGCCCCGTTAATCTAGAAAACAAATAAATCTCACGAATCAAGTCTGCTCTACCAACCGTAACACCGCCCAAAACGCGCCCTTGGCCATCCATTAATTTAGTAGCCGAATGTATTACCAAATCCGCACCAAACTTTATCGGATTTTGCAAATACGGCGTCGCAAAACAGTTATCAATTACCAATAGCAAATTGTGCTTTTTACAAATCACACTCAACGCCTCCATATCCAACACATCAACTCCCGGATTGGTTGGCGTTTCCGCATAAATAAATTTGGTATTGGGTTGTATCAAATCCTCAACCGCATCTACATCGTTAATGCTAAAATACGAGCACTCAATATTCCATTTCGGGAAATATTTGGTAAATAATCCGTGGGTTGCCCCAAATACCGAACTGCACGACACCACATGGTCGCCCGCATCCAGCAAGGTGGCAAATGTAGAAAACACCGCCGCCATACCGCTCGCAAAGGCAAACCCCGCTTCCGCGCCTTCCATGGCGCACACTTTCTCCACAAATTCGTTGGTATTCGGGTTGCTGTAGCGGCTGTACAAATCGCGCTGCTTCTCCTCGGCAAACGAAGCGCGCATCTCCTCGGCATCCTCAAATACAAATCCCGAAGTTAAGTACAACGGCACCGAATGTTCCGAAAACTGAGAGCGCTCACTCTGCGTTCTTATCGCGTTGGTTTCAAATTTTTTATGCTTCACTTTAATTTTTTTATGTTTTATTTGGGCGTTACCCACACCCTTCGAGTTCCTCAGGGCAAGTGGGTCGGGCTTTCATTACTCAATCCCTCTCCCGATAGCTATCGGGATCGGGGATTTCAAACATGCCGTTCAATCCCTAACGCTCTTTTTTGTAAAGGTTAATTCTTAAAACTAAGATTTAGTCGAATCCGCTAAAATTGTGGCTAAAATTCTTATAGTTTATATTTTTATTTTTTGACAGTAACAGATAAATTGGTCGGAACGTGTATTTCTTCATTTTCCTTATTATTCATTTTAAAAACTGCAACTAATTTAATATCATGTTCTCCTACTTTATTCGGAACAAAATTATAAATGAATTCATTATCCGTGAGATTTTTGTAAATCAGCTCATCAGGTTTTCCATCGATACTGGTTGTATAGACATTATAAGTCAACAACTTTTCAGGATAATTAAAAAGGAATTTGACTTCACTCTTTTCATTTATAGTAAATTCAGATTTAGCTGTAAGCCCGATAATATTTGAGCCTAAAACTTTGTAGTATAACGATTTTGAAATTGAATCAGTCAGTTTTTTATTTTGAATTTCAAGTTTAGAAATCTGATTATTTAATTCTGAAATTTTATATTCATTACACGAAACAAAACAAATCAGAAATATCAAGATTAATACTAAAATTATGTTTTTCATACCCTAGACAACTAATTAACATGCTTACTCAACCTCAAAATATCCCCAAAAACACCACGCGCTGTTACTTCCGCACCAGCACCAGCACCTTGAATGACGATAGGTTGCTCGCCATAACTTTCGGTAAAAATTTCAAAAATGGCATCACTCCCTTTTACATGTCCTAAGGTACTATCTTCAGGAATGGATACTAACTTTACTTCCAGATTACCTTTGTCTTGCGATAAATCTCCAGATAAATCGCCAACGTAACGTAACACATGTCCTTCTTTTTGGTCGTCCTTCAATTTTTGATACTGTGCATCCAACACCTCTAGTTGCGATAAAAAGTTTTCCACCGAAATATCACGATACGCTTCTGGGATTAAATTTAGCACTTCTACATCTTCAAACTCATTTTGTAAATCCAATTCTCTTGCTAAAATCAACAACTTTCTAGCCACATCATTTCCAGAAAAATCCTCACGTGGGTCGGGTTCTGTAAACCCTTTATCTACCGTTTCCTTGATAATGGCACTAAACGGTTTGTCTTCCACCGAAAAATTATTGAATAAATAACTCAACGTCCCTGAAAACACCCCTCTAATGCGCGTGATATTTTCACCAGATTCGTGTAATAATTTAATTGTATCAATTAACGGTAAACCTGCACCAACTGTAGTTTCGTATAAATACTCTTTATTGTGTTGCTTTAAGTTTTCTCTTAATTCAGTATAAAACTCATGCGAAATGGTATTCGCTATTTTATTACTCGATACCAAATCAAAACCTGCCTCAATCAGCGGTATGTAATTTTTATAAAACACATTACTCGCTGTATTATCCACAGCAACTAAATTTTCTAAATGATGATTTTTAGCATAGGTTATAATATCTTCAATAGAACTGTTATTAAAGCTGTGCTTTATAGCATCTTGCCAATTTGATTGAACCCCATTTTTATTTAAAATGAGTTTTCTTGAATTCGAAATCGCAAAAACATTCAAATTTACCCCTTTACGTTTTTCTATTTCATCTTTCGACTTTAAAATCTGATTAATCAAAGCTCCACCTACACCTCCATGACCGAAAATCGCAATGTTTATCTTTTTTGAAATCCCGAATACTTCACCATGAATCACATTTACGGCTTTATGCAATTCAGTTTTTTTCACTACCAAACTTACATTCTTTCCAGTAACCGTGTTGTTGAAAAGCAAAGGTGTAATTTGATTTCGGATTAGCGCATTAAACGGTTTATGAAACGAACTCAACTCAATACCTATAATGGAAATTACCGCAACATCATCAATAACATCAATTTTATTCACATCTTGCGAGTAGAAATCGCTTTCAAACTCTCGCTCTAAAGCAATGACTGCCTGTGTTGCTTGGTCTGCATCAATAATTAACCCAATACCGCGTTCTGAAGACCCTTGAGACACAATACTCACACTAATACCATGGCTACTTAGGGCACCAAAAATACGTGCATCAACCCCAATTTTACCCAGTAAACCTCGGCCTTCTAAATTCAACAACGCTACATTATCCAAAATGGACAATGAGGTTACTTCTTTAGTACTAGGTTTAGCTGTGATAAGTGTACCTTGATCATCTGCATTAAACGTATTCAAAATACGTAGATTAATATTTTTTTCTACTAAAGGAATAATCGTTTTAGCGTGCAATACCGAAGTTCCAAAGTTTGCTAATTCGTTAGCTTCACTAAAAGACAACTCTCTAATTTGTTTTGCATCGGGCACCAAACTTGGGTCGGCAGTATAAATACCACTAACATGGGTGTAGTTTTGTAATTCTTCAGCATCTAAATAATTTGCAACTAATGCAGCTGTGTAATTACTACCGTTTCTTCCTAAAGTAGTAGTTTCACCTTTTAAATTAGAAGCAATAAAACCCGTAACAATATTTACCACTTCTTTATTTACATTAAAGTAAGATTGTGTGTTTTCTTTTGAAACTTTTGATAAAGGTTGGGCGTTACCAAAAGTATCATCCGTTTTAATTAAATCGCGGGCATCAGCAACTTTTGCATTTACCCCATGTTCGTTTAATAAGTTTGCAATTAGTTTAACAGACAATAATTCACCTTGTGACAAAATATTATCCTTAGTCTTTTTACTATAATCTCTAAGCAAACTAACCCCTTCAAACAACTTATCTAAAACTGAAAACTCCTCAGAAAAATCAATGGTTTTTGATGGCTCTGATTGATATGCTTTAAATGCCTCCAATTCTTCTTGATAAGACTTACCTTTTAGCGCTTTATTTAATATGGATTCCAAATCATCAGTTGCTGAACCTCGTGCTGAAACCACAACACTAATTCTATCACCTGCAGCTACTTTATTTTTAATAATTGAAAGTACCGTTTCTAAGCCTTTTCCATTGGCTAAAGATTTACCTCCAAATTTTAATATCTTCATTGGTTTTCTTTTAGAATGTGGCACAAAAATGCCTTCTACAATTTTTTCAAGTTGGTCGTACTCCATTAAAAACGCATCGTGTCCGTGTACAGAATGAATTTCATTGTATGTTACATTAGGATGCGTTAACGCTAACTGTTTGTGTGTTTCGCGGTTTTCTTCTGCGGTAAAAAACAAATCGGAATCTACACCTACAATATGAATCTTCGCTTCAATATTTTCCAGCACGTTAAAGTTGCTAGCTCTACCTTTGGTTACATCTATAGACTTCAACAACTGATTCATCAATTTATAAGCCGATAATTGAAACCGTTCCTGCAACTTTTTACCATGATGCAACAGCCAACTTTCGACATTAAAAATCTCTAAATCATCATTTTTAGAACGCTTAAAACGCTCCTTAAACGACTCTGGTGTGCGGTAACATAACATGGCATGCATGCGTGCATCGTGAACAGGATGTTTAGAATTTAACAAAAATTGTTCTTGTATTTGGCAGTTGGCAATCAACCAATCGGTAGATTTCCAATCGGTAGCTACAACCACCAAGTGCTCAGTAAAATCAGGTTGCAATACTGCCATTTCCCATGCAATACCACCACCTAAAGAACCACCAATAGTGGCAAATAATTTACCAGTTTTTAGTGCCGTTAATCCTTGTAAAAACAATTTCGCAACATCACGAGCTACAAAATCTTTATAGTTGTCAATTACAAAACCATCAAAACCGTTTCCAGGAATGTTAAAGGCCAACACCGAGTACAGTTTCGTATCAATTACCTTATCATCACCAATCAAATCTTTCCACCAGCCATTATCGCCAGCAACCTCACTATTTCCTGTAAGCGCATGATTTACCAACACAATTGGCGCCTCGCCCAACGGTTTTCCAAATACTTGGTAGCTTAATTTTATTGTAGGGTTAAGTGCGCCACTTTCTGTGGTGTAATTGGTAATTGTGATATGTTTTAATTCGTGTTTCATAAAAAGAAGCCCCTCCTAACCTCCCCATTTCGACACCGCTCAATGCAGGCTCAGGGAGGAATACTTACTCGTGTGTTTTAGACCTGTCAGGTTTTAAAAATCTGACAGGTCTCGTTTCAATCAATTATATTTTAGCAAATGCTTGTTTTAAATCTGCTTTTAAATCTTCAATATCCTCAATACCTACAGACAAACGTATTAAATCTGGAGATACACCTGCTGATGCTTGTTCTGCCTCGTCTAATTGTTGGTGTGTGGTACTTGATGGATGGATGATTAGCGATTTTGTATCGCCAATATTCGCTAGTAAAGAGAAAATTTGTGTTTCGTCTGCAATGGTTTTTGCAGCATCAAATCCGCCTTTATGTCCAAAAGTTACAATCCCACTTTGGCCTTTTGGCAAGTATTTTTTAGCCAAAGCATTGTACTTACTACTTTCTAACCCTGGATAGTTTACCCAAGCTACTTCGTCTTGTGCTTCTAGCCATTTTGCCAATTCTAAAGCGTTCTCACTGTGCTGTTTGATTCTAACAGGCAATGTTTCTAAACCTTGAATAATGTTGAATGCGTTTGTTGGACTCATAGCACCACCAAAATCTCTTAAACCTTCTAAAATTAACTTAAAGGTATACGAAGCTGCACCTAAAGTTTCATGGTATTTTAAACCGTGGTATCCTGCTGATGGTTCTGTAAATTCTGGGAATTTACCATTCGCCCAATCAAAGGTTCCGCCATCTATAATAGCACCACCTAGGGATGTACCTTGTCCGCCAATGTATTTTGTTAGTGAGTGAATTACAATATTAGCACCATGTTGTAATGGGTTTAACAAAGCTGGTGTTGCTACCGTATTATCAACTATAAATGGCACACCTGCTGCTTTTGAATGTACTGAAATAGCTTCTAAATCTAGTACATCTAGTTTTGGATTTCCTAAAGACTCCACAAAAAACGCTCTGGTATTATCCTGTACAGCATCCTTAAAATTATCAGGATTTGATGCATCTACAAATGTTGTTGTAATACCCAATCTTGGAAGTGTAACACTTAATAAATTGTACGTACCACCGTATAAACTACTTGAAGCTACAATATGATCGCCCGCTTTTAAAAGCGTTAACAATCCTGTAGAAATTGCTGCCGTTCCTGAAGCAAACACTACAGCGCCAATACCACCTTCTACAGCCGCTAAACGCTCTTGTAAAATTTGATTGGTTGGATTGTTTAAACGTGTGTAAATAAACCCTAATTCTTGTAAAGAAAACAAGTTTGCTGCGTGGTCTGAATTATTGAACACATAAGATGTAGTTTGATAAATTGGTACAGCTCTTGCCCCACCGTTTGTTGCTACATCATGCCCTGCGTGTAATGCGTTTGTTGCTAATTTTTGATCGCTCATTTTTCTAATGTTTTTTTTAGTTAATTGTTAAAAACCAAAAATTCAAATGCACTTGTAATAAGTGAACTAAATAGAAAAATGTTATAAAGAATTTTTTTTAAAACTACAGACTGTAATTTTTTGGGTTATCTATCCAAACACCAATAAATGAATTGGGGTTTAAGTAGAATTTAGCACCTTCTTTAATAAGTTTAAAGGGTTGCTAAGGTTTCATCGGGTCTAATCCCTCCACCTTTCTTGATAACATTTCAATACGTTTTTGAACTTTGTGACTGCAAATATCGTATAGAAAAGTTAATCTGCAAATTTTTAGGGAAAGTATTTTTGATTTTGTGGTATTAGCAGACAAACCAAACTTTGTAAACTACAAGTAAAATACTTGATTTTGTAAAAATTTTCAACTAAATTTGTTTGGTGGCGCATGTCCAGCAATATATAGTGGTGCATTAAAACCAAACGCATCGAAACGAAAATCTAAAAAATTTATGAATAAATATTTTCGAACAATAATTGTGTTGATATTTGGGATTTTCACATCCCTTTGTTTTTCACAAGATTATTTAGTAACAAATGAAAACGACACTATTTATGGAAAAATTGAATGGAAAACCAATACAACAGTCTACATAAAAAACAAATATGGCAAACAGAAGTTTAGAGCAAATGAGGCTAAAGGTTTTACGCGAGGATATTTCAAGTTTGCATCTATCAAAACAAGCATTCCAGAATTTCTTTTGGAAATAAAAAAAGGTAAAGTCTCATATTACAAAGAATCACATTTGAAATCGAGATTTACTTTGAATTATACAAGAAAAGTTTTTCTACAATACAATGATAAAATTTATCCTATTGATGTTGATACGAACATTAAAGGAAGTGGATTTATAAGCAATATATTTGGAGATATACAAGGTACTGGTCAATTGGAATTTTATTCTTCCAATTTCAAGTGGAGTTTTTATCAGATTTTAGGAAAAGAACATACTTTGTACAAACTCATTAAAAAGAACAATTATACATTTGAGGACATAGAGTTACTTGTAGATTTAGCGAATATCTCAATCGATAATAAATCTGACTTTGAAAAACGCATAGATACTACATTAAAAAGCGGGTATGCTCAAGGTTATGTAATAAAGAAAGAAAAAGATACAATTTTTGGTTCAATAAAAATGAATGGAAGATTTATTTTAAGTGACAAAGTCAATTTCATTTCAAAAAACGAAACAGAATCAAGCTATGACCCTAGAGAATTAATTGAGTTCAAAATTAATGATAGAACATATAAAAATATTCAAATAAAAAAAAAGTTAAAACACCTTGTTGAAATCATTGATGGAGAAATTTCAATGTATCGTGATTTAAATAAAGGAGAAAGTTATTTGACTAAAGACTTCAAGAAATTTATTACTGTAGATAAAAAAGAAAAATATCTAGAGTTATTTGAAGACAAACCTGAGATTTATAAAAGAATCATCGATAACGAATACAAATATTTCGAAATTAAAAGCATTGTTAAGTTATATAATAACGCACCACAAGAACGTGTATAATTGATTGCTAGCACTCGCCTTCTTACGAAAATCCTCGCAACTAATTTATACAAACACGTTAAACGAACCTCCCCAGAAAACCACTTTACAACGGTAAAAGCATAAACTCAAGCAAACAAGCCCCACGCAAGGGATTGAACGGCATGTTTGAAATCCCCGACGTAGGAGGGATTGAGTAGTGAAAGCCCGACCCCTTGTGGGTTGCGCCTAAAAAAACTACACAGTTGTTGCTTTAAATTTATCGCGGATAATGTCGCCAATGGGTCTGTTTTCTATCTTCGATTCTAGCCATGAAATAATATCTAGATACAAGAATGCACGACTTTGGTACGGGTCGTTCTCAAACTCTTTAAGTTTTTTATGCAACTTGGTAAATTCGCCCTTTACTTCATGCGGGTATATGTCGCCCAAACCTCGTAGAAATTTAATGAACTCTTTTTGCACTTCGTAGAGGTCTTCCATTTTAATTAGGAACTTGTAGGTACTTCGAATCAACACATCCAAATTATAATCTAAACCTGCCTCGTAATGAGCCACCAAATTTAATATTCTAGAAAAACAGAGCAAATCTTCACGCATTTGCAACGATTTATTACTTATAATTTTATCGAGATAGTAGATGCATTTTCGACTGTCACCAGCTCCAAAATACATACTGGCCATTTTGTAATAAAACACCATAATGTGATGCTCGTCTATACGGTTTTTATAGTTTTTTAGCTTTTCTAAAACCTCATCGATTAAATGTAAACCGTCGACAAAGCTACCTTCAATAAAGTGCAAGTTAAACTTATTGTTATAGATGTATAGAAAGGCTAAAGACTCATTATTATCATCCAAGGGAAACCATTTTTCCTGAGTTATAGTTTCAAGTTTTGATAAAGTTTCTTTGAACTTACCATACTGCCGCAAGTAAAATAAAGCTTCTAATAAATAATGGTTCCCACGAAGGAAAAAGACAGGGTTTAGCTTTATCATATCTTTATTTTCGTAGAATAAATCTACCCATTTTGAAGCAAATTTGTAACAAGAAAGAAAGTCTACGGTTAAAAAACTATACCATAATTTTGCTTTGTATAGCCACAATTTTTCACGAAAACCAAGTTTGTTGATATCGTATTTTGGCAATCTATCATGGTAGTACTTATTTATAATTTGGAATTCCTCATCATTCTTTACATAGCCCGTTTTTAAAAACAAACCGTATAATTGCAGTGATAAATTAGATAGTTTACTGGCTAAAACATTTTGTAAACTCAGCTCTTTGGCTTGAATAGTTAACTCATCTGCTCGATTACTGATACTTCTGGTAATATACTGAGACTCAATTATCTTTTCAAGTTCTACAATCTCATACGCCACATTTTTCTCCTCATTTGAAATAGCCAAATTTTTAGCTTTATCTAGAATTTTTAAACTTTGTTTGTAAAGACCTTTATGATATAAAATGGTTGCAAAATCGAGTTGTTCACGGATTTGAATCCGGATATCTTGATGTGATGGATTTAAACGCAAACTGATTAAAATCTGCTTGTATAAATGCGCTTTTAAGTTTGAAAGTTGTTGTTTTTTAACAATACCTTTTTTGAGAATTACCGCTTCATCGTAAACCGAAAGTTTGTCAAGAATATTAAAGAGTTTCAAGAATTTTGATTCCTCATTAACCCCCAATCTACCCACATAAAGTTTGAATTGTCTTTTTTCAGATTTAGACAATGATTTTATTAATATGAATAAATTATCTTTTTGCTCTTTTGTCATAGTCACAAAATAAGTATCATTGTTCTGATTTTCAGCTATTTAAACCCCAAATACCTTGGTTAAACATCGTAAAAAAAATGAGATGAATAGTAGCTTTTACGAAACCAAAATATAAATTCGTATAAGAATAAGAAAATATATTTTAATAAATGTCTGATAATAAAGTCCAAATTTTCGATACAACACTAAGAGACGGTGAGCAAGTCCCTGGTTGTAAGCTGAACACTGAGCAAAAATTAGTTATTGCTGAACAACTTGATTTATTAGGTGTAGATATTATTGAAGCTGGTTTCCCTGTGTCAAGTCCTGGAGATTTTAAATCAGTTGAAGAAATTTCTAAAATAGTAAAGCATGCTACGGTTTGTGGTTTAACACGCTCGGTTGAAAATGACATAAAAGTAGCTGGACAAGCATTAAAACATGCTAAAACTGCTAGAATCCACACTGGAATTGGTACATCGGAATCTCATATAAAATTTAAATTTAAATCCACTCAAGAAGCTATTATAGAACGTGCAGTTAAAGCTGTGAGTTATGCGAAATCGTTTGTTGAAGATGTAGAGTTTTATGCCGAAGATGCTGGTAGAACAGATAACGCCTATTTAGCTAGAGTTTGCGAAGCAGTTATTAAAGCTGGAGCAACAGTTTTAAATATCCCAGATACCACGGGCTATTGTCTTCCTCACGAATATGGTGCAAAAATTAAATACCTAAAAGAAAACGTAAAAGGGATTGATAAGGCTATTTTATCTTGCCACTGTCACAACGATTTAGGATTAGCTACGGCTAACTCTATTGAAGGTGTAATAAATGGTGCGCGTCAAATTGAATGTACAATTAATGGTATTGGTGAGCGTGCTGGAAATACCGCTTTAGAGGAAGTGGTAATGATTTTAAAACAACACCCTTATTTAAATCTTGATACTGGTATTCAAACCGAGATGTTATACGGCATTAGTCAATTAGTATCAGATAGTATGGGTATTTACACGCAACCAAACAAGGCTATTGTTGGTGCTAATGCATTTGCGCATAGTTCTGGAATCCATCAGGACGGTGTAATAAAAAATCGTGAAACTTATGAAATTATAGACCCTAAAGATGTTGGTGTAACAGAATCTGCTATTGTGTTAACAGCAAGAAGCGGAAGAGCGGCACTAGCCTATAGAGCAAAAAATATTGGATACGAATTAACTAAGCTTCAATTGGATGAAATCTACACGAATTTCCTAGATTTTGCTGATAAGAAAAAAGAAGTTGATGATAACGATATCCATCAAATAATAGAAAACAGCAAGGTATACAACGAGATTACTTCTGCTTAAACAAAAAATGATTTCCGACTTTTAGGAAATAACAAAAACAAAACTGATGAAATTAAATATTGCCCTTTTACAAGGCGATGGTATAGGTCCAGAGGTTACTTCACAAGCCGTAAAGGTTTTGAGAGCTATAGCCATGGAATTTAACCACATATTTACATTTCAAAAAGGGTTGATTGGAGCCAGTGCAATTGACAAAACAGGACATCCATTACCAGAAGAAACTATAAGCATGTGCAAAAAAGCAGATGCTGTTTTATTTGGTGCCATTGGAGATACAAGGTATGATGAAGACCCTGATGCCAAAATACGTCCAGAACAAGGACTTCTCGGAATCCGTAAAGAACTTGGCTTACACACCAACATAAGACCCATTATTGCCTATGAAGATTTATTAAACAAATCTTCACTTAAAATTAAGCAAATTAAAGACACTAACATTCTTATATATCGTGAGTTAACAGGCGGTATTTATTTTGGTGAGCGCTATTTAAGTGATGATGGCAACATTGCTTCAGATGTTTGTAAATACGAACGTTTTGAAATTGAACGTATCGCACACCAAGCTTTTAAAGCTGCCTTGTCGAGAAAACGTAAACTAACACTTGTTGATAAAGCTAACGTACTAGAAAGCTCACGCCTATGGAGACGTGTGGTAAAAGAAATTGCACCGCAATATCCAAACGTGAAGGTTAACTACATGTACATCGATAATGCGGCCATGGAACTCATTATAAAACCAAGGCAATTTGATGTTATTTTAACCGAAAATATGTTTGGCGATATTCTATCAGAAGAAGCCAGTGTTATTGTAGGTTCTATTGGATTGTTAGCGTCTGCATCAATTGGTGATAAACATGCCATGTTTGAACCTATCCATGGAGCTTACACCAAAGCAGCAAACAAAGGTATTGCCAACCCAATAGCTTCCATTTTATCAGCGGCCATGTTACTCGATCATTTCGGGCTTTATGAAGAAGCCGCATTGGTAAGAGAAGGTGTAGATAAATCGCTAAAACTGCACATTACCACACCAGATTTAAACACCAAATACGACAATATAACCACAACAAAAGTGGGCGATTTTATAGAAGATTTTATACAAAATCCAGATGAAACTAATCTAAACTTTACTAATATACATTTAGGGCAATCCACGATTATTTAATTATTTGAGTTAGTCACCAAACAAATTAAACTTTACATTTTTTTCAGGAGTGTCCTTAAAAGCGCATTGTAACAAATGCGCTTTTTTAATATCCTATTTTTAAAATTTTTATTTGGGCGTTACCACAAGGGTCGGGCTATTCGTTACAAGTCCTCGCTTGTGCGCTAAGGCGCAAAAGCTGTGGGCTTTCCACTGCTATCCCTAACGCGGTTTTATCTGCCAAGGTAGCACATCAAAACTATCTTTTTAGTACATTTGAATGTACACAACCAAAACAAATGGAAATTTTAGGAATAGATATTGGAGGTTCAGGCATGAAAGGAGGCCTAGTAAATATAGAAACTGGTGAGCTCGTAACCGAACGTTTTAGAATCCCTACGCCAGCATCTCGCAAACCCGAAGAAATGGCCAAAGTATTTAAGGAAATTACAAATCACTTTGATTATAACGGTCCTGTAGGCTGTGGCTTCCCAACTATTGTAAAACATGGTGTTTGTAAATCTGTGAGCAACCTCAACAAATCGTGGTTAAATTTAGATATACAAAAACTATTCTCGGATGCTTGCGGCTTACCTGTTACTGTTATAAATGATGCTGATGCTGCTGGTTATGCAGTTATAAATTATGGTATCGGTAAAAATGAACAAGGTTTAGTGCTCATGATAACCGTTGGCACTGGCATAGGAAGTGGCGCATTTTTTAACGGTAAACTTATTCCTAATTCTGAACTTGGACAAATACCCTACAAAAAATATAAAAAAATAGAACATTATACCGCAGATTCCATCCGTAAAAAAGAAGACTTAAGCTTTACTGAATGGGGAAAACGGTTAAATACATTCTTAGAATTGGTAGAGACCATTGTTTGTCCAGATTTAATCATTTTGGGCGGTGGCGTCTCAAAACATTTCGATAAGTATGAAAAACAAATCAGAATAGAAACACCTGTAAAGCCAGCAGAACTTGGTAATCATGCAGGTATTATTGGTGCAGCAGCAGCTGTTTCTAAATAAATAAAAGTTAGTAAGTTGATTTGCTTAAAATTACTTGGGAAACTTAGCTCTAATCTTATCCAAACTTAAATTATGAATACTACCAACGTGCGTGTGTTTTTTAGAAGTATCAGGAACATAAGTACCATCTTGCACTTGTCCTCCAATTTTTTGATAAGCTTCTCTAAAACTTTGCCCTTCAACAACCAACGTATTTATATTATCTACAGTAAATAAGTATTTGTATTTATCATCATGAATATCCACATCTTTCACGATAATTTGTTGAATGGAGTAATTAAAAATATCCAAAATATCTTTTAACTCCTCAAAAGCAGCAATCATGTTTTCTTTCAATAATTGATAATCTCTGTGGTAGCCACTTGGCAGATTATTAGTAATTAAAACCATTTCACCTTGTAACGCTTGTATTTTGTTACACTTTCCGCGAATCAATTCAAATACATCAGGATTCTTTTTATGTGGCATAATACTACTGCCCGTAGTTAATTCATCAGGGAATGAGATAAAGCCAAAATTCTGACTCATATATAAACAAACATCCATAGCAAAACGGGATAATGTATTACACAAACTCCCCAAAGCCGCAGCAATAGTACGTTCGTTTTTACCACGTCCCATTTGTGCTGCCACCACATTGTATTTTAATGTAGCAAAGTCCATTTCTTTGGTTGTTAATTCTCTATCAATAGGAAATGAACTTCCGTAACCAGCCGCAGAACCTAAAGGGTTTTGGTCTACTGTTTTAATAGCGGCATCCAATAAAAAAACATCATCAATCATTAACTCTGCATAAGCAGAAAACCATAAACCAAATGATGATGGCATTGCCACTTGTAAGTGCGTATAACCTGGTAAAACCTTGTCTTTATAAGTGTCGGATAAGTTTAAAAGCGTATCAAAAAGTGTTCTAGTTTTAGTTCTAATTAAACTTAAGTTATCCTTATAATATAAATGACAAGCTACAAGAACTTGATCATTTCTTGAACGCGCCGTATGGATTTTTTTTCCAACTTCGCCTAAAGATTTAGTTAACTCAAACTCTATTTTAGAATGCACATCTTCAAACTGCTCATCGATAACAAATGTACCGTCTTCAATTTGTGACTCTAAGGTTTTTAATCCTCTTAATAAATCAACCAATTCTTCAACAGTGATAATCCCGATTTTTTGAAGCATTTTAGCATGTGCTTTAGATGCTATAACATCATACTTTGCAATATGAATATCAATTTCACGGTCGTTTCCAACAGTAAACTGTTCTATTTTTTTATCGATTGATATGCCTTTGTCCCAGAGTTTCATTTTAAAGTTTTTTTGTCATTTCCGCGAAGGCGGAAATTTATTTTGTTTTATTTCTTGGATTCCTGCCTTCGCAGGAATGACAGAACTGCTAAACGATAACACGGTTTAACAATTCAACATATATTTTAATACCTTCTTCTATTTCGTTTACATAAATAAATTCATCTGCCGAATGCGAACGTGTGCTATCTCCTGGTCCTAATTTTAAACTTGGACAAGATAACGCAGCTTGGTCTGATAATGTTGGCGACCCATAAGTTGTTCTTCCCATTGCTATTCCTGCTTTTACTAAATCATGTTCTACAGGAATGGATGATGAGTTTAACCGTAAACTACGTGGTGTAATTTTAGTAACCGGAGCTTTTTCTTGTAAAATTTCTGCAATTTCAGCATTACTATACGCATCATTCACACGAACATCAATAACCAAATCTACATGCCCAGGAACCACGTTATGTTGCGAGCCTGCACTAATTTGTGTTACCGTTAACTTTACATCACCTAAAGCCTTAGAACCTTTTTCAAACTTAAAATCTTTAAACCATTGTAAGGCGTCAATCGTATTATAAATGGCGTTATTAT
Organism: uncultured Algibacter sp.; assembly: GCA_947502405.1. GTDB lineage: Bacteria > Bacteroidota > Bacteroidia > Flavobacteriales > Flavobacteriaceae > Algibacter_B. The sequence goes on along the minus strand of CANMZT010000001.1, from coordinate 186,772 downwards.
CATTTGGATGTGCCGCATGACTTGGTGTACCCTCTATAACCGCTTCAAAAACCACTAAACCTTTTTCAGCTACTGCAAGATTCATTAAAGTAGGTTCTCCAACGATTGCCACATCAACTTTCGGGATGATAGACAACATACTATTTAACCCGTTAGGACCACTACTTTCCTCTTCCGCGGAAGCGACAATAATTAAATTATATTTTAAATTCTCGTGATTATAAAAATATGTAAATGTTGCTATTAAAGACACCAAACAACCTCCAGCATCGTTACTCCCTAGACCATATAACTTGCCATCTTCCACAAATGCGTTAAATGGATCGTTAGTGTACGCAGAATTTGGTTTAACCGTATCATGATGCGAGTTTAACAATAATGTTGGTTTGCCCTCTTCAAAATATTTATTAACTGCCCAAACATTGTTTTTGGTGCGCTTATAGTCAATATCATAGTTCTTAAACCAATCTTCAATATGCGATGCAGTAACATCCTCTTCAGAAGAAAACGATTGTGTTTCTATCAGCCTTTTTAAAAGTGATATCGCTTCATTTGTTAAATCTTGTACCACCATGTTATAATGTTATTGTTGTAAAATTATCATTTACTTGAGTCAACATCGATGTGTTACCCATGTTTATGTTATGAACGCCATTTTTTAAAGCATCAAAACAATTCTCAAGCTTAGGAAGCATACCATCAGCAATAATTCCTTGATCTAACAAATCCTGATAAACCTTAGAATCTATATGTTTAACAACAGAATCTTTATCATTTATATCTCTTAAAACACCATTCAATTCAAAACAATAATAAATTGATGTTTCATAGAGATTACTCATTCCAACAGCTACTTGCGATGTTATGGTATCTGCATTGGTGTTTAGCAACTGCCCATTTCCATCATGAGTAATAGCACAAAATACAGGTGTGAAATTAGCCCGAATCAATTTATCAATTGAATTATAAGCAACCGCTTTGACATCACCTACAAATCCAAAATCTATTTCTTTTACTGGTCGTTTATCAGATGTAATACTGTTTATATCTGCACCTGTTAATCCGATAGCATCCGTATTTAAAGCCTGTAGTTTTGCAACCACATTTTTATTTACCAAACCACCATAAACCATAGTAATCACCTCTAAAGTCTCAGCATCTGTAATACGACGCCCATTAATCATTTTAGATTCTATTCCGAGTTTTGATGCAATATGAGTCGCTCGTTTTCCTCCACCGTGAACTAAAATTTTCTTTCCTTCTAAATTAGAAAATAATTTTAGAAATGCATTTAAAGACCTTTCATCCTCAATGATGTTTCCTCCTATTTTTACTATGGATAGTTTTTCTTTCATTTATCTTAATTTAGGTTTCGACTGCGCTCAACCTGACAACATGATATTATGAATTTTCTAATATCTTTTTTAACACCAACTGTGCAGCGTATGTTCTGTTATTTGCTTGTTCAATAACTATAGAACTATCTGTATCTAAAACGGCATCTTCAACAACAACATTTCTTCTTACAGGTAAACAGTGCATAAACTTAGCATCTCCTAATTTATCTTTGGTAATCATCCAATTTGGGTCTGTGTTTACTACTTTTCCATAATCCTCATAAGAACTCCAATTTTTGGTGTATACAAAATCTGCATCTTTAAAGGCGTCTTCTTGATTATGATAAATTGGTGTATCACCTGTAATTTCAGGATTTAAATCATACCCTTCTGGATTCGCAATTACAAATTCTACATCCATTTTTTGCATCGCCTGTGTAAAACTATTGGCCACCGCATGAGGTAAGGCTTTTATGTGTGGTGCCCAACTTAAAACTACTTTTGGCTTAGCAACTTTAGCATGTTCAGAAATGGTAATAGCATCTGTTAATCCTTGTAATGGATGACCTGTTGCGCTCTCCATATTCACTATAGGAACGGATGCGTAAGTTTTAAATGCATTCATTACCTGCTCACTTTCATCTTTGGCCTTATCAGTTAATGTTGGAAATGCTCTTACCGCAATAACATCGCAATATTGAGACACTACTGCTGCAGCTTCTTTTATATGTTCTGCTGTTGAGCCATTCATTATCGTGCCATCTTCAAACTCCAAACCCCAAGCATCACCAGATACATTCATTACAATTGGATTCATACCTAAATTCAATGCCGCTTTTTGTGTGCTTAAACGGGTACGTAAACTAGAATTAAAGAATAACAATCCTAAGGTTTTATTTTTTCCTAACTCTAGATATTTTAAAGGATTTGTTTTTAAAGTCTTTGCTTCTTCAATCCAATTGTTAATATTATCAATATCTTTTATAGATGTGTAATGTTTCATTTTATATTTATGCTTAAGTAAAGACTGTTTTTTTATTCTAAAACTAAACCTCCCATTTACCTTGAATCTTATTAAGTTTAATCAAATACGGAATTAGCAGTGCGAGTTCTAATCTTAAACTAATATTAAAACCATCCTGAAAGAATGGTAAAATAAACATAGACGCACAACACAATACAATTCCTATTAAGGCATCAATTCGTCCTATTTTAATTGCCAAGTCTTTTTCAAACCAAAGGAAGAAAGCTGCCACTCCTTTTAGGATAAAAATAAAGATCACCATCATTCCGATTAATGAAAATGGCTCATTAGTTTCAAAACCGTACATAGACAAAGCTGGTTTAACTCCAAAAAGCGCAACAATTAAACAAACAACTCCCATTAATCCGGTAAACATAAAAATCCAACAAAATACTTTAATCCACCAAGGGAGTAATTTTCTTCTTCGTACATAAACTGTTTCGAATTCTTCGAAAGAACTTTCTACACTATCCTCTTCGCTCATATAAAAATATATCTATTTAATTTTAGTAAACGGCACTTTGTTTTCCATAGCATTTACTATAAAATTATCTTCTAGTCCGTTTACAATCCACGTTTCTATATTAGCATCTTTTGTAACTTTGGCAGCTTCAATTTTACTTTGCATTCCTCCACTGCCATGAGATGATTTTGAACTTACCACTTCTCGATTCAATTTATTGAAATCACTAACTGTTTTAATAGTTTCTGGTATCCCAATTTCAAGTGAGGATTTTGTGTAAATACCATTGGTATTTGTGGCAATAATAAACAAATCAACACCCAGTAACGATGCTGTTAAAGCACCTAATTTATCATTGTCGCCAAATTTAATTTCATCTGTAGCAACCGTATCATTTTCATTAATAATTGGTATGTAATTATTATTAACCAATACATTAATGGTATTCATAATATTGATTCTACTCTCTTCTTTTTCAAAATCTGAATAGGATAATAAACATTGCGAACTCAACAACCCATATTCTCTAAAAATTTCTTGGTAGATACGTATTAAATGCGGCTGACCAATAGACGCTAGGGCTTGTTTTACAAACACGTCTTTTTGCTTACTTTCCAACTTTACAAATTGTTTAGCAACTGCAATTGCACCAGAACTTACAATGATAAACTCGTAGGTATCTTGAAGTTTTGCAATTTGATTTGCGATGTCTTCAATTTTACCTCTAGAAATATTATCAGTTTCTTTAGTAAGTGTATTAGACCCTATTTTTAGTAATATGCGTTTCTTTTTCTGCATGCTTATCGTATTTGCCCATTTCCATGAACATACCATTTATTCGTCACCAAATGTTGCAACCCAATTGGTCCGCGTTGGTGTAATTTATCTGTACTTATCGCTAATTCTCCACCTAAACCTAATTGACCGCCATCAGTAAACCTTGTTGATGCATTGTGATATACTGCTGCTGTATCTACATTTTCCATGAACAGTTTTGCTTCAGTATTATTGGTTGTTATTATTGAAGAAGAATGTCCGCCAGAATATTTATTAATCATTGCAATAGTATCTTGGTTAGATGCAATTTCGCCTATAAGGATTTTATAATCTAAGAACTCCTCGTACCAAATTTCATCAGATTTTATGGTTTCTAGTCCATTATCTTTTGAAACTACCTCATCTCCTAAAACCTCAATTTTAAAATCTTTTAACTTTGAAATTAATGTTTTTACAAACTCACTTTTATTAGGAAGATTTTTATCTATTAATACCTTATCAACCGCATTACAAGCTGAAATTTTCGACTTCCCATTTATAATCACATCAATGGCAATATCTAAATCTGCTTCTTTATGAACGTAAACAAAATTGTTTCCTCGTCCGCTAATAATTACAGGACAAGTTGCGTGTTCTTTCACAAAGGCAATTAAGCGTTCGCCGCCCCTAGGGACTATTAAATCTACTTTCTGTGTTGGCTTTTCTAAAAATGTTTGGGTTTCAGTTCTATTAAATTGCAGATACTCCACCCAATTTGTTGAAGCATCGTAAGCCTTTAAAGCTTCATGCCACAATTCTACAATTTTTAAATTTGAACGTAATGATTCTTTTCCTCCTTTAAGTAATATTTTGTTTCCAGATTTAAAAGCAATTCCTGCTGCCTCAACAGTAACATCTGGTCTAGATTCATAAATAATCAATACCGTTCCAAACGATGCTGTTTTATTGTAAACTTGCATACCGTTTTCGTGTTTAAAACTAAAACGCTCTACACCAACAGGATCTTCCTGAGATGCTAAATGCGTTACCGCTTTAATCATTTCATCAACTTTCGAATCATCAACTTTCAAACGGTCAAACATCGAAATATCATCACCACTATAAGCGTCTAAATCCTCTTTATTAATAGCAATTATCGCCTGTCGTTCTTGCTCTAAAAGCACTGCCATTTTTAATAAAACAGCATTTCTCGTTTCTATAGATAAAAGTGTATTCATGTTTATTACTATACAGTTGTTTCAACTTCAGCTAAAGCTTCTATTAGGGCTTCAAAAAACATAGTTATATGTTCTTTTCTTACCGTTAATGGTGGCAGAATTCTTAATAAGTTTTTGTTTGCAGCTCCACCTGTAAAAATGTGGTGTTTATAAATTAATTGTTTTCTCAATTCACCAACTTCAAAATCGAACTCCAATCCAAGCATTAAACCTCTTCCTTTAATCGTTTTTATCTGAGGAATCGTTTTTGCTATCTGAACAAAATACTCAGACATGGTATTGGTATTATCAATAAGTTTTTGTTCCTCAATGACATTTAAAACTGATAAGCCCGCAGCACATGCCAAATGATTACCACCAAACGTAGTACCTAACATTCCAAATTTTGCTTCAATATCTGGATGAATTAAAATTCCTCCAATAGGGAATCCGTTACCCATACCCTTAGCTATAGAGATAATATCTGGCGTAACATTATAGTGCTGGAATGCAAAGAATTTACCTGAGCGTCCGTAACCAGATTGCACCTCATCTGCAATAAACATAGTATCATTCTTTTTACACAAAGCATAAACCTGTTCAAAGAAATCTGAAGTTCCTTGATCTAAACCGCCTACTCCCTGAATAAACTCAACTATAACGGCACATACATCGCCTTTTTCAAGCTCTTGCTTTACACCAGCTATATCATTCAAATCAAGAATCGTAACTTTTTGTTGTGCATTAATTGGAGCAATAATATTTTTATTATCGGTTGCCGCTACAGCTGCCGAAGTACGCCCATGAAACCCATTTCTAAATGCAATAACCCTAGATTTTCCTGTTTTAAAAGATGCTAATTTTAATGCATTCTCATTAGCTTCAGCACCAGAATTACATAAAAACAATTCGTAATTTTTACAACCAGAAAGAGCTTCAATTTTATCAGCCAATTCCTTTTGTAAAGGATTTTGAATGGCATTAGAATAAAAACCAAGTTTAGACACTTGTTCTGTAACCGCTGCAACATATTTAGGATGCGCATGCCCAATAGAAATCACAGCATGCCCTCCATAAAGGTCTAAATATTCGGTTCCTTGTTCATCATAAACATAAACCCCTTTCCCAGAAACAGGCGTTACATCATACAACGGATATACATTAAATAACGGCATTTTATTTGGTTTTTAATTGATTGATTTTTTCAAACGAAGCCACAATACCTTGAATTAAAGCAGAGCTTAATCCTTGGTGCTCCATCTCATTTAAGCCTTCAATGGTGCAACCACTTGGTGTGGTTACTCTATCAATTTCCTGCTCAGGATGTCTTCCAGATTCTATGAGTAAACTAGCAGAACCAAAACATGTTTGTACTGCCAATTCATGGGCCTCTTCAGCTTCAAAACCCAGTTGAATCGCACCTTGTGTTGTAGCTCTTACCAAACGCATCCAAAAGGCTATACCACTAGCACAAATCACGGTAGCTGCCTGCACTAAATCTTCAGGAATTACCATAGTATTTCCCAACTGTCCAAAAATTCCTTCTGCAACAGGCACTTTATCTTTTCCTGTTTCATTAGCAGCAATACAAGTCATAGATTTCCCAATAGAAATTGCTGTATTTGGCATAACGCGTATTATACTTTTGTCATCGCCTAAAATATTTTCAATCCTATTTATCTCAACTCCAGCTGCAACAGACATAATAATGTGATTCTGGCTAATTTTAGATTTTACACTCTCTAAAACCCCATCAATATGCTTAGGTTGCAATGCGAAAATAACAATATCCGATTGCTCTACTGCCAAAATATTATCGCTAGTAACCTCAACATTTTCAATAGTTTCAAAGACATTCACCGCCTTAGTATTTCTATCACTTAAATATAATGAGCTAAACGATTTATTATTAATAAGTCCTTTTGCAATCGAACTCCCTAAATTCCCTGTTCCTATTATGGCTATTTTCATATCTAAACTCTTTAATTATTTTATTTTGGCGTTACCACAAGGGTCGGGCTTTCACTACTCAATCCCTCTCCCGATAGCTATCGGAATCGGGGATTTCAAACATACCGTTCAATCCCTAACGCGCCACGATTCCCTTTAAAAGTAAGTTGCCTTCAATCCTAACCCCGTTGTTTCTTCTAAACCAAACATCAAATTCATGTTTTGTACAGCTTGTCCAGAAGCACCTTTCAATAAATTATCTATACAACTCGTAATTAATAATTTGCCGTTGTGTTTATGCAAATGCACTAAACATTTATTCGTATTCACTACTTGTTTCATATGCAAAAATTCATCTGACACAAATGTAAATTTAGCATCCTTATAAAATGCTTTGTATATATCTTTTGCATCTTCAACAGACCCTTTATAATCAGTATAAATTGTTGCAAAAATCCCTCTTGAAAAATTACCTCTATTGGGCATAAAAATAATCTCAGAAGAAAAATCGTTTTGCAATTGATTAACCGATTGATTAATTTCTCCTAAATGCTGATGCGTAAATGGTTTGTAATACGAAAAGTTATTATCTCTCCATGTATAATGCGTTGTGGCAGATAACGATGTTCCAGCACCAGTAGCCCCAGTAACGGCATTAATATGTACATCTTTTTTAATTAAACCAGCATCTGCCAATGGCAATAACCCTAACTGAATGGCTGTAGCAAAACATCCAGGATTTGCAATATATTTAGCTTTAGTAATATCAGCTTTATTTAATTCAGGTAAACCATAAACAAAGGCTTTCCCTTCAAAAACTTTATCAGCCTCTAATCTAAAATCATTTCCTAAATCAATAATCTTAGTATCATCAGAAAACGTGTTTGCAGATAGAAATTTCACCGAATTCCCGTGCCCTAAACACAAAAACAACACATCTATATTTGGGTTAACAGTGTCTGTGAAATTCAAATCTAAACTACCCACTAAATCTTGATGAATCTTGCTAATCTTGTTTCCAGCATTACTTGTACTGAATACAAAATCAATATCAGCTTCAGGATGATTAATTAACAATCTAATTAATTCACCTGCTGTATAACCTGCGCCTCCTATAATTCCAACCTTAATATTTCCCATCTTTTATTCATTTATGTGTCATGTCGAAATGAGGAACGATTGAGACATCTCATAAAATAACTTTACTCAAATTATGTGATTTCTACTATCGTCGAAATGACTAAAATAGTTTCATTTTATCTTTTTTTAGACCTGTCAGGTTTTCAAAACCTGACAGGTCTTTTAAATCCATTACGAATTTATTTGTCTGTATATTTTATTTTGGTTTCCTAAAATTTTAATAAATCCTTTAGCATCATTAGCAGTCCAAGCTTTATTTTCCTCTCCATACGTACTAAACTTACTCGACATTAAATCATGGTCTGAAACAATACCATCTAACGAAAAATGATAAGGCTTTAAGCTAACAACTACATTACCTGAAACCATGTTTTGAGAACTTTGTAAAAAGGCTTCGATATCTCTCATTACAGGATCTAAATATTGACCTTCATGTAAATGCATACCATAAAAACTAGACAAATATTCTTTATGCTGTAATTGCCATTTAGTAAGTGTATGCTTCTCTAATAAATGATGTGCTTTAACAGTAATTAAAGCAGCAGCGGCTTCAAAACCAACACGCCCTTTAGTACCAACAATAGTATCACCAACATGTATATCTCTACCAATAGCGTAAGCAGAAGCGATATCGTTTAATTTTTCAATATTAACTTCTGGAGCATTTGTTTCTCCATTTAAAGCTACAAATTCACCCTTCTCAAATGTTAAGGTTACTTTTTCTTCGCCTTCTTTTTCTAACTGCGACGGATATGCTTCATTTGGCAAAGGCTTTTCAGACTCTAAAGTTTCAACGCCTCCAACACTTGTTCCCCAAAGTCCTTTATTTACAGAATATTTAGATTTTTCCCAAGGCATATCAATACCTTCAGATTTTAAATAATCTATTTCCTCCTGCCTTGTTAATTTTTGATCTCTAATAGGTGTAATAATTTCAATACCAGGAGCCAAGGTTTGAAAAATCATATCAAAACGCACTTGGTCATTTCCTGCACCCGTACTTCCATGAGCAATATATTCAGCACCAATACTTTTGGCGTACTCAATAATTTCTATAGCTTGAATAATACGCTCTGCACTTACAGATAATGGGTAAGTCGCATTTTTTAATACATTTCCAAATATTAAGTATTTCACTACTTTTTGGTAAAATGTTGCTACAGCATCAATATTTTTATACGTAGAAACCCCCATTTTATAGGCGTTGCTTTCTATATGCTTAATTTCGTCTTGTGTAAAACCTCCAGTGTTTACACTTACCGCATGTACATCATATTCTTTTGATAAACTTACCGCACAATATGAGGTATCTAATCCACCACTATAGGCTATAACTAACTTTTTCATTTTTTTACTTTTTTATCTTTTCTTAAAAACAGGGCTTGTTTTATTCTTTTTAATCTTTTAAATACTTTTTCCTTTACCTCTTTGGTATCTTCTTCTTCCTTACCAACTTTTTTAGGATCGTAAAGCATACCTGTACACAAACACATTTTTCTGTTTGTTCGGGTTAATACATCATAATTTTTACAAGTTTGACAACCATCCCAAAACGTTTGATCGTCAGTAAGTTCAGAAAACGTAACTGGCTTATACCCCAAATCACTATTCATTTTCATCACAGGCAACCCTGTAGTGATACTGAAAACTTTTGCATCTGGAAACTTATATCGTGAATGCTCAAAAACTTTATGCTTAATTTTTTTAGCAAGACCTTTTCCTCTATAATCTGGATGAACAATCAAACCTGAATTGGCTACAAATTTCCCATGCCCCCATTTTTCTATATAACAAAATCCTGCAAATCTATCACCATCTAAAGCAATTACAGCATTACCATTTTCAATCTTTGCAGATATATATTCGGGCGTACGTTTTGCAATACCAGTACCTCTAACCTGAGCAGAAGCTTCAATGGTTTCGCAAATGGCATTCGCGTATTTTATATGTGATTTATCGGCTATTACAACCTTCATTTCCTTATTTGTATTATTGTCAATTATTTTATTTTTTAAAAGCTGAACTGGACTCACCTAGTTCAATAAATTGAAACATACCCTTACGGGCGACGTGGAAACTTACGGCGCATAATAGAACTGTTGTTAATTATCGAATTAACTTTATTTTGAAATACTATGAGAAAATTTTTAGACACTTTTTGAAAAATTAAAATTACGTTTGGTTTTTACTAATATTGGAGCATTAGAAGCGGCGGCGATTACGCACGGGCAAACCGGTAGTAGAACAACGTATTTTATTTTTTAAATTTTTCACAGTGTAAAACTAAGATATTATTTTTTTAAATGGTTAAAAATCATAGAGTTTTTAACAACAATTATAGAAATTTCTATTATTTCATGCTTTTGTTTCAAAAAACTTAATTTTATAACGGATTTTTAGCAAATTTTACTTTGAAAGTTACTTTAATGGTAATCTTTATAATTATTTCGGTAGTTCAAAAGACCTAGAAGCTATTTTTTGAGCAGTAGGAAAATCTTCAGGCATCTCATTATTAATAACTTCTCCTGTAGCAGCCCATTCAACGCCTCGTGTAAACATAGTAATAAAACCAACACATTCAAACGATTCTGATTGATGTCCTAATGTTGTATGAAAAATTCTGCCTTTACCATAATCAATTACCATAGCAACAGGCTCTTTTTGCTTTAATTCCGGTGCTTTTAGTGTAGAAACTGCCGTAGCTAATATACTTACGTTTTCTGCAGGCCCTCTTAAATAAGCATAACACTCATCTGTTGTATGCATCCATGCATCAGGAAATCCTTTAGTTATTGGGTGCGAGTTATTATATGTTGTTACTAAAAAAGGTTCGCGTTTACCATGTTTTCCTGCTGGCCCAGGAGTTTCATCTCTTTTAGGCTTATCATTTTCATCAATATAAAGGTAAGGCCCATGTGCTTCGGTTCTACCACCCCATCCACCTATACCAATCATCTTATTATAAGCCTCCCATTCAGGAAAACAATTATCTGCAGCATGAACACTTACAAAACCACCACCATTCTTTATGTAATTATCAAAATTTGCTTTGGTTTCCTCTGGCCAAGAGGCAGCCGCATATCCAAAATTGGAAACTACTACATCATAATTGGAAAATTTCGGAGAAAAATTTGGATCTGTTTTAGGCTCTCCTTCAATTCCTTCTGAGACATTAGCATAAGCTAACCAATCTTTGTAAGCTTCGCTATTATGTAAATAGTGCGTTCTTTCTATACTCACCTCAAACATCCCAGTTTCCTCCAAGTACGCTTTCATCATAATAGTAGATTTAGGCCAAACATCATGATACCTATTTTGCCCATCAACAATCAAAACTTTTATCTTTTTCGCTTTTGGTTTACAAGATGGGTTAATTAAAAAAGTTAAACTCAATAGAAAGAACAGCAATGATTTAGACATAGTTATTAAATAGTTTATAATTGTTTTTTTTTAATTAGAGACCTAGAATACCTTTCAAATAATCTTCATCAATAGCACCCCCAGCAAAATCGTCAAAACTTCGTGTTGCAGCTTCAATAATATGTTTTTGGATAAAAGGTGCACCTTCTCTAGCCCCTTGTTCAGATGATTTTATACAACATTCCCATTCCATCACCGCCCAAAGATCCAATCCGTATTTGGTGAGTTTCGAAAAAATACCACTAAAATCTACCTGACCGTCACCCAAACTTCTAAAACGTCCTGCACGGTCTTTCCAATCAGCATAACCCCCATAAACGCCTTGTTTACCCGTTGGGTTAAACTCTGCATCCTTAACATGAAATGCTCTAATACGCTCATGATAAATATCTATAAACGCTAAATAATCTAACTGCTGCAATACAAAATGACTTGGGTCGTACAACAAATTTGCACGCGAATGGTTTCCCGTAGCTTCTAAAAACCGCTCATACGAAATCCCATCATGCAAATCTTCCCCAGGATGGATCTCGTAGCACACATCCACACCCTGTTCATCAAAATGATTTAAAATCGGCAACCATCGCGCCGCCAGTTCCTTAAACCCCATATCTACCAATCCGTTAGGGCGTTGTGGCCAAGGATACACCGTGTGCCACATCAAAGCCCCAGAAAACGTCGCATGAGATTTTAATCCTAAGCGCTTACTGGCTGTTCCAGATTTTTTTACAAAATCTATCGCCCATTCGGTTCTTGCTTTTGGGTTACCGCGTACCGATTCTGGTGCAAACCCATCAAACATGGTATCATACGCAGGATTTACCGCTACCAATTGCCCTTGTAAATGCGTCGATAATTCCGTGATTTCCAAACCGTAAGACGCTACTTTACCTTTTAATTCATCACAGTACGTCTGACTTTCCGCAGCCTTATCAATCTCTATCAAATTGCATTCCCATGTTGGTATTTGTATGCCTTTATACCCTAAATCTGCAGCCCATTTACACATCCCATCTAAAGAATTGAATGGTGCCTCACTGCCCGCAAATTGTGCTAAAAACACGGCTGGTCCTTTTATAGTTTTCATAATTTTATATTTTTTGGGCGTTACCACAAGGGTCGGGCTTTCACTAGTCGCTCTCTGCGAGGAGCTCCAACATGCCGTTCAATCCCTAACGCGGGTCTATCCGCCAACTTTAGTTTTTAAAATTAACTTAATTTTGTCCAAGCAGCGTTTTTATTATCACTCTCCACTGCTGCATAAATAAACTTCATACCACGTACACCATCTTCAATAGTTGGATAATCTGGTTTATCAATAGATTTCCCTTCACTAACAGCATTCAAATGTGTTGCGAAATTTTTATAAATAGTCGCAAAAGCCTCTAAATACCCTTCTGGATGTCCCGCAGGAATTCTACTTACTTCCAAGGCCTCATCGTGCAATCCGTTGCCGTTTGGGGTATAAATTTTCTTGGGTTCTTCTAGCCAACGTGTTATCAACTCATTAGGATTTTCTTGATACCACTCCAAACTGCCTTTTGTACCATACACTTTAATCCCCAAATTATTTTCTTCACCCAAAGCCACTTGCGAAATAGAAATTGTGCCTTTCGCGCCATTTTCCATTCTAATAAGCATATTTCCATCATCATCTAAAACTCTACCGTCTCCAAAACGTCCCAAATCAGCAGCGATTTCCTCTATTTTTAATCCTGTGATGTATTCAATTAAATTTTCAGCATGGGTACCAATATCGCCTAAAGCACCGCCAATACCAGAACGTTTGGGGTCTACTCTCCAAGCCGCTTGCTTTTGCTCGGTTTTCTCTAAAGGCGTAGATAACCACCCTTGTAAATATTGGGCTTGTATTTTTCTAATGTTTCCTAATTCACCTTTAGCCACCATAGCTCTGGCTTGCTTCACCATAGCATTACCAGTATAATTATGTGTAAGCGCAAATAGTTTTCCGCTTTTGGCAACAATCCTTTGCAATTCGTCAGCTTCTTCTAAAGTTAAAGTAACTGGTTTGTCAGACACCACATGAAAGCCATGTTCTAAAGCTAGTTTAGCTGGTGGAAAATGCATGTGGTTTGGCGTAACAATTGCCACAAAATCCATCCTAATATCTTCGGGAAGCTCAGCCTCTTTTTTTATCATGTCCTTAAACGTAGCATAACATCGGCTTTTATCTAGATGCAAAGCCAAACCAGAGGCTATCGATTTTTCCGCAGTACTGCTAAATGCACCGCATACCAATTCAATCATCCCATCAATGGCCGCAGCCTTTCTATGTACATCTCCAATAAAAGAGCCAGCACCACCGCCAACCATTCCCATTCTTAATTTTCTGCTCATATTTTTTAAGCTTCTACTTTATGTTGTTTTTTCATATACAAATGCAGTCCTAAAAACGCCACAATTAAAATTGCAGGTAAAATGGACATCGTTCTTAAGGCTTCCGAAGCACTAGCATTATCCATAAGATTACCCATTACAGGTAACACGATTGATACCGAAAACATACCTGCACCGCCCATAATAGAAAGCCCAAGCGCTCCTGTTTCTGGCAAATACTCTGCTACAAAACCAAGCATTGTTGGCCAGAAAAATGTAACACCTACCGCAAAAACTGCAGCCGCAACAAACGTCATTACGCCACTAGATATGGTTAGTAACCACAACCCAACAAACGTAAATATTGCCGAATATAATAACATTCCAGAAGGACTCAATTTATGTACAACCTTACCAGCAAACAAGCGCCCCAATGCCATAATGCCATTTATAAATGCCAACACCAATAATGGTTTGGCAACCGATGCTTTCAACAAAGATTCTATACGCTGTGTAGTACCTAATTCTGAAGCTGCCGTTAAAAACATGCACACTACCATGAATAAAAATAAAGGTTTTAAAACACTTGAGAACATTTTTTTATTACTAATACCCATTTGTACACGCTCTGTAACTGGGATGTTTTGTCCCCAAAATAATACACCGTAAATTACTAATGGTATAAACAAAGTACCCACCATAACTTGCCAACTTAACCCTAAAACATCCATCACCAACCAACCTACAAGAGCTCCTATTACTATTCCTCCAGGAAACCACACATGAAACCGATTTAGCATTTTGGTTTTTTCCTCGGGATACATAGATGCTACCATAGGATTTAAAGCCGCCTCAACAAAACCATTGCCTATACCAATAAATAACGTTGCTATAAAAAGTGAGGTCATAGAATCTGCCAACAAGGTTAATACAATACCAATAGCGTGGGTTACAAACGCTAGCCACGTTATTTTTTTAATACCTAATAAATCTACCAATGGCCCGCCAATTATCATGGCAATTGTAAAACCAAAAAATGCAGGCGCAAAGGCATAGCCAATTTGCTCTAAGGTTAACCCAACGCCTTCTGGACCAAAAACGCTCTCTAGTCTAGCACGAATAGCAAACGTCATTGCCGTAGTAATTAAGGCTAAACAACTTGCTAAAAACAGTCTGTTTTTATTAATAGTTTCCATTTATATTTAGTTTGGTTAGTTGTAATTTTAAGATAGTTGTTTACCTACTTTTAGTAGTAAATCTCTTGTGGCTTTTATACCATCAGCTTCAGATAATCGCTTACCTTCATACTCAACCCCTACAAAACCAGTATAATTCACATCTTTTACCATTTGCATCACTTTCATAAAATCTATGGTTGTTTCATTACCATTGGCATCAAAATCGTAAGACTTTGCGCTTACCGCTTTAGCAAAAGGCAATAGTTCTTTCATGCCCTTATATCTATCATAAGCCTCTAAACAATTGCGATTTTTATCTTTAGTAATGCAAAAATTTCCAAAATCTGGTAACGTGCCGCAATTTTCATGTTTCACATTTGAAAACACTTGAGACATCCATTCACCATTAGAAGAAAAACCACCATGGTTTTCAACTAAAATATTAATATTTGCACCTTTTGCATAATCTGATAATTGTTCTAATGAATCAACAGCAGCTTTTGCAGCCTCCTCTTTTTCAATACCACCCGCTAAATTAACACGAATAGCATGACAGCCTAAAAAGTGAGCCGCATCAACCCACTTGTGATGGTTTTCAATAGCCTGTAAACGTGCTTTTGTATCAGGGTGTGCTAATTCGCCTTCACCATCAATCATGATCAATACATTTTGCTGGCCTTCTGCATCTGCCCTATTATTCATCGATTTTAAATACGCATTATCTGTCGCTTTATCTTTAAAAAAAGCATTTACATACTCCAAACCCTCACACCCATAACCTCTGGAAGCAGCTGCAAAATCAAGATTATTCATATTCTTATCAAACAAGGCTTTATGCAACGACCATTGTGCTAAAGAGATTTTAAAAAATAAATCTCCTTCCTTAACATCCTCTTGCACGTTTTGTTTTGTTGTGTTTTTACAAGCATACATGCCTAATGCAACTATTCCTAAACTTACTTTAGATGTTTGTTTTACAAAGTCGCGTCTTTTCATAAATTGATTCGTTAGTAGTTATTAAGTATCTATTATACAGAGTATATTATGATTTGTTTTTATCAAGTAGAAAAATAATCTTTTATTCTATGCAAATTAATTAATTTTCGAATAATTAAGAATTTAATTATTAATTCCTTAAATTTTACGATATTTATTTAACAACTTACCTTTAAACTGACGTAACATTTAAATGATTGAAGATAATATAACCGAATACCCTACCGTTTACGATGCTATTGTTATTGGTACTGGTATAAGTGGCGGTTGGGCTACTAAAGAGCTTTGTGAAAACGGACTAAAAACACTTGTTTTAGAGCGTGGTAGAATGGTAAAGCATATTGAAGATTACCCAACCATGTACCAAGATCCTTGGGATTTAAAACACAGAGGTATAAAAAATCCGGAAGCCGTTAAAAAACAACCCAAACAAAACAAATCTTATATATTAAAGCCTACCAGTCAACATTGGTTTGTAGACGATTTTAAACATCCGTATAATGAACCCAAACCTTTTGATTGGATAAGAGGCTATCATGTAGGTGGGCGATCGCTCATGTGGGCAAGACAGTCGTACCGATTAAGCGACTTAGATTTTGAGGCTAATAAAAAAGACGGTTATGGTGTGGATTGGCCTATTCGCTATAAAGATATTGCACCTTGGTATGATAAAGTAGAGGAATTTATTGGTGTATCAGGACAAAATTTAGGTTTAGCACAATTGCCCGATGGTAAACTAAGCAAACCCATGGATTTAAACTGTGTAGAACTCGAACTTCAAAAGAAAATAAAAGAAAATTTTGATGATCGTTTATTAACTATAGGTAGGGCGGCTCATAAAACAGGAAATGCTATGCATGAAGGACGCTCTAATTGTCAGTTTAGAAACAGGTGCGTTCGTGGTTGCCCTTTTGGAGGCTATTTTAGTAGTAATTCATCAACACTCCCTGCTGCAGAACGGACAGGCAACATGCATTTGAGGCACAATTCTATAGCTTACGAAATTGTGTATGATGATACCAAAGGTACTGCTTCTGGTGTACGTATTATAGATGCTGAAACACACGAAAAAATATTTTTTAAAGCCTCCATAATTTTTTGTTGCGCCTCCACAATAGCAAGTACAAGTATCTTAATGCAATCTAAATCTAAACGTTTCCCTAATGGTTTAGGTAATGATAGTGGCGAACTTGGTCATAACATTATGGATCATACCTCAAAATCTGGTGCTTCTGCTAAAGTAGAAGGTTTTGATGACACACATTACAAAGGACGAAGACCCAACGGCTTTTACATACCACGTTTTAGAAATATAAATGATAAAACCAAACAAAAGCATTTTTTACGTGGTTATGGTTTTCAAGGAAGAGCTAGTAGAACCAATTGGAGAGCAGGTATGGGCGAACTTAGTTTTGGTAAAGATTTAAAAGACAATCTATTTAAACCTGGAGAATGGCATGTTGGTATGACTGGTTTTGGAGAATGTTTACCCTACCACGATAACAAAATAGAACTGAACTATGATAAACTAGATGCCTGGGGATTGCCAACTGTAGATTTTCATGTGACGTTTAGAGAAAACGAATTTAGAATAAAAGAGGACATAGAACAGCAAGCAGTGGCAATGCTTAAAGCTGCAGGGTTTAAAGATGTAAAAGGCCATAATTACGAAAGCACACCAGGAATAGCTATTCATGAAATGGGTGCCGCTAGAATGGGGCACGATCCTAAAACTTCGGTACTTAACAAATACAACCAAATACACGCGGTACCAAATGTTTATGTAACCGATGGGTCTTGTATGACATCCTCAGCATGCCAAAACCCATCTTTAACTTACATGGCTATTAGCGCTAGAGCTGCAAATTATGCCGCATCACAGTTTCATAAAAATAAAAAAACACACTAAGATGAATAGAAGAACCGCACTTAAAAATTTAAGCATAAGTTTAGGTTATACTGTTGCAGCGCCTACTATTTTTAACATGTTATCGTCTTGCACTGCTGAAGCTGAAGGTTGGAAACCTCTTTTTTTATCTGCGGAAGAAAAACATATGGTGACGCACCTAGCAGATATTATTTTGCCAACAACAGACACGCCTGGTGCTTTAGATGTTAACGTGCCACAATTTATAGATTTAATATATCACGATATTGAACAACCTCAACGGCAAGAACGTTTTAAAAAAGGAGCCGCCTTATTTGCTAAAGCGTTTACATCTCAATTTTCTTTAGAAGCCTTACAAGGTGACAAGGCACAATTTGAAACCCTACTAGCATCGTATTTTAACCTTACAGACGAAGCTACAGCTGATGTTTTAAAACAACAACGTATTACTGAAAACAAAATTACTCCTTCAGAACTAGATAATTACTTGCTCTATAATTTTCTATTATCTATAAAAAAATATACTACGTTTGGGTACCTTACTTCGGAGACAGTTGGAGAAAACATATTAAATTATGATCCTATTCCTGGAGCGTTTATAGGTTGTATCTCTGTTGAAGATTTGCCAAACGGTAGAGCTTGGTCTTTATAAATTATAATCAGAACTATGACTTGTAAACCTATAGCCATTATTTTTTTATTTATTCTCATAGTTTCGTGTAACACACACAAAAAAGAAATATGGACACCCCTGTTTAACGGTAAAAATCTAGAGGGCTGGACTCCAAAAATTAGAAATCATCCTTTAGGAGATAATTACAAAAACACATTTGTAGTAGAAGACGGTATTTTAAAAGTATCCTACAAAGCTTACGATTCGTTTCGTGGTGATTATGGGCATCTATTTTACAAAACGCCTTACAGCGATTATAAATTTAGAATGGATTACCGCTTTACAGGCAAACAAATCAGAGAAGGAAAGGCTTGGGCTTACAGAAACAGCGGTATCATGATTCATTGTGAAGACCCTAAAAACATGGAGCTACACCAAAACTTTCCTGTGAGCATAGAAGTACAACTTTTAGGCGGCAATGGTGTAGAGGAACGTGCTACAGGAAATTTGTGTACTCCTGGAACGCATGTATTTTATAACGATACCTTAGTGACTGAACATATTATTCAATCTTCCTCTAAAACCTATCATGGCAACCAGTGGGTGCATGTTGAAATTGAAGTTAGAAACGATTCTATAATTAAGCATTTTATAAACGGTAATGAAGTTTTAAGATATAGTAAACCACATATTGGAGGTGGCGCCGTTAACACAGGAGACAAATGGAAACCAAAAGAAAACCAGCCTTTAAAAAGAGGGTATATTTCGTTGCAAAGTGAAAGTCATCCTGTAGAATTTAAAAACATTGAATTGTTAGAGTTAAAATAAAAAAATCTCAATTCAACATAGAACTGAGATTTTTAAATAAAATATAAATATTAGTATTTTTACTCTACAATAAACTTACCTTTCATTAAAGCATAATGTCCTGGGAAACTACATAAGAAATCATAAGTTCCTGGTTCTGGTGCATCAAATTCTATAACAGCAGTTTCTCCTCCTCCAATCATTTTTGTATGTGCAATTACATCTGTTGTACCTTTTGGTATGTATCCATTTGCTGCTGCAGTAGCAGCTTTATTCCCAAATGCAGTAAGATTTACACCTTGCGTCAAAATAACAATATTATGTCCCATCACATTTTTATTCATTTTTCCAATGTGTCTTAATGTGATTTTAACCTTCTTTCCTGCTTCAACTTTTATTTCTTTTTTGTTGAATTGCATGGCATCATTTCCTGTAATTACAACATCATTCGGATTATTTTCTACCTCTTTCGAAACTTCAGATTTCTTCTCGTAGCTAAATCCTTCTTTCTTTTTTTCTTCTTTTCCTCCACAAGCAACTAAAAACATTGAAAAAAGGAGTAGAGCAGCTATTCTTATTACTTTCATATCGGTATTAATTTTACACGTAAAGTTAAATAATTTTAACTATAATATATAATCCGTACTTATAAAGTTAGAAGTTTTCATCTCTAACAACTCCTCTAGAATTGCATTGTTATATTCATTATCTTTTGAAGCTACAAAGGTTCTTATTGAGAACGAACGTAACGCATCATGTACACTTAAGGTACCAAATGCAGAATCTTTTCTACCAGTAAATGGATAAACATCTGGCCCACGCTGGCAAGAGCTATTCAAATTTACACGGCAAACCAGGTTAACCAAAGTGTCAATTAATGGCGATAAAGTTTGGATATTCTTACCAAATAAACTGACTTGCTGTCCGTAGTTTGACTCAGCCATATCATCTAAGGGCTCTTCTATATCCGAAAAAGAAACTACAGGAATCACAGGTCCAAATTGCTCTTCCTTAAACACTCTCATATCTTTTGTAACTGGATATAAAACTGCTGGAAAAATAAAATTTTCTGTTGTTTCCCCTCCTTTTTTATTCAAAACCTCGGCACCTTTTTCTTTAGCATCATCAATTAATTCTTGAATATAGGCTGGTTTATCTTCTTCTGGTAAAGGCGTCAGTTTAACACCCTCTTCCCAAGGGTTACCGTATTTAAGTTGATCTACCTTATATGCAAAACGTCTATTAAACTCTTCAACGATTGATTCATGCACATAAAGCACTTTTAAAGCAGTACATCGTTGACCATTGAATGACAAAGTCCCTGCAATACACTCGTCTACAGCCAAATCAAGGTCTGCATCGGGCAATATTATAGCTGGATTTTTTGCTTCTAAACCTAACACCATTCTTAATCTGTTCCCTTTAGGGTGTTGAGCTTGTAATGCGTTTGCAGATTTACTATTTCCGATTAATGCTAATACATCAATTTTTCCAGATTGCATAATTGGAGTTGCTAACACACGTCCACGACCATAGACGATATTTACAACACCTTCTGGAAAACTACTTTGAAAAGCTTCCAACAAAGGTGATATTAATAAAACCCCTAGCTTCGCAGGTTTAAATATTACTGGATTCCCCATAATTAATGCTGGAATCAACAATGTAAAGGTCTCATTTAAAGGATAATTATATGGCCCTAAGCACAACACAACTCCTAATGGCCCACGTCGAATATGCGCATAAACTCCAGAGTTTTTCTCAAACTTAGCAGAATCTCTATCAATTTGTTTGTAGGCTTCAATAGTATCATAAATATAATCAACTGTTCTATCAAATTCCTTTTGCGAATCAGGAAGATTTTTACCAATCTCCCACATTAATAATTTTACAACTTCTTCACGCTTTGTTTTCATTTGTTCCACAAACGTCTCCATACAAGCAATTCTGTCAGCAACCTTCATGGTTGGCCATAAGCCTTTACCATTATCGTAAGCTTGAGTTGCTGAATCAAGCACTTCTAAAGCTTCTTTTTCTCCAAGTTGAGGGATAGTTCCTAAAAGTGTTTGCTTGTATTTTGAAGTTGAAGAAATAGTTGAATATACTTCTGCAGTATCTCCATCCCAATTTTTCAACTCTCCATTTACCAAATAGGTTTTTTGATGTAAGAGTGAATCTATTTTATAACTCTCTGGAATTTCTTTAAAAGGGTGTTTCATAGTTATAAGCTTCTAGTTGAGTCTTAACTAAAGACTGTATTGAATTAACTCAAATTAAATGAAAAATACTGAAAATGATGGTTTGAAATTTAATTAAGTTACCATTTTACAACTAAAACGATTTCGCATTTAAAAAGTTTTAAACAAAAAACCTGTCAAATAATATTTGACAGGTTTTTTTAGAATATAGTTTAGTTATGTTCTATACTATAGGTTTCATTGCTGTCATTGAAGATCTTAAGAACTCTCCAACTTTCTCTACGGGATGTTCTCTTAAAATTCTATTGATTTCAATCAATTTAGCGTTATCAACACCATCACCGTTATCTTTAGCGTAAGGCTTACCAATAACATCTGTTTTTATCTTTTTCATAAAATCAGTTAAAAGAGGCTTACATGCATGGTCAAATAAATAACATCCGTACTCTGCAGTATCAGATATTACGCTATTCATTTCATATAATTTACGTCTCGCAATAGTGTTTGCAATAAGCGGCGTTTCGTGTAAAGACTCATAGTATGCAGAAGCATCAATAATTCCTGAATCCGTCATCGCTTCAAAAGCTAATTCAACTCCAGCTCTTACCATAGCTACCATTAACACACCATTATCATAATATTCCTGCTCAGAGATTTCAACATCTCCCGCTGGTGTTTTTTCAAAGTTTGTTTCAGCAGTAGCAGCTCTCCAACCTAATAAATCTTTATCATTATTTGCCCAATCTTCCATCATACCAGCAGAGAAACGACCTTCAATAATATCGTCCATATGCTTTTGGAATAACGGACGCATAATGTCTTTTAATTCTTCTGACAACTCAAAAGCTTTGATTTTTGCTGGGTTAGATAATCTATCCATCATGTTAGTTACACCACCATATTTAAGGCCTTCTGTTACAGTTTCCCATCCGTATTGGATTAATTTTGAAGCGTAACCAGGATCGATACCTTCTTCAACCATTTTATCGAAACAAAGAATAGACCCTGTTTGTAATAGTCCACAAAGAATAGTTTGCTCTCCCATTAAATCAGACTTTACTTCAGCAATAAAAGACGATGCCAAAACACCAGCTTTATCTCCACCAGTTGCTACAGCATAAGCCTTAGCTTGCGCCCAACCTTTACCTTCAGGATCATTCTCATCATGGACTGCAATTAGTGTTGGCACTCCAAAACCACGCTTGTATTCTTCACGCACTTCTGTTCCAGGACATTTTGGTGCCACCATTATTACTGTTAAATCTTCACGAACTTGAGTGCCTTCTTCAACAATATTAAAACCATGAGAATACGATAAAGTAGCTCCTTTTTTCATTAAAGGCATAACAGCATTTACTACACTTGTGTGTTGTTTATCTGGCGTTAAGTTTAACACTAAATCTGCTGTTGGAATTAACTCTTGGTAAGTACCAACATTAAATCCGTTTTCTGTAGCATTTAAAAAAGACTGACGTTTTTCTGCAATTGCAGCATCACGTAAAGCATAAGAAATATCTAAGCCAGAATCTCTCATGTTTAATCCTTGGTTTAACCCTTGAGCTCCACATCCTACGACAACTATTTTTTTACCTTTTAATGCGTTTACGCCATCTGTGAATTCTGAAGCGTCCATAAATCTACACTTCGATAATTGATTTAATTTATCTCTTAAAGATAGTGTGTTAAAATAATTTCCCATTGTTATATTTAATTGTAATTATTATTGGTTATTGAATGCCTTAAGCAATTCAGTTACTTTCATTTCATCTTTTGTTACTGCAATTCTTCCCGAACGTACAAATTGCATAATTCCAAATACATTTAAATCACGTCTTAAAGACTCTATCTCATGTCTTCTGCCAGATTTCTCAAGTACAAAAAAATCTTTATTAACAGTAACGATATTAGAGTAGCTTTCCTTTATTATATTTTGAATTTGAGGTTCGTCAAATAATAAATCAGACTTTATTTTAAACATACAAGATTCAGTAAAAATAGTTTCTTCGTCTGTATGGTAATAAGCTCTAATAGTTTCAACTTGTTTTTCAATTTGTCTAACAATCTTAATAGCATTAGTCTCTGTAATATTAACTACGATTACAAATCTATTTACACCATCAATCTCTGACTGTGATGTTGTTAAACTTTCTATATTGATATGCCTACGTTGAAAAATTGCTGAAATTCTATTTAGCAACCCTATATTATTTTCTGTATAAACAGATATTGTGTATGTCTTTATATCTTCGCTCATGTCTTTTCTTAATTTAGCTTAAACGGATATCAGAAACCGATGCTCCTGAAGGAATCATTGGAAATACATTATCTTCTTTTTCTACACAAACCTCAAGAAAATACGATTCTTTTGAAGCTATCATTTCTTTTACGGCATCTTCCAATTCATCACGTTTAGTTACTTTTCGTGCTTTAATGTAATACCCTTCAGCTATAGCTACAAAGTTTGGATTTGTCATTTCGGTAGAAGCATAACGCTTATCGAAAAATAGTTGTTGCCATTGGCGAACCATTCCTAAAAACTCATTATTAAGTACTACAATTTTAACTGCGGCTTTTTGCTGAAAAATAGTTCCTAACTCTTGAATATTCATTTGGTAACCACCATCTCCAATTACAGCAACAACCTCGCGTTCTGGCGCAGCCATTTTAGCTCCAATAGCTGCTGGAAGTGCAAATCCCATAGTCCCTAAACCTCCTGATGTAATATTACTTTTTGTAACATTAAAATCAGCATATCTACAAGCAATCATTTGGTGTTGCCCTACATCTGAAACAATTGCAGCATTTCCTTTACTTTCAATATTTATTTGCTTTAACACTTCACCCATTGTCAATCCTTCTTTAGTAGGATGAATATCGCCTTTAATTACTTTTTCAAATTCAATAGCATATAAATCTTTGAATTCTTGTAACCAAGATTCGTGAGTGTTTTCATTTAAAGCTTCAACAAGCATTGCTAAACTTTCTTTTGAATCACCTAGAACAGCAATATCTGTTTTTACATTTTTATCTATCTCAGCAGGATCAATATCAAAATGAATGATTTTAGCTTGTTTAGCATAAGTATCTAAGCTACCTGTAACACGATCATCAAAACGCATTCCAATAGCAATTAAGACATCACATTCATTAGTCAATTTATTAGGCGCATAATTACCGTGCATTCCAACCATTCCTATATTTAACGGATGAGATGTTGGTAATGCAGATGCTCCTAAAATAGTCCAAGCTGCTGGAATTCCTGCCTTTTCAATAACTGCTTTAAGTTCGTCTTCTGCTTGACCCAAAATAACACCTTGTCCCCAAACAATCATGGGTTTTTTAGCATTATTTATTAATTCAGCGGCAGCATTGATAGACTCTTGGCTTGTTTTAGGAACAGGATTATAACTCCTGATACCAACACATTTTTCATATTTAAAATCAAGCTCATTAACCTGAGCATCTTTAGTAATATCAACCAATACTGGTCCTGGTCTTCCACTTTTAGCAATATAAAATGCTTTTGCAATAGCACCTGGAATATCTTCAGCTTTAGTAACTTGACAATTCCATTTAGTTACTGGTGTTGAAATACCAACAATATCTGTTTCTTGAAATGCATCACTACCTAATAAATGAGAAAATACTTGACCTGTAATACACACTAAAGGTGTAGAATCTATTTGTGCATCAGCAATTCCAGTAATTAAATTGGTAGCTCCAGGACCTGAAGTTGCCATAGCAACACCAACTTTTCCTGAAATACGAGCATATCCTTGGGCTGCATGTGCAGCACCTTGCTCATGACGGGTTAAAACATGATGAATTTGGTCTTGAAACTTATATAATTCATCATAAACTGGCATAATAGCGCCTCCTGGATACCCGTAAAGAATATCAACGCCTTCAGCTATTAAACTCTTTACAATAGCAACACTACCTGTTATACGTTCAGTTTTATTTGACACGTCTTGTTTATTATTAATCGTTTGTGTTTTCATATCCTCAAGGTTTTGAGATTCCCGCTTCTGCGGAAATGAAAATTTTACATATTATGCGTCTGTTACACAGCCTTTAGAAGCCGATGCTACTGATTTTGCATATTTATACAATATTCCTTTTTTATGTTTTAAATCTGGTTGCACCCATTGTGCTTTTCTTTCCGCTAATTCTTCATCAGAAAGCAATACGTTAATAGAATTATCTTCTGCACTAATTCTAATTTTATCTCCAGTTCTAACTAAGCCAATGGTTCCGCCATTTTGTGCTTCTGGTGTAATGTGTCCTACAACAAAGCCATGCGTTCCGCCTGAAAACCTACCATCTGTAATCAACGCTACAGATTTCCCTAAACCTGCACCCATAATAAGCGATGTTGGTTTTAACATTTCTGGCATCCCTGGGCCTCCTTTAGGACCTACATAACGAATGACGACGACATCTCCTTTTTCTACTTCTCCGTTAGAAATTCCTGTATTTGCGGCTTGCTCTCCATCATAAACCACAGCTTTTCCTTCAAACAACAACCCTTCGTTTCCTGAAATTTTTGCTACTGCTCCTTCTTGAGCAAGATTTCCATATAAAATCTGTAAGTTTCCGGATTTCTTTAATGCGTTTTCTTTTTGATAAACAATATCTTGTTCTTCAAACTCAATAGCTTCAACATCAGCTAAATTTTCTGCTAATGTTTTACCCGTAACCGTCATACAGTCTCCGTGTAAATAGCCATTTTCTAGTAAGTATTTCATAATTGCAGGAATCCCTCCAATACCATGAACATCTTCCATTAAGTATTTTCCACTAGGTTTTAAATCACCAATTAAAGGTGTTCTATCGCTTACTCTTTGAAAATCTTCTAAAGTAAACTCAATATCAGCTGCATGTGCAATTGCTAAAAAGTGTAGCACCGCATTTGTAGAACCTCCTAAAGCATTTACTAGTGTAATAGCATTTTCAATAGATTTTTTTTCAATAATATCTAAAGGCTTTAAATCTAATTCTAAAAGGTTTTTAATAGCCCTAGCTGTTCTTTCACTTTCTGATAATTTATTAGGATTTGTAGCAGGAATTGACGAATTATAAGGCAATGCAAAACCCATACATTCTATTGCAGAAGCCATTGTGTTTGCGGTGTACATCCCTCCACAAGCTCCTGCACCTGGTATAGATCGTTTTATAATTTCTTTATATTCAGCCTCATCAATCTCTCCAGCCACTTTTTGTCCTAAGGCTTCAAATGCCGAAACAATATTTAGTTTTTTCCCTTTATAAGAACCTGATGCGGTAGACCCACCATACATCATTATTGATGGTCTATTTAAACGCAACATAGCCATAATGGCTCCTGGCATATTTTTATCACAACCAACAATAGCTACCAATGCATCATAACTTTGTGCATTCATAACGGTTTCTATAGAATCAGCTATAATATCTCTAGAAGCTAAAGAGTAATTCATACCCGATGTACCCATGGAAATCCCATCACTTACACCAATAGTATTAAACCCTAAACCAACTAACCCAGCAATATTACACTCAATTTTAACCTCATCTTTCAATCCATTTAAATGCATATTACATGGGTTACCGTCGTAACCCGTACTTGCAATACCCACTTGTGCTTTATTCATGTCTTCATCAGTTAAGCCTGCTGCATAAAGCATAGCTTGAGATGCTGGTTGAGATTGATCTTGTGTTAGCCTTTTACTATGTTTATTAAGTTCTTTCATTTTTATTGTAGATAACTTTGTGCTTTTACCCTTTTTAATTTATGATTCTAAATAATTTAAGGTTTTTAACAAAAATTCCTCATTTTATTACAAACAAGTCATCGAAATTAATTTATTAGCTTTTTATACAAATAAACCTTTCTTTTTTTTGGTTAAATTCACAACTATAAATATCAACATAAACACCTTGTTTTCAGGTTTTTAGATTCGTTTTTTTATGATGTTCAAAAATGAAAAATAGTCCATAAAAAAACCTTCCGTTTTTAGGAAGGCTCTTAAAATCTATCTTAGCTTAAATACACCTACCCTTTTCCTTGTGAAATAATCACAATGACAATGACAGAAATACTATTTAAAAATTGTTTTTTCATTTACTCAAACAAATATTCTGAATAAAAATGAATTATCCAACTTATTACTTAAAAACAGAAAAATCTATGTTCATATTCTTTTATTTTTTTACTTTTGCCAAATCAAATAATAAGAGGAAAGATTTGACTGATTGCAACCTCTTTATACTTAGCAAAAAAGTATAAAATAAAAATGCTAAAGGCAGTGAAAACTCCTTCGACGTTACCGTCAAATCTTGCCCTGAAAAACAAAAAAAATGGCTTATTTATTTACTTCGGAAAGTGTTTCTGAAGGACATCCAGACAAAGTTGCTGATCAGATTAGTGATGCATTAATTGATAATTTTTTGGCTTTTGATGTAGATTCTAAAGTGGCTTGTGAAACTTTAGTAACCACCGGACAGGTTGTTCTTGCTGGTGAAGTAAAGTCTAAAACCTACTTAGATGTGCAAAAAATAGCAAGAGATACTATCAATAAAATTGGCTATACCAAAGGTGAATATATGTTTGATGGTAATTCTTGTGGTGTACTATCTGCTATACATGAGCAGTCTGAAGAAATTAATCAAGGCGTTGATAGAGGCAACAAAGAAGAACAAGGTGCTGGAGACCAAGGTATGATGTTTGGTTACGCTACTAATGAAACTGAAAATTTTATGCCTTTAGCCTTAGATTTATCGCATAGAATTTTAATAGAACTTGCAGCATTACGACGAGAAAACAAAGATATTCTTTACTTAAGACCTGATTCTAAAAGTCAGGTTACTATAGAATACAGCGATGACAATGTTCCGCAACGTATTGATGCCATTGTGGTTTCTACACAACACGATGATTTTGCTGATGATGATACGATGCTTGCAAAAATTAGAAAGGATATTGTTGAGATTTTAATTCCTAGAGTGGTTGCTAAGCTTCCTGAGTCAGCTCAAAAATTATTTAATGACGATATAACATACCATATTAACCCAACTGGGAAATTTGTAATAGGAGGCCCTCACAGTGATACTGGTTTAACAGGACGAAAAATAATTGTAGATACCTACGGCGGAAAAGGGGCGCATGGTGGTGGTGCTTTTTCTGGAAAAGACCCAAGTAAAGTAGACCGAAGTGCTGCTTATGCAACGCGCCATATTGCAAAAAATTTAGTTGCTGCTGGTATTGCAGATGAAATTTTAGTACAAGTAAGTTATGCTATTGGTGTTGTTGAGCCTATGGGGATTTTTGTTGATACTTACGGAACTTCTAAAGTTAACCTTAGTGATGGGGCAATTGCTGAAAAAGTATCTGAAGTTTTTGATATGCGACCATTTGCTATTGAGGAACGATTAAAATTACGCTCACCTATGTACAGTGAAACTGCTGCTTATGGTCATATGGGGCGTACTAACAGAACTGTTACAAAAACCTTTTCTCAGCCAAATGGCGAAACTAAAACCTTAGATGTGGAGCTATTTACATGGGAAAAATTAGACTATGTTGATAAAGTTAAAACAGCTTTTGGATTGTAAAAATAAAGGCTTAGTGATATTAAAAAAGACCGCTCTTATAAGTGGTCTTTTTTATTTTTAAAACTTGATTTTGTAAAAATTTTCGGCTACCTTCGTTTAGCGTTGGATATAAGTCATTAATAACTACGCATACCCTTAAAAACATTGTAAACAATACTGACTGAACGAACTCAAAATGAGTATTATAAATAAATATTAATTTTAAATTTTGAAAAATGATTAAAAAAACAATGAAAATGGTTACTGTTGCATTTGCTGCATCAATTCTATTAACTTCTTGTTATTCTTACACAAGTGTAGTTGGAAAAGGAGCTCAAGGAAACAGCCAAACAACAAAATGGAATCACTATGTGATTTATGGACTTGCGCCTGTTGGAGTATCTGACTCAAAACAAATGGCTGATGGAGCTGAAAATTATACAGTTCATACAAGACAATCTTTTGTAAATGGATTAGTTTCTGCTATAACTTTTGGAATCTATTCGCCGACTACAACGACAGTAACCAAATAACATCAAACGAAGAGAGTTTGTTTAAAAACAACAAACTCTCTTTTTCTAAATTTTATGAAAAAAATACTTTTTTATATCTCATTGGTAATTTCGATTATTCTATTAATAAACATAATAAATATTATAGTGTCTGACTTTAATCGACTTACAGAATATGGATACGGATATTTAGTAGGTAAAGTAATTTTATTCTTAATTTTTGGAACAATTTTACTTTTGACAAGGAAACATAAAACCGAATCTAAAAAGGATCTTTAAAAAGTACTGTTTACAACAATTGTTATAAGAAATTAATTGTTCTTATCCACTTCTGAATCCCGATAGCTATTAGGATGCGCATTTTCAGTTAAGTGTTTGCTTGTAAATTTAAGTGCTAACCCATACAACTACTCATAACCCAAGCCGTTTAAAAACTCCTCTAAAAATAAAATCCGAAACTACCCGTAATACCAAATTTTCGAGCATCTGGATATACGTCTCGATCTTTATAATTTCCTCTAAAATTAAAGTCTATTCTTAGAACTTTAAAGATATTTCCAATACCTAAACTATACTCATAATAAGGTTCTTGAGAAGGCGCTACTAATTGAAGATTATTTGGATTACTTGGAACATTATTTAAAGCTACATTTTCAGCTGAAATATCAGCTAAAACACCACGTACACTTACAATTTCACGAAGATTAAACTTGCGTAAAAATGGAATTCTAGAAAATAAACGTCCGTTAAAATTATGTTCAAAATGAAATGATGCATAGGTATCAGACACAAACTCATAAAAATCGAGTTGAGAAAAAGTATTATAAATAGAAAAGTAGGTTTGATTCCCAGGAATGACGCTTAACAAACCTAATGGCACCTCTCCAAAAGTTTTACCAGCTTCAAATGTAGTATATAATCGTCCAAAAGCACCTATTTGCCAGGGTTGCGTGTATGAAAGTTGAACCTTGGTATAATCAAAATCGCTATTAAAAATAGTTTTATCGCCTCGAGTTACTTGAGCAAATATGCGTGCAAAATCATCATTAGCTATTTTTCGTTCTACACCAAAACCTGTCATTTTTCGTCCAGGAAAATAAGATGCCGATAAACTAGTTTCAAATTGTTTAATTTCTGAGGCGATACCGGTAGGCGTATTATAATCCAAACTAAATGTTGGTGATGCAGATTCTAAAGTTCTGTAGTTTCCTCCTAACCTAAAAATTACATTGCGCCAAGGCTCTGCTTCAATGGCTAAACTCGTTAAATTTATACTGGTTAATTTATCATTCGCACCAGTACCAACAACTGCTGAAGACGCTAAACTTCTACCTAAAACATCAGTGCTAGTAGTTAAACTTGCGCCTATTTGCTCTACATCACGCCTATTACCACCAGAAATAATTAATCGACTCTTTTTGTCTAGGAGCCACTTACCAGAAATACCGTATTTAAATTTATCGTCTTTAAATCCGTAAGCTAAAAAACCTTCTAAACGCCATAAGTCATTTCTACCAAAATAGGTTCGTCCGCCAGTACGTAAACGCAAACCTTCAACTTCATTAAATCCAAAGGTTGAAAAAATGGGACCATAATCTAACGGTAACGAATTAAATTCAATGTAACCTGAAGCCAAAATACTTCCTAGATTATATAAACGCTTAAACTTTTTTACGGTTTTAAGAGTATCTAACATTTTATAGACGCCTTGTTCGTCTTTATTCAATTGCTCTAAACGATTGTTAGCCCAAAATTCATCATCTCTATCGTAAACATCTTTATCATAATTATAGACTTCTGTTTCGTAGAACTTCTCATCCTTTTTTACATTGAATTTATAATTATTGTATAATGTGGTACGTTTTCCATAAACACCTCTAGACTTTTCTTTTTTATTAAAGGCAAAATCGGACAACATATAATCTCTAGTCACTAAAAACAGTGAGTCATTTAACACTTCAAACTCCTGCTCAATATAAATTTCTTTTACCCAGTTTATATTAGCACTTTTTGAGGCTTGAAGATTAATTTCCTTAATCGCATAAGTGGTATCTGCAACCCAAAAATCGCCTTTAAAAGTCAATTCATTTTTACGTCTTGGATAATAAATGATATTATAACACCATTTATTATCAACAAAAGCACTATCTGACAACACATAATTATAAGTGCTAATGCCTGTTTTAGATAATGGACTAACAAAGCTCTTATCGAAAAACTTCATGTAATTATCATATACACTAAAGTCTGAATACAAATCGTCAACAAAATCAATAATCACTTGATTATCACTAAACCCTGAATTTTTATTTCCTAATAAATCCTCTTTCTTTTTATTGATATCATTATCGCCGTACACTTTAGAAACAGCTTCGTTAATAAAAATTGGCAAGTATGTTTTTCCTGTAACATTGGAGGTATCCACTTCTTCAAAAACAAACTCCATGCCTTTAAATAGTTTACTTTTTATCAAAGCACTATCAATGGTGTTTAGATCAAATTCAACTTTTTCATATTTATCATACTGATATTGATTGAATTGCTTTAAACCATTACTACGTTTATTTGCCCAAATTTTTCGAAGTAAATCTATGGCAGGATTATTTTTCTTAGGTTGTTTTCCTGAGACTATAACAACCTCGTTTAACTTAGCAGCTTCTTCTTTAAGTATAAATTTTAAATTGTAGTTTACTTTTTTATCTATTGGAATAACTAAGGTTTCGTAACCAATAAAAGATACGGTAATACCACTCCAAGTTTCATCTGATTCCAAATAAAACTTCCCGTTTTCATTAGTAATAGTACCTTCTGTAGAACCTTGAAAAATTACATTCGCAAATGGAACGGGTTCATTGAATTCATCAAACACATAACCACTTATTTTGGTTTGGGCGAATGCTGAGCAAATTCCTAAAAAGAAAAGGGCTATTATTAATCTTATATTCATAATACAAAAAAAACTTCATCAACAATCATGCTAATGAAGTTTGTATAACGTAAAACAATACGATTTATTTATACATTACTTTTTTAACTGCTTTAATCACATCTTCATGATTAGGCAACCATTCTTTTAATAAAACTGGTGAATATGGAGCTGGAGTATCAGCAGTATTAATTCTAACAACTGGAGCATCTAAGTAATCAAAGGCTTCAGATTGCACTAAATAAGTAATTTCTGTAGCAACATTTCCAAATGGCCATGCTTCTTCTAAAACCACCAATCTGTTTGTTTTTTTAACAGACTCAAGAATGGCTTTTCTATCCATTGGACGAACGGTACGTAAATCTATAATTTCACAAGATATACCTTCTTTCTCTAATTCATCAGCGGCTTTGTAGGCTTCTTTAATAATTTTTCCAAAAGAAACAATAGTTACATCTGTACCTTCGCGTTTAATGTCTGCAACGCCTATTGGTAAAATATATTCACCTTCAGGAACTTCACCTTTATCACCATACATTTGCTCGCTTTCCATAAAAATAACTGGGTCATCATCACGAATAGCAGCTTTTAATAAGCCTTTTGCATCATATGGGTTTGAAGGCACAATCACTTTTAAACCTGGAGTATTAGCAAACCAATTCTCGAATGCTTGGGAGTGTGTTGCTCCTAACTGACCTGCAGAAGCCGTAGGTCCACGAAAAACAATTGGACATTTAAACTGCCCACCAGACATTTGTCTGATTTTAGCAGCGTTGTTTATAATTTGATCAATCCCAACTAATGAGAAGTTGAATGTCATATACTCTACAATCGGTCTGTTACCCGTCATAGTAGAACCAATAGCTATACCTGCAAAACCAAGCTCAGCAATTGGTGTATCAATAACACGTTTAGCGCCAAATTCATCTAACATTCCTTTTGATGCTTTATAAGCACCATTATATTCAGCTACTTCTTCACCCATTAAGTATACGCTTTCGTCTCTGCGCATTTCCTCGCTCATAGCTTCACAAATAGCTTCTCTAAATTGAATTGTCTTCATTAAAATTTATTTTAAATCGAATTGCAAAAATAGGAATATTTCGCAACACTTTTAATAAAAAGTTATTTCTAATCATGTAAAAATTACACTTATATTTTAACGATTTTCAAATAAATGCATAAATGCACAGAAAAACATTCATAATTTGTACTCTTAATAAAAACGGCCTGAAATAAAAAAAACACTTTACAGCCAACCATTAAACAGTGCTAAAGCATTAAAATTAAAGAATTTTTTAAATTTACTATGCATGCATAGTAAATATTCAGAATAAAATATTTAACTTCGTAAACTGAAAAAAAACAAGACATTTTAATACATAAAAATTATGAAAATATTAGTGTGTATAAGTCACGTACCAGACACCACTTCAAAGATTAATTTTAGTGATAATAACACTAAATTTGATACGAATGGTGTGCAATTTGTTATAAATCCAAATGATGAGTTTGGTTTAACTCGTGCTATGTGGTTTAAAGAAAAACAAGGCGCTTCGGTTACTGTTGTAAACGTTGGTGGAGCAGAAACAGAGCCAACATTACGTAAAGCTTTAGCCATTGGTGCTGATGAGGCTATTAGGGTAAATACGCCAGCTACAGATGGATTTTCAGTAGCTAAACAACTAGCCAACGTAATTAGCAACGGTGGATATGATTTAATTATAGCTGGTAGAGAATCTATTGATTATAATGGCGGTATGGTACCAGGTATGGTAGCTGCATTAACAAATGCCAACTTTGTAAACAATTGCATTGGATTAGAAGTAGATGGTAATTCTGCTAAAGCCACAAGAGAAATTGATGGAGGAAAAGAAACTGTTTCAACATCACTTCCGCTAGTTATTGGTGGGCAAAAAGGCTTGGTTGAGGAAAGCGACTTACGCATCCCGAATATGAGAGGTATTATGATGGCTCGAAAAAAACCATTAAATGTTGTAGAACCTGTTGATGCGAGTGCTGAAACATCTTCGGTTTCATTTGAAAAACCTGCTCCTAAAGGTGCTGTTACATTAGTTTCTCCAGATAATATAGATGAATTAGTAAGCTTGCTTCACAACGAAGCTAAAGTGATTTAAAATAGATAAATATGTCAGTTTTAGTATATACAGAATCAGAACAAGGTGCTTTTAAAAAAGCAGCTTTTGAAGTAGCTTCTTATGCCAAAGCAGTTGCCAATCAATTAGGAACTACAGTTACAGCAGTTGCTATTAACGTAAACGATGTTTCGGCATTAGGTAATTATGGAGTAGATAAAGTTTTAAACATTTCGAATTCTCAATTAGATAATTTTAACGCAAATGCATATGCATCCGCAATTAAACAAGCTGCTGAGAATGAAAGTGCACAGGTGGTAGTAGTTAGTTCTACTGCCGATAGTAAATATTTAGCACCCATATTAGCCGTTGGCTTAAATGCTGGTTATGCTTCAAATGTTGTTGAGGCACCATCAAATACAAGTCCTTTTACAGTAAAACGTACTGCTTTCACAAATAAAGCTTTTGAAACTACTCAAATTAATACCAATGTAAAAGTTATTGGTGTTTCAAACAATGCTTTTGGTTTAGTTGAACAAAGTGGTAGCGCTTCCGCGGAAGACTTTTCGCCTTCAATTCCAGAGTTAGGCGTAACTGTAGAATCTGTTGACAAAGCCACAGATAAAGTTAGTATTGCTGATGCAGAAATTGTGGTTTCAGCAGGTCGAGGGCTAAAAGGTCCAGAAAATTGGGGCATGATAGAAGAACTCGCTGATGTTTTAGGTGCAGCTACTGCATGTTCAAAACCAGTTTCAGACTTAGGTTGGAGACCACACGGAGAACACGTTGGGCAAACAGGAAAACCTGTAGCATCAAACTTATATATTGCCATCGGAATTTCAGGAGCTATTCAGCATTTAGCTGGAATTAACGCTTCAAAAGTAAAAGTTGTAATCAATACAGATCCTGAAGCACCTTTCTTTAAAGCTGCTGACTACGGTGTTGTTGGAGACGCTTTTCAAGTGGTTCCAGAACTTATCGAAAAACTAAAAGCATTTAAAGCACAACAATAATTTATATTTATAAATTGTGTAGTACTACAGAACTGCTTAAATTAGCATTTTGACTTAAATATGCCTTGTGCAGTTGGTAAAGTTCTAATTTAAGCAGTTCTTTGCGTTTTTTTAATTATGAGTTTAGTAAGATTAAATATAAAAGGCATATCCTATAGCCAAACCCAAAATGGCGCTTATGCCTTAATTTTAAATGAAGTTGATGGCGACCGAAAACTTCCAATTGTTATTGGTGCTTTTGAAGCTCAATCTATAGCTATTGCCTTAGAAAAGGAAATTAGCCCGCCACGACCATTAACTCACGACTTATTTAAAAATTTTGCAGATCGATTTGATATTGTAGTAAAACAAGTGATTATTCATAAACTTGTTGATGGTGTTTTTTATTCTAGTTTAATTTGCGAACGTGATAAAATAGAAGAAATTATTGATGCACGAACAAGTGATGCTATAGCTTTAGCATTACGCTTTCAAGCACCAATATTTACTTATAAAAACATTCTTGATAAAGCAGGTATTTACTTGAAGGTGAATCCGAAAAAAGAAGATGAAAACGATGAGAACCAAGACAGCATTTTAATGGATGAATTGGTTGCCAATGAGTTAGAACCTGCAGAAACTCGTGAAAATTTTAAAGGAAAAACTCTTGAAGAACTTCAAACCTTACTTGAAGAAGCTGTAGCTAATGAAGATTATGAAAAAGCCGCACATATCCGAGACGAAATCTCAAAACGAGAATAACTATATTTAAGATTATGAAAAGGCTGTTTTACCTGATTCTTGCGACATTCTTATATTTTTCTCCAACCATAACAGCGCAAGATATTACTAAAACAGATTCCTCTGAAATTGTTGAGATTGTTTCACAAGCAGAAACTATTTTAATCGATTCAACTCAAATAAACTTCTCAGATACTGAAATACAAAACACTACCAAAACTTCCACTTCAGAGAAAACAAAAAACACCATCATCCCAAGTCAGGGGTTCTCTATAAATAGTTTATGGCGAGGAGCATTAGGTATGGTTTCACTAATCTTTATTGCTTTTCTTTTTAGTAGTAATAGAAAAGCCATCGATTGGAAAATTGTAGGCATTGGTTTGGCTTTTCAACTCTTAATAGCCATAGGTGTTTTGAAAGTTGAGTTTATAAAAACTATTTTTGAATTTATTGGTAGTTTATTTGTAAGTGTTCTAGATTTTACTAGAGCTGGGAGCAAATTCTTGTTTGAAGGCTTGGTAGTTGATATGGATACTTTTGGGTTTATTTTTGCTTTTCAGGTGTTACCAACAATCATTTTCTTTTCCGCCTTAACCTCTGTTCTTTTTTACCTAGGTATTATTCAAAAAGTAGTAAAAGCAATGGCATGGTTACTTTCTAAGGCTTTAAAAATTTCTGGTGCTGAAAGTTTAAGTGTTGCCGGAAATATATTTTTAGGACAAACGGAAGCCCCTCTTTTAATTAAGGCTTATTTAGAAAAAATGAATAAGTCTGAGATGTTGCTAGTTATGATTGGTGGAATGGCAACCGTTGCCGGCGCTGTATTAGCAGCTTACATTGGGTTTCTAGGAGGTGATGACCCTACGCTGCGATTGTTTTATGCTAAGCATTTATTGGCTGCATCAGTGATGGCTGCACCTGGTGCCATTGTAATTTCTAAAATATTATTCCCTCAAACTGAAGATGTTAATACAGATGTTTCTGTTTCTCAAGAAAAAATAGGCTCTAATTTTTTAGACGCTATTGCTAACGGAACCACCGAAGGTTTAAAATTAGCTGTAAATGTTGGCGCAATGCTTTTAGTATTTGTAGCTTTTATTGCCATGTTTAATGGCATTTTAGGTTGGATTGGCGACATAACTTCATTAAATGGATGGTTAGCTTCTAACACAACTTACGAAAGTTTATCTCTAGAACTTATACTAGGATATATTTTTGCACCCCTTATGTGGCTTATTGGTGTAGCTTCAGAAGATATGGCTTTAATGGGACAACTGCTCGGAATAAAATTAGCCGCAAGCGAATTTATAGGTTATATCCAACTTAGAGATTTAAAAGATGTTTCCAACGCAATTCACCTGAGTTACGAAAAGTCTATAATTATGGCAACCTATATGCTCTGTGGGTTTGCGAATTTTGCTTCCATTGGTATTCAGATTGGCGGTATTGGCTCATTAGCTCCAGGACAACGTAAAACACTTTCCAAATTTGGAATGAAAGCCCTAATTGGTGGCACAATTGCATCTTTAATTTCAGCTACTATAGCTGGAATGATTATAGGCTAACAACCTTTACGTCTAATAGTTTTCAAGCTAAATTTACAACTTGTCTTTTTCTCACTAAAACAATCAAAGTGATAAAAACACTGATACATACTATGAGTTTCAACAAATAAGATACACCATCTTGAAATCCTCCAAAGTAATCAGCATATATAATCCCATTAATATTTGCATAAGCAATCATAAAAAATAAGACTTCAAATAGTTTTTTACCTTGAGTTAAAATACCTAATACAGATGCTAATAGCACAATAAAAACACCTCCTAATAATATCGATGTAAAAGCCATGAAATGCGATTCAAAAGCATATCTTATCATTAAAGGTAAAGACAAAAATAACATCAAAACTATGCCTGCAAATAATTGAGAAATCAGTACACGTTGCAACGGCTTGTAAGAAGCAAAAACAAAATAATGGGTATTATAAAAAGTTTCCTTAGTCACTAAATCTGATAGTCTATTTACTTGCAGAAACCATAAAACAGGTAACACTAATTGATGTGCCATTTCTAATGGGAGTACTACCAATAATACCATCCCAATAATATTTATTATCCAGAACCATTTTTTTCCCTTTCTAAATAACATTAGCAGCTCGGTTTTACATAAAGGAAAAATGCTGTAGCTAATTTTTGGTTTTGATAGATTTTCTATAACAACCTCTTTAAATTCATTAACCTCACCTTTAACTGACTTCACTCTTTTAAATTTCATGCTTTCTCTATCACTAAATCGTTTAAAAAAAGGGGTGATCGCAGTAATTATTCCAAACCCAAAAAGGATCCATAACAATCGACTCAAAACAAATACCCTAGGAAAATCAACACCATTAAAATCAAATTTTTTAGCTTTTTTGGTGTTCCCCAGAACGTATCCTATTGATAAATCTTCATCAGCATCAGAATTTGTAATTAATTTTACAGATTCCTCCATTTGCTCAATAACTATTTTTGTTCCAAAAACATCTAGAGCATGCTGATTTTCAGTTTTGGGTACAAAAACCATCATCGATGAAAACATGAAAAAGAATAATACATTTTGAATAGCACTATATTTCATTAAAAACACTTCAAAAACTACAGCTAAAACCGCTATGAAGAAAAGTGCTGGTAACGTAACTAACACATAAGGTTTTACAAATTGAAAAAGACTAAAGGCTGTGCCATCATTATATAAAAAGAAAAGTAAAATACTCATTAAAAAAACGCAAAATACGATAGTGATTAGCACCATAAAATTACTTAGTGTTTTAAACAGTAAATATTTAAAATTGGAAACTTTAGTAGAAGCAATTATTTGCCCTACTTTGGTATTAAAATCTGTTTTAATTCCGTTATTAACTAAATAAAACCCAACTAAAGACAAGAAAACACTTGTCATGATAGCAGTTACATAACCAAACCAAGCTGAGTTATAAGAACCAACATAATCAGCAATTCTAATTGTAGAATAACTTGCATTTGGTTCTGGCACAAAAGTGTAAGCTATTGCTAAACTAGCGCAAAGTGTTATTAAAAACGCATAACTTCTTGTACGTTGCAAATAGTCATATTTTATGGTCTGTAAAAATAGTTTCATATCAATTCGTTTTTGTTAAATACAAATAGGCATCTTCCAAATTTGCTTGTTGTGCAATTGAATTTCCAATAGGATTTGCACTTATATACCTTACCTTTAATTTGCCTTTTTTTCTAGTTGTACTCACAACAATTTGTTTGTCTTTAAAGGTTGATAAATCATTCTTATCTATTAAGATTTCAAATACTTTCCCACTTACTGATTCAATAATATCCTCTTGAATGCCATTAGTTATTAATGAACCGTTTTTCATAACTGCAACTTTATCAGCAATGGTATCTATATCAGAAACTATATGTGATGATAGAATAACAATAGAGTCGTTTGCTAAATCTGAAACTAAATTCCTGAAACGTACACGTTCTTCAGGGTCTAAGCCTACTGTAGGTTCATCAAAAATGATAAGTTTCGGGTCATTTAACAAGGCCTGAGCAATACCAATACGTTGCTTCATACCTCCTGAATAAGATCCAATTGGTTTATGCGCCACATCTGCGAGATTTAAGCTATCTAATAGTTGCTTGATTCTTAGTTTTAAATGGCTTCCTCCAACCCCTTTCATAGCTGCAATATATTCTAAGAATTCATACGCATTTAAATTTGGATATACTCCGAAATCTTGTGGTAAAAACCCTAATTGTTTACGCATATAGTTTGCATCTTTCAAAATATTATTCTTATTCAAAAGAATAACACCATGGGTTGGTTTGCTTACAGTTGCAATCATTTTAAGAAGTGTTGATTTACCCGCTCCATTTGGACCTAACAAACCCAAAACACCTTTATCTATGGTAATTGAAAAGTCTTTTAATCCGTATTTATCACGACCGTATTTTTTTGATATATTTTGAACATCTAATTGCATAATCTTTATTTTCCTTCTTTATTATCAACTCTTTTTATTTTAGTCACATAACCATTTTGAGTAAACTTTAAAGCGTTTTTATCACCATCAATACGTTCTAATGCTACACCTCGCATAGCTTCATATAATGTGGTTTCATTCTTTTGAGTCAATATATCTTTAGAGCCAGGAGAAACTAAATAGTATTTATCTGCTTCTTGAACAATTGTTAAAGTAAGATTAGCTTCGGCTAAAAAATAACTTCCTATAAAGTCTTCATAGGTATTAGTTTGTATTTCCTGTTTTTGGCTTTCATCATTTGTACTAATACTATTTTCATTGGTATTAGTATCTAAAGTTGCTGTTTGGCTAAATGCTATACTTTGAAATAATAATGCGATAGTCATTGAGAGTTGAATTAAATGATTCATTTTTATAAGTTTTATGATTTATAATACCCCAAAACTCTCGTAATAATCCAACAACTAAAAAAAGGAATGACAAACGTCTTTTAAAAAATGATAAGGGTAAAAAACCTTTATATCATTAAAATAGATTCGTTTAAACTTAATTTGGCAACTTTCATCATTAAAAAAATGACAGTTGTATATGAATTGGTATTTTTGAAAGGATACTTAAACCAATTATATGTCGAAATTAGACCATTGGATAGACAATAAAATTGCACAAAATATATTTATTTGGTTTTGCCTCTTTTTAATTCTTACTGGCACCATTACTTCTGGAAATAAATTACTAACTGCATTTTTTATAATTATTTTATTGGCTCCAGCTGTTTACGTAAATAATCTTTTTATCCTTCCGCTATTTAATAAAAGTAAGTTCCGTTTTTTTATTTTTTTTATAATAAACACAATCGTTTTTACTGGAATTTCTGTATGCTTTTTAAGCCTATCCATTTCTCAAGATTTAAGTTTAGCCATGTTCTTAAACTTTTTAGGTGTTATTATATTAGCACTAACATTTGGTAGTGCCTTAAAAATTTCTCGAGATAGCTTTTTGCGTCGTCAAGAAGAAAAGGAAGCAGAATTAAAGCTGCTAAAAGCACAATTAAACCCGCATTTTTTATTTAATACGCTAAATAACTTATATGGGTTATCTGTAGTGAAATCTGATAAATTACCAGATT
Organism: uncultured Algibacter sp.; assembly: GCA_947502405.1. Lineage (GTDB taxonomy): Bacteria > Bacteroidota > Bacteroidia > Flavobacteriales > Flavobacteriaceae > Algibacter_B. The sequence goes on along the minus strand of CANMZT010000001.1, from coordinate 145,474 downwards.
TAATGCTAAAACTTTCAGACTTGTTAAGATACAGCTTATATGAAACTAAAGATAAGCTAGTACCCTTAAAAAAAGAAATACAATATTTAGAGAATTATATGTCGTTGGAGAAAATTAGATTGGAAGATCAAACAACTATTCAGTTTAATAATTCTGGAAATTTTGAATCAAAATCAATTGCACCCATGCTTTTAATTGTTTTTGTTGAAAATGCATTTAAGCATCTAGGTGATGTGAAAAATAAGAAAAGTTCAGTTTTGGTTGATTTAAAAGTTGAACATGAAACCTTATGCTTTGAATGTACAAACTCAGTTGATGAATCTAAGTTGAATGAAACCGCTTTAGAAAAAGGAAGAAGCGGTATTGGGTTAAACAATGTAAAAAAGAGACTGCAATTATTGTATCCTAACAAACATCAGTTAAAAATAGATAACAAAAACGGGTATTATCATATTAAATTAAAACTCCATTTTTAAATGAATCCTTTACAATGCATCATAGCTGATGATGAGCCTATAGCGCGTCAAATTTTAGAAAGCTATATTAAAGAAATACCGAATTTGGAATTGCTAGCATCTTGTAAAAATGCTTTTGAGGTTATGGATATACTACAAACGAAACAAGTAGATTTACTTTTTCTAGATATAAACATGCCTAAACTTTCAGGCTTAAGCTTACTGAAAACCTTACAACAAAAGCCAGAAGTTATAATCACCACAGCTTATTCTGAATATGCTATTGAAGGTTTTGAGTTATCAGTTACTGATTATTTATTAAAACCCTTTTCTTTTGAACGCTTTTTACAAGCGGTATTAAAAGTGCAACAAAAAAATCAGTCTAATCAAAACACCGTTGTTGTTCAGAACGAAACCGCAACAAATTTTATTTTTGTTAAAAGCGATAAGAAGATTATCAAGATAAACTTGGAAACCATTAGTCATATTGAAGCTTACGGCAACTATATAAAAATATATACAGATAAAATGATTTTAACACCGCAAACTCTTTCAGACTTTTTAATTAAATTATCTGATGACTTTTTGCGCATTCATAAATCATTTATTATAAATTTTAATCATTTAAAATTGATAGACGGAAACCAAATTGTTCTGCAAAATGAAATTAAATTACCTATTGGAAAATCCTATAGAAAAACTGTTTTGAATAAAGTTGAAATGCGTTAAGCGGTTAATAACTTTTTAATATCTATCCATTAAATTGTCAAAATAAAACTTGAGGTTTTGATTAAATTCGTATCCGCTGAATTTCTATTTTAGCAAACGTATAACCTAAAAGAAATTCCTGATTTCGCAGGGACTTATTATGAAACAATACCACGACCTAGTAAAACATGTTTTAGAAAACGGAAATGAAAAAGGTGACCGCACTGGTACTGGTACCAAGAGTGTTTTTGGCTACCAAATGCGTTTCGATTTAAGTGAAGGGTTTCCTATGGTAACTACCAAAAAACTTCATTTAAAATCTATTATCTATGAATTACTTTGGTTTTTAAAGGGAGATACAAACACAAAATACCTTACTGAAAATGGGGTTCGTATTTGGAATGAGTGGGCTGATGAAAATGGCGATTTAGGCCCTGTTTATGGACATCAATGGCGTAACTGGAACGATGATGAAATTGACCAAATTAAAGAGGTTATTCACGCACTAAAAAATAATCCAAACAGCAGGAGAATGCTAGTTTCTGCTTGGAATCCTTCGGTGTTACCAGATACTTCTAAAAGTTTTAGTGAAAACGTAGCAAATGGTAAAGCAGCATTACCACCCTGTCATGCATTTTTTCAATTTTATGTAGCTAATGGTAAATTATCTTGCCAACTTTATCAAAGAAGTGCAGATATATTTTTAGGTGTGCCATTTAATATTGCGTCCTATGCTTTGTTTACCATGATGATGGCTCAAGTTTGTGGATATGAAGCCGGAGAATTTATCCATACGTTTGGTGATGCACACATCTACAGCAACCACTACGAGCAGTTAGAATTACAGCTTTCAAGGGATATTCGTCCTTTACCAAAAATGATTCTTAATCCAGATATCAAAGATATTTTTGATTTTGATTTTGAAGACTTTACGTTGGAAGATTATAATCCGCATCCACATATTAAAGGTGTTGTGGCTGTTTAGGAAGCTCCAATAATCAAGTATTTTTCAACTTGGCTTTGCATTAACAGAAACCAAAAAAAATCATTAAAAAACCTTCATCAAAAAGCACACACAAGGAATAACAGTGGTATCCTTTTTGAAGCTATGAAAGCCAACAAAACATATACAAATAAAAAAAGCACCTCTATTTGAGGTGCTTTTGTGTTATTTTAAAACTGATAACTAAACGTTTAAAACACCGTTTTCTGCTCCTGCAAAGTCATTCCATGCATAAGCATCAGCTGCTTCATCATTAACGTAAACACCGTCAACAATGTATTTAAATTCGTAAGAGTTTCCAGCTTCTAAATCAACAGTCCCTTTAAAGGTACCATTCTTTAATTTTTTAAGTGGTGCTTTTTTAGCATTCCATTCGTTAAAAGATCCAACAACAGATACTTTTTTTGCGTCTTCAGCTGGTAAAGAAAAAGTTACTTTACAAACTGGTTTACTTTTTAAAAATTGTTTTTTAATAGCCATAATAATATTATTTTTAATGTACTTTTTTCAAGTTTTAACACTGCAAATTTATAAACTATTTAAAACCCTAACTACTTAAAACTCTTTACTTTCAAAAAATTATCAATTTGATAATTTGCATTCTACAAAATATCAAAGTATATAAAAATTTAGCAAAAATTTTATATAATTAACAATCTAAAATTATCGTTTTTGTCTGATTATCAGTACTTTTTAAAGCTAAATCGTTTTCGCTTGGACATTTAACTTAAGTGTTTTAATTTCATGTTTTAATCTTATTAAAAAGCTTTAACTTTACAGTCGTTATTTCATTTATATGTTCGGAAAAAAGAAATCTACACCTCAGATAGACAAAGACCAATTAGAGCTTATTGAAAATGCTCAAAAACGCATCAAACAGAAAAAGCGTTTATATATTCATTTTGTAATATTTTTAATTGGCGCCATATTTTTAATTATTGCCAATACTGTTTTAGGTATTGGTAAGGATTTTAAAATTTTTGGTAAAGAATGGTTTTTGTTTGCTATTTTAATTTGGCTATTCTTTTTTTTATACCACTTGTTTAATGTTTTTATTACCAACAAGTTTATGGGTAAAGCTTGGGAAAAACAACAGCTAGATAAATTGGTTGCAAAACAACAAGACCGTATTGATAAGCTTAAGACTGGCTTTTTAAAAGAAGAAAAGCTAATCGCACAAAGTGAAGCATATGCTGAAGCTAATAAAGAAGAACAAAATACAAAAAAAACCAATTCTGAACTTACCATTATTGTTGCAGCCGCAGAGAATGATGCCATTGGCTTGGGCAATAAGTTAATTTGGCATTTAAGCAATGATTTAAAACGTTTTAAATCCCTTACTAACGGGCATCACATAATTATGGGACGGAAAACTTTTGAAAGTTTCCCTAAACCTTTGCCAAACAGAACCCATGTTGTAATAACCAGACAAAAAGATTACAAAGCCCCAGAAGGTGTCATCATTGTACATAGCTTAGATGATGCCATTGATGCTACCAAAACAGACCCGCAACCATTTATAATTGGAGGCGGACAAATTTATAAGCAAGCTATGGATATTGCTGATAAAATTGAATTAACTCGTGTACATCATGAGTTTGATGCAGACACTTATTTCCCTAAAATTGATGCATCTATTTGGAAAGAAACTGCCAATGTTTTTCATAAAAAAGACGCAAACCATGATTATGAGTTTTCTTTTTTAACTTATGAGAGAAAATAGTTTCAATTTATTTAACTAAAAAAAGACCTAGTTCGTTCGTTACATTAAAATGATTTATAAATGGAATCTTTATAATTATGAAACAAATCATAATAATCTTTATTTTCTTCTTCAATTTAATGATCTATGGTCAACAAAATAAAAAACCCACTTACTTCTATTTTGAAAATCAAAAAATTTCTAAAAAACAGTTTAAGCAGTTAGATAAAAGAAAAGTTTTTATTAAAGAAATAGAGAATGATACAGCCTTGATTAAAACGAGCTTTTTACACAGAAAGAAAGCTAAACTCGATTCCGTTAGTCATACTCAAATTAACACCTTTTTAAATAAAATTACTGGTAGCAATTTTAATATAGAGAATAAAACAATGATACATCTTTATAGAAAAAATACGAAGGAGCTATACAAGGATTCAAAGCATAAAAAATACTGGCAATGGATTAAACACAATTCACACAGATACCAAGCATACCTTATAGGTACTAAGATGTCTGGAATTCAAGAAGACAAAGCAAATCATATATATTTAGATAATTACGACTTATTAGAAAATTTATTTTTTAAAGATTCAGACTTTGAAATCAATCATCTTCTTATAAAACCGAATAGAGAAATTTATGTTTATTTTGGACTTACAGATATTTTAAATGTTTTAGATTGGTCGGTTGACTAGATAAAATGAAAAAAATTTATTTACTCCCAACCCAAATTTCATCAAATGCTAAAAGAAATACAACTTCGTATTACACTTCAAGAGGAAAAGCAGCCTGATATTCTGGTTTTAAAATCTGCCATAAAACTTGCAATAGACAAAACAGATATTACAGGTGTAAAAATCCTCAGAAAATCCGTTGATGCCAGAAAACCAAAAATCATATTTAATTACAAGGTAGCTGTTTATATTAAAGAGCCTGTTCCAGAAAACTCAGAATATATTTTTGAGTATAAAGACGTTTCTAAAGCTAAACCCATCCATATTATAGGTTTCGGTCCTGCAGGCATGTACGCCGCTTTACGGTGTATTGAACTGGGTTTTAAACCCATTGTTTTAGAGCGCGGTAAAAATGTTCAAGACCGCAGGCGCGATTTAAAAGCCATAAACCAAGACCATTTTGTAAATGAAGATTCCAATTATTGTTTTGGTGAAGGTGGCGCAGGAACTTACAGTGATGGTAAACTATACACCAGAAGTTTAAAACGTGGTGATGTTCGACGCATTTTTGAAAACCTAGTATATCATGGCGCCACCGAGCAAATTCTTATTGATGCTCATCCGCATATTGGTACCAATAAACTCCCCAAAGTGGTTCAGAATATTCGTGAAACTATTTTAAAGTTTGGAGGCGAAATCCACTTTGAAACACGGGTAACCAATTTCGTTTTAAAAGACCAAAAAATAACAGCCATTCAATTAAATGATAATAACGAAACTCCTGTTGAAAAAGTTATTCTAGCCACAGGCCATTCAGCCAGAGACATCTTTTATCTATTGGACAAAAAAGACATTGCAATAGAAGCAAAATCCTTTGCCATGGGTGTTCGGGTTGAGCATCCGCAACATATTATAGACTCCATTCAATACCATTGTTCTGGCACACGTAACGAGTTACTTCCTGCAGCCTCTTACGGTTTGGTAGAACAAGTTAAAAATCGCGGAGTTTATTCATTCTGCATGTGCCCTGGTGGCTTTATTGTACCCGCTGCAACTGCTAATGGTGAGGTTGTGGTAAATGGCATGTCCCCATCAAAACGAAATAATTTATATGCCAATTCTGGTATTGTTGTAGAGATTAATGCAGGTACCGATTTGCCAAAATACGAGAAATTTGGTGCCTTAAAAGGCTTAGAATATCAAAAAAATTTAGAGCGTTTAGCATTTACAGCTGGCGGAAGAAGTCAAGTAGCCCCGGCACAACGACTAATCGATTTTGTTGAGGGTAAACCATCACCAAAGTTAAACCCAACCTCCTATCAACCTGGATTAAAATCCGCACCACTACACTCATTGCTACCCAAATTCATAGGAAGCCGATTGAGAAAAGGCTTTGAAGCTTTTGGTAAGAAAATGAAAGGCTATTACACCGCCGAGGCCAATATTGTAGGCGTAGAATCCAGAACCTCATCTCCGGTTTCAATTCCAAGAAACGAGCAATTACAACATCCACAAATTTCAAACTTATACCCTTGTGGCGAGGGTGGTGGTTATGCCGGAGGTATTGTTTCCGCTGCTATGGATGGCGAGCGATGTGCTGAAGCTGCAGCAGAAAAACTATAATTTTATTTGGGCGTTACCACAAGGGTCGGGCTTTCCACTATATCTTTTTTGCCGAAAAAGCAAAAAAGGATGCCGTTTCAATCCCTAACGCAGCAGTATAACTTCTAAAAAACATAATCAGTTCTTCTAAAGATTTATTCCTATTTTTGCCACATAAAAACTAACTAATATGAACGCATATATTTTTCCAGGTCAAGGGGCACAATTCTCAGGAATGGGTTTAGATCTTTATGAAAATTCACCTTTAGCACAAGAACTATTTGAAAATGCTAACGATATTTTGGGTTTCAACATCACAGATACCATGTTTGAAGGTTCTGCTGAAGATTTAAAACAAACCAAAGTAACACAACCCGCCATATTTTTACATTCTGTAATTTTAGCTAAAACATTAGGTGATAGTTTTAAACCTGATATGGTTGCTGGCCACTCACTTGGAGAACTTTCTGCGCTTGTAGCTAATAGCACATTAACGTTTGAAGACGGACTAAAATTAGTATCGCAACGTGCTACTGCTATGCAAAAAGCATGCGAGTTACAACCAAGTATTATGGCAGCTGTTTTAGGACTTGATGATGATGTAGTTGAAAAAATTTGTGCAACAACCGAAGGCGTAGTTGTTGCTGCAAATTACAATTGCCCTGGGCAATTAGTAATTTCTGGAGAAGTTGAAGCTATCAATAAAGCCTGTGAAACCTTAAAGGAAGAAGGAGCAAGAAGAGCGTTAGTACTACCTGTAGGTGGCGCATTTCACTCACCGTTAATGGAGCCTGCTCGTGAAGAATTAGCAGCAGCTATTGAAAACACCACATTTAGTAAACCAAACTGCCCTATATACCAGAATGTAACGGCAAACGCTGTAATTGATGAAAATGCAATTAAAACAAATTTAATGTCTCAATTAACAGCACCTGTACGTTGGACGCAGTCTGTTCAACAAATGATTACTGACGGTGCCACCTTGTTTACAGAAGTTGGTCCAGGTAAAGTTTTACAAGGTTTAGTTAAAAAAATCAATAGAGAATCTGAAACAGTTTCTGCAACTTTTGAAGCCAATAGTTAAATGAAGCAAAATAAACGTAACGCTTTTATAATTCTGGTTATTGTTTTAACCATAGCTATTGATCAGATTTCCAAAGTTCTTGTTAGAAAAAACATCACACTAAGAACAGAAGTAAACCCAGGAGAGCGCATTCCTTTGATTGGTGATGCCTTTGTTATGATGAATATTGAGAATACTGGAGCATTTTTAGGCATGGGAAGTGAGTTAAACGAAACCCTAAGAATTATTTTATTACTCATTTTACCCATATTAGTTTTAGGCTTCGTACTTCGACATATTTTTAAGGATAAGACACTAGATAAGTGGTCGCTTTTTGCTTTTGCAAGTATTATTGGCGGCGGAATTGCCAATGTATTTGACAGAATTGTTTTTGGAAAAGTTACCGATTTCTTATTTATTGATTTAGGTGGTGTGTTTAGAACAGGAATTTTTAATCTAGCCGATTTATCAGTTACAACAGGAATGATAATACTGGTTTTTATGAGTTTTAAAAATAAAAAGAAAACAAAAAAAGCATAAAAAAAGGCGCTAATTAAATTAGCACCTTTTTTTAGTTATAAATTTAGTTAGTAAATCTAAAAATGTGGGTTTTCATCTTCTAAAAAACCTGTTCTAAAGTGTCCTATATATTCATAAACAGTTCCTGGATCCCAACTAAACTCAGCATTAAAAGTTATTTGGTCTACAAGGGTATTACTTTCTGTTGTAAAAACATCTCTAGTAATTAAACCATTTGTAATAGTTACTGTTTCATCAGTATATAATTCAGGGGTATTTGGCTCACTTTGAAATGTTAACCTGTCTTCGTTTAATGTTACCTTTGCTTTTAACTGCATCCAGTTGTCATGATCGTCTACCCAAAAAGTATTGTCGTTTGCTGCTGTATTGTATGTACTAAACTGCACATAATCACCTCCAAAAGCGGTAGTTTCACCACCAGGATTTAACGCCACAGCCCACCAATCTCCAGCAATATCTTGCACATTGGTTCCTCCTGGATCTGGATCGCCTCCCTCGTCACAAGAGACAAATAAACTCACTGTAAACAACACTAAAACAGCCCTATATATATTTATTTTTTTCATAATCGTTTTATTTTTAATTATTGTCTTGAGAAATTTCTTGTAAATGTTCCATAGAAGCCACTTGCAGACAAGCTCCAACTAAAATTATCGCAATCAGTAATAGTTCCTGGTTGAAAACTTCTTACTGATAAACCACTAGGCGAGGCATTCTCTTGAAAAGGAATATAAATCTGAACATCATTAACGTTAATCAAATTTACAGTAAGCTGGTTTGCACCAGTTACTCCTCCTGCATTATCATATGTATAATTTCTATCTGAAATTTTTGTCATAGTACCAGGACTCCCATTAGATCTTTCCCAGGCTCCAGATAAATCACATGTTTCTGGAGATGATGAGACCACAACTACTGTTCTTGTTGCTGATGCTGTAAAACCCAAATCGTTTACTGCAGAGTATGTAATGTAATATACACCAGGAACATTTGTATCAACAACTGTATCAACTTCATAATCATAAGGAGCTCCCGCTAAAGTTACATTAGCTTCAGGATCTACCCATGAATCGCCTTGGTCAATTATTAATTCAGTTTCGCCAATTATATCAATTACTGCATAATCGGTAACATTACTAACATTACCAGTTGATTCCGTGCTACATGAGCTTAAAAAAAGTAGCATGACACAGACTATACTTTTAATTATATTTTTCATATTTCTAAATCTTTTTAATTATTGGTTCCACCAAATAGGTTCAGTTATTAACTCTAAATCAGGTGCATTCAAATTTCTTGAAGTCTCAGAATTTGGATACAATAACCTTTGAGGAAATCCGGTACCCAAAACTCCATTTACTGAAACTGTAAAGAAATCAGGATAACCTGTTCTATGCCATTCAAAGAAAGCCTCAGCGCCATCATCTGGGTAGCTAGCTATCCATTTTTGTGTAATGATTGCCTCAAGTTTTTCATCAAAAGTACCACCACTTGGATACTCATATACTCCACCAGAAGCTATATAAGGAGCTGCATCATATGGCGCTTCAAAAGCCCAAGTTTGATTAGCTTCAGATACGTCATCATCAAAAAAGTTAGGGTTTTTGTTAAATGCTTCTGTAACCCCCATATCGTATAGTTCTTTAGCTTGACTTTCATTATCATACCTTAATCTAGCCTCTGATTGCAAAAAATAGCTTTGTGAAAGACTTATAAAATATAATGGAGATAATGGACTTATATCAGCAACTGAAAATGTGTTAGGTCCAGCTTGATTATTAAAATCTCCTTGAATAACTGGATTTCCTGGTCCATAATAAGCCTCAATTCTTTCATCTAGATTATCGGTTAAAAACCCATGCATTGTTGCACTTGCCCTTAAATTAAGCTGTGTATTTAACTGTCTTCTATCAGTTTCATATAGAGGATTACTGATATTTGGTGCATCTGTAAAGCCAGTTACAGCAGCATCAATATCTAAAAATTGAGCTCCAGAGTTAAACATAGTAGTTATTCCCTGTTGTGCTACTGATGGTCTAGCTTCTGTTTGTCTTAGAAATATTCTTAGCTTTAGAGTATTTGCAAACTTCACCCAATTATCCATTTCACCAGCAAAAACAAAGTCATCATTACCTGGTACTGTTCCTTCTGAGTTACTCAAATTTTTACTTAACGCATCATCTAAATCTTGAATTAACAAATCATAAACCTCTTCACCTGTATTAAATATTGGATTAAAAATTAAGGGATCATTAGCTTCAGTATAAGGTATATCACCATACCAATCTGTTAACATTTGAGATGTGTAAGCTTCAAGTACTGTTGTTATTAAATAATAATTCCAGTTATTTTCTGCTAAAGCACGTTTTTTAATATTTCTTACATCTAAAAGTGCATCATATGCATTTAACCAGCCACCTGTTGAAATACCGTCGGTAGCTCCTAGCGTGTAATTATCTAAAACTCTATATTGGCTTGAACCAGGACTTTGTGCCCAAAATTGAGACCATACACCACCAATTAATGCCCAATACGAACCTTTTACTCCTGCTATTCCTGTTATACTTCCTGGTAACTCTACCTCAAAAGCCAATTGATCTGGTGTTAAATCATCAGGGTCTCTATTTATATCCAGTTGCGAATCACAAGACACGAACAAGATTCCAAATCCTATTATTGTTATTAATAATTTTTTCATAATTCTTTATTTTAAAATGTCATTTTAAGTGAAACACCATAAGTTCTTTGAGCAGGGTTTGCTGCAAATTCGCCAAACTCAGTAACTAAATCATTACCACCAAAAGAGGTTACCTCTGGATCTACGTATGGATTATCATCTGGTGTCCATAAAAACAAGTTTCTTCCATAAAGACTCAGAGTTAGATTAGTTAAACCAGTTTTATCAATAAGCTTGTTAGGAAAATTATAAGAAATAGATGCATCCCTTAATCTGATAAATGTTTTATCTATTACATGGTTTACCTCTGTGCTAGGATTGTTACTTGCACTGTAAAACCCAGTGACATTATCAAAAGTTATTGGTGTAGTATTCTCAACAAAATTCCCATTACCATCATCTACTACTGAGTTAGGAACTATAAATGAATTTCTATCATTATATGTTGTTAATATTGAGTTTCCTGTAAAACCTAATAACCTTGCTGTGTAAGAGTACATTTCTCCACCTTCTTTCCAGTCAAAAGCAAATGAAAGTCGGAAGTTTTTATACTTAATAGTATTTTGCAATCCCATTACAAAATCACGTTGTGAGTTACCTATGGTTTCCTCTTCAACTGTTTGTAACGATATCCCAGTATTAGGATCAACAACAACTTGTCCATCAGCAGTAGTTTGTGGCACTCTTGCCTTAAATACTCCTAAAGGCTGACCTTTTTCTGCATAAAAATTAACTCCAAAAGCACTATTAACTAAAATTTCATCTGTTCCTTCTGGCAAACCAGTAACCTCATTTTCATTTTTAGCAAAAGTGTAATTTACATTCCAACTAAAATCATCTGTTCTAACTGGAACAAAACCTAAAGCTAATTCAACACCTTTGTTCTCTATATCCATGAAATTTCCAGTAATAGAACCATATCCTGTTGAATTTGGCAATAGTAAACTAATTATTGAACCATCTGTTTTTTTACTATAAACAGCTAAATCAGCAGTTACTCTATTATTAAAAAAGCGTCCTTCTAAACCTATTTCAAATTCGTCTGTAAACTCTGGTTCAATGTTTATATTTCCTAATACTCTTGCTATCTCAAATGAATTTAACCCATTAAATGGAAATGTTATATTTCCAAAGTAAGCTGCAGAAACTGCTGGTAAAGCAGAACTCTCTGTTAAATATATACCTGCACCTTTTGCGGTTGAGGCAAAACCTCCTCTAGCTTTTAAAAAGTGTTTTCCATTATCTAGAGCTATAGCACTAAGGTTAACCGATGGGTAAAAGAACGAGTTTTTACCAATAGCAAGCGTAGAAGTCCACTCATTTCGTGCGGTAAGATTCAAGTAAATACGGTCTTTAAAAGATAAAGTTGCTGAACTAAATACAGAATATAGTAACGATTTTGAATCATTCTGTGCCGTAGTTGGTAATACGGCTGAATTAGAAATTTCATAAAAATTAGGAATATCTAAATCGGTTACAGATATTAACAAACTACTAGCAGTTGAATTCGCTAAAGACCCACCTATGGAAGCTTCTAAACCAAAGTCACTGTTTAGTTTTGTATCGTAGTCAAATGTCAAAAAAGACTCGTACCTTCTTAATTGATTGGTTGTTTCTGTAACACCACCAGCATTTGGAGTTCCTCCAAGCAGTGCCTGAGGTGAACCATCAGAATATCTTACAATAGCACCATGACTGTGTCTTCCCCTATTGAGTATATCGGCTCCCGTTTGGAACGTCCCTATTAAATTTGGTAGAATATCATAAGACAAATTTATATTACCATAAAAGCGTTCTCTAGTTAAATTAGTTGCGTTTTCATTAAGTGTCCAATAGGGATTTCTAGAATACGGGGTATAAAAATTATCATTATTATTGAATGGATTGTTTTGATAGTCAGCCAAATCCACAGCACTCACCCCTCTTGGTATCTGAATTAGTTCTTGTATAAAAGATTCTCCTTCACCTGCATTATCGCCCTGACCTGTATTAACTGCGTTCTGACGTGTTTGTGCATAATTAGCATTTGCACGGAGTCTAAATTTATCAGTAGATATTCCTGCATTCAATGTTAATGTATTTCTATTTAATGCATCAGCATCTGTTGGAATAACTCCGTCTGTATCAACTCTAGTGAACAACAATGAAAAATCATTTCTTTCACCACCACCACTTAGTCGTACAGAGTTTGTATAGGTATTACCAATATCATAAACATCTTTGATATTATCTTCAAGATTTACATATGGCTTAATTTGCTGAGAGTTATTTACTATTTGCCCCCAAACTCTTAATTCTCCGTTAAATAAAGGTCCCCATGATCCATTTTCGTTTGTTGCACCAGTACCACCGGCAGGTAATCCTGAATAATCAACACCATTCCATCCTTGTCCCCATCTCTGTTGCAAATGAGGAATTCTAGAAACTTCTAAGAAATCAATAGCACTATTTAATTCTACTTTAACCTTTCCAGATTTACCTTTCTTTGTTGTAATTATAATAGCTCCATTATTGGCTCTAGATCCATATAAAGCTGTTGCAGCTCCCCCTTTTAAAACATTAATACTTTCGATAGAATTTGCATCTAAATCATTAATATTGGTACCACCATCAAATGATCTGTTTGGGTCTGTGGTTCTTCCACTCAAACTACTAGAATTTGATCCAGAGGAAATAGGAGTTCCATCAATCACATATAGCGGACCGTTTCCACTTAGCGAACTATAACCTCTTAATATTACTTTAGTGGATGCTCCAGGTTGATTTGGTGCAGTAATATCCAAACCAGCTACCTTTCCCGATAAGCTTTCAAAAGGATTGAGTGTAGTAACCTCTGTTAGGTCTTTACCATCAATAGCTGTAGCTGCATATCCCAGCGAGCGTTTTTGCTTTTTCTTTCCAAAGGCTGTTACTACAACTTCTTGTAATGCTTCTGCATCTTCAAGTAGTTTAACGTCAATTGTGGCTGAAGTGCCAACAACAATTTCTCTAGTAGAATATCCAACATAACTAATTACCAAAAAATCTCCTTGGCTAGCTTGAATTGAAAATTTACCATCAAAATCTGTAGAGGTACCAGAAGAAGTACCTTTAACTAAGACTGTTGCTCCTGGAAGTGGCAAACCACTATTATCAGTAACTGTACCAGAAATAGTCTTTCCTTGTGCAAACATTAGCTGCACAGTTAACGCCAATATTAGCGTTAACAATCTACTAAACTTTTTTTTCATTTTATAATTATTTGAGTTAGTCTATGCAGATTGAAAAAAGGAGGTAGCAAAGTTTTTTTAAGTGACTAATTCAAAAAATTATACTTTACTTTTTTTGAAAAAAAGTTTAGAGGAATCTAAAGTAAGTAAAGTCCTTTTACTACCTACCTTTAACAATTGCATGATAAATGAAGTGATAATGCGAGTAAATTGAGGTAACCCTTATAATAGTTTACCTATGCCGTTAATGGTTTACCAGTAGTTTACTAGGTGGTTTTTTTTAGAGAAGTACTTATATACTCTGAAGGTGTTGTGTTTGTTTCTTTTTTAAAAGCTTTGTTGAATGTAACTTTATTATTATAACCTACCTCGTAAGCAATATCAATAATATTTAAATTACCATTAACATCTTCTTCTAATATTTTTATAGCTTCATTAATTCTGAACTTATTAATTAATTCGAAGAAATTCATTTTAAAATGCTCATTTATTATTTGAGATGCATTGTGCCTTGTTGTATTAAGTTTTAATGCTAATGTTTCTAAATTTATGCTGCTTTCTTTAAAAATTTTATCCTCAACAAGGAGTTTAATCAAATTTTCTTTTAGTTCATTAGACAAATTATCAGTGAGTCCAGATTTCTTATATTTTTCAGAAAATAATCTTTTCTTTAAAGGAATATGTGTATTACTGAATATATCAGGCTGAACATAGCCCATATAAACTATGTAGATTAGCATAAAACACATAAGTGCAACCATTATATGGTATATAACCATAGATAACTGACCTATCTGTGTTAAGATTGAAACACCGTACAAAACATAAGAAACAATATATGCCACATAGATATTAAATATGCTTGACTCCCAGTTTCTTTTCAATGATTCTGGATGACCCTCTATTGATTTTTTTCTCTTTTTAAGAAATGAATTAATCAAAAAAGTATAAATAATTAGCGACAATACTTTAGTACTAAATATTCCGATATCATAGTTAATATATAATTCATTTATACCCAACATCATTTTAAACTTCTCATTAGCTGGTAAAATGTATATAGGTATTAGAAAAAACAATAATCCCAAAGTTGGCAAAAGATGCAAAACATCTTTAATTTTAAATTTAAAACCACTTGAGAGACTTTTAAAATAAAAAAGCAACAAGGGACCTAATAGTAATACAGCTATTGAAGACATACGGTAAGTATGCGGAAACTCATATCTAGCATTCGTCATGTAAAGCACAAATTCAAGAATAAATAAACTTTGAATTCCCACAAAAATTGAAATTAAAATTTTAGCATAAGGTTTAGCCTTTTTATTAATGCTAATAGCTAACATAAAAAAAAACCCAATCAAAGCAGTATAAAAATAGACAAACGCTAAGCCACTTACATTGAAATTAAACTCCTTGTCTAACTGTTTGTATTCCTCTGTATTGTTTATAGAATCAAATGATTTATCCTTTAAAATTGAAAAATCAAAAGTATTATTTATATACATTTTTGTATACTTAAGTGCATCCTTAGGTTGTTCTAATTCAGCATTTAAGAGTGCCAATTTTTTATATATATTGATAGAATCAGGATGATTATTATTTGCTGCATCATTATAAAGAACCAGTAATTCCAGTTGATTCATATCACTATCAATATTTACCTCATTTAACAAACTGTCTATTTCAGTTTGTTGATTCTTAAATGAGATATTTTCATCCAATACTTGCGCCGTCAATTTATTAACAAGTATAAAAAGACTCAAAAAAAATATTAGAATTTTGGTTTGAATAGTCATGAATTGGTTATTAGTATGAGCAAAAAAACACAATTGTATAGCACAAACTAACAGTTATATCAAGTTATAAATAAATGCCTGTTAATATTCTTAAAACTTTCTTAAAAAGGTAACTCCCGATAATAGTTTACTTCTTCATAAATGCGTTGTATGTAATTAGAGAAAAAAAAAGACCACTATTATAGTGGTCTTTCGTTTTTTTTGGCTTCAATTAACTTATTCGCTAGCTCTAACTTTCTGTTCCCATTTCCAAGCAGAACTCATAGCATCGTCAAGCGATAATTTAGTTTTCCAACCTAATTCATTATTCGCTTTATTAGTATCTGCATAAGCCGAAATAATATCACCTTCTCTTCTTCCTACTATCTTATAATTTAATTTCTTTCCGGAAACTCTTTCAAAAGATTGAACTACTTCAAGAACAGAACTCCCTTTACCTGTTCCCAAATTAAACGTTTCATAGTTAGCCTTATTTTTACCTTTTAATAATCTACCTAGAGCTATAACATGGGCTTTAGCTAAATCTACAACATGAATATAATCTCGAATACATGTTCCATCAGGAGTTGGGTAATCGTCTCCGAATACGGACAACTCTTCACGTAATCCTATAGCGGTTTGGGTAATAAACGGAACAAGATTTTGAGGAACTCCAATTGGTAATTCGCCAATTTCAACAGATTCATGAGCACCAATTGGATTAAAATAACGCAAAGCAATTGCTTTCAAAGTAGGCACAACTTTGCATGTATCCCGTATAATTTCTTCACCAATTTGTTTGGTGTTGCCGTATGGTGATTCTGCTTTTTTAACAGGAGCATTTTCAGTAATAGGTAATTCATCAGCTTGCCCGTATACCGTACAAGAAGAACTAAAAATAAATGCAGCTGATGGCAATTTCTTTAATTCTTTAAGAATATAAACAAGCGAACCAATGTTATTTTCATAATACATCAAAGGTTCTTTAACGCTTTCTCCAACAGCTTTGCTAGCAGCGAAATGAATAACACCTTTCACATTATTATGCTTTTCAAAAAAAGCTTCAACTCTGGCTTTATCCTTTAAATCTAACTTTTCAAAAATTGGTTTTTTACCAGTAATAGCTGTAATCCTATCTAATACTTTTTCAGAAGAATTTGATAAATCATCAATAATAACAACTTCATATCCTTCATTTTGAAGTTCAACAACTGTATGTGAACCAATAAATCCTAATCCTCCAGTAACTAATATTTTACTCATTTATAAACTTTATTATTGTTGATGTAATAAATTCAATTTGTTCGTCATCTAATTCTGTATGCATTGGTAATGATATAACATCTTTTACCAATGTATTCGTTACTTCAAAATCAGCTTCAGCATACCTCTCATCGAGATACGCTTTTTGCTTATGTAACGGTATTGGGTAATAGACACCACAAGGAATACCATTCTCGTTTAAATGTTTTACCAAAGCATCTCTATCTATGCCTTTTACTCTTAATGTATACTGATGAAATACATGACAATCACAGGTATCACAAATACCATCACAACTTTTACTAACTGTTTTAGGGGTTATTATATTATCAATCCCTTCAAAAGCTTTAGTATATTTTTTAGCAGCCTGTTGTCTAGCTTTGTTATAACTATCTAAACGTGGTAATTTTGCATCTAAAACTGCTGCTTGAATACTATCTAATCTAGAATTTACACCAACTACATCATGATGATAACGTTCATACATGCCATGATTTACAATACCCCGTATAGTATGTGCTAAATCATCATCATTAGTAAAAATAGCACCTCCATCTCCATAACAACCAAGGTTTTTTGAAGGAAAAAATGATGTAGCACCAACATTTCCAATAGTTCCAGCTTTCACTTTAGTTCCATCAGCGTAGGTGTAATTAGCTCCGATAGCTTGGGCATTATCCTCAATAACAAATAAATTATATTCTTTTGCTATTTCCATAATAGCCTCCATATTAGCACATTGCCCAAATAAATGAACTGGCACAATAGCTTTTGTCTGTGGTGTAATTACTTTTTTTATGGCTTCAATATTGATATTAAAATCATCTTCATTAACATCAACCAAAACTGGTGTTAATTGTAAAAGCGCTATAACCTCAACTGTAGCAGCAAAAGTAAAATCGGCAGTAATAACCTCATCACCTGGTTTCAAACCAACTCCCATCATTGCTATTTGCAACGCATCGGTTCCGTTTGCGCAAGGTATTACATGTTTAACATCTAAGTAAGCTTCTAAATTTCTCTGAAAATCATGAACTTTAGGTCCATTAATAAATGCTGTTTTTTCGATGACTTCTTGTATAGAAGGGTTAACAATATCTTTTATATCGTTATACTGACCTTTAAGGTCAACCATTTGAATTTTTTTCATCTAAAGAAAATTGCAGCCAGTATTTAAAGTAACAATAATGACTTATTCTGATGTTAATCTCTTGCGGACTAACGTTCAACAAAATTACAAAAATGATTAACGCTAACCAATGAATTTATTTTAAAGAAATGTATTTTAGCATTTAAAGAAAGAATATTGCACTTTATTTATAACATAGGAATATATCTTGCAACTTTTGGTGTAAAGTTTGGAGCCTTGTTTAATTCTAAACTCAAAAAGGGTGTTATCGGAAGACAATCAACTTTTGAAGTCTTAGAAAACAACCTAAAAAAAGAAGATAAAACACTTTGGTTTCATTGTGCATCTTTAGGTGAATATGAACAAGGTCTTCCTGTTTTTTCAGAACTAAGAAATCATTACAAACATCACAAGATAATCCTTAGTTTTTTCTCTCCATCTGGATATGAAATTAGAAAAAACACTCAGATTGCTGACATAGTTATCTATCTACCTCTAGACACTAAAGCTAACGTAAAACGATTTTTTGATATATTAAATCCAGACCTTACTGTATTCGTCAAATATGATATTTGGCCAAATTTCTTGCTCAAATTAAAACAAAAAAACCTCCGAGCTATATTAATTTCAGCTTCATTCAGAAAAAATCAGTTTTATTTCAAAAGTTACAACACGCCTTTCAAAAAAGCTCTATTTGCTTTTGAACATATCTTTACTCAAAATGAATCTTCAAAAAAATTACTTCAACACATAGATTACAATCAAGTAACAGTTTCTGGCGACACGCGTTTTGATCGAGTTAACAATCAATTAAACACCGATAATAAATTAGATTTTATTGAAATTTTCAAGAACAAAAAAACCTGTATCGTAGCTGGTAGTACCTGGCCAGAAGACGAAGCCCTGTTTATAAATTTTATTAATTCTGAATCCTCAAAAGATTTAAAATTTATTATTGCCCCTCACAATATTAAGACATCACAAATAAAAAACTTTCAAGAAAAACTAACTAAAAGCAATGTTTTGTTTTCTGAAAAAGACAACAAACAGCTTTCTGAAAAACAAGTTTTTATTGTTGACACTATTGGAATCCTTTCAAAGATTTATAATTATGCAGACATTACTTATGTAGGAGGAGCAATGGGTAATACGGGATTACATAACACCTTAGAACCAGCGGTTTTTGGTGTACCTATCATTATTGGTTCCAATCATCACAAATTCCCTGAAGCACAAGCTTTAATTGACAATGGAGGCATGTTCTCCATTTCTACACAAACTGAATTTGATGAACTAGTTAAAAAATTAATTAACAATAGTGACTTATGTCGAGAACTGGGGTCAAAAAATAAAGCATTTATACAAAATAATCGTGGTGCTGTCATCCAAATACTATATTACCTACGTATATAGTTGTGTTTTAATCTAAGAATTATACAAATATTCGTAATTCTGATTAAAAGTCATTAAATTGGCATTGACTAAAAAATAATTAACACTAAAACAAAAACCGATGAAAAAATTAGTATTAAGTTCAATCTTATTGTTAGCTTTAAGTTTAAGTTTCACATCATGTAGAGACACAAAAAAAGCAGATTCGATAGAAGAAGCTGTTGAAAATGCTGCTGATGCCGCTGGTGAAGCTGTAGATAATGCAGCTAACACTGCAGGTGAGGCTGTTGAAAATGCTGCTGATGCTGCTGGTGAAGCTGTAGATAATGCAGTTGATGCCGCTGGCGATGCTGCTAACAAAGCTGGTGAAGCTGTAGATAAAGCTGTGGATGCCGCAGGAGAAACTGTTGATAAAGCTGCTGATGCAGTAAAAAAAGAAGCAGATAAATTAAAAACAGGTCATTAATTTAGACAAGTTTATAAATTGAAAAAGCTACCTAATTGGTAGCTTTTTTTTATTATTAAAAATAATATAGTGCTATAAAAAAAGCCGAAACTAAAGTTTCGGCTTTTTATCTGTACTGAAGGCGGGACTTGAACCCGCACGGACTAATGTCCATTGGATTTTAAGTCCAACGTGTCTACCAATTCCACCACTTCAGCTACTTAATTGGTATATTTTAAGAAAGTATCAGAGCGAAAGACGGGATTTGAACCCGCGACCCTCACCTTGGCAAGGTGATGCTCTACCCCTGAGCTACTTTCGCAGTCTTTTTAATGAACATACAACCTCTCGATTGCGGATGCAAATTTAAAATATTTCTAGGAATTGCAAAGCCTTTTCTAAAAATAAATCAAAATATTTTTAAGCTTGCTTTTTCTTTACCAACATACGCTTAATCTCGTTCAATTTCATAAGTGCTTCAACTGGTGTAAGTGTATCTATATCAGTATGTAAAATTTCATCTTTAATATTTTCCAATAATGGATCATCCAAGTTAAAGAAACTCAATTGCATATCATCATGCAAAGTTTTTACTTTATCTGTAAGTTCTTCACTCGAATGTGATTTTTCTAATTTTTCAAGAATTTTATTAGCGCGTCTCAATACCTGTTGCGGCATTCCAGCCATTTTAGCAACATGAATTCCAAAACTATGCGCACTTCCACCTTCCACTAATTTTCGCAAAAACAAAACATTGTCTTTCAGTTCTTTTACAGAAACATTAAAGTTTTTAATACGTTCAAAGGTTTCACTCATTTCATTAAGCTCATGGTAGTGTGTAGCAAATAAAGTTTTTGGTTTTGAGGGATGTTCATGCAAATATTCACTAATAGCCCAAGCAATAGAAATACCATCATAAGTACTTGTGCCACGACCAATTTCATCTAGTAACACTAAACTTCTATCAGATATATTATTCAAAATAGATGCGGTTTCATTCATTTCAACCATAAAAGTTGATTCTCCCATCGAGATATTATCACTGGCGCCAACCCGAGTAAAAATCTTATCTACTAAACCTATTTTAGCTTCTTTAGCAGGCACAAAACTTCCTATTTGCGCTAAAAGTACAATGAGTGCAGTTTGACGCAAAATAGCTGATTTACCAGACATATTTGGCCCTGTAATCATGATAATTTGTTGCGAGTCTCTATCTAAAAAAACATCATTAGCAATGAAGGCTTCACCAATTGGTAATTGCTTTTCAATTACAGGATGACGACCGTCTTTAATATCTAAATCAAAAGTATCATCAATTGTTGGATACACATAGGTATTATCTTTTGCTAATTGAGCAAAGCCACATAAGCAATCTAACTGACCTATTAAGTATGCATTTTGCTGAACCGCTTTGATATACTGATTCATCCAACCTACCAGTTCAGAAAAGAGTTGCTGCTCGATAGCCAAAATACGTTCTTCAGCTCCTAAAATTTTAGCCTCGTATTCTTTAAGTTCTTCAGTGATATAACGCTCTGCACTAACTAAAGTTTGCTTTCTAATCCACTCTTCAGGCACCTTATCTTTATGCGTATTTCTCACTTCTATATAATACCCAAACACGTTATTGGAAGCTATCTTTAATGAGGTGATACCAGTGCGCTCACTTTCTCGCTCTAACATATTATCCAGATAATCTTTTCCAGATTTGGACAACCCACGTAACTCGTCTAATTCTGAAGAAAAACCAGAAGCTATCGTGTTACCTTTTAGCACGTTTACTGGAGCGTCTTCATTTAAGGTTGCTTTTATTTTCTCTCTTAACACTTCACAACTCTGTAAATTATCACCAATTATTCTTAGGGATTCGTTTTTAGAATTTGAAGCTAAGGCTTTTATTGGCACAATAGCCTCCAAAGAGTTTTTAAGTTGAATCACCTCACGTGGATTAACTTTTCCAGTGGCTGTTTTAGAAATTAAGCGTTCTAAATCACCTATATGTTTGATATGATTTTGAACCTTTTGTAGTACTTCATTTTCCTTTGTTAGAAAATCAACAACTTCATGACGTTGTTTAATTTTTTCAACGTTTTTTAAGGGTAAAGCCAACCAACGCTTTAACAATCTTCCGCCCATAGGCGAAATGGTTTTATCAATAACATTTAAAAGGGTAACCGCATTGTTATTGGTAGAATTATAAAGTTCTAAATTTCTAATAGTGAATTTATCCATCCACACATAATCATCTTCTGCTATTCTTGAAATAGAGGTAATATGCTGTAGTTTATGATGTTGTGTTTCACCTAAATAATGCAGAATAGAACCTGAAGCAATAATGCCTTCATATAAATCTTCAACCCCAAAACCTTTTAACGTTTTTGTATCGAAATGTTTGGTTAAAGTTTCATAAGCATAATCGGTTTGATAGACCCAATCTTCTAAATAAAACGTATGAAAATCATCACCAAAAGTATCATTGAAAAGTGTTCGTTTTTGCTTAGAAACTAGTACTTCACTTGGGCTAAAATTTTGAAGTAACTTATCAATATATTCCGCATTTCCTTGAGAAGTTAAAAACTCTCCTGTTGATATATCTAAAAAGGAAACCCCAATATATTTTTTATCAAAATATACCGAACACAAAAAATTGTTCGATTTTGAAACTAAAACCTCATCATTTAACGCCACACCAGGAGTTACCAATTCGGTTACACCACGCTTTACTATTGTTTTTGTTTGCTTTGGATCTTCCAGTTGGTCGCAAATAGCAACACGTTCGCCTGCTTTTACCAATTTTGGTAAATAGGTGTTTAAAGAATGGTGAGGAAAACCTGCTAACTCTGTTTCGCTCTCACTTCCTGCACCACGCTTTGTTAAAATAATACCTAAAATCCCTGCAGCTTTAACGGCATCGCTTCCAAAGGTTTCATAAAAATCGCCCACACGGAATAACAATAATGCATCAGGATATTTAACCTTTATGGCATTATATTGTTTCATTAACGGGGTTATTTTTTTTGCTTTTTTAGCCAATGATAAAGTGGTTTTTTAATGTTATTTTTACCAAAATTGTAGCATGCAATGTACTATTAATTTCATGTGTTTTGAAGTTGATTTTCTAGAAGTTATCTACAATTAGAGTGAGATTTCAACAATATTTAGGAACTGACAAGTCTGATTGAAAACAAAAAAAATGAGGAAGTTAAAAAATAACGAACTTGAAAGATTGAGTATTGACGAGTTTAAGTCAGCCCAAAAAACACCGATTATTATAATTCTTGATAATATTAGAAGTTTAAATAACATTGGCTCGGTATTTAGAACAAGTGATGCGTTTTTGATTGAAAAAATTTATCTCTGTGGTATTACTGCCAAACCACCGCATAAAGATATTCATAAAACAGCCCTAGGAAGTACCGATACCGTTGATTGGCAATATATTGAAAACACTATAGATTTAATTGAAAAACTAAAAGCTGATAACATAAAAATTTGTGCTATAGAACAAGCTGAAAATGCCATAATGCTTAATAATTTTAAAATTGAAACTGATAAGAAATATGCTTTAGTTTTTGGCAACGAAGTAAAAGGTGTTTCTCAAGAAGTAGTTTCAGCTAGTGATGCCGTGATTGAGATCCCGCAATATGGTACCAAACATTCCCTAAATATTTCAGTAAGTTGCGGTGTTGTGGTTTGGGATGTATTTAGCAAACTACAGCGGTTTAAATAAATGTCTAAAAAAGCAAAAACACCTTGGCCTACCAAAGCCGTAATGACCCAAATTTACGAGAAGCATTTTTGGGGCGGAAAGGACCATGATTTTTATTCCGGTTGGGGCTCACATGATCCAAAAATTACGAAGCCTTATTTAGATAGCATCACTAAGTTTTTGAGCTCGTTCCCAGAACTTTTAACTGTTTGCGATTTAGGCTGTGGCGATTTTAATATAGGCAAACATCTGTTTAATCACGCCAAAACATATATCGCTGTAGATATTGTGCCCTCTTTAATTGAGCGAAATAAAAAACGATTTCAAGCTGATAATTTAGAATTCCATTGCTTGGATATTGCGAAACATGAATTGCCGATTGCCGACTGTATTATTTTGAGACAAGTATTACAGCATTTATCGAATACTGAAATTAAAAACATTCTTAAAAAAACCGAAGGTTACAAATATATTATCCTGACTGAACATATTCCTTTAGGTAATTTCATTCCGAATAAAGATATTATTTCTGGGCAAGGTATTCGTTTAAAACAGAATAGTGGAGTTGATGTACTAAGACCTCCATTTAATCTAAAAAATAAAGATGCGAAACACCTAACGACATATTATTTGGATGACCCCACTAAAAGTCAAATTATCACCACATTATATCAATTATCCTAAAACTTTCCATACTCGCTTGTGTCCCTAAATAAACAAGGCTGCCTTCTCAGGCAGCCTTGTTTATTTTACATATAAGGAATACGCTTCTAATTCAAATTCAAATTAGTTTTGAACTCTATCATGCGTCGTATTCGCCCATCTAATCTGTGCTCTACCACCTGGAACACGGTATGCGCCATATCTAATTTTCGATTGCGTCCCTCTTTCAGGAGAAGGAATATTCCAATTAAATGCTTCACCGCCAATTATGGCATTACAATAGTGTATTTTTTTTGTAGCATCGCTTGGATCCACTTTAAAACCAACCTCTAACACAAAAGAAGTTATTTCGTTTTTATTTACTCGCTTTAGAAAAACAACCTCTCTACCATTACTACCTGATCCACCACGTTCTAAGATACGTTCTGCATGAATATCAAAAGCCACTTGCTTGTCTGCATTAATACCTGTACCGTAAACAGGATGTGCTCTATATAAACAAATAGCAGGATCCGGAGAACCACCGCCACCAGTGTGTTGGCCCTTAGCCTGTGCTATATAGCTTCCACTAGAACCAAAAGTACCTGTATCAGCAACTTCAAGAATTCTAAAGTCTCCTGTAAATTTTACAGAGGACCCTACATTAGCGTTTGCTATGGGTAATGAGCGTTCCATTCTAGGTTGTAAGGTTTCATTACCTTGATTATTAGAGTCATGTGTTATATTGTATATTCCCCAAGTAACACCGTCTATAACACTTTCTTTGTAGTTGGCATAACAAGTTCTGTCGTCAATAGTTCCTACATTGGCAGGGTTTGGTACATCACAGCAAGTTCTAGTAGCATTTTCGCCGTCTGGGTTACATGTTGTATAAGGGCCTGTGTCTTCATCCTCAGCTATACCTACAGGGTCTGGCTCTGGTTCTGGGTCTGGAACAACAATTTCTTCTATCTCTTGGCTAAGATCTGGGTCATCAGATGAACAAGAAAAGAAGGCTACAAAAACAATTAATGAAGTAATTGTTAATATTTTGTACATGGTCTTTGTTTTTTTCATAGTTTTTAAAATTTTAGTAAAATTAAGGCTTTAAAAAAATAATCCATCCTGAACTATCCTGACTGCACCGCCTTATTTTATTGATTTATACTAATAAATAAGTAGCTAAACTCATAAATAAAATTCAGCAAACTCATTTAATCATAATACTAAATTAATAACTTAATTATTGGTCTTTTTATTATATAAAAATTACATATGAAATAAAATTTTTTTTTATCACTCTTAAGATTTTAATAATATTTCATTTAGCACCCATAAATAATCTTCTCGATTTTCAACAAAATCCTTATTTGAAACATCAATAATTTTCACATCAAAATCCATTTGGGTTTTTAAAAAGTCTAAATAACCAGTGTTAATTTTTTTCAGATAATCATCGGCTATGTTTTGCTCATATTCCCGCCCTCGTTTTTTTATATTTTGTTGAAGACGTTCTGTATTTTGATAAAGATAAATATACAACTCAGGTTTTGCTATGTCTTTGTACATTAAATTGAATAACTTTCGGTACAAATTAAATTCATCACCATCTAAAGTGATTTTTGAAAAAATAAGCGATTTTACAACATAATAATCGCTAACTATAAAATCTTTAAATAAATCAAGCTGCGCTAAATCATCTGAAATTTGTTGATACCTATCTGCTAAAAACGACATTTCCAAAGGAAAGGCATATCGGTTGGCATCCTCATAAAATTTTGGTAAAAAGGGATTGTCTGCAAATCGTTCTAAAATCAATTTCGCATTGAAATCATGAGCCATTTTAGTAGCTAAACTGGTTTTTCCTGCACCAATATTTCCTTCAATAGCGATATAGTTAAATTTTGAAAAATCATATTGCCTGCTTGGGTTTTTCAACCAGATTTTAATGGGTTCGAGTTGAGATTCATCATCACACTCTTTAAGTAAAACTGAAACTTCTTTGTCGAAATTTGGGTGTACGACTTTTGAAGCAATATCATTTAAAGGCAGTAACACAAATTTACGTTTCTGCATTTCAGGATGTGGCACCTGCAAGGTTTTGGTATCGATAATGGAATTTTCAACAAAAATGATATCTAAGTCGATGGTTCTAGCCTCATACACCTCATTTTGAATACGAGTACGCCCTAAATCAGTTTCAATTTTTAATAAATTTTTTAGAACTTCGTGAGGTTCTAAATAAGTCTCTAAGACCAAACAACAGTTTAAAAAATCATCGCCTTCAAACCCAAATGCAGGTGATTTATATACCTTAGAAATTAGTTTGATATTTCCAATCTCTCTATAAATTGCATCAACAGCAGCTTGTAAGTTTTTCAACTTGTCACCTTTATTACTGCCAAGAGCAATATAAAACGTTTTGGGTTTTTCCATAGGAAAGCAAAATAATAAAAAGTAAATGGATTTGGGTTATATTTACAAAACGTATTTATTCACAACTATTGATGACACATAAAGATAAACTAACTGCACAACGTATTTATATCCTTTTAGGAGGTTTGTTTATCACCTCATTAGTAATTTCAAACCTTATTTTTCAGAAGTTTTTTTATTGGCATCCGTTTGATGTTGAAATATTTGGAAGTAAGCTTTTTGAAATATCTGTTGGTATTTTACCCTATCCCATTACGTTTTTGATTACAGATTTAATTAGTGAAATTTATGGTAAAAAGCGTGCGAATGATGTGGTGGTAGTTGGCATTTTCGCCTCTTTGTTTTCAGTAGGAATTGTTTTTTTTGCTGATATTGTTCCTGCTATATCTACTTCTCCAATACAGGATGATGTCTTTTCAAATGTCTTCGGACGCACAATTTTAGCTGTGGGCGCAAGCATGTTTGCCTATTTGTTTGCTCAGTTTGTAGATATAAGAATTTATCATTTTTGGAAGCAACTTACAAAAGGTAAACACCTTTGGTTGAGAAATAATTTCTCAACTTGGTTATCCCAATTCGTTGATACATTTTCAGTGGTTTTCTTGCTTTGTTTTTTTGAGGTGCTGCCATGGAGCAGCTTCAAAGGGCTTCTAATTAGTGGTTTTCTATTCAAGGTTTTAGTTGCAGCCTGCGACACACCTTTTTTATACCTTGGTGTATATTTATTTAGAAAACGCTTTAATTTAAAGGTGAATGAAGAAATAGATTTACTTTAAATCGTTTCCGTTAACAATCTTATCAACTAGGTTAAATTTTTATTAAACTTTTACTTAAGTTGTCTAAAAAACAAACTCCCTCGTATATTTATAAAAATACTTTTTCATGAAGAAGGCTTTAAAAATTATTGGAATTACCATACTTATTATCATCACACTTTTAGTTGCCATACCTTTTGCTTTCCAAGGACAAATTAAAAATATGGTAAAACGTTTTATCAATGAAAATCTGAATGCCAAAATAGAGTTTAGCGATGTTAGTTTGAGTTTTATACGAAGTTTTCCTCAGGCACATGTAAATGTGAGCGATTTGGTGATTACCAATTTTGAACCATTTAAAGATGAAACATTTGCTACCGCAAGAGATGTTTCATTTACTATGTCTGTTAAAGAATTATTTAAGTCCGCCGATGAAGATCCGATAGTTGTAAATACCATAAATATTGAAGAAGCACTTTTAACCTTAAAGACTGATAAATTTGGTAATAATAATTATGATATTACTAAGGAAAAAGAAAATCAAACAAATTCTGAGAACAGTAGTAGTTTTGGGTTTGATATTGAAGATTATCAAATAAAGAAAAGTGCTTTTACGTATATAGATGAGAGTTCTGACATTTTAATTTATGTAACAGAATTGAATCATGAAGGTCATGGCACATTTTCTACCGAAGCTTCAGAATTAGACACACATAGTGAGGCTAATGTGAGTATTTCACTAGATAGCATAAACTATTTAAGCAACAACCCTGTGAAGCTTGATGCTTTGATTGGTTTAGACCTAGAAAACCAGAAATACACCTTTAAGGACAATAAAGGATTTATTAATGATTTACCTTTGGAATTCAAAGGTTTTGTGCAACAAGTTGAAAACGGACAACAAATAGACATTTCTTTTGAAAACCCAGAATCCGACTTTAAAAATTTCCTAGCTGTTATACCGAAGGCATATTCCAAAAACATTGAAAACGTCCAAACCACAGGAGATTTTAAAGTAAAAGGGATAGTTAAAGGTTTGAGTTCTGAAGAAACCATCCCAAATTTAGATATTAGCATTTCATCAAATAATGCGTCGTTTAAATATCCTGATTTACCAAAACGTGTGAGTAATATTTCAATTGATACGCGCATTATAAACACGACTGGTAAAACGGATGACACCTACATAGATATTAAAACTTTAAATTTTAAAATTGATGAAGATGTATTTAGGTCTTCAGCTACCTTGAAAAATTTAACAAAAAACATGATGGTAAATGCCAATGTTGATGGCGTTTTAAATTTAAGCAACATTACCAAAGTGTATCCCGTAGAGTTAGATAACACACTTACAGGTATTTTAAAGGGAAAAATCAATACTGCTTTTGATATGAATGCTATCGAAACTAATGCCTACGAACGTATAAAAAATAACGGTTCGGCAAGTATTACAGATTTTGTGTTTTCTTCCGAAGATATTGTGAACCCTATTCATATTTCCGAAGCAAACATGACATTCAACCCAGGGAAAGTTTCACTTAATAACTTTAAGGCTAAAACAGGGGATAGCGATTTGAACGCCTCAGGCAGCATAAATAATCTGCTAGGTTTTCTATTGAGTGATAATACATTAAAAGGTAATTTTAATGTGAATTCAAAGCTGTTTAAAGTAAGTGATTTTATGACTGAAGATGAAACTTCAGCAGAAAACAAAACTACTACCAAAGAAGAGTCCCTTAAAATCCCAAAGTTTTTAGATTGCACAATTAATGCCAATGCGCAAACTGTGGTGTATGACAATTTAAATCTTAAAAATGTTACAGGAACTTTGTTTATTAACGATAAAAAAGCATCGTTGCAAAATATGACCTCTTCGCTATTTAATGGAAAGCTAGCCATCAATGGTGCTATATCTACTAAATCCGAAACACCTGTATTCGATTTAAAATTAGGCGCTCAAGATTTTGATATTGCTCAATCTTTTAAATCCATGGAATTACTTCAAAAATTAGCACCAATTGCAAAACTGCTACAAGGAAAAATAAACACTACGCTTAACCTTTCTGGGTCTTTAGATCAAGAGTTTTCCCCTGTGTTAAGTTCGGTTACTGGTGATGCACTTGCCGAATTGTTAACCACGCAAATCAATACCCAAGATGGGCTATTGAGTAAATTGGAAAGCTCTTTGAATTTTATTGACTTTGACAAACTGGATTTAAAAGACATAAAAACCAAATTGGATTTTGCCGACGGAAAAGTGGCCGTAAAACCATTTGATTTTAAGTATAAAGACATTGAAATTGAGGTTTCTGGAGCGCATGGTTTTGACAAAACACTTAACTACAACGCCGTATTTAATGTGCCTGCAAAATATTTAGGTAGCGAGGTAAACCGTCTTATTGGGCAAATAAATGATGCTGAGGTTAGCACTATTTCCATTCCTGTAACGGCCAATATTACGGGCGCGTTTACAAACCCAACGGTTAAAACCGATTTAACGAGTGGTGTAAAAAACCTGACCAACCAATTGATTGAAATCCAAAAGCAAAAATTGCTAAATCAAGGCAAGGATAAGGTGAAAGGTTTAATTGGGGACGTTATTGGAGGCAACAAAACCAAAACCGACTCCATAAAAAAAGAACAAGATAACGTAGTAAAAGACGTACTTAATGATATAATTAAAAGCAAGCCACAACAAGATTTTCCAAAAGTAGACAGTGCAAACTCTACCAAAAAAGCCATTAAAAACGTACTCGGTGGCTTATTGGGCAATAAGAAAAAGAAGGAGAAAGATTCCCTAAATTGATTTTTTTTGGGCGTTACCCTGCGGGTCGCGCTTTCCACTATATCTTTTTTGCAGAAAAAGCAAAAAAGGATGCCGTTGCAATCGCTAACGCTGGCGTACTTGCCAATTATGTTTCATAAACCATACTTTCTGCTTATCTATAAAATCTAACTCAGGTTTTGATGCTAAACAGCTCTGACTAAATATTTGGAATACTAACTTGTCAATCCATCCTATAATGAATTCGGCACACGCTTAGTGATTCAGAATTCACGTTTTTCATAAAAAACGACCAAAAAACTCTTAAAATTGGTCAATTTTTAATGATTTTTGAATAAAAACGCCCATTTTTTTGGATTTCTGGATTATTCGTTTAAGTTATAGTTATGTTTAATTTTAAAATATAATTCAGGATAATTTATGAGGCAATTAAAAATCACGAAACAAATTACCAACAGAGCTACCAAATCGCTAGACAACTACCTACAGGACATTAGCAAATTACAAATGGTTACCGCCGAGGAAGAAGTGGAATTGGCGCAGCGGATTAAGGAAGGTGACAAGCGAGCATTGGATAAACTAGTTACGGCTAATTTGAGATTTGTGGTTTCTGTGGCTAAGCAATACCAAAACCAAGGCTTATCGTTATCAGACTTGATTAACGAGGGTAATGCAGGATTGGTAAAAGCAGCAAAACGCTTTGATGAAACACGTGGTTTTAAATTTATAAGTTATGCGGTGTGGTGGATTAGACAAGCCATTTTACAGGCTATTGCAGAACAATCACGAGTGATACGCTTACCGTTGAATAAAATTGGCTCGATTAATAAAATAAGAAAAGCATACTCACATTTGGAGCAAACGCATGAACGCGAGCCCAATGCCCATGAAATTGCTAAGAATTTGGATTTATCAGTTGCTGATGTGAAACAGTCTATGCGTGTATCGGGCAGACATGTTTCGATGGACGCTCCTTTTAGGGAAGGGGAATCTTCAAATTTATACGATGTGATACAATCGGATGAATCACCACGTCCTGATGATAAGCTCATAAAAAAATCTTTGAATATTGAGGTAAATCGTGCTTTGGAAACGTTATCTGAAAACGAGGCGCACGTTATTAAACATTATTTTGGTATTAATGTAAAACAACCAAAAACTTTACAAGAAATTGGTGATAACATTGGCTTAACCCGTGAACGTGTAAGACAAATAAGGGAAAAAGGCATTCGCAGATTGCGCCATACCTCAAGAAATAAGGTGCTAAAAACGTATTTAGGCTAACATTGAGAAACAAAGACCAAAATTTATTAGGTTTTCCTAATAAAAAAACAGAAATTTGCATCCCTTTTGGGAAACCTTGATAACGAAATTATAAAATATACATATGTTAAAGATTATTGTTAAAGATGGTGAAAACATCGAGAGAGCTTTAAAACGCTATAAAAGAAAGCATAGAAATATTAAAGTAATGCAAAATTTAAGAGAAGGGCAGTATTTTACAAAACCTTCTGTTAAAAGACGTCGTGAAATACAAAAAGCGGCCTATATCCAAACTTTAAGAGATCAGGAAGATATATAGAAAATACCTTCTAGAATAATATAATGAAATCCCATTTGTTTTTATCAAATGGGATTTTTTATTGTAAGCTTTTTAAATATTAAGCTACAAAGTACCTATGATGGTACTATATCTATTTGTTGGTATTTTTTCTGCTACACTAAGCGCATTGCCGCTAGGAGCCTCAAATATTGCTGTCATCAATACAACTTTAAAAGAAAATGCTAATCAAGCTTTCAAAATAGCTATTACAGCCGGTATAGCAGAAGTATTATTATCCTATTTTGCTTTAGATTGCAATATGGCAATACGAAACTTTTTTGAGCAAAACATCTGGGTTCAAATTAGTATAATAGTCATACTATTTAGTGTTGGATTATATCTATTTTTTAAAGAACAATCAAAGAATACACCTAAAAAACTAAAAATATCCCAATCTAAATATGCTACAGGATTTATTTTGGGTGTTTTGAATCCGCCTGTATTACTATTTTGGGTCATCGCATTTAGTGTGATGCAAAATAATGATATCTTACTTTCATTAGAATCTTCTCTTTTGGTGCTTTTTCTATTTTTCTTTGGAGTGTATCTGGGAAAACTCATCACACTTTATAGCTACAGCAAACTGAGTATTCTTATTAAAAACAGAATCGATAATATATCCAAAATAATCAACAAAGTAACTGGAGTACTACTTATTTTTATTGCTTTGGCACAGAGTTTAAACCTTTATCTAGTATAATACTATTTGTGATAATTAATTGGTCTATCTTCGTAAAAGTGTTCAAAAGTCTTATCTGTGGTATATCTATCCTTCAATACTTTGTATACCATAACAATCACTAAAGCCTGACCTAAACACATGGTATAAAACACCCAAGTAAACGCCATATTCATAGACACCATAAGCGTTAATAATACTAAAATAAATGTGGTAAGCCCCACATAAAACATCACTGGAATTTTCATAGTTTTTTTATTTACAAGATAGTAAATAGCTTTTTTTTTGATGTTATGATCTTGTTAAAAAAACTAAATGATTAGAGTATGGATATATCGACAACCAAACCTTCATTAGCTCGCACATTAAAAACTGTCTCATCTTCAAAAATGAGATATTGTCCCTTTACACCAACTAATGTCCCTTCGTAAGATTGCTCCTTTTTTATATTTAAACTCTTAGGCTTTTCTGGATATTTGTTTACTGGAAACTCTAAATTAGTTTCTGAATTGTTTTCAATAAAATATGCCTTAGCTTCATCAGGAATAAAAGATTTAAGACGCTCCCTCCACTCTACTAAATTTTCATCTTCAATGTCATTTTTTAGCATTTTTCGCCAATTGGTTTTATCAGCTACGTGCTCTTTTAAAGCTACCTCTGTTATTCCTGCCAAATAGCGATTGGGCACTTCCACAATTTCAATAGCTTCGTGCGCACCTTGATCTATCCAACGTGTAGGCACTTGTGTTTTTCTGGTTACGCCTACTTTTACATTGCTGGAATTTGCCAGATATACTATATGTGGTTGCAGTTGCACTTTTTTCTCATATTCCAAATCGCGGTCTTCTTTATCTAAATGTGCTGTACTCAATTCTGGACGCATAATCCAATCTGCTGCTTGGGGGATATCAAAAAAACAACCCTTGCAAAAACCCTGTCTGTATATTTCTTTGTCCAAACCGCAATTTAAACATTCGTATTTAACAAATTGTATTTTAATGCGCTGGTTCAAAAGCTGGTTAACGTTAATGAAGTCATTATCAAACACTAAATAGTACTGGATAGGGCTAGAAAACTCAGTTTCCATTTTCCTTAAAACACCTTGGTAGGTCATATAAAAAAAAGTATTATTTTTAAAAAAATAAAGATAGCATAAATATGCCTATTCCATTAGTTAATTCCATTGCATCGTGGTTCCTCAAAAAACGATTTCATCAAATTGAATTGTTTTTAAAATACCCGAATGAAGTACAGAACGAACTCCTTTTAAGCTTAGTGGATTTTGCAAAAAACACTGAAATTGGCAGGCAATATGATTTTGCATCTATAAAAAATTATGAAACTTTTGCTGAACGTGTTCCCATAAAAAATTATGATGGCTGGCAAGACTGCATAGAGCGCTCAAGACGTGGCGAGAACAATATTTTCTGGCCAACACCTATTAAATGGTTTGCAAAATCTAGTGGTACTACACGAGCAAAAAGTAAATTTATTCCAGTCAGCGAAGAATCTTTGGAAGATTGTCATTACGCAGCAAGTAAAGATTTACTCTGTATGTATTTGAATAATAATGAGGATTCGCAATTGTTCACAGGGAAAAGTTTAAGACTAGGAGGCAGCAAGGAATTATATAAAGAAAACGGTACTGTATTTGGCGACTTATCTGCTATTTTAATTGATAATATGCCATTTTGGGCAGAGTTTAGCAGTACCCCAAGCAATAAAGTATCATTAATGAGCGATTGGGAACATAAAATGCAAGCTATCGTAAACGAAACCATAAATGAAAAGGTTACAAGTTTGGCAGGTGTACCCTCTTGGATGTTGGTGCTTTTAAATAATGTTTTAGAAACCACAGGTAAAGAAAGTCTTCATGACATTTGGCCCAATCTTGAAGTTTATTTTCATGGCGGCGTAAGCTTTGTACCTTACAAGGATCAATACAAAAAAATACTTCCAAATAAAAAATTTAAGTATTACGAGATTTACAATGCTTCAGAAGGTTTTTTTGCAATCCAAGATCAAAACAATTCAGATGAACTGCTCTTAATGCTAGATTATGGCATTTTTTATGAATTTATCCCTATTGATGTTTATGGCACTTCAGAGGAGAACGCAATTCCTTTAAGCGAAGTAGAATTGAAAAAAAACTATGCAGTTATCATTACAACCAATGCTGGCTTATGGCGCTATAAAATTGGTGATACTATAAGATTTACTTCTTTAGATCCTTATCGTATAAAAATTACTGGCAGAACCAAACATCATATTAATGTGTTTGGTGAGGAACTAATTATCGAGAATGCTGAAACTGCCTTAAAAAAAGTATGCAAACGCACAAAAGCTGAAATTATAGACTTCACAGCTGCCCCTATCTTCATGGAAGGTAAAGAAAAAGGCGCTCACGAATGGCTTATTGAATTCAAAACACCACCAAAAGACATAAACTACTTCAATGAATTATTTGATAACGCTTTAAAATCATTAAATTCTGATTATGAAGCTAAACGCTATAACAATATCACATTAAATAAGCCCACAATTAATGTAGCACGCCCACAACTATTTCATGATTGGTTAAAGCAAAACAACAAATTAGGTGGACAACATAAAGTACCTAGGCTTTCAAATACCCGGGATTATCTAGATGAATTACTTAAGTTAAACTGTTAATAAACGTCATGAGAATAGATTATCCCATTAAATCAAAATTCTACCGATAAAGTGCCTGCAAATCGACAAGCTACATGTCAAAAAGTTTTTTAAACGAGTATTTCGTCTAATAGTCTAAAACTATAAAAAGTAATTTTGCACAACTATTAATTAGATATACTTTTACTCAAGTTTTGAGACAGAAATAATAGTTTTTACATAAAATATCCATTATTAATTAATTTCCATAAATAAAAAAACCACGCTAATTAGCGTGGTTTTTTATATATCAAAATTCTAACTTTTATGAAACTGCTTTAAGTTTCTTTAAAGTCGTTTTAGTCAATTTGTCTTCAGCGTAAGTTTTTGTAACATTCAACTTTTTCTCATTTGAACTTGGAAGTTCAAACATGGCATCAGTTAAAATCTCTTCACATAAAGAACGTAATCCTCTTGCTCCTAACTTATATTCAATAGCCTTATCTACAATAAAACTTAGAGCACCATCAGTAATAGTAAATTCAATCTCATCCATTTCAAACAATTTCTTGTATTGCTTAATAATGGCGTTTTTAGGTTCTGTTAAAATAGCTCTTAATGTGTCTGCATCCAGAGGGTTCATATATGTTAGAACTGGTAAACGACCAATAATCTCAGGTATTAAACCAAAGTCTTTTAAGTCTTTAGGAATTATGTATTGTAATAAGTGGTCTTGATCTACAACCTCATCAGACATTGAAGCACTGTAACCTACAGCTTGCATATTTAAGCGTTTAGAAATAACACGCTCTATACCATCAAAAGCACCACCTGCTATAAATAAAATATTCTCGGTATTAACCTCTATAAATTTTTGATCTGGGTGTTTTCGTCCACCTTTAGGTGGCACATTAACTACAGTACCTTCCAATAGTTTTAATAGTGCTTGCTGTACACCTTCACCAGAAACATCTCGAGTTATAGATGGGTTATCACTTTTACGAGCAATTTTATCTATTTCATCAATAAACACAATACCCTTCTCTGCTTTCTCTAAATTGTAGTCTGCTGCTTGAAGTAAACGCGTTAATATACTTTCAACATCTTCTCCTACATAACCTGCTTCAGTAAGTACAGTTGCATCAACAATAGCCAAAGGCACATTTAGCATTCTAGCTATAGTTTTAGCCATTAATGTTTTACCTGTACCTGTTTGTCCCACCATTATGATATTACTTTTTTGAATATCAATTTCATCTTTTGATGGAGGTTGTAATAATCTCTTGTAATGATTATATACAGCTACAGACATCACTTTTTTAGTAGCATTTTGCCCTATTATATATTCATCAAGGAATGCTTTTATTTGTTGTGGTTTTCGAAGCTTTAATTCTGCAGATAAATCACTGCTGTCACTTTGCTTCGATTCTTCTATAACTATACCATGTGCTTGCTCTATACATCTATCACATATATGAGCATCTAATCCAGCTATTAATAAATTTGTTTCGGGTTTTTTACGACCACAAAACGAACATTCTAGTTCTTCTTTTGCCATTAATCTTATTTATTTGGGGAATTCATTTATTGTAAATCCCTCTATAACAATTCTTTAAAATTACAAATTATTTATTTGCGAGCCAAAATCTCATCAATCATACCGTATTCTTTAGCTTTATCTGCCTTCATCCAGTAGTCTCTATCACTGTCTTCATATACTTTGTCGTAATCTTGACCTGAATGCTTACTAATGATTTTATAAAGTTCTTCTTTGAGGATTAAAATTTCTCTTGCTGTAATCTCAATATCACTGGCTTGCCCTTGTGCTCCACCTAATGGTTGATGAATCATTACACGAGAATGCGTTAATCCGCTACGTTTACCTTTTTCGCCAGCACATAACAAAACCGCTCCCATTGAAGCAGCCATACCAGTACAAATAGTAGCAACATCAGGCTTAATAAATTGCATGGTATCATAAATACCTAAACCAGCATAAACACTACCTCCAGGAGAATTGATATAAATCTGAATATCTTTATTAGCATCTGTACTCTCTAAAAACAACAGTTGAGCCTGTACAATGTTTGCCACTTGATCATTAATTCCTGTTCCTAGAAAAATAATTCTATCCATCATTAAACGAGAGAATACATCAAAAACAGCAATATTCATTTGACGCTCTTCTATAATATTTGGCGTTAAGTTAGTTGGATACATACTACTTATTATTTTGTTGTAGTATGTGCTACTTATTCCTTGATCTTTAATCGCGAATTTTTCAAATTCTTTTGCGTAATCCATAATGTTTTATTGTCTTTCTTTTTACTAAACTCTTAACTTATATAAATGCGAGTTTAAAAACTTATTATTAAGGTATCTTTTAAATAAAAAAGCGCTTAAATCTAAAACGATTTAAGCGCTTAAAGATAAACAATTATTCTTTATTTATTTATCGCCATAAACTTCTTTAACAAACTTTTCATAAGTCAATTCTTTTACCTTAAGATTTGCCTTTTCTTTATAAACTTCTAATAGTTTTTGGCTTATTAACTGCTCAGAAATCCTACGTGCTTCGTCTTGATTTGATAACACTCTAGCAGCAATATCATCCAACTCTTTATCAGAAGGATTCATTTGACCAAACTGTGCCATTTGTCCTTTTATCATCTCTCTGGCATGATTTTTAATATCATCCATAGTAACCTGAATGTTGTTATCTTCAATTAATTTACCTTCAATTAATTGGTAACGCAAACTCTTTTCAGACTTTTCATATTCTTCTTTGGCTTGAGCTTCATCCATTTCTTTTTCGCCAGCAGTTTGCATCCACTTAGTTAAAAATTCTGCTGGTAAATCAAACTTTGTGCTTTCAACTAAATACTCAGTTACATCATTAAGTAACTTTTGGTCTGCTTGCTGTACAAATTGCTTTTCAGCATCTTCCTTAATTTTAGCTTTTAACTCAGTAACCGAAGTTACAGTTTTAGGGCCAAAAAGTTTATCAAACAAATCTTGATCTAAATCAGCTAACTCACGTTTATTAATTTCAGTAATAGTAAAATTCACTTCAATATCTAAACCGTGAACATCATCATGACCTAATTTTAATGCATGCATTAAATCATGCTCATCATCAAAAAGTCCTTTAGTTTTTAATGTAATTACATCTCCAGCTTTAGCACCAATAAATTTTTTAGCTGTAGATTTTCCTTTAAACTTATCTAAAGTTAAAGTAACGGTGTTATCAATTTCTTTCTCTTCATTTGTATAAGCTCCAGTAATTTCGCTATCCTTTTCAACGACATCTTGAGACACTAATTTTCCGTATTGTTTTTGAATACGCTCAATTTGCTCATCAATCATTTTATCATCCGCAACTATATTATACTGGGTAATTGCTTTTTTACTTTTTAATTGAACATCAAATTCTGGCGCAAGTCCTAATTCAAATTCAAAAGAAAACTTATCCGCATCCCAATCAATTTCATCTTGAGTTTTTGGTAATGGTTGACCTAAAACATCCAATTTTTCTTCTGTTAAATATTTGTTTAAAGCGTCTTGTAAAAGCTTGTTTACTTCATCAACCAATACAGCTTTACCATACTGCTTTTTTACCATTCCCATTGGCACATGTCCTTTTCTAAAACCAGGAATATTTGCTGTTTTACGGTAATCTGTTAAGATTTTTTCAACTTTATCGCTGTAATCTTCTTTAGCGATATCTACTTTAACTACAGCATTTAATGCATCAACGTTTTCTCTTGTAATATTCATTTTAAAATCATGTAAGCCTCAAAAGGCATTTAACAATTAGGTTTTTACCTGATACTTTAAGTTTCCCGTATTCACGGGAATGACAATTTCAATCGAAACTTCGAGGATTGACCTCGAAGAATATTTTGCTACTAAAATTGGGTGGCAAAAATACAACATTTTTCCACACCTAACAAAGTTTTTAATCGACTGATTTTGAGGTTATTTTTTATCTTTTTTAAGGAAAGACTGTAAAAGCGATTGTAGTATGGATAACAAGATGCTAAATAGAATTGCCCACCAAATATTAGCTACTGAAAATCCATCAATAAATTTATCAGCTAAAAGAATTATTAGACCATTTATTACTAGCAGAAATAAACCTAAAGTTAGAATGGTTACTGGCAGTGTTAATATAACCAAAAGCGGCTTTACTAATAAATTTAGAATAGATAAAACGAGGGCTACAATTATGGCTGAAACATAGCCATCTACACTTACGCCGCTTAAAACATGTGCCAACACAAATACAGCAACGGCATTTAACAAAAGTTTTATTAATAGATTCATCTGAATATTTTTACTAAATGTACAAAATAAAATTAGTTAACAAACTGAACTACCGCCTCAAAAAACGCTTTAGGATTCTCAGCATGCAGCCAGTGTCCAGCATTGGAAATAGTCACAATTTTAGCATTTTGAAAATGATTTTTTATAATAGCTTCATCTCCAACACCTATATATTCGGAACGATCGCCTCTTAAAAATAATGTGGCTTTTTCAAATGTAGCATAACTTGGCAACGCTTCTCCCACTTCTGAAACCTCATCTTTTAAAATCTCTAGATTTATTCGAAGTCCTAATTTACCTTTTTCAACCCAGTATAAATTTTTAAGTAAAAACATTCGTGTTCCAACTTCAGACACATAGTTACTTAAAACCTTATCGGCTTCACCTCTACTTTTTATAGCATCAAAATCTAAGACACTTAAGCCTTCCAAAATAGCATCATGGTGCACAGGGTAAAACCGCGGAGAGATATCAGCAACTAGTAATTTTGAAACACTATCAGGATATAATGTAGCAAATAGCATTGCTGTTTTTCCTCCCATGGAATGCCCCAGCAAAACAATATCTTTCAATTTATACTCATCACAATACCGTTTTAAATCTTCCGCTAGTACTTCATAATTAAAAGCATCATCATGAAAACTTCGTCCATGGTTTCGTTGATCTACCAGATGCACTTGAAAACCAAGTTCACCAAACTGTTTACCTAGTGTTTTCCAATTATCACTCATTCCTAAAAACCCATGCAGAATAACAAATGGCTTTCCTTCTCCTATAATATTTGAATGTAATATCATTTTATTTCTCTGTTAATTTTAGGTCTCGACTGTGCTCGACTAGACTTTATGTATTACTTAAGTCTGTGTAAATACATTTGAATTACATTCTCAACACCTAAATATAAACTTTCAGCCACCAAAGCATGACCTATAGACACCTCCAATAAGTTCGGAATATTTTCTTTAAAATATTTAATATTATCTAATGATAAATCATGACCTGCATTAATACCAAGACCTAGATTATTAGCTAATTCAGCACTTTCTGCATAAGGCTTTATAGCGTCTTTATGGCCCAATCCATATTGATGAGCAAAAGCTTCTGTATACAATTCAATCCTATCAGTACCTGTTTCCTTTGCGCCTTCAATTTGTTTTAATACAGGATCTATAAAAATGGAGGTTCTGATATCGTTATTCTGAAACTCCTTAATCACTTCAACTAAAAAACCTTTATGTTTAATGGTGTCCCAACCAGCATTACTTGTAATAGCATCAACAGCATCTGGCACCAAAGTTACTTGAGTGGGTTTAACTTCTAAAACTAGATTCACAAAAGATTCTATCGGATTCCCTTCAATATTATATTCGGTATAAACTTCGGGTTTTAAATCTCGTGCATCTTGATAACGAATATGCCTTTCATCTGGTCTCGGGTGAATCGTTACACCTTCTGCACCAAATCGTTGTACATCTTTAGCAAATTGCACCACATTTGGTACATCACCACCACGAGAGTTTCTTAATGTTGCTATCTTGTTAATATTAACACTTAACTTTGTCATAAAATCAAATTA
This sequence comes from uncultured Algibacter sp., assembly GCA_947502405.1. Taxonomy (GTDB): domain Bacteria; phylum Bacteroidota; class Bacteroidia; order Flavobacteriales; family Flavobacteriaceae; genus Algibacter_B. Next base: position 104,695 of record CANMZT010000001.1, on the reverse strand, counting down.
TAAAAGACAAAAATACAAAGTAGAACAAGCATAGATACTATTTTTTTGATTAATTTGCAGTTCTATTGATTATAGTAAATGAAGCAAGCTTAACTTAAAATTTAGTTTGAATTTTGTTGAAGCACAAAGCGAGAATATTTTACAGAATTAATAAAATAGAATCTATAAATGAAACTTTCAGAACTTATAATAAACGATATAAAACCTTTGAGTGCTAACAGTAAAGTTGGCGACTTGCAAATGTTGTTTAATCAGCTTACCTTTTCTCATATTCCTGTTAAAAATGATTACGGCGCATATTTAGGCTGTTTCTCTGAAGCTGATGCGCATTGTTTTGATAGTGACAAACCATTAAATGAATACTTGTATGCATTAGAAGATTTTCATGTTAGGAAAAACACGCTTTGGCTTGATGTGCTTGAAGATTTTGCTGTAAACTCTACCAATATTATGCCTGTTTTAGATGAGCAAAATGAGTATTTAGGTTATTATGAGATTAACGATGTTATCAGTTTATTTAGTGAATCGCCTTTTTTCTCTGAAGCTGGTGGTATTTTAGTTGTTGAAAAGGGCATTAACGATTATTCTTTTAGCGAAATAAGCCAAATAGTAGAATCGAATGACGGCAAACTTCTTGGAGCATTTGTTTCAAAAATGAATACAGATTTAGTTCATGTTACTCTAAAAATTGGAAACACAGGGCTTAATGAAATCATACAAACATTCCGAAGATACAGTTATAATATTGTTTCAGGACATGAAGAAGACGGTTATATTGAGAGTTTAAAAGAGCGCTCAGATTACCTTAAAAAATACTTAAACATGTAATTTTTACGTGTTTACTAAAATTTCGAATAGATGAAAGTTGCCATTTTTGGACGATATTACAACACTACTACACCAAAATCTGTTGAAACACTTTTTAAATATCTTGAAAACCAAGGTAGCGAAGCTTACATTGAAACAGAATTTTATAAGCTTATAGATAAAGAGCCTCATAATATAAAAGATTACAATACCTATAAAACATTTTCTGCGCTTGATACTAGTTTTGATTTTTTAGTTAGTATTGGAGGAGACGGAACCATTTTAAGAGCAACAATGTTTGTTAAAGATTTAGGTATTCCAATTATAGGTATCAACACAGGAAGACTCGGATTTTTGGCTACCATACAAGTAAATGCCATTGAAAAAGCTATACAAGATATCATAGACGGTAAATACAGAATTTCCGAACGTAGCATTCTTGCAGTTGAAACCTCATCAAAAAATAAGGATATAGAATCTATGAATTTCGCTTTAAACGAAATTTCAGTGAGCCGAAAAAACACCACTGCTATGATTACTATAGACACCTATTTAGACAATGAGTTTCTTAATTCCTACTGGAGCGATGGCCTTATAGTATCAACCCCTACAGGCTCAACTGGGTACTCGCTAAGTTGTGGAGGTCCGGTAATTACACCAGGTGCAAACAGTTTTGTACTTACCCCAATTGCTCCGCACAACTTAAGTGCTCGCCCGTTAGTAATCCCAGACAACACAGAAATTCAACTTAGCGTAAACGGACGAGAAAAACAACACCTCATATCTCTAGATTCAAGAATTGCAACACTTGATAACGGCACAATAATAAAAATTAAAAAAGCCGATTTCAAAATAAAAATGATAGACCTTTTGAATGAAAGTTTCCTCCAAACACTTAGAAAAAAACTGCTTTGGGGAGAAGACAAACGAAATTAATTTTTGGGCGTTACCACAAGGGTCGGGCTTTACACTATAGTTTTGGCTCGATGCACGCCTCGCCAAAAGCTGCCGTTTCAATCCCTAACGCATTTGCCTGCTAAATTCATAACCAAAACAGCAAATAACATCCCTTTTTATAAAATCATTTCAATAGCTATTCAAACACCAAAACAACAATAATTCAAAAGAATTTCTGTTTTACACTAATACAATTCAGTTCAAATTACATTTGGCTAATCTTATTTATTATATTTGCAAACTTTTGAATATTTATGAGGCATTTAACTATATTGATATTAAGCATATTAAGCTTCCAATTAAGCACTTCTCAAATTAACGAAATAGGTGTTTTTCTAGGAGGCAGTAATTTTATTGGTGATGTAGGTGCAACTGATTATATAGCACCAAACCAATTTGCTGTAGGTGGATTATATAAATGGAACAGAAGTAAAAGACATTCATATAGAGCATCAATAATCTTTAGTGAACTTGAAGGTATTGATACGGATTCAGATGATCCAAGACGAATTCAAAGAGGTTACGAATTTTCTAGTAAAATCACAGAGATTTCATTAGGTATGGAATTTACATTTCTTGATTTCAACTTACATTCTGGCGAAAAATTAGGCACACCTTATTTATACTCAGGTATAACAGTAGCCCACCACGACAATCATTATTTTGCAAATGGCATACAAACACCAGAAAACACATCAAGTTGGGCTTATGGCATTCCTATGGCAATAGGATTTAAAACTAATTTCTTAGAAAACTTTATATTGGGGTTTGAAATAGGAGCGCGATATACTTTTTCAGATGAATTAGATGGTAGTGCTCCAGAGCGAGAATCTTTACAGCCACAACGTTTTGGAAATATAAACAACAACGATTGGTACGTGTTCTCGGGCATTACACTAACCTATACCTTTGGAGAAAACCCATGTTATTGCGTAGAATAAAATGGACTTAAAAGATAAAATTCTTACTGGAGCATTACCAAAACACATTGCAATTATTATGGATGGCAATGGGCGTTGGGCAAAGCAAAAAGGAATGCTCCGAGCTTTTGGACATGAAAATGGTACAAAGTCTGTTAGAAGAACAGTTGAAGCTTCTGCCGAATTAGGAGTAGAACATTTAACACTCTATGCGTTTTCTACTGAAAACTGGAACAGACCAAAGCTTGAGGTACAAACTTTAATGAAACTTTTAGTCTCTTCTTTAAAAAAAGAGATCAAAACACTGCAAGATAATAACATAAAGTTATCTGCAATCGGGTCTTTAAACACCTTGCCAAAAAAAGTTCATAAAGAACTTTTTGAGGTTATAGAAAACACTAAAAACAACACAAGAATGACTTTAACCCTAGCACTTAGTTATGGTTCAAGGGAAGAAATCATAAACACTGTTAAAGAAATTAGTATTAAAGTTAAAAATAATATAATTTCGCCCGATAAAATTGATGAATCAATTATAAATGAGCATCTTTACACGCAAAATTTACCAGATGTAGATTTGCTTATTAGAACCAGTGGGGAACAACGTATAAGTAACTTTTTATTATGGCAAATTGCTTACGCCGAATTATACTTTTCAAGTGTTTTATGGCCAGATTTTACCAAGCAACATTTGTATGAAGCTATTATTGAATATCAAAAAAGAGAACGACGATTTGGGAAAACAAGTGAACAACTTAGTTAAAATTACAAATACATCTAAATTTTTAAAAGTTTGCCTTACCCTAATATTTCTTATGGGCTGCCTAAATATTAGTGCACAAAATTCTAATTTTAGTAAAGGCAAAAAATATACTCTAGCTGAAATTTCTGTTTCTGGTAATACCTCTTTTAGTGAAAAAACCATTATCACTTATTCTGGATTAAGAAAAGGAAAAGAAATAACTATTCCTGGTGAAGACATTGGTAACGCCATAAAAAAACTTTGGAATTCTAAACTTTTCAGTGATATAGAAGTTTATGTTACTAAAATTGAAGGCAATGTAGCTTATCTACAAATAAAATTATCAGATTTACCTCAACTTAACGAGCTTAAAATTAATGGTGTAAAAAAAGGAAAAAAGGAAGGCATCATTAACGATAACAAATTAAAAAAAGGTACTAAGGTTACCGAAAACTTAATAACCACTACCAAAAACTTCCTGACAAAAAAATATAAAAAAGACGGATTTTTAAATACTAAAGTACATATTAACACCATTGATGTTCAAGATTCAACTGAGACCGCAAGAGTTAATATGGTTCTTAATATTGATAAAGGAGAAAAAGTAAAAATCAAAGACATCACCTTTAATGGTAATAATGTTCTGAGTGATAAAAAGCTTAGAAAAAGTATGAAAGGCACGAAGAAAATAAATCGAATTAGACTGCTAAAACGCTCAAAATTTATTGATTCTTCATATCAAGCCGACTTAGGTCATGTTATTGACACCTATAAAGAAAACGGATATAGAGATGCCCGAATATTATCAGATAGTATAATTTATAATGATAATAAAACGATCTCTCTAGTTATAGATATTAATGAAGGTGAGCCATATGAATTTGGGGATATTACATTTATAGGAAATACTGTTTATACAGATAATCAACTAAGTAGACTTTTACGCATTAGAAAAGGAGATACATATAATGGTATTTTATTACAAAAACGTATTGCTGACAACACTAAACCTGATGCTCTTGATATTACAAATCAATATCAAAATAATGGGTATTTGTTTTCCAGTATCAATCCAGTAGAAGTAAGTGCTGATAACAATATCATTGATATAGAAGTAAGAATTTCTGAAGGTAAACCTGCCTATTTTAATAGTGTAAGCGTTGTAGGAAATGATAAAACAAATGACCACGTTATATATAGAGAACTTAGAACCAGACCCGGACAATTATACAGTAAAGCTAATGTAGTACGTACCGTTAGGGAACTTGGTCAATTAGGATTTTTTGATGCTCAAGAAATTTCACCAAACTTCAACAATCCAAATCCTGTTGAAGGTACAATTGACATGGAATACTCTGTAAAAGAAACTGGATCTAGCCAAATTGAATTACAAGGTGGTTATGGTGGTGGTGGTTTTATTGGAACCTTAGGGCTTTCTTTTAACAATTTTTCGATTAAAAATATCTTTAATAAAGAAGCATATAAACCAATACCGATGGGAGATGGACAAAAATTAGCGTTACGTTTACAAGCTAGCCGTTTTTTCCAAACCTATAGTTTTTCATTCTCAGAGCCCTGGTTAGGAGGAAAACGTCCAGTACAATTCTCTACATCTTTATCACATACCAAACAATTTTTATTTAATCCCGTAAGTAGAGATGCTGATAAAAATAGAAGCTTTAACATAACCGGAATTACATTTGGACTAGCAAAGCGATTATCTGTACCTGATGATTATTTCACATTGTCGCAAGCCATTAGTTACCAACGTTACGATTTGAATAACTACAATACTGGCTTATTTACTTTTGGCGACGGGTTCTCAAATAACTTATCATACACCGTTGGTTTAAGTAGAAACAACACAAGTGTAGACCCAATATTTCCAACAGGTGGTTCTAATTTTAATGTAACAGCTAAATTCTCACTTCCATATTCTTTATTTAGTGATGTGGATTATGAAGCATTAGCAGAAGAACGAGATATTAATGACGCCATAAGAACTGATGGTAATGCAACTGAAGCAGCAAGAAATAATGCTTCTGAAAGAATTGCAGAAATAGACCAAGAACGTTTTAGTTGGTTAGAATTTTATAAAATAAAATTTTCAGGTGAGTGGTACACTGAACTATTTAAAAACGTTGTTTTAAGACCCAAAATAGAATTTGGTTTTTTAGGAGCATACAATAATGATAGAGGAGATATCCCTTTTGAAAGATTCTACCTTGGTGGAGATGGTTTAGGTAATTTTGCATTAGATGGTAGAGAAGTTGTTCAGTTACGTGGTTACCCAAATCAATCACTATCAGATCAAGATGGAGGTACGATTTATAATAAATTTTCTTTAGAACTTAGATATCCAATTACACTAAAAGCATCAGCAAAAATTTATGCTTTAGGATTTTTAGAAGGCGGTTCATCATACAATAGTTTTAGAGATTTTAACCCATTCGACATCAAACGATCAGCAGGTTTAGGTATTCGAATTTTCATGCCTGCCTTTGGTTTATTAGGTATTGATTTTGGACGTCGTTTTGATGATATTCCTGGACAACCAGGTTCGAGAAATAATTGGGAAACCCACTTCATAATTGGACAACAGTTTTAAATAAAATTTACTTTGGCACGATATTTTCTAATAACACATTGATGATTTGCATGAGAATTAAAATTTTTAAGATTATATTTCGTTAATTTTGAAGATAAGATTCAACAAGGCAGAAAAAACATCTGTCGTTTTAGAATTTATAAGTCATGAATTATAAAATATTAAACAGATGAAACATAACGTTCTTTTTTTATTGGCACTAGTTTTCATGCTAAGTTTCTACTCACATGCACAACGTGGGGTTAGAATTGCTTATATAGATACTGAGTATATTTTAGAGAATGTACCAGAATATCAAGAAGCTACGGCACAATTAGAAGATAAAGCTCAGAAATGGAAAAATGAGATTCAATCTAAATTAGCAGCTGTAGAGCAAAAGCGACAAGATTTAAGCAATGAAAAACCACTTTTGACTAAAGAACTGATTGATGAACGTGAAGAGGACATTACTTTTGAAGAAAATGAAATATTAGATTATCAGCAAAAACGTTTTGGTCCAAATGGTGATTTATTCATTCAAAAGAAACAACTTATGCAACCTATTCAGGATCAAATTTTTGCAGCAGTTCAGGATATGGCTGAGGGCAGAAAATATGATCTTATACTAGATAAGACAGAAACAACAATGCTATACTCTAATAAATCTCTAGATGTTAGTGAGCAAATATTAAGAAGTATAACGAGATCGTCAAAACGTAAACAAGCGCAAACTAAAGCAGAGCGTAAAGCGGCTAAGGAAGAAGAGTTGTTGCCAGAGATAAATGAAGAACAAGAAGCTAGAGAAAAAGCTTTAGAAGAAAAGAAAGCTGCCAGAGAAAGTGCTGTTGAAAAACGCCGACAAGAAATTTTAGCCGCTCGTGAGGCTAAGAAAAAAGAAGCTGAAGCAAGACGCGCAAAAATATTAGAAGAAAGAGAAAAAGCGAAGCAAGCAAAATTAGATGCTAGAAACAAACCTAATGATGCTGCTAAAACAGATGAAGTAGAAAATGATAACACAAAAACAACTGAAGCCAATAAAGAAGAAGGAAGTGCAACTAAAACAAAAGCACAACTGATTGAAGAAAACAGACAAAGAAAACTTGCAGAAAGAGCTGCAAGAAAAAAAGAGTTAGAGGACAGAAAAAAGAAAATATTAGAAGATCGCCAAAAAGCGAGAGACAGTATAAACAAAAACAATTAATAATTTATAACACATTAATACCATTAAAAATGAAACAATTTAAGACTCTCTTATTAGCAACTGTACTATGTATTGCAACAGTAAGCTTTACACAAGCACAAAGTAAAGTTGCACATATAAATACACAGGAATTAATTGCAGCAATGCCAGCAGCTAAAACTGCACAAGCTGAGATTGAAGCTTTAGGTAAAACTTACCAAACAGACATTCAAGCTTCTATTACTGAATATCAAAATACAGTAAAGCAATATGATGCTGAAGCTAGCACAAAAACTGCTGAAGAAAACCAGAAAAGAATGGTTGAGTTACAAGAAAAACAACAACGTATTCAACAATTTAGAGCAGATGCTCAAAAAGATTTAGCTGAAAAAGAAGCTGAATTATTTAAGCCTATTCAAGAAGCCGCTATGAAAGCTATAAACGAAGTAGCTAAAGCGAAAGGTTACGAATATGTTTTAGACAGAGCAACTTTAATTGTTGCTAATGGAACTGATATTCTGGCAGAGGTAAAAGCGCAAATGGGTATCTAAAAAAATTACATTAAGATATTTAAAAAGCTGTCTTTTTTTAAAAGGCAGCTTTTTTATTTTTATAAAATCAATTTAAAAAGGTAAATTGTATTCTATGAGTAAACAACCTATAGGTATTTTTGATTCTGGTGTTGGGGGGACTTCCATTTGGAAGGAAATCCATAGCTTAATGCCCAATGAAAACACAATTTATTTATCGGATAGCATAAATGCCCCTTATGGACCAAAAGGTAAAGATGCTATTATTAAGTTAAGCATTAAAAACACCGAATACTTACTGAATAAAAATTGTAAACTTATTGTTGTGGCTTGTAATACGGCAACAACTAACGCTATAGATTATTTAAGAAGTAACTATGCTATTCCGTTTATTGGTATTGAGCCAGCCATAAAACCAGCCGCTTTACAAACTAAAACTGATGCTATTGGAATTTTAGCGACAAAAGGCACTTTGAGCAGTGAATTATTCTCTAAAACCTCAAACCTGTTTGCTCGTAATGTTGAAGTTATTGAACAAATTGGAAATGGCATAGTTGAACTAATTGAAAATGGGAAACTGCATTCTGAAGAAATGAAATCGCTTTTAAAGATTTACTTACAACCCATGATTGAAGCCCATATTGATTATTTGGTTTTAGGATGTACGCACTATCCTTATTTAATTCCTATACTGCTTGAACTTTTACCTAAGCATGTTAGAATTATAGATTCAGGCGAAGCTGTTGCTAGACAAACTAAAGCTGTTTTAGAAAAGCATAATCTGATAAATTTAAAAAGCTTAAATTCAAAAAACGATTTTTTTACCAATGGCAATCCTGAAGTTATTAAGTCGCTTTTGGGAAATACATTCAATATAGAATATCTGGATTTTTAGTTAGATTTTTATAAATTTTATCGTTTCTATTATATTACTATTTTCATTAGTCGTTTTAATAAAATATATACCGTTATTAAATGAAGCGATATCTATATGAATCTTGTTAGAATTAAACTCTTTTTTTAAAATCAACCTTCCATTAATATCATATATTGAGGCCCTGTCTATATTTAATTTTGATTCTATTGTTATAAAATTATCAGAAGGGTTGGGAAATAAACGCACAGAAAGCAAACTATTATCAGTAATACTCAATTGGTTTTCTTTAAAATAACGCCCCATGATAAAACCATCTGATGCTTCTCTTATACCTGAAACTATTAATTTTCCATCAGCTAATTCTAAAGCGTTGGAGACTAAATCTGTAGAAGAAACCCCAGGGAAGTCTATAGGTAATACTCCAGCATTTGCAAAAGTGGTATCTAAATTACCGTCTTCATCAACTTTTAAAATTGATACACTACCATCACTTCGCTGATAACCCAACACCAATATATCTGAATCTAAACTTGTTTTAAATAATTCTTCAATTTCAAAACCATTACCAACAATACTTAACATACCACCAGTTCCAAAAGATGTATCAATAGTTCCATCAACATTTAACCTTATTAAATTATTATTAGAATCAGAATAAGACACTAAAGTTTTATTATTAGGCAATATGTAAGTGGCATTAAAACCTCCACCACTAGCTGTTAAAGCGTAATAAACTTCATATCCATCATTAGAAAAATTGGTATCTAAAGTCCCATCAGAGTTAGTCTTAATCAAAAATTCGTTTGACTGATATGTACCAGTTGGAGTCATATCCTCTGGCGCATCAACTTCTCCTGCTACTAGAATTTTATCATCAGAAAATATAGAAATACTATTTACAAACAATTCTTCATCATCTATATTATCTACTAAATCAATTCTTAAAGACCCATTGGTTCCAAATACCGTATCAACTGTACCATCATTAATAAAACGGGCAATTATAGGTTGATATTCTCCTGAAAGTATTGCGTAACCAGCAACCACCAACCTATTAGAATTATCCAAACTAATTGCTGTACCTATTGCTACAGAAGTATCGTTTGTTGTTGCCAACCCATTATTACCAAAAGTAGTTAGAATTACTCCTGTATTGCTTAATGCTAGTATTCCTAGTCTACCATCAGTTAATGATATTCCAGATACATAAACATTATTATTATATGAAACTAAATCATAACCAAGAAAATTAGTTAATTCAACTATACCATTAACCCCAAAGTTATCATCTAACGTACCATTGCTATTATGCTGAGTAACGATAGTAACTAATGAAGTTTCTGTTGATTTAGGTAAACGATTGCTTAAATTCAGAATTTTACCTGAATCTGTAACATCAAAACCATGTATTTCGTTCTCATCGAATATCTCACTAGAAACAGACGCATCACTTACACCATTTACACCAAAAGTAGAGTCGATAAAACTAGATTGAGCTAAAACAAAATTGATATTGCAAATTAAAAATAACACGAAAGTATTTTTTTTCATTTTATTAGGTTTTTATTTATTAGTACAAGTAATAAATATAGACAAATAATATAGTTAAATTCTTAATATCTTTAAGAATACACTTTCATTTAAAAAAAATGACATTTATGCAATATTTGCTGTTATAGATTAAGAAATTATGAAATTTAACCCCTAAAATAAAGTATTACAACATTTTATGTAACATGAATTTTCAAAGTAATTAAGATTAGCGTTAGGGATTGAAACGGCAGCTTTTGGCGAGGCATGCATCGAGCCAAAACTATAGTGTAAAGCCCGACCCTTGTGGTAACGCCCAAATATTACTCTTGAAACCAACTTGAATATTTAATATAAGCATCGGAAATTCGATTGATTTCTCCTGAGATGAGTTCTTTACTAATATCTTTTACTTTTTTTGCGGGAACGCCGGCATAAATACTTCCAGATTCCACAATTGTGTTTTGCTTTATCACTGCACCTGCGGCTATAATACTGTTACTTTCTACTACCGCTCCATCCATTATTATGCTTCCCATACCAACCAAAACATTGTCGTGAATAGTGCAACCATGTACCAAGGCATTGTGACCAATTGAAACATTATTACCAATGGTTGTGGCTGATTTTTGGTAAGTACCATGTATGACGGCTCCGTCTTGAACGTTGACCTTATTGCCCATTTTTATAAAATTGACATCGCCACGGACTACGGCACTAAACCAAACACTGCATTGGTTTCCCATGGTAACTTCTCCAACTATGGTGGCATTCTCTGCAATGAAACAATTGTCTGGGATTACTGGGGTTTTTCCTCTTACTGGTTTTATTACTGGCATATTCAATTCCTTTGAAAAAAGGAATCTTTTTAAATATTCTTTCAGATTCCTTTATATTAATATTTATTTTTTATTGTGATTCTTATTTAATGCAATGAGATTAATGCCTAAGCAGGAATTCACTATTTAAAATAAGACAACAAATCTGATTTCTTTGATGCTGAAACCATAACTTGCTTTCCATTACTTAATATAACGCTTCCTCCTTTTCCTTTTACATATTTAACAACTTCATTTACATTTACTAAGTAAGATTTGTGGATTCTAGCAAACCCAGAATTTGTTAAAGCCTCCTCAAAGTATTTAAGTGTTTTACTAACAATTTTCTTTTTACTACTATTTAAATAAATCTCTGTGTAATTATCGTCTGCCTTACAATATAGTATGTCTGAGGTATTTAAAACCTCAAAACCATCTAACTGTGGAATGGTAATTTTACCTTCCACATTATTGGTTTTTGGAACGAGTACTTGGTCTTGCAATGCGTCTTCTTTGGTTTTAATTTCTGTAACGTAATCTACTGCTTTAATAAGCTCGTCAATAGAAATGGGTTTCATCAAATAGTAACTTGCATGGGCATTCAGAGCATCAATGGCATAATGGTTATAAGCGGTTACAAAAATAGTTTCAAAGTTTATATCGCCTACTTTATCCAACAAATCAAAGGCATTACCATAAGGCATTTCAACATCTAGAAACACTAAATCTAAATCGTTATTTCTTATTAAAACCAATGCCTCCTCAATATTTGAAGCTCCTCCTAAAATGTTAATATTTGGACAATACTTTTTGAGGTAATTTTTTAGAATCTCTCTACTAGTTTCTTCGTCTTCTACTATGATTGAGTTTAGTTTCATATGCTTTAATTATGAGACCTTTCGACTGCGCTCAAGGTGACTTTTTTTTGAATTAAATATGGCTAATCCTTTTTTAAGGTTACAACTACTTTTGTTCCTGTGTCATCTTCATCTTGAAAATCATCAATAAAAACATCAACTTTATCTTTATACATACCATTTAAAATGGAAACACGCTTTTTAATATTACCCATGCCTTTAGAATTTTGTTTTTGCTGATTTTCGGTTTTTAAGGCTTTTGATTTTTTACGTCCAATACCATCATCTGTTATCATAATCATTATTTCATCTGGTTCAGTTTGCGTGATAGCTATTTCTAAATGACCTTTAGTTTTTTTGTACCTCAATCCATGCCAAACTGCATTTTCTATGTAGGGTTGGAGCAACATAGGCGGAATAACAAAATCTTCAACCTTTATATTTTCATCTACATTAATGGCATAATCAAATTTATCCTGAAACCTGAAATGTTCCAATTTTGTATAGAGTTCTAAGAGTTTTATTTCCTTTTCTAAGGGAATAAAATCTTCTTCGCTATTCTCTAAAACGGCTCTCATTAGTAACGAGAAGTCTGTTAAGTATTTATTTGCTGTACGTTCATCATTTGAGGCTATAAAGCTGTTTACTGAATTTAAGGCATTGAATATAAAATGCGGATTCATTTGACTTCTCAAACTTTTTAATGCCAATAAATTATTAGCTAGCCGTTGTTGTTTAATATATTTAAACATTAAAAAAGCCGTTAGTAACAACAAAAACAAGCCACCTATCAATGAGTAGATAATGAGTTTTTGGCGTTTTGCTTGCTCTTGAGATAATTGATATTTACTTTCTGATAATTCCCTATCGCTTTCTAAACTCAAAATACGATTTTGTTTACTGATAATATCTTTACTAAACCTTGCTGCTTGGGCAATCTCTTGTTCTTTTATGCGGTAAAGCTTATCTAATACTTCTACATAATCTTGATACGCCAATAAAGCTTCGTTAAACTGTCCTGCATCTCGATAAACTTCAGATAGTTTTCTGGTAGCATCTTTCTTAACAACTAAATCTGATTTATCACTAGCTTCTTCTATACTTTTTTGTAAATAAGGTATGGCGTTGTTAAAATCTCGTTGTGATGCGTAGGCGTTACCAATCTTATAATTTTGCTTTTGTAATGTTAACGGGCTTTCTATATCTATATCATCAGCTTCATTTTCTATCTCACTCAAGGTGTTTAAGGCCTCTTTACGTAATTCAATTTCATTAGAAAAGTTATTGTTTTTACTTTCAAAATCTGCTACTTTAATTTTTTCTTCAACAGCGCGTTTCTTATTCTCAGTACTGGCCAGTTGCATTGATTTATTAAAGAAGGATTGTGCTTTCTCTGGCTCCCCTTTTGCGTTATAGGCTTGTGCTATTTTTGAATTTAAATCAGTAACTTTTGGAGTTATTAAATGCTTTTGAGCTACTTTTAGACCCTCCTCGTAAGCACCTATTGAAAGGTTATATGATTTAGTTAAAAGGTAAACATCGCCTAAGCCCTCATACAATTCTGTTAATTGCCAGTTGGACAAACGGGTCTTGTCAATAGTATTGTAGGTTTGAATACTTTCTTGATAATTTTTGTTCTTCCTGTAAGCATCAGCCAGTTTTAACTTTACAGGATTTGAATTAGAATTTTGTAAACTTATCCTGTAATTAGAAACTGCTAAGTCATGCTGATTCCAATACGAATAAACATCCCCTAAAACTTGATACGCCTCACCATTTTCTTTTGAAGATTTGCTTTCTGCAAGCGCATCAGCAACAAATTGAATACTTTTTTTAGCATCTTTCTTCAAATACCCTTTTGCTGAGTCAATCAAAATCTTAAATGATTCAGGCTTTCGTGAGCGCGATATTTTTTTCGATTTAGAAAGCTTTAAACTCTCTTCATCATTGGGCTCAACTTGCACTTGTATTTTATCATCATTCTGAATGATATGATATACGGTCTCAAAATCTTTATGACGAATAATAAGTTCGTCTCCTTTTCTAACATCTATTTTAAATGCTCCAAATACATCGGTTGTAGTATAGGCGCCACCACTAACTTCAATATTTACATTCTGAATAGGGTCTCGGGTATCACTTTCAACCACTGAACCTTTAACAGTGAATTTTGGCCCTTGGTTGTTGAAATTATCATCAACTTGAGCTGATAAAAATAACCCTCCCAAAAAGAGAAATATAGTTAGAAAGTATGTTATAATATGTTTCATCCGTAGTTAGAGTAGATAAACTTACGCACTTTACTTGGTTTATTAAAATGTTGATTTTATAAAAACTACACTTTTCATTGACTAAAAGATGAGTTTACATAATCAAGAGGTTGGTTTACTCAATAAAATATCCTCTTTACTCATTCTACTTTTTTTATGAATTAAGTTGATTTTAGTTTTACACTAGTAATATCGAGCCCTAGTAGCTCACTTATCATTAATCTAAAAACAAAATCTTATGAAAACCTATTTGAAAACACTTTTATTCTTCATAGCATTAATTGGATTTACTTCCTGCAATGCTAAAAATAAAAAGCAAAATATGGCTAATAGCCAAATTAATGCAATGCATCACGAACCTAATAAGCAATTTATAAAAGTGGCTTTACTGCTAGATACTAGTAATAGTATGGATGGATTAATAGACCAAGCTAAAGCGCAACTATGGGATATTGTAAACGAATTATCTTATGCTAAATGCGGTACAAATAAACCAAATTTACAAATAGCTCTATACGAATATGGAAACGACAGACTTAATAGTAGAGAAGGCTACATCAGACAAGTTCTAGCTTTTAGTGACGATTTAGATGACATCTCAAAAGAACTTTTTTCTTTAACTACAAATGGTGGAAATGAATATTGCGGACAAGTAATTCAAACCTCATTAAATCAATTAAATTGGGGTAAAAACCCAGACGATTTAAAACTTATTTTTATAGCTGGAAACGAGCCTTTTACACAAGGTGAAGTAAACTATAGAGATGCTTCAGCAAATGCTAACGAAAAAGATGTTACTATTAACACTATTTTTTGTGGTGATTATAACCAAGGTATATCATCTTATTGGAAAGACGGTGCACAACTGACTCATGGTGATTATATGGCTATTAATCAAAATCGTGCTACAGTTCATATTGCCTCACCTTATGACGATGAAATTTTAATTTTAAACCAAAAGCTTAATAAAACCTACGTGGCTTATGGTAGAAAAGGTGTGCAAAAAATGGCTCTTCAAGCTGAACAGGACATGAATGCCAGTGGGTATAGTAAAGCAAATGCTGTAAAACGAACAGTTAGTAAAAGTTCTCATCTGTACAAAAACAAAAGTTGGGATTTAGTGGATGCAGTTGAATTAGAAGAGGTTAATGTTGAAGCTATTTCAGATGATGAATTACCATCAGAATTAAAAGGCAAAACTAAAACAGAAATTAAAAATTACATTTCTAAAAAAAGTAAAGAACGGGAAACTATTCAGAATAAAATTAAAGAGCTAAACAGCAAACGTAAAGATTACGTTTTGAAACACAAAAAAGACAATACTAACGGTTTAGAAAACGCTATGACCAAGGCTATAAAAGAACAAGCTAAAAAGAAAAAATATTCTTGGGAGTAAAAATAAAAAGAGAGGCTTAAAATTAAGCCTCTCTTTTTATTTAGTTTACTGCAGGACAATTACATGCATACTTCTCTCGTCTACAGTTAAAGTTATATCCTAATGTTATTTGATGAAAACCTCCACTTGTAAATACCACATCATTCATTTGATACGTATAGTTGTAGGCAAACATAAAATTATTATAATTAACCCCAAGTATAGGTGTTATTTGTTGAAGCTTTTGACTACTTACAGCATTAGAGCTTGTTATAAATTCTGCACCATCCAAACTTTGTCTGTATGATAGTCCCCCCCAAAGTTTACCAAAATCCATTTGTTTATAGACTTTAGCATTAACATCAATAGCCGCTTCTTTTGTTAAATCTCTGTATTGGAACATGACTGAAGGTTCATAGCTCCATTCACTTCCAAACTTGTTAAAAACATATCCAGTAGAAACCAAAAAACGTCTTAAATTACTTGTGATTTGGGTATCTCTGTTAATACCTGCATTCTCTAAAAGATTTTTTACAGTAACGTGGGCATAAAAATCTAGATAATGATACGAAAAACCTAAATCTACATTAAAGTTAGTTTCGTTTTCAACAGTACCACTAATTAAATCATCCTGAATTGGTGCTCCATTTAAAAAAGTAGTTTCATCTAATTGATATTGTACAAAACCTGCACTTAATCCAAATGACAACATATTTAAATCTACTTCGCTTCTTGAAAACATTAAATGATGCGCATATGTAAAATAGGCTCCCTTTTGAGAATGAAACCCATTTTTATCTGCATAAAGTATTCCTCCAATACCAGATTGTGAATCACCTACTCTACCATTAACACTCATTGTTAAAAGTTTAGGTGCATCATCCTGTCCAAACCATTGCTGGCGTCCTGTAATTCTAACCTTAGCACAATTCGCAACTCCAGCCATAGATGGATGAATTAAATAATAATTATCAGTAAGATAATCAGTATAAATTGGCAAACCTTCTTGAGATGTAGCCATGTTAGTAAACATAACTACTATTGCTGCAAAAATGATATTTTTTAATTTCATAAACTTTTTCCCAAGTAGGTTTGGTTTTAATACAAACGTCTTGATTCTTAAAAAATTACACATAAAAAAGATAAAGTTAGCCTTTATCTTTCTGACCTTTTAATAAAGTCAACAATACTCAAATATATGGATATCTATAGTTTTCTTTTAGTATTTTTGTAAAAAATTAGCTAAAATGAACACTTTCAAGGTTTCTGTGCAAGAAACGTCTAATAATTCCATAATAAAATTCGAGGTAAACCAGTTTATCACGAAACATCAAAGTTTTGAGTTTAATAATATTGATGAAGCAAAATCATCTCCTGTAGCTCAACAATTGTTCTACTTACCTTTTGTAAAGAAAGTTTACATTTCTGGTAATTTTATTGCTGTAGAACGTTATAATATTGTTGAGTGGAAAGATGTACAAGATGAAGTTGCAGAACAAATTGAAGCGTATTTAAATGATGGAGGAATTGTTGTTGAAGATGCTGCTGAAGCACAAAAAAAAGTTCCTGTAACTGTTTATGCAGAAAGCACTCCAAACCCATCAGTAATGAAATTTGTAGCTAATAAAAAATTAGTTACTGCTCTTTATGAGTTTACCTCTATTGAAGAAGCAAAATATTCCCCATTAGCAACTGAACTTTTTCACTTTCCTTTTGTAAAAAGTGTATTTGTAGATGAAAACTACGTTTCTATTACAAAATATGATATTACAGAATGGCAAGAAATCACTATAGAAATTAGAGAGTATATCAAACAATACATTGAAAGCGGAAAGGATATTGTTTTACCAGAAGCTGCAGAAACATTGCAAAAAACCTCAGCCCAAAAGGATAGTAACTTTGAAGCGCTTGACGATACTTCAAAAGAAATTGTAAACATTCTAGAAGAATACGTTAAACCTGCTGTAGCAAGTGATGGCGGGAATATCCAGTTCATTTCTTATGATTCTAACGAAAAAAATGTTAGTGTTTTACTACAAGGTGCATGTAGTGGTTGTCCATCATCAACTTACACTTTAAAAAGTGGCATTGAAAACATGCTCAAAGAAATGCTTCCTGGAAAAGTTGAAACTGTAGAAGCTATAAACGGCTAAACATCGGTGACTTTTTGTATTTTTAGGTGTCAAAAAAAAACTACTTCTAAAAAAAGGAGTCTTTCTTAATATTAATTTAAAATATATAATCATGGCAGTATTAAAAGTAATTGAAATTTTAGCTAACTCTGAAAAAAGTTGGGAAGACGCAACAAAGAAAGCTGTAAAAGAAGCTTCAAAAAGTGTAAAAAACATCCGTTCAGTATACGTACAAGACCAAAGTGCTAGCGTAGATAACGGTGAGATTTCAGACTTTAGAGTAAACGTAAAAATTACATTTGAAGTAAAATAAATTTCACTTTGAAATTAAACAAAAAGCGTTCTATTATAGAACGCTTTTTTTATGCTTAAAATTCGCTAACTTTGAGAAATGAAGCACCTATCTCTACTCATCTTTTTCATTCTTATTATTGGCTGTAAAGGTCAAAATTCAGAAGTCATGAAACATCAATATACCAATGCGCTTGTGAATGAAACTAGCCCTTATCTTTTACAGCATGCACACAATCCTGTTGATTGGAACCCATGGAATGACACTACACTTGAAAAGGCAAAAACCGAAAACAAACTCATGCTTATTAGTGTTGGTTATGCTGCTTGCCATTGGTGCCATGTTATGGAACATGAAAGTTTTGAAGATAGCCTTGTAGCTCAAGTAATGAATAAAAACTTCATCAATATAAAGGTTGATAGAGAAGAACGACCTGATGTAGATCAAGTATACATGAATGCCGTACAGTTAATGACAGGTAGTGGTGGGTGGCCTTTAAACGTTATTACTTTACCTGATGGTAGGCCTGTTTGGGGAGGTACATATTTCAAAAAAGCGCAATGGATGGATGCTTTAGAACAGATTTCCAAACTATATAGTGAGGACCCAAAACGACTTCAAGAATATGCTGATAAATTAGAAGAAGGTATCAAATCATTAGATGTTGTTAAATTAAATACTGATGAGCCAGTTTTCGAAACATCCTTTATTGAAGATGCTATTGAAAATTGGTCAAAACAATTTGACTATAAACTTGGTGGCATGAACAGAGTTCCAAAGTTTATGATGCCCAATAATTATCATTTCTTATTAAGGTATGCCTATCAAAAGAATGACCATGAATTATTGAACTTTGTTAATTTAACACTCAAAAAAATGGCTTACGGTGGTGTTTTTGATCAGATTGGTGGTGGCTTTTCAAGATATTCGGTTGATGATAAATGGCATGTACCTCACTTTGAAAAAATGCTTTATGATAATGGACAATTAGTAAGTCTATATTCAGATGCTTATCTGGTTTCTAAAAACGAATTATATAAAAATACTGTTGAAGAAACTTTAAATTATATAAAAAACAATATGACTGCCAGTAATGGTGCTTTTTACTCGTCCTTAGATGCTGATAGTAATACTAAAAATGGAGAACTAGAAGAAGGTGCTTTTTACGTGTGGAATAAAGACGAGCTAAAAACGCTCTTACAAGAAGATTTTGAATTGTTTTCAGACTACTATAACGTTAATAGCTATGGTTTCTGGGAGCATGATAATTATGTGTTAATTAGAAAAGATGATGATACCAAAATCATAGAAAAATATAAACTTTCAAAAATCTTATTGGAAGACAAGAAAAATAAATGGAAAACCATCCTTTTAAAAGCGCGTAACAAAAGAGCAAAACCTAGGTTAGACGATAAAACGCTTACCTCTTGGAATGCTATTATGCTTAAAGGTTATGTAGATGCTTACCGGGTATTTGGAAATGAAGATTATCTCGCTTCCGCGGAAAAGAATGCTAACTTCATTTTAAATAGTCAATTAAGAGAAGATGGTGGATTGAATCATAATTTCAAAAATGGAGTGAGTAGTATTAATGGTTATTTAGAAGATTATGCCACAACTATTAATGCTTTAATAGCACTTTACGAAAATACTTTGAATGAAAAATGGCTAAATACTGCACGAGATTTAGCAAACTATACATTCAACCACTTCTTTGATGAATCGAGTAATATGTTCTTTTTTACCTCCAATGAAGATGCTTCTTTAATTTCAAGAAGTATTGAGTATAATGATAATGTAATTCCAGCTAGTAATTCAATCATGGCTAAAAATCTATTTAAGTTATCACATTATTTTGATAATGAACACTTCAGTAAAACAGCTATGACGATGCTTAATAATGTGAAACCAGAAATGCAAGCATACCCCTCGGGATATTCAAATTGGTTTGATTTAATGCTGAATTATACAAAACCCTATTATGAAGTTGCTATAGTTGGGAAAGATGCAAAAGAAAAAATAAAACAACTAAATCAAAATTATATTCCTAACATGCTTATTGCTGGAAGTACATCTGAAAACAATATGGCTTTACTAAAAAATAGATACAATCCTGACAACACACTCATTTATGTTTGTGTTAATAAAGCTTGTAAGCTACCTGTTTCTGAAGTAAATGATGCTATTAAATTTTTAAAAAAATGAATTTAATTACAATCATTTTAATAGCATTTGTTGCCTTAGAGCATTTTTACTTTATGATTTTAGAGATGTTTTTATGGACAACTAAAAAAGGCATTAAAACATTTGGGTTAAAATCTAAGGAATTTGCTCAAGACACAAAGGTTTTAGCAGCAAACCAAGGGCTCTACAATGGTTTTCTTTCTGCTGGTTTAGTTTACTCGATAATTACTCATGATAAAAAAATAGCTATTTTCTTTTTAATTTGCGTGACTATTGCAGGTATTTACGGGTCTTATTCTACAAAGCAAATAAAATTGTTTTTAGTGCAAGGTGTTCCTGCAATCATAGCTTTATTTTTTTGCTTAAATTAAAAATTAATTAATCATTTAAAACATACTTACAAAAACTAAAATTTATGGAAAATCTAGAAAACACAGACCCGCAACAGTGGCTTGAAACTGGCATGGAATTTATTAAAGAATATGGCCCCAGAATAGTTGGAGCTATTCTTATATGGATTATTGGTTCGTGGATTATTAAAAAAATAATAAAGGGATTATCCAAAGTAATGTCTAAAAAGAATTATGATGAAAGCCTACAAAAGTTTTTAATCAATTTATTAGGCTGGGTTTTTAAAATTATTCTAATTTTAACTATCCTTGGTACTCTAGGGGTAGAAACCACATCTTTTGCCGCTATATTAGCTGCTGCTGGTTTAGCTATTGGTATGGCACTTCAAGGCTCTCTTGGAAACTTTGCTGGTGGCGTTCTATTAATGATTTTTAAACCTATTAAAATAGGAGACTTAATTGAAGCTCAAGGAGAATTGGGAGTAGTGAAAGAAATAGAAATTTTCACAACTAAAATAGTAACCCCTACTAATAAAGAAGTTATAATACCTAATGGAGCACTTTCCAACGGAAATATTACAAATTATACAACAGAGGGTAAATTGAGAGTAGACTTAACAATAGGTGTAAGTTATGATGCTGATATTAAACAAACAAAAGATGTTTTAATGAAAGTATTAACCGATAACCCTCAGGTTTTAAAAGATCCTGCTCCTTCTGTAAATGTATCTGAATTAGCAGATAGCTCTGTTAATTTTGCTGTTAGACCATATGCTACAGTTGCAGATTACTGGGATGTATACTTTGGTACTATTGAAAAATGTAAAATAGCACTTGATGCTGCCGGTATTGAAATTCCTTATCCACACAGTGTGGAAATACATAAAGAAGGTTAATTAATCCCTTTTTATATAAATATTCAAAGCCTTTCAATCTTAAAAAATTGAAAGGCTTTTTTATTAATTTATATGATTAGTAGTTTATTTTTCTTTGGGCTTTAAAGCCACAAAATCTTTTAAATAATACGGCTCAAAATAGGCTACATCCTCAGTATCTCCCAACTTATATTTGTTATAAGATAACATACTCATTTCACTAGCTGATGGGAATTTATCTTCAATAAAATATGCATTTGGATGCTTGATTATAATCTTTGTTTTTTCAACACCATTTCCAATAAAATAAACTTTTCCTTTTTCCAGATAGTCACTAAACGAGTTCTCGTCCAATATTTGAGCTTGGGTCTCTCGTATTTGCTTGTAATTTGAATTATAAATAGCAGAATATACTTCCATACGTCTTGCATCAAGCATAGAGACTATAATACCTTCTTCAATATTTACTTGATGAGCCAAAGCATCTAAAGTCGGAATGGAAATTAAAGGTTTCTCTAAAGCAAAACACAAACCTTTAGCTGCCGAAACCCCAATGCGCAAACCAGTGTAAGAACCAGGGCCTTTACTAACCGCAATGGCATCTAAACTACTTGAAGATATCTTAGCCTCTTTTAAAACTTCATTTATATAAACATGAAGTCTTTCGGCATGTGAATAACTTTTATCGTTACCCTCTTTTAAAACTATGGTTTTACCATCTTTTGAAAGCGATACAGAGCAATTGGTTGTAGCGGTCTCTAAACTTAAAATATATGCCAATGTAATTGGTTATAGGTTATCTGTGTAAAAGTCTTAAACTTTCTTATTAAAACCAAAGTTTAAAACAATACGATTAATTTTGACCTAGGTCTGTAATTGGAATTCCGAAATAAAACTCCAACACTTTCAACTTAAAAATATAGTCATATTTCGTTCTCACTACCTCACTCTGTGACTGCTCATATCGAGCTTGAGATTGGCTAAAATCAAAAGAATTAGACAAGCCAATATTATAACGTTCTTTTGCGTAGTTAAAAGCTTCTCTTCTAGCCTCTTCTGTTTTTAATGCCGCTTCATAAGCTGTTAAAGCACCTCTGGCATCATTCATGGCTTGATAAACTTCTGTCTCTAAGTCTAATTGCGTTTGGTCATATTGATTTTTAGTACGCTCCAAATTAACCATATTTCGCTGGACATTGTTTTTTGCTGAAAAACCATTTAAGATGGGGATGTTTAAACTAACGCCAAAATTATGTCCGTCGTTTAAACTAAACTGACTTAGTATATCATCTGGACCTGCAATAATTCTGTCAGTAGTAAAATTTGGTGACAATACAGTCTGTCCAGTTCCTTCAACAAAACCAATTGCAGTATTTGTACCATCTGGTGTTCTTTCTATGCCCAAAACTCTATCACTGTAAGAAGCACGTGTATTATAACGGTAAAACCCACTTATGGAAGGCTGCAAATTACCTTTAGCCAATTTTAAATCGTACTCTGCTAGTTTAACATTAGCATCTGCAATTCTTAGATCGTATCGTCTTTCTTTTGCTTTCTCTAAAATAATCTTTGGAGACTCCTCCAAAATTGTGGTTAAAGGCACATCATATTCAACATCCATGGTATCAAAACTTTGATAATCATCAATACGTAATGTTTGCGCTAAACTAATTTTAGACAATAATAATGTGTTTTCAGTATTAACTATTTGTTGCTCTTGGGAAGACAAAGTGGCTATTAACTCTAAAGCATCGCCTCTAGGCAACACACCAGCTTCAACAAGTTCTTCTGTTCGCTTCAAATCTTGACTAGTAATTTCATACTGTGCTTTTTGAATTTTAAGCTGTTCTTTATTAAATAAAATTTGAAGAAATGAGTTTGCTATTAAAAGCGAAATATCATCTTTCATATCTGAAAGGCGGTACTGACTAGCCAATATTTCAAGATTAGAACGATGCAACTGATTCATATTTCTTAAACCATTATAAATTGTGACATTAGATGACACACCTAAAGAAGTAAATTGGGTTGTTAAATTCTCTAACAAACCAGTTGTAATATTCTGGTTTAAACCAATGTTCCATGAGTGATTCCCTGAGGCATTTACCGTAGGTAGAAAATTACCAATAGCATCTTTTTTGTTTAATTCACTTAACTGAACATCTAATTCACTTTGTTGTATAGAAATATTATTCTCTAATGCATAATTAACACATTCTAGAAGCGTCCATTTTTTCTGTTGCGAAAAAGACAACATCGAACAAAAAAGGACTATATATAAGCTCGTTAATTTCATATTAGTCTTCATCATCTTCGTTATCTTTTGATGCTTTATTCCAAACTTTAATTTTATCGCCTTCTTTAACACCCTCGATTATTTCTACATTAATACCATCGGATAAACCTAACTCAACATTTTCCTTTTTAAATTTTCCATCTTCCTGCTCAATTTCAACAAAAGGCTTTTCGGTAATTCTATTATACTGTAATAGCGCTTCTCTAATTGCCAAAACACTATCCTTAGCTTCAATATCAATTTCTGCATTAGCACTGTAACCAGCTCTAATATTTGTAATAGAATCAATCGTAACATCTGCCTTTATTGTAAACTGTACTGCTCCGTTTTCTTCTATTCCTTTGGGAGCAACAAAAGTTAATTTAGCAGGGAACTCTTTATCATTAATAGCACCTAATAGCACTTTTATATCTTTTCCTTCTTGAACTTTACCTACTTCTGCTTCATCAAGTTTTCCTTCAAAAATCATTAAACTCATATCAGCAATAGTTGCAATAGTTGTACCTGCGTTAAAGTTGTTACTTTGTATAACTTGATCACCTTCACGAACAGGAATCTCTAAAATAGTTCCAGGTATTTGGGCTATAATATTTGTGTTTGCTGCACTTCCTCCAGAAATAGAACCTCGCTTAATGATTTGATAATCATTTTGCGCTTGGGCTAAAGATTCCTTTGCTTGATTAAAAGACAGCTCACTGTTTTCAAAATCTTGTTGGGATATTACCCCTTTTTCAAATAAGGCCTTATTTCTATCATATAATACTTTTGCATTATCATAAGACAATTTAGAAGTAGATATTCTTCCTTTTGAAGCAACTAAATTTTGCTCATTTGGCACCACACGAATGGTAGCAATTAAGTCTCCTTTTTTTACTTTATCGCCTTCTTCTACAAGAATTTTATCTACAATCCCTGAAATCTGTGGTTTTAATTCAATCTCTTCTTCAGGGTTCAATTTCCCTGTTGCTACAGCCTTGGTGTTTATTGATGTATAAAAAGGCTCTTCCACTTTATAATCAACCACATCTTTTGAATTAGCATCTTTAAAATACTTTAAAACAAATGCTAGTGCTATGATAGCAACTAATACTAAAATAATTTTTACTGTTTTGTTCATTTTTTTGATTGTTTATTCTTCTCTTAATGCTTCTATTGGTTTTACACTAGTAGCTTTAAATGCTGGTATTAACCCTATTAAAGTCCCTAAAATAACTAGGATAACTAGAGCAATAAATACAACGCCTATTGACACGGATGCGTTAACTATTGTAGCATCATCACCTTGCCCAAATGCAGCATCTAGCCCAATTAAAATCCAACCTCCAGTTATAATTCCAAATAGTCCTGCTACTATGGTTAAAAAAACCGCTTCAACAACTATTTGTCTTTTAATTTCAAAAGGTGTTGCTCCTAAGGCTCTGCGTACACCAATTTCTTTGGTACGCTCTTTTACCGTAATTAAAAGAATGTTACCAATAGCAAAAACCCCAGCAATTAAAGTAGCTATACCTACAAACCAGGTTAAAAACTGCATACCAATTAAAAACCCTGTGACTTTATCAAATTCTTTTCCTAGGTTAAAACTACCAAAGGCTCGTTTATCTTTAGGATGGATTTTATTGAGGTTTTTTAGTAGTAATTTAGCGTCTTCTTCGATTTGTTTGATATCGTATTCAGGCTTTCCTGTAATCATCATCCAACCTATTTGGTCACCTTGATTATATATTTGCTGAAATGTGGTAAAAGGGATATGCATATCGGAAGTGGGACCCATATTTACGTTACCATTTTCAAACATGCCTATAACTTTAAAATTAATTTTATTAATTTCAATATATTCTCCAATAGGCATTTCATCTTTTTCAAAAAGTTGTTTGTAAGCGTCTTCAGAAATAACAACTACCTTCTTATTATCATTAATATCATTTTGATTAATAAAACGGCCATGAATAAGTTTCTTCTTTTGAACTTGGTCTAACAATGGGTAATCACCATTGATACCAAAATTACCAGACAGAAAGTTTCTGACTACACTCGCTTGGTTTTGATTTCTTGGTACCAAAAATTCTATACCTTCTACGTTTTCTTCAACTTTTTTTGCATCGGTTAATGATAAAGATACTTGCCTGCCTTCTTGAAAACCTTTAAAGGGTTTACTCGTACTTTGCCCCCAAACAAATACACTATTGGTAGCAAAACTTCCAAACAAACGATTAAAAGAATTTTCTAAACCACGTGCTGAACCTAAAAGCCCAATAAGTAATAAAATCCCCCACCAGACACCTACCATAGTCAAGATAGACCTTAGTTTGTTTTTACTAAAGCTATCAAAAACTTCTTGCCATGTATCTCTGTCGAATAAAAATTTAAACATGTTAATCGTTTCTTAATGCTACAATAGGTTTAATTCTTGATGCTTTTTTGGCAGGTAAATATCCAGCGATAGCACCTGCTATAATTAATGTTAGTGTTGCACCTATAACCAAACCATTACTAACACCTGGGTCTTTTATGAAATATTCTTTTAAACTAGGACCTACCAACTCTAAAACACCAACACCTAGTAATAATCCGAAATATCCCGCAATAGCTGTTATTAGAATAGATTCTATTAATATGATAGATACAATTGATCTTGGTGAGGCACCTAGCGCCTTTCGAATACCTATTTCTTTAGTACGTTCTTTCACTATAAAAATCATGATATTACTAACCCCTACAATTCCAGCTATTAAGGTTCCAAATCCTATTACTAAAATTATAAATGTTAATCCCACCGTCATCTGGCTTATAGCTTTGGTTCCTTCAGCCATATTACGCACACGTACAGCCCTCTGATCACTTCTGGCAACCGAAAATCTATTTTTAAGTTTTTTTGTAAGTAGGGTACTGAATGCCAAAGCTTGATCATAATCCATTTCTGGATTATAAGTTAAGTTTATCTGATCGATATAATCATTATTGCCATAAAGATATTGTGCCGTAGTAACAGGCATATAAATTTGTCGCTCTTCATTATCTCCACCATCGTCTGTAAAAACACCAATAACTTTAAACTGAATACCACCTAAGTTAATATACTTACCTAGCGCCCTTGTTTTTAAGAATAAATCTTCTCCAACTAAACGACCAATCACAACAGACTTTGTTCTATTATTCAAATCGTTTTGATTAATGTAGCGCCCTTCCTTAATTTTTGTTTTCTCAAGAAATTGATGATCTGGATGAACCGCTCTAATATTATATGTATTCTGTTCTCCTTTAAAAGACGCTTGAAAGTTTTTATAGATTCTTGCTGTTATAAACTCAACTTTATCATCAAAATCTTCTTTTATATAATTAAAATCTTCATTTTTAAATTGAATTCTTCGTCCTGCTTGCAACCCTTTGTGGGCTTTAGTGGTTCTACCAGATCGTATAGAAATTGAATTATTGGCATCATCAACAAAAGCTTCTGCAAAGGTGTTTTGTAATCCATTGGCAATTCCAAAAAGGATAGTAAATAATAAAATTGCAAAAGCCACAGTAAACCCAGACAATAAACTTCTGGTTCTGTTCATATTTATACTTTGAAATATTTCTCGCCAAAGATCAATATCAAACATACTGTTCTGCTCTTACTTGATTAACTTTTTTGTCTTCCATTATAACACCATCTCTAAGACGAACGATACGCTTGCACATATTGGCTATATCCTCCTCGTGAGTTACCATTAATATGGTTTTGCCTTCATCATTCAATTGCTGGATGAAAGCCATAATATCATAAGATGTTTTTGTATCTAAAGCACCTGTTGGCTCATCAGCTAGAAGTAACTTAGGGTTAGCCGCCAATGCTCTGGCAATGGCAACACGCTGCTTTTGCCCTCCAGAAAGCTCCTTTGGCAAATGCTTAGCCCAATCTGCCAACCCAACTTTTCCTAAATGGAACATAGCTTTTTCTTGGCGCTCTTTACGCTTTAAACCTTGGTAATATAGAGGAAGTGCAACATTCTCAAGAGCTGTTTTGTAATTAATCAAGTTGAATGATTGAAAAATAAATCCTAAAAACTTATTTCTATAAACCGCAGCTTTTTTTTCAGTGAGATTTTTTATTGGAAGCTCATCTAGAATATATTCACCAGAATCAGCCTCATCTAACATGCCAATAATATTTAACAATGTTGATTTACCAGAACCTGAAGAACCCATAATCGCAACCATTTCGCCTTCTTCAACATTAAGATCTATTCCTTTTAGAACATGTAAACTGGAGTCTCCTATAGCATAGGACTTGTGCAATTGATGAATTTTAAGCATGCTTTGATTGATTGATAAATTGATTCCTCTTAAGTTAGACTACTCTCACAAAGAAATGTTACAAAAGAAATATAAAAAACTTTTTATTACTTTTTTAACGTATTGTATTTACGATAAATAAAGTACCCAATACCCGCTACAAGTATGTAAGGTATAGCCATTAAATACACAATACCATCATTTATTCCTTCAGCAGCTGTTTGTCCTTCTTCGCTTTCTAGTACTGCGCGACACATAGCACATTGCGCTTCAGTTGAAATTGAAACTAAAAAAATAAAACCTAATAAGATAATTACTTTCTTCATTTTACAGATTCTTTTACTTTGCTCAGAATGATATTACGTATAATAAGGTGAAATCATTATATAAACAACTACACCTGTAATAGCTACATAAAGCCACAGCGGAAATGTAATTCTTGCTATTCTTTTATGCTTTTCAATATTATTAGTAATCGCTCTAACATAGGTTATTAATACAAATGGAATAACAGCTATGGAAAGTACAATATGAGTTATTAAAACAAAATAATAGAGGTACTTAGCAACACCATCACCACCAAATTTTGTAGAATCACTAGTCATGTGATACGCTATATACATGAGCAAAAACAGCACTGAAAGGACAATAGCAAATTTCATTAAGCGCTCATGCAGAATTACTTTTTTACTTTTTATAGCAATGAACGCGAAGACTAAAACTAAGGCTGTTATCGCGTTAATAGATGCATAAATAGGTGGCAAAAACACCGGTAATTCTGCATCAATTTTAATCCCAAAAAGCGCCGCAACAGCTACAGGTATTACAATGGATAATACAACAATTAATTTATTATACTTTTTATCGTCTAGTACTTTATCTTGATTATCTTTCATTATTCTCTAACATTTAAGGTTATTATGAAACAACCCTTCGACTGCGCTCAGGGTGACATTTCCAAAATGATAAATATCACTCGTTAAGCAACTTTTTTATATCTTCTTTTAAGGCACTAATTTCTTCAGCCTTACCATCTTGATCAAACTTTTCAGACTCTGATGTTATACCGTTGTAATAAATAATTGGGTTTCCATTTACAACTCTGGATCTGATAAATCCGTTTTTATCAATTAAGGCAAAATTGCCCGAATGCTCAAAGCCGCCTTCAACATCGTCATTTGCAGCTGCGTAAATATAAAATCCTTCGTTTGATAATTTGTATATGGCATCTTTGTCTCCTGTCATCAAATGCCAATTGGGGTTGGTAACACCATATCGATCCGCGTAAGCTTTAAGTACCTCTGAAGTATCGTGCTCTGGATTAATGGTAAAAGACGCTACTCCAAAATCTTCAAAATCTTCAAATTCGTTTTGAATTTGAATGAGGTTTCTATTCATTCTTGGGCAAATGGTTGGGCATGTTGTAAAAAAGAATTCTATAACATAAACCTTTCCTTCAAAATCTTTATTAGTTATGGTTTTCCCATTCTGATTTACAAACGAAAATGCTGGCACTTTTCTATAAGAATCTCCATTAAGAATAAAAGCTAAATCCGATTTTTTTGATGATGCTTCTTCTTTTAAATCACTTCTACTTTCTTGCCTTGAAATATCATTATTAGATATCCTATCTACAATTCTTGGGATAAAAATAATCCCGAAAACAAGAATGATAAAAGCTATCCCGATGTATGAATAGTTTGTCTTTTTACTCATTATCTTCAGATTTTAAATCGCTTGCTCTTCTGGTGTCAGAATTGAACTCACCTTTACGTTTTTGTCTATATTCTGTAAATAAAATGCGTAAATCATCGCTCATTTTATTTTTAATTTCTGCAACTTCAATACAATCGTATGCACTGAGTCCATAAACAGATTTATTTTTTTCTACTTCGTTATCTGTTCTATCATCCAATCTACCCCGTTGGTTTAAATCTTTATCGATAACATAAACTTGGTTAGTAGCTAAATCAGATGACAAATTCCCTTTTGCTTTCAAACTAAAAAACACACGTTTAATATCAGTTGGATCTCCAAAAACAAAATGCCAAAATCTTAAATCTTGATAAGAACTAATCTCTGTTTTTAATTTTCTTACAGCTTCTTCTGTGCCTTTTGGCACTAAAACAACCACTTGAAAACGCTTAAATCCTTTAAACTTATCATACACCAATTCTTTTAAGTTTAGAGCTGCAGTATTACTTTCTATTGGGTTATTCCCAAAAAAACCAAGTACCGTAATATGGTCTTTCAAAACAACCTTTTGTTCTGATTCTGATGTAAAATTATTTAAATCTAAAACCGATTCATTAACAATATCTAATGGTGTGTAGTTATGGGTTGCAGGATACAAAAACAATAAAAAAGTAACTGGCAGAAAAAATAAAATCCCTAAAACAACGTATCTACTTACCTTTTTATAATTCATTAAATATCAGTGTTTATTGCACTATGAAATTGTTTTGCAAAAATACAAAAAAGTGTTCTTATTAGTTGCTCTAATATTACTATTTAGCTTCTTGTTTTTTTGTTAAAACTAACAGTTTTTATAGTTTGAAATAATGTTTGATAACATAATTTAGCGTATAGTTACACTAGTCCCGTTAGCTATCGGGATTGTGGTAACACCCAAAATATTATAATAAAAAAATCCCACCATAAGGCAGGATTCAAGTTATAATATAATTCTAAAAGCTATTACTGCTTAAAAATCTCTTTTTATGTAACCGTTATCGTAAACTTCAAAAACGTAACCACCTTCTTGTAATAAGATGAATATTAAATAAAGGATTAGAAAAATTGCCGTCCAGACAACAGCACGTCTTAAACCTTTAGTTTCATCACGCATGTGCATAAAATCCCATGTAATGTAGTATGCTTTTACAATAGTTAGTATAATGAATATCCAGTTTAAGATTTTCATCCCTAAAAATTTTGCCATTAACGATTCTGGTTTGAAGATACCTAATGCTACTTCAATAATCGTTACAATAGTTAGGAAAATTAAAACACCCCAAATTTTTTGAGTGTTTGATTTAAATTTTAATAATCCTTGAAATATTGCTAATTTATGTTCGTGTGCCATTGTTTCTTAAATTCTTTTTTGATTTCCTTCTACAAGGAAATGAAAATATTTTTATATAATTAAACTAGGTAGAAGAATGTAAATACAAATACCCAAACCAAATCTACAAAGTGCCAATAAAGACCAACCTTTTCAACCATTTCGTAGCTTCCGCGTCTTTCGTAGGTTCCTAAAACCACATTAAAGAAAATAATGATGTTTATAACCACTCCAGAGAATACGTGAAATCCGTGAAACCCTGTTATAAAGAAAAAGAAGTCTGCAAATAATGGCGACCCGTATTCGTTAACGTGCAAGTTAGCACCTTCAACATACACTTTACCATTTTTCATAATTTGGTGTATAGACTCTTCTCTAGACAAAACTGTTTTTTCACCTTCCTCATTTAAAATTTGAGTACGTACTAAAATATCCTTATTAGCTTGTAATCCATGGATAACTTCATCCATTGTATAAGTTGGTAAAGCTCCCTCATCAACAAACCAAAGTCCGTTTTTACGTTCGTGTTGTACACGCTCACCATGAGCATTCATAGCAAAATCTCTAACAGCTACTCGATGTCCATCAGTATCAACAAATTGTAAAATGTTACCACCTTTAGTTTGTACCGCACCATAATCTCCTTTAATAAACGTATTCCATTCCCATGCTTGAGATCCTACGAAAATTAAACCACCAATAATGGTTAAAAACATGTATAGCGTTACTTTTGCTTTATTCATATGGTGTCCAGCATCAACGGCTAACACCATGGTTACAGACGACATAATAAGTACAAACGTCATAAAAGCCACATAATACATAGGTGCATCTACACCGTGTAAAAACGGAAAGTGCGTAAATACCTCATCGGCAATAGGCCATGCATCAATAAATTTAAATCTTGAAAACCCGTAGGCTGCTAAAAACCCAGAGAATGTTAAAGCATCTGAGACGATGAAAAACCACATCATCATTTTACCGTAACTTGCCTTCAACGGTTGGTTACCGCCTCCCCAAGTTTTGCCTTCTGCTACTGCTGTACTCATATATAATGGTTGTTATTTAAAAAGTTGCACAAAAATAATCAATTTATTCTTCTAATAAAATATCGTGCTCTAAAAATTAAAATCTCATTCTTTTCAATTTGGGCGTTACCTTTTGCTTAAACCTATCAGGTATTAAAAACCTTGCAAGATAGCAAAAGGTCGGGCTTTCGGCAGTCGCTCCCTCCTTAGGTCGGGGAGCTTCAACAAATGCCTCAATCCCTAACGCGGGCAAAACCGCTTAAGCCTTATATTTAATACAAAAATCAGGCTTTCCTTAAACCTGTTTACCTCACAAAATACAGAAACAAAAATAAGTACACCCATAAAATATCTATAAAATGCCAGAAAGTTGCAGCCAACTCAAAACCTAACATATTTTCTGCACTATATTTTTGTTTAAAATGATTATAAATTACAACCAATAAGCAAATAAGCCCAACAACAACATGCAAAATATGCACAATAGCAATCAAATAAATATAAGACATGGTTACATTACTGGTTGGTCCAGTAAAATTATACCCTAAATCTATAATTTGTTGAAATCCCGAAAACTGATTAAAAATAAAAACAACCCCTAAAATTAATGTAGCAAATAAGCAAAGCATTGTGGCTTTATGGTTGCCACTTTTTAAAGCACGTTTTGCTAAAATAAAAGTAATACTACTAATAATTATTACAACAGTACTAATTATAAAAGCACTTGGCAAAACAAAATCTTTTAACCAATCTGGTCTAGAACTACTTACTACAAAGGCACTTGTCCAGCCTGCAAAAGACATAATTAGAGAAATAATCCCAAACCAAAGCATCATCTTTTTTGCTCTGTTATTTTTTTCCTGCGGCGTTCCTTGAGTTAAATCCATAATCTATCTGATAAATTTATCTACAACGTAAATAATCTGTATTAAAGTAATATACGATACACTAACAAGCATTAATTGTCTTGCAGCTTTTTCAGTCATTAATCTAAATAATCGTATTGCATAATATAAAAACCATAAACCCGCACCAAAAACTAAAACAGCAGCTACAATGGATAATTGCAACTTTCCTGTAAATCCAAATACTGGAATTATAGAAATTATAACTGTCCATATGGTATACATAATGGTTTGTACAGCGGTTCCTTTATCTTGTTTTCCTGTTGGCAGCATATAAAATCCGCCTTTTTTATAATCTTCAAATAAAAACCAACCAATAGCCCAAAAATGAGGGAATTGCCAAAAGAACTGTAAGGCAAATAAAGTTCCAGGTTCTATACCAAAATCATCTGTAGCGGCTACCCAGCCTAACATAAAAGGAATAGCTCCGGGAATAGCACCTACAAAAACCGCTAATGGGGTTTTCGTTTTTAAAGGCGTATATGCACAGGTGTATAAAAAGATGGATATTGCACCAAACATAGCGGTTTGCCTATTTATAGTGTATAAAATAGTAATGCCTAGTATTGTAAAAATGGTTGAAATAATAAACGCTGTATTAACAGACATACGTCCAGCAGGTATCGGTCTGTTTTTTGTGCGGTTCATCAATGCATCTAAATCTTTTTCAATAATTTGATTAAATCCATTAGACGCACCTACCATAAAATAACCGCCTAAAGCTAGTAATATTAAAGTCTGATAATTTATAGTATCAACACCCAATAAATATCCTGCAAGTGATGAAAACACAACACTTAATGACAGACGCATTTTGGTAATTTCCTTAAAGTCTGAAATTACGGAAGGGGTTACTAATGAAGTTTTTGAACGACTCAATATGTTATATGCTTAACCGCTTTCGCTTTGCGAGTGCAAAGATACGCCTTAAAAGCAATTTGAGCAATGCTTTATCTCTAAATTTGAAAACGCTTACTCTTTAAAAATTTGTACTTTTAGTGAAGCTAAATTTTTAATAGTATTTCATGAAAACATTCCACTTTATCTTAATCTTCTTTTTAATTAGTTCACTAACATCAGCTTGTGCACAAAAAAAAGAAGTCGTTATAAAAACACACAAACTCACTGAAAATATTTACATGCTTGAAGGGCAAGGAGGAAATATTGGTGTATCTGTTGGAGAAGATGGTGTTTTTATGATTGATAGTCAATTTGCGCCATTAACACCAAAAATTTTAGCAGCTATTAAAACGCTAAGCGATAAACCTATTAAATATTTAGCAAATACTCATCATCATGGAGATCATACAGGTGGTAACGAAAATATTTCAAAATTAAACACAGCAATAATTGCACACAATAATGTTTATAAACGTGTAAAAAACAACCCCAAACAAACAGACGCTTCACTTCCTGTAATTACTTTTAATGATAAATTGAGTTTATATGTTAATGGTGAGCAAGTCATGATTTTCCATATTGATAATGCACATACTGATGGTGATGCCTTACTCTATTTCACAAAAAGTAACGTGCTACATACTGGGGATACTTATTTTAATGGGCGCTATCCGTACATCGATTTAAACTCTGGCGGAAGTATAAACGGTTACATTAAGGCTGTAAAAAGCGCCATGATTTTAGTTGATGATAACACCAAAATAATCCCTGGCCACGGTAAGCAATCAAACAAACAAGAATACACTACGTTTTTAAATATGCTAGAAACACTTAAAAGTAACGTTGAAACCGAAATTAGTAACGGAAAAACTGAAGACGAGGTGGTTTCAAATACCAATTTAACAAAAACCTATGATGATTTGAATTATGGGTGTTGCTATATTTCTTCTGAAAAAATGCGGAGAACGCTTTATAGGAGTTTGAAAATAGAATAAAATAAGATTCCCGCCCGCTGGAATAAACTTGATGAGATGCTGAAACAAGTTCAGCACGACAACTTTAGTTGTCGAAATACCAATTAAACAAATCAGTTCTTAAACCAAAATTAATCCAAAGGGTATTATTTTCAAATGTAGCAGTTGTAGTCGCCTCAGGGTCAAAATTTCTAACGGAAATATCGGTAAAAATTTTTAAGTTAGACGCTGGATTAATCAGATAACCTGCCTGCAAATTCCCATTAAAGGTAGTTACTTTATTTCCTTGACCTACTTCTACACCAGTTTGGAAAGGTCTATCGTTTTCACTTCTATAAATATCACCGCCGTAACTAAAATTATCAGCACCGTTATTAAAATCTAGCCCACGCGTTCCAAAAATAAATTTAGCATCACCAAACCAACGCTTGTAACGGTAACGTCCAATGATGATGGCTTCACTAAAGTTAGCCCCCCATAAATGCGCCATAGATTGATTATTATGTGCATAATTCAACACAATCGTATTATGTGAGTAAGTATACGGTCTAACTCGATTATATTCAAATTGTAATAATAAGTTATCAACTTTAAAAGCATTAAAGTATTTAACACCCAATTGATAACCAAATTTGTTTTTCCAGCTTTTCTCACCAGCTTTTACATCACCTAGAGAAAATTCATCTAAAATAAACTGACTGTAAATATTTACATTGTCATTCCACTTGTATTTCGCTGAAGCACCTAACAACGCATTACCTGCACCTTGACCCGTTTCAAACTCGATGGCTCTGTAAAAAATAATGGGATTTAAGTAATTGACATCAAAACCTCTGTCGTTAGAATTCGTCCATAACACCGATTCAAATAATCCAATATTTAATCGTTTTGAGGCATTCCAACTTAAATAATGGTTAGCGATGTATTTGGTTAAAAAGGCTTTGTCTTGCTCTACTTCTGGTCGCACATCTTTTAGCCACATCCATGTATTGGTATATTTTATTTTCCAAAACTTTGTATTCAACTTTAAAAATGGGTGTGGACTAGCCGCATCTCCTAACAATAACGAGCGATACCCATCTCCAATAAAGTTTTTTCCATGCCCAAATTGAACATTTATGAATTTAGCTGGGGCATAAGACAAATAAGCCTCGGCTACAGGATAATCATAAGAGTCTGTTTTAAATCGTTTTGCTATACCACGCCCAGGAATAATTGCTGGATCTGGACCAAAGGCTTTTAAACTTTCAGCATATCGATTTACATAATCTGCAAAACGCCCTTGACTTTCAAAAACAGTAGCGTAAAAATTTAATTTACTTCCTAGACCACCCTGAATTAAAATTCCTCTAGTATTATTATATGTTTTATTATTTTCAAGGTTCGATTCTATTCCAAACTCTAAATCCAAAATAGGATCTACAGTAAACCAATAATCTTTTCCTTGGAGTTGTACCAAATGTTCATTCCACAATTTCTTTTCTCCCCAAGAATTAGCTTCCTTTTTTAATCGGTCTTGTTCTGCTTGAAAATCAAAATATTTTGAAACCTCTTCATAAACAAATGGTTTTGATGCGGTATGGCTATTTGTACCTATAAGATTCATTTGTCTATCAAATCGCGCATAATCACTATGCGTAAATTGAATATTTAATTGACTTTGAAACGCTTTATTTTCAAAAGCTTTCAAATCTTCATCAACTTTATCAAATTCGGTTTTAGCAGCCGCTTCCAACTTAGATATTTCTTTTTCTTCAGCTAAATCTTGAGTAACTATCGATTGGTCGACTAATGGAATTTTAATAGAAATTGAATATTGCTTGAATACTTTTCTACCGCTATAAGTTGCTGGTTGAATTTTAGGAAACTCAGAAAAAACTTTTTTAGTTTCTTTTTTTAACTCATCATAGATAGCATCGGTATAAATAACTCGAAAATACCCTGTAGTATCTACTTCAAAAATCACAACTACTTTACCATTGTAATCTTCTTTTGAAACACGTTCTGGAACTTTAAAGTTATTATAAATTTGTTGGTAAACTTGCTTATCAAAACAATGTTGTAATGAATCTACAACAACACTTTCACAGTTAGGAAAAACGGGAGGTTTCTCTGTTGATAAAGCATTTTGAGAAAAGCCATTATATTGAACTAAAAGTAAGAGTAGTACAATAACTTGCTTCATGTTTTTATCGAGAATTGATTTAGGGTAGAAAGATACTATATTTTTAGATTCTTGTTATAAATAAAAAGTGATAAGTATGTATTCAAAACGGTCTTGTTTTAAGAACCTGAAATAAATTCAGGTCAAGAAAAAACCGCTATCATAATACGATAACGGTTTTTAAAGCATGAAATTATAAAGTACTTTTACTGAACTTGAAATATAATGGGTAAATTATAAATAACCCCAACCTTTGTATCTCTTTGCTCTCCGGGTGTCATCTCTGGAATAAAATTAATAACACGAATAGCTTCTTGTTCTAAAATAGGGTGTGGCGCTCTAGTTTTTATGTCAGTTACCTTTCCTGTTTTATCAATAGTAAACTGGACGTCAATTTTTTGTTTTCCAATTAAACCATAACGAGAGGCAACATCGCCTCCATCAAACTTTCTTTGAATCAGTTTAGTGATTTTTTTAGACATACATTTTTTTCTTGCCTCATTATCTTTTGCTTTTTCGCAGCCAGGGTAAATTGGTGCGTTTTCAATAGAAACAAAAGGCACGTTTTCTGATTCAACAGGCTTTTCTACTATAGGCGTAAAATCATCTGGATCTATAGTTGGAGTATTAGGCAAGGGTTCTGTAAACTCTTCCTTAAAAAGGTTCTCTGGAGTATCATCAGGAACTTCTTCAAAATGCACTGGCTCTTTTACTCGCTTTTGCTTAACTGGTTCTTCAACTGTCGGCGCTACTTCTTTAATTACTGGAATATGAACAAATAATTCATCATCAATTGGCGGTAAACCTTCTTTGTAATTCGGAATAGTGGTTTCAAACTTCATTTCAAGAAGTCCAAATACTGATAATAAACATACAATCAACCCAATTTGAAAATAAAGGGTTGAGTTTTTTTGTAAATTTGCTTCATGCTTTTGTGATTTTTTCACGATTTGCTCATTTTGCCGAATGAGTTCGTGAGAATCTTTTTGATTTCTCATAATAATTATAATTTAAATGTTAATGTTATGATAAAGTCACAATAAGCATACCAAAAACAGAAATCCCGTTACGAAATGGTAACGGGATTTTATATAAACAATATAGAACTCAAAACAAAAAACCTCGAAGAGAACTTCGAGGTTTTAATTTATAATTAAAGGATTAAATTCTTAATCTTGAACTTGAAAAATAATTGGTAACGAATACGGAACGTTTACTGGTTTACCTCTCTGCTTACCTGGTTTCATTTTAGGTAATAAGCCAATAACTCTTTTTGCTTCTTTTTCCAAACCTGGGTGAGGAGCTCTAGCACGAACACCCGTAACAGAACCTGTTTTATCTATTTTAAATATTACCATGATACGTTGTCTTCCAGACAAACCTAAATCGCCAGCTAACTCCGTATTAAATTTTCTATTTACAAACTGAGAGATTTTTTTAGACATACAGTCTCTCTTTTTTGCATTATTTCCTTTTTCACATCCTGGGAAGATTGGCACATTTTCAATTACTGAGAATGGTACATCAATATCTTCTTCTACTTCTTCTACCTCAACCTCTTCTACTTCTACAATTTCAGTTTCTTGATCAACCTCAGTAGATTCGATAACCGTTTCTTCTACCTCTTCCTCATCCTCAACAATCTCAATAACCTCTGGCGCTGCAGGAGGTGGTGGTGGAGGTGGAGGTGTCTGAATTTGCTCCGTGATTGGAATTTCTTCTTCTAACTCTTCATCAAGATTTAACTGCCCGATGTCGATATCAGATTTATCATAGGTTTTGTAATTAATAGCGTAATTGGTTAAAAATAACATCAACGCTAATCCAATCGCGAAGAAAAGTGAACTGTTACGTCCAACATTTGCTTTGGTATTCTTTTTAGGCTCCATAATTTAAATCATTTATCAAGATTGCTAAAATAACTATTTATTTATCAAAAAAGCAAGCGTTTAAGAGTTTTTAACGCGCAAAGATTTTGTTAACCAAAGTATAATTGCCGACATTAATGCTCCTAAAGTATTTGCTAAAGCATCATAAACATCTAAGGCTCTTGATGCTGTCATTGTATCCTGTAAAACTTCAATAATTATACCAAACAAAACCGCAAAAACAAATGCATAAAGAATTGACTTGGTCTTTTGAAATTTAAATGTATAACAAAACGCAAAATACCATAAAACAACAAAAATACTATAAGCTAAAAAATGGAAGATTTTATCAGCAAAAGAAATTTGAACGTCAGGAAGGTCTTTTAGCGTTATTAAACTAACGGTTCCTAGAGCAATGGCATATGCTAATGCCACTAAAAACGCGATTTTTTTAAGCACCTATAAGGGATTTGTAATCCTCGGCAGACATTAATCCATCAAATTGAGACACGTCAGAACATTTAAGTTTTATCATCCAACCTGCATCGTATGGGTCTGAATTTACAAGTTCGGGAGCATCTTCAAGACCTTCATTAAACTCAATAATTTCACCAGATAAGGGTAAGAATAAATCTGAAACAGTTTTTACAGCTTCCACTGTTCCAAAGACCTCGTCGGCTTCCAAAGTTTCATCTAGGGTTTCAACCTCAACATAAACAATATCTCCCAATTCACTTTGTGCAAAATCTGTAATTCCAATGGTTGCAATATCGCCATCCAACTTTACCCACTCGTGGTCTTTTGTGTATTTTAATTCTGATGGAATGTTCATTTATATAATTTTAAATATGTTAATCTCACAAATGTATTTATTCAAAATTACATTTCAAACTTCAAAGCAGTAATTAACAAGATTAGAAGTAAATTTTATATGGGCGTTACCACTACTCCCGATAAATATCGGGACTAACGTGGGCAAGCCCAATAAATTTTGTAACAATAAGCTATAATTTTAATAATATTCAGGAAATAAAAGAGGTTTGT
The DNA here is from genome assembly GCA_947502405.1 of uncultured Algibacter sp. Taxonomy (GTDB): domain Bacteria; phylum Bacteroidota; class Bacteroidia; order Flavobacteriales; family Flavobacteriaceae; genus Algibacter_B. Next base: position 64,891 of record CANMZT010000001.1, on the reverse strand, counting down.
TTAGACTGCGCTCAACCTGACAGTGTAATTATAACTTAAACATTATATTTTTTAATTACCAAAATTATATCTGATGGTAAATCCAGACCTAATAGTTGTTTGCGGAAATGCCGTAGAAATAGCATAATCAGAGAATGCATAATCAAAATAGAAAATACCTGTTAAGTTTTTACTAAAGGCATAATCAGCTGTATATTTTAAGCCCCAAACCGTTTGCCCAGAGGTAATTTGATTATTTTCCAAATCCAAGTACCTAATAATTGTTTTATTGTCCCTAACCGAGATATCTGCCTTCATATTCAAATCACTAACAATACGTTTTTTAGGACCTGCCAGTTTAGAACGAATACGTAAGTCTTTTATTCGATATCCCAATCCAAGAATATATTCATTGCCTTGAACTTCAGTAACTAAGTTGTTATCAAAACTTAGCGATAACATTCTGTCTTTTTTAACTTCTGCTAGAATCCTAATAGAATTTTTCATTTCCATATCAATCCTAACTAAAGGACTAAACAGCTCTGTTAAATTGATGTTACTAAATAATCTTTCGTTTTTAAAGTTTCCTGATTGGTCTTTTGAGGCGTCGGATTGATTTGCATAAGGAATTCCAGGAGTTGGTGGCGCTTCATTACCAGTACCTTCTAAATCTAAGTTTAAATTGGTATTAAACTGATTAATAGTATAATTTGAACGATAACCATGAGTAACTGAAAAACGTTTAAAACGCTTTTTGAACCAACCAAACTTCATGAATCCTGTGTATTTTAAATCCCAGTTAGGTATAGGAATATCTCTAAAGGCATTGGTTGTTATTTTACCAGCATCTTGCCCTGAATAAGCCGCTAAGAAAGAGGGTAGTAATACTTTTTGATTGTTTTTACCAAAACCAAGCGGATAACCCTCAGCATCACGAGCATAAGCTGTTGTGCCATAGAATTCCTCTGCTAATCTATCTGCAATTTCTAATCTGTTTGCTCTAAAATCATCAAAAGCCGGGGAGTTAATCTCATCACTCTTTCCAAACGCCGTTTTAATTAAAACAGTAGATATATTAAAATTACCAAAAGTGTTTGGTGTTAAAGGGTTGTATATTCCATCATCAACCCTGTAATTTTCAGTATTATTTTCAAAGTAAGCCCTATTTCCAACAATATCTATTTTTAAATCTCTTACAGGTTGTAAACTCGCTGATATATCAAGCTGTTTCGTATTTGTAGAAGTATATTGCTGATTAAACTCATCAAAAGTAGTTAACCATCCACGTCTTGCTGCTAAATCTCTAATATCTCTCTGACTACCAAATGTAAAGCCAACCGTAGGCTTAAATGTCCCTACAAATCCAGGAGTATTTAAGTAACCTGGTAAAAATATACCGTTATTTTCAGAGTAGTTAACCTGAATTCTTTTGATACTTGTTAAAATATCTACTCCAGCATTCAATAACTTTCTAACCGATTGGTTTTTTGTTCTAGATGTTTTCTTCTTACTGTCTTCTTCTGGTTTACCTCTAGGAGGTGCAGCACCTGGATTACTTCTTTGTCTTACACGTCTAATTGGTTTTTTTACCAAACCGATATATTTATAAAAACGTTTCATATCAAAAGAGGTATTCAAATTATGAACATTTGAATTTTGAACCGTATTTCCTAAATCAAAAGTCTCACCATTTACTTCTAAATTCCCGAATAAATCCGAACCTTTTTGCCATTGGAAACTCCCTGTATATTGATATGTAGCATCAATAAAACTAAATGTTGGTATTTTATTTATAGGTAATTGGTAAGTAATACCAAGTGTTTGTGTTTGTCTGTTAGGATCTCCAACATCCATTAATCCATCCCATACATCTAATTCTGAATCTTGCTCTCCAGCAATTAAATCGTTATCTACAAAATAATTACGAACAATATTATTATTAGCCGCTTGGAAATTTACTTGTAGAGCATTGGTTAAATTATAATTAATGGCGTATTGAAAATCGAAAGTGTAATTTCTTCTGAATAATTCTTCAATACCAATATTAGAACCTGTTAAATCAACTTCTCTAAATTTTTGTCTATTAAACTGCCTATTTATATCAGTATTAACAGTAAAGCTTGTTGGTAATAAATTAAAATTAAAATCTTTTAAAATCTTCCAGTATTTGCCCGTGAAAAGCGAATCGTTTTTCTTGAAAGGCTCAATAGTAACAGGATTAAAATTATGTGCATAATTTGCACCAATTCTCAAGGTTTTATTTACTGCATTTTCAATTTCAAAATCCCTGTGTTGAACTTTGTTATATGAGTAGTTTAAGGTTACATTTTCAACATCATAAAACCTTGGCTTTTTGTCTGTTGTTCTATTTTTTCTTACCCCAATAAAATTGATACTTTGGCGTTTTGTGTAGTCTTCAGATTGTTGTTTTATTTGCTCCCTTTCAGTATTATCATTGGCAGCATCTAATCTGGAGTCTAAAGTTAAATCTTTATAAAACTGATCGTATTTTGGTGTAATCAATTCTTCGCTCTGCGCATAATTAAATGGTACTTGAATACCCCATTTTTTTGGTAATAATTGCCCAACATTAACATTGGTAACAACATCATATTGCTTTACATCTTCTAAAGCACGTTGACTTGGACCTTGCTCTAAAGAACCAAACCCAGAAGTACTTTGTCTTCCTGTAGCGCTAATGTTAGCAAAATCAGCAATATTAGTATCCATACTTACAACAGCTGCCCAACCGCCTTCGTTATCTAAATCGGATAATCGCAACTCATTAAACCATACTTCTGCACATAAGTCATTATTTCCAGATACGTTTTTAACACCAACCATAAGTGTTCTTACATCTCCAAAGTTTGGATTCCCTTTAATCCCAACACGATGCTGACCTGCAACATAACCAGCAAATTGATCAGGCGCGAGCACAATATCGTTTCCAACCACATCATAAAACGTTGGGTCTTCATTAGCCAGTGTCATATTGGAAATACCGTCTGCTTTAACTTTACCAAGAATTTCAATAGGTAAATTAATTTCGTTTGCAGTTGGCCATAAACCTTCTCTGGTAGTGGAAGTAGACACTTGTAGTGGTACTTCTATTTGATAATAATTCTCGGTAAGGTCATTACCCATTCTTATAAAACCAACTAAATCATCACTTGCTAAAGTAGTCGTTCCTGATTCATCATCTTCAGCATGCATAAACATTCTAATACGTTTATATTGACGCATGTCTATATTTATGTTTTTAAAGGCTGCTCTAGAATCTTCAGCTTCTAAATCACATACTTTAGTTACTAAAGATTGCTCATTTTGTCTAACAACGTTATTGTTATTAAATAACTGTTCTGGTTCAATCCCAGGAGGTCTTTGATAACTGCCATCGTTTTCAATAGTACCAATAATACCTATAGAAAAATCTGTTTGATCGTCCTCAGGAGTTGGATCGTCTTTATCTAATGCTAAATTATATCGTCTCCAATCACTTCTTACCAAATCTAAAGTTGCAAATCGAAATACGGTTGCTTCTTGAAAATCTTTTAAATATATTCTTGAAAATCTAACCGATCTTATCTCTGGGTTGTTTACCTCTTTAACATGACTTCCTTGAATAGGAATTCTAAACTGATACCACCTTACATTTCTAGAATCTCCATTTGGAAAAGAGCGTGGTTGGTCTTTAAAATCTCTTAAAAATTGTTTAAGAGGATTTGAATCTGGTAGATTTTCAAAATCTGCTTGAGACTCTGGTAAATATTGTCGTTGAAGGTCTAATTCATATTCAAAATAACTATTAATCGTATTCATGGTATTATCACGATTAATATCCTCTACATCAGGTTGGGTATTAGCACCTCTATCTGTATTAGTAAATGTATCTGGTGTATTACCCTGTACGCCATTGTATTTTTTATAGCGCTCAAAAATATCACCATCTGTATTTAAAAAGTATGCATAATTATCATTAGCAGGGTCATCTCCAAAATCACTACCAAAAACATCTAACTCATTATCATCATCATAACCATCATATCCAACATCCTGATTATCACGTTCAGCACCAGTAGTATCAAACGCATAAATTAAAGATTGATTTTGAGGTACAATTGTACCCCAACTGGTTGGTTGTTGCCTTAGTATTGTAATATCACCATCATCTGGCAAGCCATTTTCGTATAGTTTTTTTCCATCCTTTATAACATCCTCTGAAATATCACCAAGGTTAAATACTAATTTACCCCCTGGGTTTGCTGGATTATCTTGGAATGGGTCTTGCAACCAAAAATCAATATATTCCACATTTTGTTGTTCAAAATCTGTAGATGTGATTTGTCTAGTTATACCAGCCCAACTTTGATCTGGATTATCAAGAACACCATCATTATTCGTATCAGAATCACTTAAAGGTTCAAAATTATAAGGCCCTCTTTCTTCTGGATAATAAGCCAAATCTAAAGTAAATAACACTGAGTTTTGACCTTGTACTAAATCACGCTCTGGAAACAATTCATTAATAAAAACACGACTGGTATATAAACCTGAAATATCATCATCTGATATTTCTCCTGGACGTTGCGAGCTATAAAAAATAGGGTCAATGGTATACCAGTTTAATAAAGCTCTATCATAACCATTTTGAATTCCAGCTTCATCTTCATCATTACCGGTGTAAGTATTCCCTATTTCTAATGGCCTACTGGATAAAAACCAAGATTGTTGTGATGTTAAATCTATCCCATTTTGAGAACCTTCAAAATCATCAATATATGATGTAGCTTCCCCATTAAAATCGGTTCCTTTGGGAGCACCAGGTGCTAAATACGCAAATTCTCCACGGAGTGATAAATTTGATTCAACATCGGTATCAATATTTGGTAACTTATTTGCTAAACGTGTTAAAAAAGGTACTTTGGTTGAATAATTCCCATTTAATCCGAAAATGGTATTATTTATAGATTCGGTACCAAAATTGGCCTTTTGAGTAATAGGTCGCTCATTCAAATTGAGTAAAGTTGCTCCTAAAACAAAATTATCATTGAATTTATGTTCTATATTCAAACCTGTAAAACGTCTGGTTTGCTGACCAAATACCGCATTATTTTCAGTAGAAACTTGAATTGGCGTATTGGATGCTTTTAAAGATTCATCTAGAATCTGTACTCGTCCTAACTGATAATTTACAGTATAATCAATACCTTCAACAAGAACACGACCACCTGCTGTAACTCTCACTGAACCACGTGGCACGTTAAATGCTCCAATAGGAATACCATCACTACCACCAGAAGAAGTATATCGTCCTTTAAGTTTGAATTTATTTTTTTCAACTTCATTTAAAGCTTCTGTTTTCGTGCTCTTGTAGAGTAAATCGTAAACATACTTCTCTTGATTCTCATTAAATGCTGCATCATTATTATAATCACCTCCACCTAGTACATTGAATAAATATTCTCCAAAAGGCTCAGCACTGGTGAATACTATTTTTCCGTTTTGAGGAATTACAGTAATTCCGGGGAAGTAATCAAAAAAACCATCTCCTCGAGATTGAGGGTCATTATTGAAATTCAATTTATCTAAATTGAATACTCTTAATAATGGTGAATTTTCTATTAAATCGTCGCTTGGCGTATTTGATGTAACTGGATTCCCATTAATATCTAATTCAAAACTACCCCCTACTGGTGATATAAAGTTTAATGGTGATGCTTCATTATAAAAAATATTTAAAGTAAAATCTTCTTGACTCAGGTTAAATGCACCCGTATCGTAAATGTTTTTCATCATCAAATCCCAAATAGGCTGATTAACATTGGTAATACTACTCTTAAGCATTTTTAAAACTAAAGCCGTATTAACAACTGATGTAGTTTGTCCTTGGGCGTTAGTTTCTACATCAGTAGCATCTAAACCATCGTTTGCAAACTCACCAACTTGATACACTTGACCACCTACTGTATATTGAAATGCAACTGCTAAAACCTCATCATTATTTAATCTTTGGTTTAACGAGATGTAACCAAGTTCAGAATTTAAAGTATATTCTTGCCCATTGATTAATTTTCTTGCATTTTCAAGTTTAGCATAATCTCCGCCTTCGTTAACTTGCGTATTCAAAGACCCAAAACCTTGATCTGCAGTAGATATATCTCTGATTTGTTCTGTTAAAATCGAACCTGTTCCAATGGCTATAGGGTCAAAATCATTATTTCCATTATCTGGAAACGCATTTGGTGTATTGATAAACCCTGTTGGAATTGGATCTAATAATAAATTATCATTGTCTGGATCTGTCGTGCTATAAAAAGATTCTCCTAAATCTTGAAGTGCTACAATATTTCTAACATTTTCAGTCCGGTTACTTCTATTAGTAACCCATACCTCTAAACGTGTTATTTGTAAACCTTTATTATTTATGAACGGATAATTTTTTAAAGCATTATCATATTCATCCCTAAAATACTGTGCTAAAAAGAAGTGCCTATTTTCATCATATTCTCTGATAAAAAACTCAAACTCTTCAAGAGTTCCTCCACCTTGAGCTATAACGGTATTTGCCTGTGATTTTTGCTCAGAAAAGACGCCTGTAACCGTTGTTCTTCCAAATTGTAATTGGGCTTTAACACCAAATAAACTTTGTGCTCCTGTAATTAAAGAACTGTTTAATGGCATATTAACGTTACCAACTTCAATTTTTTGAATGATATCATCTTCTGTTGGTGTGTATTCTAACTTAATAAGTTGTTGAAAATCAAAAGTAGACTGTGTATCATAATTTGCGGTAACCTGAAGCCTAGTACCTACTTTACCTAATAGACTCAAACTGATACGTTGATCAAAATCAAATGTAAAATTACTTCTGTTTCGTGGTGAGAATGACGGGTTATCTTGCCTTGAAAATAAAATACCTAAATCCATTTCTACAGAACCTTGCGGAATAACTTCTATGGTATTACTTCCAAATATACTTTCAAAAAAACCAGAATTTACATAAAACTCTGGGAGCAAATTTTTCCGTTCGTCTTCTGATCCCTCTTTTTTTCCATCAAATGCATCAATCTTTTCCTTATAATAACTCCTGAGATTTTCTTTAGCAACTAAAGCATAATACTCTTTGGGCGTTAAAATAATAGGATAATTAATATTGAATGACCCAATTTTCTCTGTATAAATATATCTATCCGATAAAGGATCATAAGTATATTTAGATTCTACACTATTTGGATTTGGAATATTTATTTTACCCAGACTAAAACCTGTTTTGGTTGAATCTTGAGCTGGTTGTTGAGACCAAGCAACTAGAGAACAGCATATTAAAAATACTGTTAGGAGCCATTGTTGCGTTAGTTTTTTTAGTTTATAATTAGTTTGGTTCAAAATATATTATAAGTTTTTCAGGGCTTGTTTTATAATAGTTTCAACATCTGCATCGGGTTGAGCTACCATAATTTTATCCACAACACGTTCTGCCTGCTTTTTAACAAAACCAAGTACTTCTAAAGCAGATAACGCTTCATCTTTGTTGGTATTGCCTTTAGAAACAGAAACTTCATCAATATCGTAAATCTTTAAGATTTTATCTTTTAAGTCTAGAATAACACGTTGTGCCGTTTTAGCTCCAATACCTTTTACAGATTGAATTAAAGGCACATCACCACTGGCAATTCCTTCTCGAATTTGTTTGGGTGTTAAAGATGATAACATAGTACGTGCAATACTAGCACCAATACCGCTTACAGAAATTAATAATCTAAATATTTCACGTTCAGCTAGAGATGAAAACCCATAAAGCGTATGAGAATCTTCTTTAACCTGAAGATGTGTGTACAGTTTTAAATATTCTTTGTCTGGAATTTGAGAATATGTATGCAACGATATATTCAGCATATAACCTACACCATTGCAATCTATGACTACATGTGTTGGGTTTTTATCAGTAAGTTTCCCTTGAATATGAGTTATCATTAAGAGCAATTCATTAAACAACCAAATGTAATAAAATTATTCACATTAAAAAGGACTAATCATCAGCATGTTCCAATTCCCATTTTTCTTTATGTTGCGCATCAATTACAGCAATAGCCGTCATGTTTACAATTTCATCAACACTAGCACCTAATTGGAGTATATGAGCAGGTTTACGCATCCCTAACATAATAGGCCCTATAGAATCTGCTTCGTGTAACTCTTTTAATAATTTATATGTAATATTTGCAGAATCTAAGTTTGGAAAAATCAATGCATTTACTTTTTTACCCACAAGTTTTGAAAACGGAAACCGTTCTTTAAGCATCTCATCATTTAATGCAAAATCTGTTTGTAATTCACCATCAACTATCATGTCTGGGTAATTTCTATGCAGTAAGGAAACCGCTTCTCTAACTTTTGATGCCTTATGATTAATTGATGAACCAAAATTAGAATACGACACCATAGCTAATACTGGTGTTAAGCCGAACATCTTGATAACTCTAGAGGTCATTTGTGTAATTTTAGCTAGAGTTTTAGCATCCGGATCTATATTTATAGAAGTATCACTTAAAAACAAAGGCCCCCTTTTTGTCATCATTAAATTTGTTGTGGCAGCACGACTTATTCCTGGCATTAAACCAATAAGTTCTAACATGGGTTTTAATACTGTAGGGTAGTTTCTAGAATAACCTGAAATAACAGCATCAGCATCACCCTCATTTACCATCATAGCAGCAAAATAATTTCGCTCTCGCATTAAACGTTGTGCTGAATAATAGGTTACTCCCCTTCGCTTTCGTTGCTCCCAATATACTTTAGCATATTTATTTTTTCGCGGATTTTCTTCTTCGGTTTTTGGGTCAATAATCGATATATCACCTTCAAACTCTATTTCTTTCATTAAAGATTCTATAGTTTCTTTTCTACCCAATAAAATTGGAATAGCAATCCCTTCTTCATAAACTATTTGAGCAGCCTTTAAGACATCTAACTGATCAGCTTCAGCAAAAACAACACGTTTTGGATCAAGTTTAGCACGATTCAATAACAATCTAACCAACTTATTATCAGACCCCAAACGCTCAAGAAGCGTGTTTTCATATTTTTCCCAATCGGTTATTGGGCGTTTAGCAATACCGCTTTCCATAGCAGCTTTTGCTACTGCAGGAGGCACTTCAGCAATTAAGCGTGGATCAAAAGGTTTTGGAATTATATAATCTTTACCAAAAGTTAAACGTGTTTCTCCATAAGCGATATTAACTTGTTCTGGCACAGGTTCTTTAGCAAGTTTTGCCAATGCATGAACTGCCGCCATTTTCATAGCTTCGTTAATTTTTGTGGCGCGTACATCAAGAGCTCCTCTAAAGATAAAAGGGAAACCTAGTACATTATTTACTTGATTAGGATGGTCACTTCGACCAGTAGCCATAATAATATCCTTTCTTGTAGCAACCGCCAAATCGTATTTTATTTCTGGATTTGGATTAGCCATTGCAAATACTATTGGGTTTTTTGCCATTAGCAATAGCATATCTGGAGTTACGATATCTGCCATGGAAAGCCCAATAAACACATCAGCATCTTTCATGGCTTCATCAAGTGTATCTATTTTGCGATGCGTAGCAAATTCTGCTTTTTGAGATGTAAGACTATCTCTATCTTGCCTGATGACACCTTTACTATCCAACATCACCATATTTTCCCGTTTTGCACCACAAGCTTGATACAAACGTGAGCATGAAATTGCTGCTGCTCCAGCACCACTTATTACAATCTTAACCTCTTCTAATTTTTTATTTGCAAGTTCAACGGCATTTAAAAGTGCTGCCGCAGAAATAATTGCGGTACCATGCTGATCGTCATGCATCACTGGTATATCCAACTCTTCCTTCAAGCGTCTTTCAATTTCAAAAGCTTCGGGAGCTTTTATATCTTCAAGGTTTATACCTCCAAATGTAGGAGCAATATTTTTTACAGTTTCAATGAACTCATCAACGTTTTCAGTGTCTACTTCTATATCAAATACATCAATATCAGCAAAGATTTTAAAAAGCAATCCTTTACCTTCCATTACGGGTTTTGATGCTTCAGGACCAATATTACCTAAACCCAATACTGCAGTTCCGTTTGAAATTACAGCTACTAAATTTCCTTTTGCTGTATAGCGGTATGCTAAATCTTTATCTTTTTCTATCTCTAAACACGGAGCCGCTACTCCCGGTGAATATGCTAAAGATAAATCTCTTTGACTTGCATATTTTTTTGTGGGTACAACTTTAATTTTACCAGGATTTGGTTTTGCGTGGTATATAAGGGCCTCTCTTCGTTTGCTTTCTTCACTCATAATAATGGATAATTAACTAAACGAACAAATATAACAATACTAAGAAGTAAACGCCTAATCTTTTAAGAAATTGGTGTTTCTTTTATTTTTATAAAAAGCATCATTTAAAAAGACAACGAATTTCTTTCCCCTTCCTCAGTATAAGTTATTGTGAAGTTACGTGTTTTAAGGTTTGCAATAAGATGAGCATAATCGTTTTGATTAACCCACTTAATATCAATTATTTCATCTGAAGTTTCATTGATTCTTACAGACCCTAAAAAGGCTTTAGAAGTATTTCGCAATCTTAATAGTTTAAGCTGATTTAACACAACGTTTCTCTTAAGTCCCTCTTCAACATTTTTCATTGTTAAATTGGTTCTATTTATTTCTTTATGTCCAGCATTTCCTCCAGCATCTGCAGCGTCATAATCATTTTTACCAGCAAAAATATCTAAATACCAAACTTGTGGAATCCCTGGCATAAACACTTGAATAGCTCTAGCTAGCAACAATTTTTGTTCATCTTCCCCTAGTGCACTAAAAAAAGTTGCATTAACTTGATAATAAGAAATCTTATTACCAGCAGGATCGTAAAGGTTTTTAACCCTACCACCTCTTTCCATTATTTTACTCATAATGGCTTCAATTTCATTATCTTCTAGTAAACCTTTATTATAAAAGCCGTTTACAGACTTTCCTTTTAAATCTAAAACAGGAATACCATCATGACAACCCAACATATTTACTGTTTTATAGTCTTTACTAACAATTTCTTTAGCCCATTTAATAAGTGCTTGACTATTGGTATTTTCGATTGTGTGGATAGTTAACCCTGGCAAGAAAAAATCATAAATTTGATAACCTTCCTCAGCAACTTCGTCATGTAAATGCAAACCATATTCTGCATGAATTTCTGGTAATAACGTTAAATCTTTTTTATCTGCAATTTGTTTAATGCGCTCTAAATATTGCCAAGTACCTGGTTTATTAAAAAAATTTGATTGCCCCACTTCTTTATGTAAATAGGCAAAAGCATCTAACCTTAATATTTTACAACCAAAGTGGCTAACTTTTTGTAATGTCTCTTCATAAAAATCCCAAACTAGTTCAGATTTTGCATTTACATCCATCTGACCTAAAAAGCTGTTATCCTCGTTTACTTTTTGATAAAATGTATTCCAATACGGTTTTTCGGTGCCATCAGGAAAAGGTACTTTTAAAATTGGTAACCCTGATTTTCTCATAAACAATTTATCGAGAAATTCTTTTTTTGGAATGATTACGCCATCATCACCCATAGTTCCGTTTCCTTCCCAAAAGGCATTCCAATTAATAAAGAAGTCTTTGTATTTTGATTGATCTCCGTTTTTGAGTAAATCTTTAAACTGAGGAGATGCTACTGACAAATGATTTAAAACAATATCAAACTTTAATTGAATATTGAGTTTTTCAAGAGCTTCCAAATCATCTTTTGAGACTAAATCCTTATTTAGGTTATAATCTATGATTGAAAACCCTCTATCTAAATCACTATTAAAAAACGTTGGTAAAATATAAAATAGAGAAAAAACATCTTTAAACTCTGGCATTTCTAGCATAGTTATAGTATCGCTTAAAGCATTACCAATACTATCTGGATATGCATTTAACATAACGCCGTTTGTAATCTTAGAATCTTTTGACATCATTTGATATTATAAAAGTTCTGATAGTATATTGATGTTGTCAGGTAATCTACCCACGTTTTGAAGCTTTAAAGCAGCAAGTTGAAGTGCCACTTCTAAGCATTTTTCAATAGGCCGCTTTTTTATATAGGCAAACAAAAACCCTGACCAAAATGCATCACCCGCCCCAGTTGCATCCTGTACAACATCTATTTTTATAGCGGGCAGTTGAATAACTCCTTTACCTTTTTGAGATAATTTCACACCTTTACTACCTAGTGTTAAGCATACTGTATCAACTCCTTCTGAATGAAAAAAGTTAAAAATATCCTCATGCTGGAGTTTTTGCTCAAATAGCCTGAGCATATCATCCTCGCTAATTTTTACTAGAGGATTAAATTTGCAATATAATTTTATAATCTTAAGAGCTTCTTCTTGACTATCCCACAACTTCTTCGCATAATTTACATCAATACTTAATTTGCTCCCTAAATTAAATGCCTCCTCAGCTTTTTTTAATATAGTAGTTTGTGCTGGTTTTTTACTTAATGCAAAACATGTGGTATGATATATATTTGTTCTTGAAAGTAAATCTGCAGAAATCTGCTCCTCTAGGATATGAGAATCTGCTTTTCTAAAAGGTATAAAATCTGGTGTACTATCTGTTTTAGATACAAAAACTACGCTTGTGGGTTTTGTGCTAATTGTTTTGATGTAATTGGTATTTACTCCAACGCCTACGAGCCTTTCGAAAATATACTCCCCAAAACCATCATTACCAACAGTAGCTACCATTACAGATTTTAAGCCTAATCTTGCAGAATTCATGGCAACATTTGCAGGCGAACCACCTAAATATCTGTGATAGTCTCTTGTATTACTTATAAGCTCTCCTGTTTGATGACCTATAAAGTCTACAAGAACTTCTCCAACACAAAGAATATCAATATCTTTTATATTTTGTTTCAAAGCTATTTTTTTAAATTAATGTCCACCACCAGCTGAAACAACAACGGTTTCATCTTCTTCAGTGGATTTTGGTTGTTTTAGTCTTAACGCTAAGACACCTGCGATAATAAATAATACACCACCAAAAAATATGGCATTTACCGCACTATTATCCAACATGTTTTTTACAATTGGCCCAAATGTTACTGTTTGTATTCCCATTGGAATTACAATCATCATATTTAAAATTCCCATATATACGCCACGTCGTTCTTGAGGCACTATTTTAGATACCATAGAATATGGAATACCCATCATTGCCGCCCAACCAATTCCAAACAATATCATTGGTAAAATTACTAGTAACGGATCCTGTATATAAGGAATACTAAGCATTGCTATTCCTGTTAAAAATAAACTTAACACATACACTTTTTTTCCACCAAATTTTAAAGCTAACGGTACGAGTGCCAATGCAAAAACAATTGTTGAAACATTGTATGTTGTATTCATTTTTGCTGCTTGACTTAATGCCTCTGAGCTATTAAGCCCCATACTTTCTTTAAACATAGGTGCTATAAATTGCCAATACACAAACAAAGCATACCATTGGAACAAATACACACCCGACAATTTCCACATAAACTTGGGCATGTCTTTTATAGCATCAACTATTTCCAAAAAGGGCGTTTTTATTCTATCGGAAAACGGTAATCTGTTATGTCTTTTAATATCTTCTAGTTCCTCTTTAGAAGGGGGTATTTCTGGTGTTTTTAATACCGACCAAAGTATGGTTGAAATAGACAAAACAGCCCCTATAAAAAATGAATAATATAACCATTTTGGTATAGATGTTACACTTTGTGTAACTTCTTCAGTACCACCAAACCAGTCTTGAAAAAGAAAGATAGATGCATTTGCCAATACAATACCCGCACCAACAAATAAACTTTGCATTTGATAGCCAAAACTCAATTGGCTATTTGGTAATTTATCTCCAACAAAAGCACGGTAAGGCTCCATTGCCATATTATTACCAACATCAAGAACCCATAACAATCCAACTGCAAACCATAATGCTGGACTAAACGGAAATGCAAATAAACACAAGCTACCTAGTAATGCCCCAATTAAAAAAAAGGGTTTACGCCTTCCCCATCGTGGCGACCAGGTTTTATCTGAAATAGCGCCAATAATAGGTTGAATTATTAAACCTGTTACGGGACCAGCTAAATTTAGTAGCGGAAGCTGGTCATGCTCTGCGCCTAAAAATGAAAAAATAGGGTTTACAGCTGTTTGTTGCAAACCAAAACTATATTGAATTCCTAAAAAGCCAACATTCATATTAAAAATTTGCCAGAAGGATAATTTTGGTTTTGCTATTTTCATTTTAATTATTTTTTTATGATTAAATTTTTCAAAAAGCCTTCAAAGTCTTCAGTAGTATTCATCTTTAATTTGCCATATAGATCTACAACTGGAAGTGATATAGCATCAATCGAAATTCCTGCTTTCTGTAATTTTTGCAGCATTTCTTTCTGCTTTACAAGGTTCAAATCAACATCATAGTATACAAATGTTACCTGATTTTCTTGTAAAAACGTCTTAGTATCTATACAGTAATGACAGGTATCACTACCATATACTATAACAACATTTGTTTGTGATTCCTTAACTACTTTTTTATCTATATGCGTCTCTTGACTACCGCTTAAATTAGTAATCAATAAAGCAAATACTATAGAAAAAATGAAAACTTTCATATTTTATAATTTTTGTTTTGAAGTTAAAAAGAGCTAGATCTTATTGCTAAACTCTAACTCTTTTATTAACAACTTCAAATCAAACTAAACTAATCCATTTTTTTAAAACTTGTACTGTAATGACAGGGTAGTAGAACGACCACTTATTGATCTTGCTCTTACTAATCTGTTAGAACCAAAAGTACCATCTCCGTTTCCTTCAACTTCTGTTATACCAACAGTATCAAAAAGGTTATTTACACTCAATACAAGAGAAAGACCATCTGTTAAACCTGCCCTACCTAGTAAGTTAAAGTAAGCATAAGCTGGCATTACTAAGTCGTTATCATCTTGCGCATAAGATTTCGATGTACCTAAAACACTCAAAGCGATTCCGTGTTGACTATTTTCGCCAAAGTTGTATGATGGCGACAAGTTATAAACCAAATCAGCTTGTCTTCTTGGAGTGTTTCCTTTGTTATCACCACCGTCAATTTCAGCTTTTGTCCAAGTAAAA
Source organism: uncultured Algibacter sp. (assembly GCA_947502405.1). GTDB lineage: Bacteria > Bacteroidota > Bacteroidia > Flavobacteriales > Flavobacteriaceae > Algibacter_B. The sequence continues at coordinate 49,735 of CANMZT010000001.1, read as the reverse complement.
GAACCATTAAAAGTAAAGTTTTCTCCGAAAGCTAATGCAGTTTCAGCCTCCAAACCTAATGCTTTAAAAGGGTTACCTACAGTTCTGTTTAACTCATTACTTATACCTTCCTCAGTATTACTCAAAAATCCAGTAAGGTTAAGTGTTCCGTTATTAAGTCTTTTCTTGAAACCAACTTCAATTTGTGAAAGCTCATCGAACTGAACATCAGCTAAACCATCTGTACCATAAGTATTTCTATCGGCAGCTCTACCTGAAGCACCTTTACTATATCTTGTAAATACTGCTGAACCGTCGTTAATTTTATAGTTAAGACCTAAAGAGTAAGATACAAAGTTGTAATCATCATTCACTATTTGTCCTGCATTACCCGCAACAATAGGCACTACTTGTTCTATACCTTCAATTGTACCATTATTATCATAATCATATATGCCTTGACTTGAAGGACCACTAGCTATGTTACCATTTACATTAACGTTTTCAAAACGTACACTACCATCAAAGTTTAACTTTTCAGTAATATCAGCATCAACACCAACATAAGGCGAATTTACATTATGCACAGTATTGTATTTACGTTGACAACAGTTACCCCAAACTGGAGTACCATAAGAATACTGACCATTTCTTGAGAAACCATCAAAATCAGCTAAACGTGCTTGACCTCCTCCTTTAACTTCTGAAAGGAAAGAGCTCCATTGCCATCCAATTTTTGTGTTTTGTGTTGCTGTAAATAAACCTGCTGTTACACCTATATTATCACCCACTTTTTTAGAAATTTTCACATCACTAAAAAAGTTGCTTAAATCATCAATTGTAACATCAAACATGTGAATAATTTGAGCCAAACCATTTGAAGGATTGAATGCTTCTCTATCGCCATCAGCATATACCAAAGCACCTGTAGCATTTGAAGCATCTCTAGCAGTTGTTTCAATTTCTGAAACTGTTCCTACAGCAGCTGTAAATGGAGCAACCCATTGTCCGCTATTGTTAGAATATCTAGCTTTACCAGCTATTTTCCAATCGTTTCCTAAATCAAAAGAAAACTCTGCGCCTAAAGATTTAGAAATTGGGTTATTACCGTTTCTAACATCATTTACATGTCTCTCTCCAGAAAAAGGAGATGTACCTGCACTTTGTTGTAAATAAGCTGAATGTTGAGAATCGCTAGTAATATCAAAACCAGGAAGATTAGAAAATGTTGGATCATCATTACTGCCTTCCAACAGCATTGGCATTGGTAAATACATTGCAGCTCTATCATTTAAAAACTTAGCATATACACGCACATACCCTTTGTCAAATCGCTTAGTAATATTCGCTTTAAATTGCCCACCTTTATTACCTTGATAACCAATTTCTCTTGGGCCTTCTCCTGTTCTCATAAAACCACCTAAATGGTAAAATAATCCATTACCTAATGGTTGACCATATTCAAAATCTAATCTGCTAGTTTGATAATCTAAACCAAAAGTAGTTGCTAATGACCCCCCTTCTGTAGCACCAGTTTTACTAATCATGTTAATGATACCCGCTGGACCATTAGATGTTTGAGTAGATGCTGAACCACCTCTAATAGCCTCAACTCTACCAATATTAGAATCAATTCTTAAAAAGTTATCGGCATTTCCAAAAGACGTATCACCAAATAAGTTTAGAGGTAAACCATCTTCTTGAATTTGAAAATATCTTGAACCACCAGATGACACTGGCACACCACGTACATTAAAGTTTGCATTACCCTCACCACCTGAAGACTCTGCACGTATACCAGGTACATTTCTAAAAAGCTCACCGGCACTTCTTGGTGCTGCTGTCTCTATTTGTTTAGCACCAATAGTTGATACAGAAACTGATGATTCCAATCTAGATTTTGGATTTACTACTCCTGTTACTACCACCTGATCTAAAGATTGAGCATCCTCAGCCATTATAAAATCTAAGGTAATGTCAGCACCTTGAACGGTAACACTTTTTGTGAATTTTGCATACCCTATAAAAGTTGCAGATAACATGTAAGTTCCATTCTCTACATTTTGAATAGTATAATTACCATCGAAATCTGAAACCGCTCCTTTAGATGTTCCATCTAAAATAACATTAACACCTCCTAATGGCATTCCTGTTTGGTCCTTAATGTTTCCTGATATTGATTGTGCTACAGAAGTACAAACTGATACTAATAGCATAATCAATAAAATTCCATTTTTTTTAATTGAATTCATTTGTCTAAATTTTAGTTATTCAATAATTTATTTAGTTAATTTTTGTCAAATCTATATTTATCGTAGACTCATTTTTTAATTTTAATAACGAAAACGTTTTCGATTTTACCGAAAACGTTTTCGATTGTTCTTTTAATTATTATATTTAGACTTTAAACTAAATATATGAAACCTGTAACACTAAAAGAAATTGCAGAACAATTAAACATATCTGTTACTACAGTTTCAAAAGCATTAAAAGACTACCCTGATGTTAGTAAAAAAACTAAAGGTTTAGTAAAAGAACTAGCCAAAACATTAAACTATAAACCCAATACTTTTGCTGTTAATCTTAGAACTAAAGAATCTAAAACAATAGGCTTAATAATCCCCGTAATTGTGCATCATTTTTTTTCAAATGTGATTAAAGGCATTATTTCACAAGCTGAAAAAAAGGGTTATTTGGTTATTATTCTTCAATCTAATGAGTCTTATGAACTAGAAAAAAAACAAATTGACTTGTTACTAAGTCAAAGAGTTGACGGCATTCTTATTTCTTTGGCAAATGGAACAGCCGATTTTAGTCACCTAAACCAAATTATCGATCAAGGAAAACCTTTGGTTATGTTTGATAAGATTGCAAAAATAGTGAAATGCTCTAAAGTTATTATTGATGACCGAAGAGCAGCTTATATGGCAACAAAACACCTTATAGATATTGGCTGTAAACGTATTGCCCATTTTAGAGGAGCCCTTTTACCCCAAAATTCTATTGATAGGTTTTTGGGTTACAAAAAAGCTTTATTAGACCATAATTTTACTTATGACCCTTCTTTAGTTTACATCTGTGAATGTGGAGATATGAGTTTTGAAGAAGGCAAAAAAAATGCTAAACAATTATTAAAAGACCATAATGATGTTGATGGTATTTTTATTAATACAGATTTAGTAGCTATTGGAGCTATGACAGAATTTAATAACCAAGGTGTAAAAATTCCTGAAGATATAAGTATAGTCGGATTTAGTAATTGGTTCATGTCTTCCGTTATATCTCCAACCTTAACCACTATTGACCAACCTGGTTTTAAAATGGGAAAAACAGCTTTTAAACAACTCTATAAAGAAATTAAGGCCATTAAAAATAAGAAGTCCAAACCTCCAAAAATTATTACTCTTGATACAGCTTTAATAGAACGAGAATCAACAAAAAAATAACACCCTTATTCTATTAAAAAATTGATGTTTCTTTTTAAACCTGAATATTTTGTCCGTTTAACTGCAGATTTCTTGAAAACTTTTTGAAATGTCTCTTCAGTAATTTCTTCCCAATCTTTTTTACTCATAGACAATAGTTCTGGATGCGGATTAAACAATGGCTCATTATGTGATTTTGAGAATCGATTCCATGGACAAACATCTTGACAAACATCGCATCCAAACATCCAATCATCAAATTTTCCTTTAAAATCCGATGGGATATTTTCTTTAAGTTCTATAGTAAAGTATGAAATGCATTTGCTGCCATCTACCACATAAGGCTCCGTTATGGCTTCTGTAGGACAAGCATCAATACAAGCAGTACAAGTTCCACAATGGTCCGTTACCGGATTATCATAATCTAGCTCTAAATCGATAATTAATTCAGCAATAAAATAAAATGAACCCACTTGTTGCGTTAATAAATTACTATGTTTACCAATCCATCCTAAACCCGATTTTGCAGCCCAAGCCTTATCTAAAACTGGTGCAGAATCTACAAATGCTCTACCGCTTACTTCTCCAATTTCATCTTGAATGAAATGCAATAATGATTTCAGTTTATCTTTTATTACAAAATGATAATCTGTACCATAAGCATATTTTGAAATTTTATAACTGTCTTGATTTTGTTCTGTAGAAGGGAAATAATTCAATAACAAGGACACCACACTTTTTGAGCCCCCAACTAGTTTTGTTGGGTCTAAACGTTTATCAAAATGGTTTTCCATGTAACGCATTTCTCCATGCATGTTTTGGTTTAACCATTTCTCCAATCTTGGTGCTTCTTCTTCTAAGAACGCTGCTTTACTAATGCCACAAGACAAAAAACCGAGGCGTTTGACTTCGGTTTTGATGAGTTGTGTGTATTTTGATGTACTATCAATCAAAATAACCCACCTTGTATATTTCCTTTAACTTTACCTAAGTGATTATAGGCTTGTTCAGTTACTTCCCGCCCACGAGGGGTTCTCATAATAAACCCTTGCTGAATTAAAAAAGGTTCGTAAACCTCTTCAATAGTTTCAGGACTTTCGCTTACAGCAGTTGCAATGGTAGTAATACCAACTGGTCCTCCTTTAAATTTATCAATAATGGTTGTTAAGATTTTATTATCCATTTCATCTAAACCATGTGCATCAACATTTAAAGCTTCTAAAGCAAATTTGGCTATTTTAATGTCTATACTTCCGTTCCCTTTTATTTGAGCAAAATCCCTAACACGACGTAATAATGCATTTGCAATACGCGGTGTACCTCTGCTTCGGCCAGCTATTTCAACAGCGGCCTCCATAGATATTGGAACGTCCAAAATCATAGCACTTCGTTGCACAATGGTTGTTAATAAATCCGTTTTATAATACTGAAGCCTACTTTGAATCCCAAAACGAGCACGCATAGGAGAGGTTAACAACCCTGACCGCGTTGTTGCCCCAACTAATGTAAATGGGTTTAAATTGATTTGAACGGTTCTGGCGTTTGGCCCCGTTTCAATCATAATATCTATTTTATAATCTTCCATGGCAGAGTATAAATACTCTTCTACAATAGGGCTTAATCGATGGATTTCATCTATAAATAAAACATCTCTTTCTTCAAGATTGGTAAGTAATCCTGCTAAATCTCCTGGTTTATCTAAAACCGGGCCTGAAGTGACTTTTATTCCAACTTCTAATTCATTAGCTAAAATGTGAGCCAATGTTGTTTTTCCCAATCCTGGAGGTCCATGAAATAAAGTATGATCTAAAGCTTCGGTTCTTAAATTTGCTGCTTGAACAAATATTTGAAGATTTTCTAATACCTGATCTTGACCTGTAAAATCATCAAATGAGAGCGGTCTTAACTTTCTTTCTACATCTAATTCTTCTGGTGAAAAATTATCATCTGTTGGATCTAGGTGTTCGTTCATATTTGTAGTGCAACTTAACCCAATTAAATATTAGGGTTTTTAAAAACATTTAAAGCGGTAAAACGTTAGAGGCTTTAATAATATATACAAGAGCAAGAACTATTACAGCACTTATACCAAGAACACCTTCCCAGTGATAAACACTCCTAAGTTCTCTTTTATTGGGTTTTCTACCTTTTAATTTCTCAAACCTTCTGTAGGCTAATTTATGAATCATATAACCCACTAACACAAACAAAACTATTGCAATTATAAAATACGCCATAAACTATCCATTAAATATGATAAAAATACACAAAACAAATGACTTACTTAAAAATTAATAAATGATAAAAAGCCTTTCAGTTCTAACAATGTTAGAAAGAAAGGCTTTTTTGGTTTTTGGTTGGTTATTACTGGTTGGTTATTTTAAAATTGTAAATTCACAACGTCTGTTAATATCGTATTCTCTATCATCACAAATACCTTCTTTAACACATTTGTTAAGTGGTTGCATTTCTCCGTAGCCAATACTTTTTAGTCGGTTTCTTTCAATGCCTTGACTTACTAAATACTCTAGTGTTGAGGCAGCACGTTTTTTAGATAAATCTAAATTGTATTGGTCTGGACCGCGAGCATCAGTATGTGCAGACACTTCAACTTCCATAGATGGATATTTCTTCATTAAATCTACTAAAACATTTAAAGTAGTTGCTGCATCCTCACGAATAGTAGCTTCATCAAAATCAAAGAAAATCTTATCTAACTCAACTTGTACAACTTGTTCTGTTCCTCTCTCTTTTTCTTTCACGCGCTCTTCAGCATCAGCAAAAGATTCTAAATTTAAATAAATATCATGTTGCACTTTTCCTTTACTATCGGTAGAAAACTCTACGTCTTGAGGAATATAGGCTTTTCGAGTACCTCTAACCTTATACTTTTTATTAGGTTCAATTTTGAAGATATAATACGCATCATCACCAACTATAGTATCTTGAATTACAGTATCAGATTCATCAAATAAGGTTACTAGCGATCCTGCCAATAGCTCTTTGCTGTTTAAATCTTGCACTACCCCTTCAACTTGATATATTGTTAATGGGTTTGTTGCTCTTGCAAAACCAAATAACCTATCGTAACCTGTACGATTTGAAGACACATAACCTTTATTGGTTTTCTCTCTAATCACATAAGCAAAATCATCTAAATTACTATTAATAGAACTCCCTAAGTTAACAGGCTTATCAAAAGTATCATTAACCATATTGCTTCTAAATACATCCAATCCACCATAGCCTTGATGCCCAATAGATGAAAAATAAAGCACGTTAAATTCACTAATAAAAGGGAACTGTTCCCTGTGTTTAGTATTGATGGTTTCCCCTAAATTTTCAGGTTCACCATAAGTACCATCATCATTAATTGCAACTCTGTATATATCAAAACTTCCGTAAGTCCCTGGCATATCACTGGCAAAATAAAGTGTTTTTTCATCTTTACTTAATGCAGGATGCTCTGTACTATATGAGTTTGAAGTGAATGGTAAGGCTGTAATATTTGTCCACTCACCATCAACTAATTCCGCTTTATAAATTTTAATATGTGCAATTCGTTCAGCATCTGTTTTTTTTCGTGTTGTATTTGTTCTATTAAAATACATCGTTTTACCATCTTTAGAAATTACTGCATTACTTTCATGCGAACTTGTATTTATGGCTTCTGAAAAAGGTTGAATATCCTCTAAAACATTTTGATTTGTAATTGTTGCACTATACAAATCTAGATATGGCGTATTATTCCAGGCATATTCTGGATTTTCAGAATTTCTTGCCGATGCAAAGGCTACTTTATTTTCTCCATAAAAAGACAAACCAAAATCGCTGCTAGAATTTCTGTTTTCTATCTGTTTTAGTTTAAACGTGTGTGGCGTAGTTTTATCAGTTTCTTCAATAAAAGCCAAAGTATTTACAGGTTTATTGTAATATCGCCTTAGGTGTTTGTCTGCTTCTTTATATTCTTTAACTCCTTTTAAAGCTTGAGCAAATCTAAAATGATAATCAATATCAATTGAATCTCCATATTCAACAAATAACTCTCTATAGGTTTTAATCGCTTTTTGAAGACTGGAATTGTAATAATAACTATCTGCTAAATTTTGGAGCACCTCTTGGTTTCGTTCTTTGGTTTCATAAATTTCTACGGCATCTTTATAAGCTCTCATTTCAAAGAGTTTATTAACACGCTTTAAATTTTTCTTTTGAGCAAACCCTATTCCGCTAACTAATAAAAGGCTTGCAAGTATGTATGTGAATTTTTTCATGTTTCCTAGTATTATATATTAGAAGAATCTTGGTGAACGGTCGTACCCGCCTTTAAACCCAAATAAATCGACATCAAACAAAATAAATATTTCGTGAGATCCAGAATTGAAATCCCCCAAATTTGTAGTTGTATAATCGTAGGCATAACCTATTCTTAAATCTCTAGTAACTCTAAAATTAATTAGTGCACTAATGGCATCGTCTAAACGGTAACCTAATCCTGCTTCTAACTTTTCGTTGATTAAAACATTTGCAGTAATATCTAAAGCTAAGGGCGCTCCTTTAACACCTCTAGCCATAAATGCAGGTTTTAATTTTAAATCTTTATTAATATCAAATACATACCCACCTGTTAAGAAATAATGTACATTTTCAATACCCGTTGCTTTAATACCATTCTCGTTTTCAAGATGTTTGGTTGAAAGCATATTTGGGGCTGATAAACCAACATAATAGGTATCAGTAAAAAAGAATGCACCAATTCCTAAATTTGGAAAGGCTCTATTGATGTTTTCATCAAAAGCATTATCACTACTTGCTGGTCCATTTTGTAATTGTAAGCCATTAAAATTAGTATCAAACATTCTAACTCCTGCTTTTACACCAAAAGATATTTTTGTTTCAATTCCAACAGGCAACACATAAGCAAAGTCTGCAAATATGTTGTTTTCATTAACAATATCTCCAATATTGTCGTTAGTAAAAGACACACCCATTTCAATCTTTTCGTTAATAGGTGTATGTGCAAAAAAGGTTCCTGTTTTAGGTGCTCCTTCTAGCCCTACCCATTGGGTTCTATATAATCCACCAAGGTTTAAAATACCTTCTTCTGCCGTAGCATAGGCTGGATTAATTACACTCATATTATACATATACTGAGTGAATTGTGGGTCTTGTTGTGCAAAACTTTGTAATGACAAGAGCGTCAAACTTAACAAAGCAGCAATTTTATGATATATATTTAATGTTTTCATCGTCTTAAATTTTGCTTTATCTATAAATTATCTGCTTAAGTATAAGCGTCCTTGTTCTGGTTTATCTTCACCATTGTTAAATCGGAAAATGTAGAAATAAACACCTACTGGTAAATCGCCATTTGCAACAATCCTTCCTTGATTGGATGTTCCATCAAATCGAGGTGTATTCGCATTTCCTTTATAAACAATATTTCCATTTCTGTTATAAATCTCTAGAACGAAGTTTGGATACAAAATATCTAGATTATCTATATCATAAGTGTCATTTGTTCCATCTCCATTTGGAGAGAAACCATCTGGTAAACTTATTTTACCACAAGCTGTTAAATCTGGTATGACTTGCAAACGAATACTACTTTCACAACCAGTTACGGCATCAAATAATGCTACATAATAGGTTATGTTTGTTAGCAATGTTGTTTCAGAAAGTGTTGAACCACCTGCTTGAACTTCATACCACCTTAAATCGTAAGCATTACTATCATAATCAATATTATCAGATAGCAAGCTTATTGTAGGATTGTCATTTATACAATATTCTATTGTAGGGTCATCAAGTGTTGGTGTTGGCGTATCGTTAACTGTAACATTTATTTGAACTGGAGTAGATGACTCACAACCTGTACTATTGGTTTGAGTTGCATAATAATCTTCGCCATCAACTAAATCATCAGTAGATAATATTGGAGTGGTTAAAGCCATATCTTCATACCAATTAACGGTCCCTGTTGGACGAATACTCGCAGCTAAATCAGCAACCGTAGGATTATCAACCAAACAAAACTCAGGGTTAGCTTCTAACACAATTATTGGTGGTGAATCATTAACAGTAACTATAATACTAGCTGTTGAATCTGGAGAACAGGGTGATACTGCGGTAACGGTATACGTGTACGTTCCTGAAGTATCTATCGATGGGTCAAATATTCCTGTTCCACTATCTAAAACTGGTGACCATGTCCCACCACTTTGTGCTCCTGAGCCTAATAATGTAAATAAATCTATTGGAGTATCACCAGCACAAATTCCCGTAGAAGTATCAGTTCCTGCATTTGGTGCAAGCGTTACTGTTATTGCAACTTGATTAGTGAATGTTCCGCAACTATTAGTAAGGGTATATGTGTAAGTGCCATCTGCATCGGCTAAGGGGTCAAAAACTCCTGTACCACTTATTAAGGTAGGTGACCACACTCCTCCTGTATCCGCTCCTCCTAATAATGAGAATAAATCTGTTGTTCCATTATTACTACAAACATCTAAAGTTGGATTGATATTTGACCCTGCGTTTAAAGGTTCTTCAATAGTAACCGTTATAGTTTCACTGTCATCAACACATGGTGCTGAAGCAGTTATCATGTATGTAAAACTATAAGTTCCAGCAGAAACACCTGTGGCATCAAAAATATTTCCAGATAAATTACCCACTCCATCATCATTATTCCATGTACCACCAGAATCTTGAGTTCCGTCAAGTCCTGTAAACAAATCAATACTAGTATTGTTGTTACATGAAACAATTGCTGTTGTATTTGGATTTCCAGCATTTGGTGTTTGATAAATAGTAACAGTTACTGCTGTTCTAAATGAAGATTCACAATTTGTAGTAGCATCCGTTTGAGTTGTATAATACGTTTGGCCATCAACTAATGCTGTAGTATCAGTTAAAAGATTACCTCCTGTTGCAGCATCATACCATTGTATGGTTGTTCCTGTTGCCACTAAATCAGCTACTGTTGCAGTATCACAGAATTCCTGTGGCGTTGTTGCTGTAGGTGCAGGCGTATCATTTATAATAATTGTTACTGTTACATTAACATCATCACATGTACCAATAGCATCTACATCATAAGTAAAATTATAAGTTGCAGGCATTAAACCATCTAAAGCAACTACATTTACAGATAAAGCTCCAGAAGCGTCATCATCTATCCAAGTTCCTGTTTGATCTTCGTCTGTTAATAAATCATATAAGTTATAAGTTTGACCAGTCGTTATTTCAGCAAGACAAAATTCAATTGGTGAATTTGCTGTACCAGATTCTGGTGCGTCTTCAACTGTAATTGTTACAGTAGAACTATTTGTACAATTATTTGCATCTGTTATTGTGTAAGTAAAATTGTAATTTCCAATAGTCAATTGTGTTAAATCTAAATCGCTTCCTGTAAGCGCTCCAGATGAATCATCATCAGCCCAAATTCCTCCAGCATCTTCTCCTGTTAATTGACCAAATAAATCTAACGGTGAATTTGAAGCTAAATCATTTTCACAAAAACTTTCTGGAGTAGGCGTTCCTGTATTTGGTAAAGGGTTAATGGTTAGTTGAACTGTTACTAACGGATCATCACAACTTCCTATAGCATCAACATCAAATGTAAAATTATATGTGTTTGGAGTTAATACCGATAAGTCTATTAAATTTGTAGTTGTTGAACCTGTATTATCTGTACCTATAAACCACTGCCCATTTTGATCTTCACCTTGTAATAAATCAAACAAATCAAAACTTGCTGGCGCAGAACCTTCACAAAACTCTGGAAAAGTTACTACTGGTGTTCCAGATTCTGGTGCAGGTTCTACTATGATAGTCACTGTTGAACTATTTGTACAATTATTTGTATCTGTTATTGTATAAGTGAAATTATAATTTCCAATAGTCAATTGTGTTAAATCTAAATCACTTCCTGTAAGCGCTCCAGATGAATCATCATCAGCCCAAATTCCTCCAGCATCTTCTCCAGTTAATTGACCAAATAAATCTAACGGCGAATTTGAAGCTAAATCATTTTCACAAAAACTTTCTGGAGTAGGCGTTCCTGTATTTGGTAAAGGGTTAATGGTTAGTTGAACTGTTACTAACGGATCATCACAACTTCCTATAGCATCAACATCAAATGTAAAATTATATGTGTTTGGAGTTAATACCGATAAGTCTATTAAATTTGAAGTTGTTGAACCTGTATTATCTATACCTATAAACCACTGCCCATTTTGATCTTCACCTTGTAATAAATCAAACAAATCAAAACTTGCTGGTGCAGAGCCTTCACAAAACTCTGGAAAAGTTACTACTGGTGTTCCAGATTCTGGTGCATCTTCTACTATGATAGTCACTGTTGAACTATTTGTACAATTATTTGCATCTGTTATGGTATAAGTAAAATTGTAATTTCCAATAGTCAATTGTGTTAAATCTAAATCGCTTCCTGTAAGCGCTCCAGATGAATCATCGTCAGCCCAAATTCCTCCAGCATCTTCTCCTGTTAATTGACCAAATAGATCTAACGGTGAATTTGAAGCTAAATCATTTTCACAAAAACTTTCTGGAGTAGGCGTTCCTGTATTTGGTAAAGGGTTAATGGTTAGTTGAACTGTTACTAACGGATCATCACAACTTCCTATAGCATCAACATCAAATGTAAAATTATATGTGTTTGGAGTTAATACCGATAAGTCTATTAAATTTGGAGTTGTTGAACCTGTGTTATCTATACCTATAAACCACTGCCCATTTTGATCTTCACCTTGTAATAAATCAAACAAATCAAAACTTGCTGGTGCAGAGCCTTCACAAAACTCTGGAAAAGTTACTACTGGTGTTCCAGATTCAGGTGCAGGTTCTATGGTTATTGTAATGGCTTCAGTATCTGAACATGTCCCGTTATTAATTGTATAATTATAAGTATAAGGACTTCCTGCAACTGATAATGTTGTAATATCTAATGAATTTGAAATAGTAACATTACTTGAATCTGTCCAAGTTCCACTATTGTTATCTTGAGAACCATCTAAAGCATCAAACAAATCATATGGTGAATTCGAAGCTAAATCATTCTCACAAAAAACATCATTTAATGCAACTCCTGCATTTGGGTCTTGAAGCACTACAACTTGTACTGTTGTAGATTCTTCTGGACATGGATTAGGTGATAAATTTTGAGTATATGTAAAGTTATATGTGTTTGGGGTAAAAGTTGATAAATCTATAGTAGAAGTAACTACAGGATCTGAACTTGAAGTTCCTTGCGTCCATTGCCCTCCTGTATCATTATTCTCTATTAAAGAAAATAAATCAAATGCTGAAGGTAATCCACCCTCACAAAATGATGCAGGGTTTGCAGGAGATGGGTTTCCAGATGAAAGTGTTTCAAAAACTTGAATCGTTACTGTTGAAATACCATCTGGACACACTCCATTGCTTGGTACTGTGTATGTAAATGTATAAGTTCCTGGAGTTGTTAATGTTGAAATATTAACTGTGCCGATATGACCATTTGATGTGGTTAATGGTCCAGACCAAGATCCTGTTATATCTTTTGGTCCTCCTAATTCATCAAATAAATTAAAATCTGAAGCTGGTAAACTATCATCACAATATTCTTGGTTACCTGGTGTTCCTGGGTCAACTGGAATATCAATATTTACTACCACTTCAATGGGGTTACTATCACAAAAAACATCATTAATTTGTACATAATAACTATTTCCGTCTATTAGAGACGTTGATAATGACAAGGCTGGAGGAATAGGGTCTCCAGATCCATCTAAACTTGCATACCAACTAAAATTAGTAGCTGTTGTTCCTGGATTTAAATCACCTATAGTAGGATTATCATCAGAACAAAAAGCTTGAGGTGATGTTGGATTTGGGTCTGTAGGTGCGCTAAAAACTCCAAGTTGAGCCAATTCTAATTGACTTTTACAACCTCCATTATCAACAAAAACAATATAATAATTAGTAGCTCCTACAGAAATAATATCTGTTGGACTAGCTAAACTTGTTAAATCAACATCGTTGTAAACCTCTACAGATCCACCAATGGGAATAATAGTTTGCAAAACATCATCTATATATGTTTGCACCGTTGCATTTTCATTACTACAATACACCTGATCTAAATTTTGACCAGTATTATCCAATACAAAATCTATGCTTATAGATGCTCTAGTTCCACAAGTACCAGAATTATCATCAGCATAATAAATTCCTTCTAAAACTAACTCTGTTGGATTAAATAAACTTCCTCCAGATGGTGAGTCATACCATACAATACCATTTCCGGCATCTGTAGCATAAGTATTTAAATCATTAAAAGTAAAACCCGAAGCATCACAAATAGGTGGAGGGGTCGAATCAGTAATTGTTGGACATTGGGCAAAACTCGAAAAAGACAGCCCAAAAACCAACAAATAAAAAAATGCAAAGTAAAGTGCATTCTTTCTAGTAGATTTGGTTCTCATAGTTGATAAAATAAAATCAATTAATTAATAGCTTTGGAAATATTATTAAATCTGATATTTAACTAACTTACATTTTAGTAAAACATTTCCGACTGCAATTTAACTGATTTTTTTGTATTTCATCGACTTTTTTGTAAAAATTTACATTTCAACGATAAAAAAAGTATTTAAACAGAAAAAGGCTCACTTATTAAAGTGAGCCTTTTTAAAATATGCTTAAAATATTTTTTAATGTTGAAGTTCTTCTTCTCCGTCTTTTAAAGGAATATTTTGCGGAACAAAATCTACATCATGTCCTGGTTTACTATAGTCGTAAGCCCAACGATGTACATGAGGTATTTCTCCTGGCCAGTTTCCATGGATATGCTCTACAGGAGCTGTCCATTCTAAAGTAGTAGATTTCCAAGGATTTTGCACAGATTTCTTACCATAGAAAATACTTGCAAAAAAGTTATATAAATATATTATTTGAACAACACCACCAACTAAAGCAAAAATTGTAATAATTACATTTACGTTAGCTAGGTCATCAAATAATGGGAAATTACTGTTTGTGTAATATCTACGTGGTAAACCTGCCATTCCAATGAAGTGCATTGGAAAGAATACTCCATAAGCACAAACTGCAGTTACCCAGAAATGAATATATCCTAAATTTTTATTAAGCATTCTACCAAACATTCTTGGGTACCAATGGTAAATTCCTGCAAACATTCCATAAAGTGCAGAAATACCCATTACTAAGTGGAAGTGTGCAACAACAAAATAAGTATCATGTACATTGATATCTAAAGCACTATCTCCTAAAATAATTCCTGTTAAACCACCTGTTATAAATGTAGAAACAAATCCAATTGAGAATAACATAGCAGGATTCATCTGTAAATTACCTTTCCAAAGTGTTGTTATCCAGTTAAATGCTTTTACTGCTGAAGGTATAGCAATTAACAATGTTGTAAATGTAAATACTGAACCTAAAAATGGATTCATTCCCGAAATAAACATATGGTGACCCCATACAATTGTAGAAAGGAATGCAATAGCTAATATAGAAGCTATCATGGCACGGTAACCAAATATAGGCTTACGAGAATTAGATGCCATAATTTCTGAAACCAATCCCATTGCAGGTAATATAACAATATAAACCTCAGGGTGACCTAAGAACCAAAATAAGTGCTCGAATAATACAGGTGATCCTCCTTGGTAATGTAATACCTCACCTTGAATAAATATATCAGATAGAAAGAATGAAGTTCCGAAGCTTCTATCCATAATTAATAATAAGGCAGCAGATAATAATACTGGAAATGATATTACACCAATAATTGCTGTTACAAAAAACGCCCAAATAGTTAAAGGTAATCTTGTCATTGACATACCTTTAGTACGTAAATTAATTACTGTAACAATATAATTTAATGATCCTAATAATGAGGAAGCAATAAAGATAGCCATGGATACCAACCAAAGTGTCATACCCATACCAGAACCTCCTTGTGCTAATGGTAGCGCACTTAAAGGCGGATAAATAGTCCATCCTGCTGCTGCAGGACCAGCTTCAACAAACAATGATATAATCATGATAACACTAGACAAGAAAAACAACCAATAAGAAACCATATTAAGGAATCCTGATGCCATATCTCGTGCTCCAATTTGTAAAGGAATTAAAAGGTTACTAAATGTACCACTTAAACCAGCCGTTAATACAAAGAAAACCATTATTGTACCATGAATAGTTACCAATGCCAAATAAATATCTGCATCCATAACGCCATCTGGTGCCCATTTTCCTAGTAATGCTTCAAACAATACGTTTGGTTCCTCTGGCCATGCAATTTGCATACGGAACATCATAGACATTAAAACTCCAATAACTCCCATTATGGTACCAGTGATTAGGTACTGCTTAGCAATCATCTTGTGATCTTGACTAAATATATATTTAGTAACAAACGTTTCTTTATGATGATGTCCGTGATCGTCGTCGTGAGCGTGGTTATCTGCGTGTGCTGACATAATCTTATATCGTTTTTTCTTTTTAAATTAGTTTACTAGAGAGTTCTTGAATTCTTTTTGTTCTGCAATCCAAGCGTCATATTCTTCTTGTGTTTCAACCACAATCTTCATTTGCATGTTGTAGTGAGATTTTCCACAAATCTTATTACATAATAATAAGTAATCAAACTCGTAACGTTCTAAAGCATCTTCTCCTTTAGCTACTAGTTTTTTACTCTTCTCAACTCTAATATTATTTATATTTTGAATCTTTTCTATCATCTGTGGTGTTTGACGCATTTCAGCAGTAGTAACCGTTGGTGTAAAACCAAATTGAGTAATCATACCTGGAACACAGTTCATTTGTGCTCTAAAATGAGGCATATATGCTGAGTGTAAAACATCTTGAGAACGCATCTTGAATAACACAGGTCTTCCAACAGGTAAATGCAATTCTGTAGTGATAATATCATCTTGAGCGTTAGGATCAGATTCATCCAAACCTAAAATGTTAGCACGGTCTATATCAATTAAACGAACATTAGCTTTACCTAGAGTGTTGTCCGCACCACCATATCTAGCTTTCCAGTTAAACTGTTGCGCATATAATTCAACTATAAGAGGGTCATCACTTTCATCTACCCCCATAATATTAATCCAAGTACTCAATCCATAAATAATTAAGCCAGCCAGAACAATAACGGGTATAATAGTCCATATAGCTTCTAACTTATTATTATCAGCAAAGAATAAAGCTTTTTTACCTTTTTCTCCTTTGTATTTATAAGCAAAATAATGTAGTAAGAATTGTGTAACTGTTTGAACAAAGAAAATTATTACCATAGAAATAATCATCAGATTATCAATGGTAGGACCGTGTTCAGAAGCTGAGTTAGACATTAAAGGTAAGTCGCCCCACTTTACAAAGCTCACAATAGTTATAACATAGATGAATGCCAAAAAGCCCATCATTAAATAACCATTTATGGTATTGTCCTTGTCAGTAGCAACACCAGAGGTTGTACTTTCGTTTTTAGCTTGAGCCAAATCGAAAATCTTAACCATTTGCCAAATGGCAATAAGGATAAAAACTAAAACTATAATTGTTAATAAAGCAGTCATTGGTATCGTTCGTCTTTATTTAAAATCTTATTAATAATGAAATTCTTCGCTTTCTTTTCTAAAAGGATAGCCTTTTACAAGTAATGGTGCTTTTGTTAAAGCTGTAAATACTACAAATATGAATAACCCCGCGAAAAGCAATATTGAACTTATTTCAGGTATTCCTATAAACCATCTATCACCAACAGTTGCAGGCATAATCATATTGAAAATATCTATGTAATGACCAAACAGAATCACTATTCCTGTCATAACCACAAACCAAGGAATACGTTTGTAATCTGCATTCATCAACATTAAAATTGGAAATACAAAGTTTAAAACTACCATTCCTATAAATGGTAACTGATAATCTTGGAAACGTGTAACAAAATAAGTTACCTCTTCTGGAATATTTGAGTACCAGATTAACATGAATTGTGAAAACCATAAATATGTCCAGAAAATACTGAATGCAAACATAAACTTAGCTACATCATGTAAATGGTTTTCGTTTACAAAATCTAAATGTCCTCTAGATTTTAAGTAGATTGAAATTAAAGCAATAACAGTAATACCACTTACAAACATACTAGCGAAAACATACCAACCAAATAAGGTAGAGAACCAGTGAGGATCAACACTCATAATCCAATCCCAAGACATCATAGACTCTGTATAGATAAAGAATACTAAGAAAGCTGCTGAAATTCTGAAAGACTTTTTAAAGTTACTTTTATCTTCTGCAGTATCTTGAGCAATGGAAAACTTTCTAGAAAAATGACGGTATAAACACCACCCAGCAATAAAAATTAAACCCCTAATGGCAAACCCTGTAATGTTTAACCATCCTGATTTACCTTGAATTAATTTATCGTGAGCAACAACATCAGGATCCATCCATATAAATAGATTGTAATGCCCTATGGTTCCTGAAGCTACTGCAATAGCCAAAACTATTAGCGCTCCAGGTAATAAATAAGCTGTAATCCCTTCCATAACTCTAAATAATACAGGAGACCAACCAGCTTGAGATGCGATTTGAATAGCATAAAATGCTAATACGCCTAAAGCAATCATCATAAAGAAAAAAGCAGCTACATACAATGCAGACCATGGTCTGTTTGCTATTTGATGCTGAACGTGCTTTATGTGTTTTGCGTGTTCGTCGACTTCTGTGTGTTGTGCATCACTCCTATGGCTTTCGACTGCTGCATGTGCACCATGACTAGCTTCTGCATGAGCAGCTTCTTCTCCATGTCCACCACCATGATGAGATTCTTCTGCAAGTAAGTGTTCAACTTCTTCAAAAGATTTATGAGATGTCATAAAACCATATCCAACTCCTAATGCTCCTAAAATCATCAGAATGAAAGAAAATGTCTTTAATTTATTTGAAAATGTATACATATCTATAATAATCTTATCAATCTTACTTTTCTAAATCGGCTTTCAACTTTAAAACGTAAGCAACCACTTGCCAGCGCTCTTCTTCATTTAATTGGTTAGCATAAGAACCCATTGCATTTTTACCATAATAAATAGTATGGTAAATACTACCTTCATTTATGGCTCTTCCTGCATCAGCATAACTAGGAATCCCTAATATTTTTTCACGTTGAACCAATTTTCCTTTTCCGTCCCCTTTTACTCCATGGCATATAGCACAATAAATAGTGTATAATGGTCCAGCTTTTTCATAATCCACTCTATACTCATTAGCATTTCTTTCTTCTTCAGAAATATCAGCAGTTAGAGGTATCGCTGGAGCTAGAGGACTTTTTAATGTCGCTTTTGCTAAATCATATCCTGCAGTAGAATTTTCTATATCAAAAGGAACAAAACCTCTGGGAATGGAGCCTTCTGCAGGAACTTGCGCTTCAATTCCATTAGGAAATGCAGCTTCTCCATAAGTTTCATATCCAACAGATTCATACATATTTGGCATGAATTGATAATTTGGTGCTGTATCTTTTTTACATGATACAGACACTAAAATAACTGCTATTGCTAATATTTTAATTAAGCTTTTCATATTTATATTAATGGGCTTTATCAACTAAATTAATTTCAACTGCTCCTGTTTCTTTAAGTAAGCTTTCTAATTCTCCTTCATTTCCATGCACTGCTATTTCCATTAAGAAATGATCGTCAGTTGTTCTAGGATCAGGGTTTTCAGCATTCTTAAAAGGCCACATTCTACTACGTAAGTAAAATGTAATTACCATTAAGTGGGCTGCAAAGAATACGGTCAACTCAAACATAATCGGAACAAAAGCTGGCATATTTTCCAAGTAACTAAAGCTTGGTTTTCCGCCAATATTTTGTGGCCAGTCTTCAATCATGATGAAATTCATCATGACTATTGCTACGGTTAAACCAACTAATCCGTACATAAATGCAGTAATTGCAATACGAGTTGGTGCTAATCCCATAGCTTTGTCTAGCCCGTGAACTGGAAATGGGGTATATATCTCTTCAATGTGATGTCTCTCTGCCTTAACCTTTTTAACGGCCGACATTAAAATATCATCATCGGTATAAATAGCGTGAATAACTTTTGAAGCTTCCATTGACTATATTTAATTTATTAATTTTTTAGCTTGCCCAGACCAATCATCGCGTTCTGCTCTTCCAGGGAAAGAACCTGTAATTGAATCTAACAAATCATATTCTTTTTTGGTCATTTTACTTACCTGAAGGAAGGTATAAATACCAATACTGTTTAATACTTGTTCCATTTTTGGACCTACACCACTGATTTTCTTTAAATCATCAGCAGTTTGCGTAGAGGCATCAAAAGTACCAATGCTTTCGAGTAAAGAATTAGTCATTTCAGATTTATCTCCTTTTATAACTGTTGGTTCTGGCTCCGTTGCAATTACATGAGCTACTGAACCAGATGTTCTAGCATCAGCACCTGTTCCTACTAAACTATCACCTCTTTCTCTGATGTTTTTATAACGTTCACCAGAAGATTTCAAAATTGTTTTTACTTCCGCTTGAGCGATAACAGGGAACGTTCTTGAGTATAATAAAAATAATACAAAGAAGAATCCTATTGTTCCGATGAAAATTCCAATATCAACAAACGTTGGTGAGAACATTGTCCATGATGATGGTAAATAATCTCTGTGTAATGAGGTTACAATGATTACAAAACGCTCAAACCACATACCAATATTTACTACAATTGATATAAAGAAAGAGAACATAATACTCGTTCTTAATTTCTTAAACCACATAAATTGTGGAGAGAATACGTTACAGGTCATCATCGCCCAATATGCCCACCAATAAGGTCCTGTTGCTCTGTTTAAGAATGCATATTGCTCATACTCCACACCTGAATACCATGCTATAAATAACTCAGTAATGTAAGCCACACCTACAATAGAACCTGTAATCATGATTACAATGTTCATTAGTTCGATGTGCTGTACTGTAATATAATCTTCAAGGTTACATACTTTTCTCATGATGATAAGCAATGTATTTACCATGGCGAATCCTGAGAATACGGCACCAGCAACAAAGTATGGTGGAAATATAGTAGTATGCCAACCTGGTATAACTGATGTTGCGAAGTCAAAAGATACGATAGTATGTACGGAAAGTACTAATGGTGTTGCTAAACCAGCAAGTACCAAAGATACTTCTTCAAAACGTTGCCAATCTTTAGCACGACCTGACCAACCGAAACTTAATAATGAATATATTTTCTTTTGGAAAGGTTTAATGGCTCTGTCACGTAACATAGCAAAATCTGGTAATAAGCCTGTCCACCAGAATACTAAGGACACTGATAAATATGTTGAAATTGCAAATACATCCCAAAGTAAAGGCGAGTTAAAATTTACCCATAACGATCCAAATTGATTTGGAATTGGTAATACCCAATAGCCTAACCATGGTCGACCCATGTGAATAATAGGGAACAAACCTGCTTGAACTACAGAGAAAATCGTCATAGCTTCCGCAGAACGGTTAATTGCCATTCTCCATTTTTGACGGAATAATAAAAGTACCGCAGAAATAAGTGTTCCTGCGTGACCGATACCTACCCACCAAACGAAATTTGTAATATCCCAAGCCCAACCTACGGTTTTATTTAAACCCCAAGTTCCAATACCTGTTGATATGGTATATAAAATACATCCAATTCCCCAAAGAAAAGCTGCAAGAGAGATACCAAAAACTATCCACCATTGTTTATTTGCTTTTCCTTCTACAGGTTTAGCCACATCCACAGTAACATCGTGGTATGATTTTTCACCTGTAACTAAAGGTCTTCTAATAGGTGCTTCGTAATGAGACGCCATAATTATATAATTGATTCTTTAATTAGATTTATGCTTCAGTTGTATTTCTCACCTTTGTTTGATACTGCACATTAGGCTTAGTTCCTACGTGTTCTAACAAGTGATACATACGGTTATCTTCTTTAAGTTTTGCAACTTTACTCTCTTTATCATTGATATCTCCAAATACCATTGCACCAGAGCTACAAGCCGCAGAACATGCTGTTTGGAATTCTCCATCTTTAATTTGACGTCCATCACGTTTCGCATCAAGAATTGTTTTTTGTGTCATTTGAATACACATAGAACATTTTTCCATCACACCACGTGAGCGCACTACCACATCTGGATTTAACACCATACGTCCTAAGTCATCATTCATATAATAATCAAACTCATCATTTCCATTGTATAAGAACCAGTTAAAACGACGTACTTTATAAGGACAGTTATTTGCACAATATCTAGTACCTACACAACGGTTATAAGCCATATGGTTTTGACCTTGACGACCATGTGAAGTTGCCGCAACAGGACAAACAGTTTCACAAGGCGCGTGATTACAATGCTGACACATTACTGGCTGGAATGCTACCTGAGGGTTCTCTGAAGCGTTTTCCATCTCACCAAATTCACTTAACGAACTTCCTAAACCAGAAATATTATCTTTTTTCTCATTATCACCTTCAAAAGATTCTTCAGATGAATAATATCTATCAATACGCAACCAATGCATATCACGACTACGACGTACTTCTGTTTTACCAACTACAGGCACATTATTTTCAGCATGACAAGCAATAACACAAGCCCCACAACCTGTACAAGCATTTAAATCGATTGATAAGTTGAAGTGATGCCCAATAGAGCGATCAAATTCATCCCATAAATCAACTTCTGGAGACGTTACTGGAGTTTCTTCATGATTTAAAGATACAACAGGAACTGCATTCCAATATTTTTTATCTTTTGTGTTGAATATCTCTAAAGTGGTTTCTTTAATGATATCTCCACGACCCATTAACGTATTATGAAGCTGAACTGAAGCAAATTCGTGCTCTCCAGCCGCAGGTTCTATAGTTACATTTTGCACATTATTAAAATCCTGATATAAAGCATAAGCATTTACACCAGTTTGCATTTCTTCTTTTAAGCCAGCTGTTCTACCATAACCTAAAGCCAACCCAACAGAACCTTTTGCTTGTCCTGGTTGAATCATTACTGGCGCAGTAACAGTTACACCGTTTACAGTTACATTAGCGTAACTTCCATTTAAAGCACCATTAGCAACATGTGTATTGGTTAATCCAATAGCATTTGCATCTGCTTTTGAAATGGTTAAATAGTTATCCCAAGAAGTTCTGGTTATTGGATCAGGAAACTCTTGTAACCATGGGTTATTAGCTTGTTGTCCATCACCCATACCTACTTTAGTGTACAAGCTTAACTCTAAGCCTTTAGATTTTGCAGAAGCCGCTAATGTGCGTGCTGCATTACCGAAAGGTGTTGCTGTAGTTTCTTCTTCAACAACCTCGGCAGTTTCCTCTAATTGTGCATCAATAGTCCCAACAAATACGCCATCATGTAATGCTTTATTGAATGAGCTTCCACCTAAAATATCAGTACCCCAAGCTTCTTTAATATAGTCATGGTAAGAAACATCATTTCCAGTCCATTTTAATAGAGCCTCTTGAAATTGTCTTGTATCAAATAAAGGACGAATTGTTGGTTGAGTTAACGCATAATGTCCTTTTTTAAGTTCAACATCACCCCAAGATTCTAAATTATGAGGTGCCGCTGCAATATATTGTGTTTGTGAAGACGTTTCATCAGCTTTCATTGAGAACGCCACAGACAATTCTGTTTTTTTCAATCCTTCAGCAAAATCAGCTGTATTTGCTAGGGTGTACATTGGATTAACACCACTCATGATAATAGCCCCGACTCTACCAGACTTCATATCTGATACTAATTGTGCTACAGCCTTATCACTACCTTGTCTTGTTTTAACAGGTGTTTTTGGATCAAAAGCTTTACTAGATAAAGCTTCATTTATTTCTAAAGCAACGGTTTGCGCATTAACATCTTGAATTCCAGTAACCACAACCGCTTTACTTCCAGCTTTTTTCAATTGAGAAGCCGCTTTTTTAATAGCATCTTCAATGTGAGCAGGCAAATCCCCTGAAACAGAACCGCCAACTATTTGGCTATGTAATTTAGCTAAAGCTATTTTTTGTTGAGATGGTGTTAAAGGCACACGCTTATCTGCATTAGCACCAGTTAAAGACATATTAGACTCAAACTGAACGTGTCTTGACATTTTACCATGATCTGGAATTCTATTTTTAGAATACCCAGAATCAAAACCTCCACCTTGCCAATCTCCTAAGAAATCTGCTCCAACAGAAACGATAGTCATTGCTTTAGCAAAATCATAGTTTGCTAGTGCGCGTTCACCATATTTAGCTTGATATGCATCTAATGCAGCTGATTCTGAAACAGCATCATAAACTACATGACGTACATTACCATATTTCTCTTTAAATTC
This sequence comes from uncultured Algibacter sp., assembly GCA_947502405.1. GTDB lineage: Bacteria > Bacteroidota > Bacteroidia > Flavobacteriales > Flavobacteriaceae > Algibacter_B. The sequence continues at coordinate 25,893 of CANMZT010000001.1, read as the reverse complement.
TGAAATCAACTTACTTGTTGATGGACTAGCAAAGGTTTGTGTAAGCAATACAATATCTTTATTTGCAGCTGCTATATCAGTTAATTTAGCAGTAGTTTCTGCATCAAAATCACTCCAAGAAATTGATTCCCCACCTTTTTTAGGCCCTTGAACTCTTAAACTATCATACAATCCTAATACTGAAGCATTTACTCTTGCATTTGCATTGCCGTTAGTTGATGCCAAATTATTATTCTCAATCTTAATTGGGCGACCTTCTCGCGTTTTTACCAAAACACTTGCAAAATCAAATCCATTTGCAATAGTAGTTGCATAGTAGTTAGCCACTCCAGGAATAATCTCTGTAGGTTGAACTACGTAAGGGATAGATTTTTTTACTGGCCCCTCACAAGCAGCTAACGATGCAGCAGCTGTACTAAACCCAACATACTTTAAGAAATCGCGACGTGAAGTAGACGTTGATTCTAATGTATCTTTATCTCCTAAAAATTCATCAGTAGGAATCTCTGCTACAAACTCGTTTTGTTTTAGCGTCTCAACAATAGAGCTATTTTCGTTTAGCTCTTCAACACTTTTCCAGTATTTCTTGTTTGATGACATATTGTTTACTAGTTATTAGTTGTTAGTTATTAGCTATTAGAATTTCTTCTAGCTAAAACTTTACTTTTTTATTAATAATGACACTTACCACATTCCAGACCACCCATTTGAGCAGCTGTTAATTCATCAACTCCATACTTCTTAGAAAGTTCTTCATGAATTTTTTCGTAGTAAGCATTTCCTTTCACATCAACCTTAGTTTCTCTATGACAGTTAATACACCAACCCATAGTTAATGGTGCATGTTGGTACATCACTTCCATTTCTTCAACTGGCCCGTGACATGTTTGACACTCCACACCTGCTACTGTTACGTGTTGCGAGTGATTGAAATACGCAAAGTCTGGTAAGTTATGGATACGCACCCATTTAACAGGTTTAGTTTCTCCAGTATATTTCTGTTCTGCATCATCCCAACCTACAGCTTCGTATAGCTTTTTGATTTCTCCGTCATAGAATTCTTTACTGTATTCTTCTGTAGCTGTTTCTGGAGCAACCTCATAAATTGATTTATGACAGTTCATACAAACATTAAGAGATGGTATTCCAGAATGTTTACTAACTCTTGCCGAAGAATGACAGTACTTACAATCTATTCCGTTATCTCCTGCATGTATTTTATGTGAATAGTGAATTGGTTGCACTGGTTGATATCCTTGATCTACACCTATCTGAGACAAATAACCGTAAATAAAATAAGCACTTGCTAATAAAAAGAATATAGAAACCACAATCATTAAGAACTGGTTCTGAACAAAAGTTTTCCATAATGGTGTTCTTCCAGAAGACTCTGGCAAATCTAAACCTTGAGCCGTTGCAAAACGACGTAATGTTTTGTTTACTAAATATAAACCAGCAGCTAAAAGAATAAATAATATAGCTAGTGCCCCTAATATTAACTCGTTTGAAATCCCTCCTGATGCATTTGACTGACTTGCAACTTCAGTTCCTGGGACAGAAGCTGGTGGAGCAGGTGGCTCAGCAGCTGTATAAGCCAATATATTACTAATATCTTCGTCAGACAATTGCGGAAATGCTGTCATTGCAGCACCACCATACTCATTGTAAATTTTGTTAGCATAAGCATCGCCAGATTTAATAACTCCAGCACTGTTACGAATCCAAGCGTATAGCCAATCTCTATCTAAACCTTCTTCCTCAGCTAATCTGGCCTCTACATTACGTAAAGCAGGACCAGTCATTTTCTTATCTAGTTTATGACAAGCCGCACAATTGGCATTAAATAAAGATTTTCCTTTTGCTGGATCGCCTTCCTGAGCAGAAAGAGCAGATGTAAACGCTAATAATACAACTAAGCTTAAACGAAGAAAGTTTGTGCTTAATTTACGGTGAATCACCTTTCTCATATTGTTGGTCAAATTAACTTCTAAATTTTGGTATGATTTTTTCATAATAACATGACAAATATCATAGTTCTAAAATCTCTGGCAAAAGTAATATTAAAAGTCGATTTTAGAAATGTTAGCGAAGTGTTAATTATTAATTTAGAGAGATTCTAAATAATAAAAACAACCATATTTAGTTTAATATGGTATACATTTGTATAATAATATTTAAATAATGACATCAGGAAATACGAAATTCAAAATCACAAGTTTTATTTGTTTAATTTTTATCTCTTCACTCGTTTTTTCTCAAGAAGGACAAGTTGTTATAAATCAAGATAAACATATTACAGTTTTATTAGACTTAAAAAAGGAGATTAATAAAAATGAAACAAGTTCTGAACGCTATAAAATACAAGTTTATTCTGGCAATCGTTCTGGTGCTTATGAAGCTCAAAAAGAATTTAGTAGTTCGTTTGGTGGATGGTATCCAAGTATGCAATATGAAACACCAAACTTTAAAATTTGGGCAGGCAATTTTAGAACTAGACTAGAGGCAGACAGGGCTCTAAAAAAAATTAAAAGAAAGTTTCCTAATGCTTTTATTTTTAAACCTAAGAAAGAAAAGAGTTAACTTTTAGAGTTTTAACCTATTTTTTATTCGATAAAGTAAGCTTAACTTTATTCTAATTAACAAACTAGTAAACTTAGTCACTAGACCTACCTTTTTATCAAAAAAAGCTTCTCCATCTTTATCACTTATAGCCTCATAGTTACATTTAACAAATGATTTAGGGATTTTTCTGTTTTGACTGAAAGACATATGCATCCCGTAATCGCAAATTGAATAATTTTTATTTGTTTTATCTTCAATGTAAAAAAAAGGAGAGGAATCTTTAAATGTTCTTACAGAAATATCACAATTATCTACAATGTACATTTCTAAGCAAAAAAACAAAAAGTTATCTGCTTTTAATTCCTCAAGAAAATCGAAGTTTTTACTCGAATAAAACTTCTTATGATTGATGCTATAATCTTTATCATTTGTACAATAAAAAACTGAATTATAACCAAAGTCACTCATTTTATTAATTATGACTTCCGGATTCATACTTAAATCCAACTTTTTATTTAATCGATCTGTCCTTCTTAAATGTAACCCTACCAATGGTTTTGGTAGTTGTGCTAAAACTTTGTTAGCTATTTCAACTACTCTTTTTGGTGCAGCTACCATTGGCACCACAAATTTAGCTCCGTTACCATGATATAATTTTGCTAAACTAATAACATCACTTAACTTATTAAGGTTCCAAAAATTATCATCTACTAAATTTCTAACTACTAAAACTTCTTTTCTACTATAATCAAATGGGGCGTCATTAATTTCTAAAATATCTTGTTTATCTATTTTATTTTTAAGTTTATCAAAATTTTCCTTAAATATATAATCAACTTTTAAACTATCGATATTACAATATTCATCAACAATATAACTATCCTTTTTTCTGCCATTATTATGTTTAGAACCCAGGGAGAATTTTGAAATAACTGCTGTTCTATTACTTAATTTTGCTTCAGCTAATAAAATCATCAGACAAGCTCTTCTGTCAGACAAACCCTCTCCCCATCTAGCTTTTGCATTATAAAATAAATATTTCACCATAAATCTAATACCGTTAGATAGATTATAAATATACTTTATAAAAAAAGAGCGACCTAGAAAAGTCGCTCTTTAGTAATTTATATCATATTAAAGGCTTATTTCAAAGTCTTCTTAACCTCAACTTCGTGGAAGGCTTCGATAATATCGCCTTCTTTAATATCATTATAGTTTTTAATTTGCATACCGCAATCGTATCCTTTTGATACTTCTTTAACATCGTCTTTAAATCGCTTTAACGATGCTAATTCTCCCGTATAGACTACTACACCATCTCGTATTAAACGAATACCTGAGTTTCTGAGAATTTTACCATTCGTTACCATACATCCAGCAATACTACCTACTTTAGAAACTTTAAATATTTCTCTAATTTCAGCAGTACCTGTAACTTCTTCTTTAAGTTCAGGAGATAACATCCCTTCCATGGCATCTTTAAGGTCATTGATAGCATCGTAAATAATAGAATATGTTCTGATATCAATTTCTTCTTTATCTGCAATCATTCTTGCATTTCCTACTGGTCGAACATTAAATCCTATGATAATAGCATCAGATGCGGTGGCTAATAACACATCACTTTCAGTAATAGCTCCAACACCTTTATGAATAATATTTACATGAATTTCTTCAGTAGATAACTTCTGGAATGAATCTGTTAAGGCTTCCACAGAACCATCCACGTCTCCCTTAAGGATAATATTCAATTCTTGGAAATCTCCAAGTGCAATACGACGACCAATTTCATCAAGCGTAATATGACGCTGTGTTCTAACAGATTGCTCTCGTTGTAATTGTGCACGCTTAGAAGCGATTTGTTTAGCTTCACGTTCATCTGCAAATACATTAAACTTATCTCCCGCTTGTGGTGCACCATCTAAACCTAAAATAGAAACAGGCGTTGAAGGTCCAGCAGCAGCTACATCATTCCCGCGTTCGTCGTGCATAGCTTTTACTTTACCACTATGCTGTCCGGCTAAAACGTAATCTCCAACTTTAAGTGTTCCTGCTTGTACAAGAATAGTTGATACATAACCACGTCCCTTATCTAAAAAGGCTTCTACAACAGTACCAACAGCTGGTTTATCTGGGTTTGCTTTAAGCTCTAATAATTCAGCTTCAAGCAACACCTTTTCTAATAATTCTTTAACTCCTGTACCAACTTTGGCTGATATATCATGAGATTGTATTTTCCCTCCCCAGTCTTCAACTAATAAATTCATATTAGCAAGACCTTCTTTAATTTTATCTGGATTTGCAGCTGGTAAATCGATTTTATTAATCGCAAATACAATTGGAACACCCGCTGCTTGTGCATGCGAAATAGCTTCTTTTGTTTGCGGCATAATATCATCATCTGCAGCAGCAACAATAATAGCTATATCTGTTACTTGTGCTCCACGAGCACGCATTGCTGTAAAGGCTTCGTGACCCGGTGTATCTAAAAAGGCTATTTTTTGTCCGCTTTCTAAGGTAACACCATAAGCTCCAATATGCTGAGTAATTCCTCCAGATTCTCCAGCAATTACATTTTCCTCACGGATATAATCTAGAAGTGATGTTTTACCATGATCTACGTGACCCATAACTGTGACAATTGGCGCCCGAGGTTCTAAATCTTCTGGTTTATCCTCCACCTCTTCGATAGACTCTTCAATATCAGCAGTAACAAATTCTACTTGGTAACCAAACTCCTCTGCAACAATAGATAATGTTTCAGCATCTAAACGCTGATTCATAGTTACCATCATACCTAGCGACATACAAGCTGAAATAATTTCAGTTACTCCAACATTCATCATGGTTGCCATTTCACTTGCAGTAACAAACTCAGTAACCTTAATTATTTTACTTTCTGCTGCTTCTATTTGCTGATCAATCTCAGATTGTTCTCTGTGCTGATCCCTTTTATCTCTTCTATATTTTGCACCTTTACCTTTATTAGATTTACCTTGAAGTTTTTCAAGTGTTTCTCTAACTTGCTTTTTTACATCCTCTTCACTAGGTTCTTCCTTAACAACATTACGTCTCCCTTTCCCTTTAAAACGATCGTTTCTGTTTCCGCCTCTGTTGTTGTCTTGAGGAGCTCCAGCTTTACTTATACGACGACGTTTTCTCTTGTTTCCAGAAGCAGAATCCGATGATTTTGTATCAGTCTTCTTCTCTTCTTTCTTCTTTTTAGGTTTGTTGAATTGGGATAAATCTATCTTGTCTCCAGCAATTTTAGGACCTGAAAGCTTTTTGTATTGCGTAGTAACTTTTTCATCTGGAGTTACTAATTCGCCATCAACAACAACTTTTTTAGGTGCTTCTTTTGGAGCTTCTACTTTAGCAGCAGGCTTCTCTTCTTTTTTTACAGGTGCTTCTTTTTTAACCTCTTCCTTCTTAGGAGCAGGTTTTTCTTCTTTTTTCTTTGAATCTAAATCAATTTTTCCAACTGTTTTAGGTCCTGAAAGTTCTGCAGCTGCTTTAACAACTTCAGCTTGTTGAGCTTTTTCTCTGGCTTCTTGAGCTTTTTGCTTCTCTTCTAGTTCTTTTTCACGTTTAATACGTAAATCTTCCTTTTCCTTAAGCTTAGCTTCACTTACTGCTTGCGACTTCATTTTCTTATTGGCATCCGTCTCAAATTCATCTGAAAGCAGATTATAAGTCTCCTCAGAAATTTTCGTAGTGGGACGCTTCTCAATTTCCACGCCTTTAGAATCCAGAAATTCCACAGCACGGTCTAAAGAAATATTCAGTTCGCGTAATACTTTATTTAATCTAATTGTGTCAGCCATAAATCGCCTTTAAAATACTCAAAAATATAGATTATACCAATTAAGGTATAAAAACATGCAAATCTGCACTTTTATTTACTATTCCTCAAATTCTTCTTTCAGAATTCTAATAACGTCTTGAATCGTTTCCTCTTCTAAATCCGTTCTTTTAACAAGATCATTAATATCTTGCTCTAATATACTTTTAGCAGTATCTAAACCTGCTTTACTAAACTCATCAATAATCCAAGATTCTATTTCATCAGAGAACTCACGTAATTCAACATCCTCTTCAGCACCTTCTCTAAACACATCTATCTCATAACCTGTTAACTGACCCGCTAAACGGATGTTATGACCACCTCTACCAATAGCTTTACTAACCTCTTCTGGCTTAAGTATAACCTCGGCACGTTTATTTTCCTCATCTAATTTAATAGAAGTTACCCGTGCAGGACTTAGTGCTCTTGTGATGAATAATTGTAAGTTGTTAGTGTAGTTAATCACATCGATATTTTCATTTCCTAACTCACGAACAATACCGTGAATTCTAGACCCCTTCATACCTACACAAGCACCAACAGGATCAATTCTATCATCATAAGAATCTACAGCTACTTTAGCTTTTTCTCCTGGTATTCTAACTACATTTTTAATGGTAATTAGTCCATCGAAAACCTCTGGTATTTCTTGTTCAAATAATTTCTCAAGAAATACAGGTGAACTTCTAGACATAATTATTGTTGGTTTTGCTCCTTTAAGCTCCACACTATCAATAACACCTCTTACATTATCACCTTTTCTGAAGAAATCAGAAGGTATTTGTCTATCTTTTGGAAGCACTATTTCGTTGCCTTCATCATCTAACAAAATAACTGCTCTATGACGAATATGGTGTACTTCTGCTGTATAAATCTCACCAACTAAATCTTTAAATTGCTTGTAGATTATCGTGTTATCGTGTTCATGAATTTTAGAAATTAGGTTTTGACGTAATGCTAAAATAGCACGTCTTCCTAAGTCGATAAGCTTAACTTCTTCTGATACATCTTCACCAACTTCAAAATCTGGCTCAATTTTACGTGCTTCAGTTAAAGAGATTTCTTGGTTTGGTTCTTCAACCTCACCATCTGCAACAACAATTCTATTTCTCCATATTTCTAAATCCCCTTTATCTGGGTTAACAATAATATCAAAATTATCATCATCCCCAAATTTCTTTTTTAAGGCACTTCTAAATACATCTTCTAAAATTGCCATTAACGTTACTCTGTCAATTAGCTTATCGTCTTTGAATTCTGAAAATGATTCAATTAACGCGACATTCTCCATAACTCTTTAAATTAAAATTTAATCATAACTTTTGCTTCTACAATATTTTCATAAGGAATATTTGCTTCCTTTTTTACAGTTACTTTACCTTTACCAACAGGCTTAGGCTCTCTAACTTTCCACTCTAATCTGATATTATCGTCTGTAGCCTCGGTAAGAGTTCCTTCAATTTCTTCAGAACTTGTTTTTACCTTAAGCGTACGTTTTACATTCTTTTTATACTGGCGCTGATGCGTTAATGGTGATGCAGCTCCTGCCGACATCACTTCAAGAGAGAAATCTTCTTCTTCTCTATCTAAATTATGCTCTATAGCTCTGCTTATAAACATACAATCTTCAACTAAAACGCCATTATCGCCATCAATAATAATCTTAATATGATTTTCAGAATTGACAGAAAAATCAATTAAAAACAAATCTGAACGCTCAACTAAGGCTGTTTCAAGTAAATCTGTAACTTTATTTTTAAACATTTTAAGTATAAAAAGAGGGGACTTTTCGTCCCCTCATAATCTTTAATTTCGCCTTTCAACGGTGCAAATATATAATATTTTATTGATTTTTAAAGGAATATTTCATAAATTTAGGTACAACACAACTTAACTTACTATGAAAAAAATATTAGTCCCTACCGATTTTTCTGAACAAGCCGAAAATGCATTAAAAGTAGCTGCGCAATTAGCTAAAACCCATAAGGCTGAAATTTACCTTTTACATATCTTAGAAATTCCGTTGCAGGAAGTAGATGCTATGAGTTCGCATAGCGATTTACCTGAGGCTGTGTTTTTTATGAAATTAGCTCATAAGCGATTTGAAAATTTGCTTAATGAAGATTATTTACAAGATGTTACTGTACATGAAACTGTTGATTTTCATGAAATTTTTAAAGGTGTTTTTCATACTTGTAAAAAACATGATATTGATTTAATCGTCATGGGATCCAATGGCGTAAGCGGATTAAAAGAAATGCTTATTGGTAGCAATACCGAAAAAATAGTTAGAACTTCTGAAGTCCCAGTTCTTGTTGTAAAAAAGCAGCATGAAACATTTCAAGTAAATGATTTTGTTTTTGCTTCAGATTTTAAAGACGAAAGCAAAGCAACTTACAAAAAGGCTATAGGTTTTGCACAAGCTTTTAATGCCAAACTACATTTATTAATGGTAAATACACCTAATAAATTTATTACTTCTGATCATGCAAATAAACGTATGATGGATTTTGCTAGTTCGTCTAGCTTTTCAAATTACACTACCAATATTTATAATGATGTAACTATTGAAAAAGGTATAATGAATTTCTCGCAGTCTATTGGTGCCGATTTAATTGGCATGAGTACCCACGGTAGGCAAGGGATTTCTCATTTTTTTAACGGGAGTATCAGTGAAGACTTGGTGAATCATGCCAAACGCCCTGTGATTACTTTTAAAATCTAAACATTTAAATGGAGTTTATCTTTGCGTTAGGGATTGCAGTGGTAGCTTTTGGCGAGGCGTGCATCGAGCCAAAACTTTAACAGAAAGCCCGACCCTTGTGGTAACGCCCAAATCACTAATCTTATAAAAAGAAAAATCCTGACTATTTTCATAATCAGGATTTACATTTCTGTTGGCCCACTAGGGCTCGAACCTAGACTCTTTGGTACCAAAAACCAACGTGTTGCCAGTTACACCATAGGCCATTCTTGTAATGAGGGTGCAAATTTAAAATAAAATTTTCTTTGCACAAGTATTTTTTCAAAATAATGTAACCTGCTTAACGTTTTTATGTTTGGTATTGGTGCATATGTTAAGACAAACCAAATAGTTGGGTCTCGTTTGAGATTTATTGTTAAATTCGCCAATGCAAATAAACATAGACATATATGGCACATTTAAACTATAAAAAATGGAATACCATTTTAGGCTGGTTCTCCTTTTTAATAGCATTGATTACGTATAGCTTAACCGTTGAACCTACAGTAAGTTATTGGGATGCCGGTGAATATATATTAACGTCGGCTAAGTTGCAGGTAGGACACCCTCCAGGGGCTCCGCTTTTCCAGATGATGGGTGCGTTTTTCTCTATGTTTGCTTTTGAGCCCTCGCAAGTTGGGTTTATGATGAATATGATGAGTGCTATTTCTAGTGCATTTACCATTCTTTTTATGTTTTGGACTATTACTTTACTCCTTAAAAAATTAGTTGGTGGCAAAAAAGATATGACTCAAGGAAAAGCTATGGCTATTTTAGGCAGTGGATTGGTTGGAAGTTTAGCGTTTACTTTTACAGATTCGTTTTGGTTTAATGCTGTAGAAACTGAGGTTTATGCAATGGCTACTTTAATTATGTCGGTTTTATTTTGGTTAGGTTTACGTTGGGAACAAGATATGGACAAGCCACGTGGTAACCGTTGGCTTATTTTAATCGCCTTTGTTATTGGGCTTTCTTTTGGAGTTCACTTTATGGGTTTATTAACTATACCTGCTATTGGGCTTATCTATTACTTTAAAAACTACAAAGACATAACTATTAAAAACTTTATTATTGCTAATGTGGTTTCGGTTGGGGTGTTACTATTTGTCTTTAAATTATTAGCCCCTAATATTCTTAGGATTTTTAGTGCTTTTGAGTTGTTTTTTGTGAATTCTATTGGTCTTCCTTTTAACTCAGGTTCCATTATAGCTGGTATTGCTTTAGTTGCTATTATTTTTTATGCCTTAAAATATACCCGCAAAAAAAATTACACGCATTTAAACACTGGAATACTCTGTTTAACCTTTATTATTATTGGATTTTCTACATGGTTAATGCTACCTATTCGTGCTAACGCCAATGTTGTAATTAACGAGAACAACCCTTCTAGCGCGCGCGAATTATTAGCATATTATAACTTAGAACAATACCCAGAAACGCATTTATTTTACGGACCTCAGTTTACTGACCAATACGCATATTTAGATGATAATAACCCGTATATAGACGATAAACCTAAATATGAAAAAGATGAAGAAAAAGGTGAGTATGTTGTAGTTAACAATTGGAAAAATGCTAAGCAAAATTACAATTCTGATCACGCTTCAATATTACCACGTATGTGGAGTCCTGAACATGCTGAAAATTATATGATGTTTTCTGGTTTTTTAGATTTCAAATTGAAGTCTGAATACGCCATGGAAAATGAGTTGATTGGCGCGGTTTCAAAATTTAGAAACGATGTGAGACAGGGTAATATTGATTATGAAGATTATAATAATTTCCTGAAACAGTTTAAGGATTACATAGATATTGAAAAACCATCATTAGCAAGTAATGTTAGATACCTTTTCGAATACCAATTAGGCTATATGTACTGGCGTTATTTTATGTGGAATTTTGCTGGAAGGCAAGATGATATTCAAGGGCGTTATGATAACCATGGCAATTGGATTTCTGGTATAAAACCTATTGATGAATGGCATCTTGGATTTTCTCAAGATAATTTACCTAGTGATGTTAAAAATAATAAGGCCAGAAATACGTATTACTTATTACCGTTAATCTTAGGCTTAATAGGGTTTTTCTTTTTATTTAATAAAGACAAAAAACTTTTCTGGGTGATGCTTGTTTTTTTCCTTTTTACAGGAATTGCGATACAGGTTTACACCAATGTGCGTCCTTTTGAACCTAGAGAACGTGATTACTCGGTAGTAGGCTCTTTTTATGTGTTTGCTATTTGGATTGGTTTTGGGGTTTATGGAATTTATGATTTACTAAAAAAGTACATGTCCAAAAAATTAGTAGCTCCAATAGTTACTATTGCTTGCTTAATATTAGTTCCTGGAATTTTAGCTGCTAATAACTGGGATGATCATGACCGATCTGATAAATATACCGCCAGAGCTATGGCAAAAATGTATTTAGATTCTTGTGCTGAAAACGCCATTTTATTCACCATAGGAGATAACGACACCTTTGCGCTTTGGTATGCCCAAGAAATTGAAGGGTATAGAACTGATGTACGTGTTGTTAATACGAGTTTATTTCAAACAGATTGGTACATCGACCAAATGAAACGTAAAGCTTATGAGAGTGATCCTGTGCCATCACAACTCACACACGACTTATATAAATACGGCACTAATGATTATATTATTATTCAACCTGTAGTTAAAGACACTCTAGAAGTTAAACGCTTTTTAGATTTCGTTGCTAGTGATAATCCTAAAACAAAATATAAATACATCTTACAACAGCGTGGGATAGATTTAGCTAATGTTAGAGAACAAGATGCTAATTCAACCTATTTACCTACACCTTATTTACGTATTCCAGTAAATAAAGAAAATGCCTTAAAATCTGGGATTGTAAAACCAAAAGACGCTGATAAAATTGTACCTCATATTGATATTAAAGTTACAGGTGGCGCACTTTACAAAAACCGATTATTAATGCTGGACATTGTTGCTAATAACGAATGGAAGCGCCCTATATATTTTACTGGCGGAAGTTTTGGAGATGATGACTATATCTGGATGAAAGACTACTTACAATTGGATGGTATGTGTTACAAACTTGTACCTATCAGAACAGCAGTTGACAGAGCAAATCCTTTTGACATGGGACGTGTTGATAGCGATTTAATGTATGAGAAAGTTAAAAACTGGGATTGGGGTAATAGCGGAAGCTCTGAGATATATCATGATGTGGAAACACGTAAAAACTCAATTACTTACAGAGGCAACTTAGCACGCCTTACTGAACAGTTAATTAATGAAGACAAGCTGAATAAAGCTGAAGAAATTGCAGATATAGCTATGGATAACATGCCTGTAGACTATTTTGGATATTACACTTTATTAGAACCATTTATTGGGGCGTATTATGAAGTTGGTAACAAGGAAAAAGCACAACGTTTATTTAAAGATGTTGCAAAAAAATATCAAGAAAGCTTATCTTATTACAGCAGTTTAAAGATTGACAACCAAGAACGTTTATTTGAAGATATTTATACTGATATTCAACGTTATAAAGGCCTGATTGATGTTTTAATAAAATATGATATGGAGTTTGCTGAAGCCGAAGGTGATGTATTTAATAATTACTTGAGAGCTTTTAAACATTTTTATGGTGATGATGTAGAAGAAGATGAAGTTAGAACTGATACAGACATTCCTGTTGATAGCGGCATATCTATTGAAAGTGATAGCTCGAATTAATACCGTTTAAGGCATGCCCTTAGCTCCTGTAAAAACACCAGTTGTTGCAAAAAAACTGTTTCCGAATTATGTTTGGAACATGTCTACAACAGAGAAAATTATCTATTTAACTTTTGATGATGGACCAACTCCAGAAATTACCAATTGGACTTTAGATATTTTGAAGCAATACAGAGCTAAAGCTTCCTTTTTTTGCATCGGACATAATATTGAAAAGCATCCTGAAATTTTTCAGAATATTTTAAATAGTGGGCATGCTATTGGTAACCATACGCATAATCATATTAAGGGTTGGGAAACTAAGGTTGAAGATTATTTGAACAATATTAATTTATGCGAATCTGTTTTAAAATCTCAGATTGCAAGTTCTAAAATCTTTAATCAAAATTCGTTAATCGTCAATCTTTTTCGTCCTCCTTACGGACAAATAACACCAAAACAAGGCAAGAAGTTAATATCCTTGGGTTATAAAATAATTATGTGGGATATTTTATCTTTTGATTGGGATAAAAACGTATCTCCTGAGCAATGTTTAGATAATGTTTTAAATAAAGCCTCTAACGGAAGTATTATTGTTTTTCATGACAGTGTAAAGGCATCAAAAAATATGCAATATGCATTACCTAAAGTTTTAGAACATTTTGTTGGTAAAGGATTTTCTTTTGAAGCTTTGAATTTTAATTGAAGTTCTGGTTTGCGTTAATCCCGATAGCTATAGGGAAAAGTAGCATCCTTTTTAAAAACTAAGGAGACTTAAAACAGGAGTGCTCCTAAAATTTAATAGATTGCCACGGCGCTTAATCCTCGCAATGACGTTTTTAAAAAGACATAGTTGAAAGCCCAACCCTTGTGGTAACGCCCTAAAAATTATTACTTAAATGTATTCTTGAATAACATCAATTAAAGTATTGGCATTTTGTTCGCCACTTTGTCGCCATTTCATCTCACCATCTTTATATATAATTAATGTTGGTAAAGTTTTTACCCGAAGTGCTTCTGCGAGTTCTTGATTTTTTTCAACATCAATTTTTATAACCTTTGCCTTATCCCCTAAAGCAGCTGCTACGTCTCTTAAAACAAGATGCATAGATTCAGATTGTCCATTCAGTTCTGTGTAGAAATCTAACAAAACTGGAATTTCAACATCTATAAGTTCCCCAAATTTTGACATACTCTTAATGTTTGAGTTAAAACACTGTATTACAAATATAACATTTCCATGCAATTACGCACTATCAGAGCCTTTTTTAAGTTCTATAACTGTAATTTCTGGCCAAATACCAACACGACCTGGAAAGCCTAAATAACCAAAACCCCTATTAACATTTATAAATTGCCCCAGCTCTTGGTATATGCCTGCCCAATACTTATAGCGCCATTTTACAGGACTCCATTTAAACCAACCAGGTATTTCTATACCAAACTGCATGCCGTGGGTATGACCACTTAGCGTTAAATGATAATGATAATCATCATTAATAACCTGTTTCTCCCAATGTGATGGATCGTGACTTAATAATATTTTAAAATCTTCTTTAGTTATATTTTTTGTAGCTTTTTTTAAATCGCCAGCTTTTTTAAAGCCTCCTGCACCCCAATTTTCAACACCAATTAAAGCTATCTTTTCTCCATTTTTTTCAATGTACTTGCTTTCATTTAATAATAAATTAAATCCAATTTCTTTTTGAATGTCTTTTAAGTGCTTTAAATTTTTAGCTTTAGCTTCTGGTGTTTCCCATCTTAAATAATCGCCATAATCATGGTTTCCTAAAACAGAATACAAGCCATCTTTAGCTTTTAGTTTGCTAAAAATATCTATGTAAGGTAGCATTTCTTTAGCTTCATTGTTTACCATGTCTCCTGTAAACAAAATAACGTCGCTTTGTTGTTCATTTATTAAATTAATGGCATATTCTACCTTTTCTATATTATCAAAACTTCCAGAATGCACATCACTAATCTGTGTTAATTTGTAACCATCAAAAGCTTCTGGTAAATCCTCAAAGCTTAGACTATATTTTAAAACTTTAAAATTATACTTACCCCTATAGAGTCCGTATAAAATGGCACCAAACGGTATTGCTGCAATACCTAATGCAATCTTAGAAATAAATGCTCTCCTTGATGGCAAAAAATTTACGCGCTCATTTGGCCCTTCAGTAAAATATCTAAAAATAGCCTGAGGTACTCTAAACACATCTTCAGTAAGCATAACAGCTATAATTATCAATTTGGGTACTAAAAGTGCTATTAAAAACCCAAATGCAAATGCTTGAGGAGTTCCATAATCTGCTCTAGTAATGCCATATAATCTGACAAAGCAATTGCCCATTACCAAAAAGGTAATTACCCAATATATTGAGGTTATCAATAGATTTTTAGATATGGTACGGAATGCTTGAAACGCATAAATTTCTATAACTAAAAAAATGAGTAATAAAATAATCCAACGCACAGTTTAATGTTTTTTGTAAAGATACGGATATGAGCGCGCTTTAAATCTTATAAAAGTGTTAATGGTATATTTCTAAAAATTAATTAATACCTACCTTCTTTTTAAAATATGACTTTCACTCATTTTATTATCTTAGGTGTTTTAATAGTATACTAAATTTCTATTTATGAACACTAAAAACAACAAATCTGCTCTTGCCACTTTAGTAACCGTATTTTTCTTTTGGGGGTTTATTGCAGCTTCAAACGGTGTATTTATTCCGTTTTGTAAGACTTATTTTAATATAGATCAATTTCAATCTCAGCTAGTAGATTTTGCCTTTTATGGGGCTTATTACATTGGTGCTCTATTATTATTCATTATGTCTAGTGCTGTAAAACGAGATATTTTGAATAACTGGGGTTATAAAAATGGTATTGTATATGGTTTGTTGTTATCGGCTATTGGTGCATTTGTTATGTTTCCAGCAACATCAGGAGCGGAACAAGGGCAAACAACAGTATTTTATTTTGTACTTGTGGTTTTATTTATAGTTGGCTTAGGGTTCTCACTGCAACAAACAGCAGCAAATCCATTTACAATTGCTTTGGGTGATCCTAAAACAGGCTCGCATCGTTTAAATCTTGCAGGTGGTGTTAATTCTTTTGGAACAACTATTGGCCCTGTTGTGGTTAGTCTTGTCATTTTTGGTTCAGCTTCGTGGTCTACCAATGAATTGGCTAACATGATAGCTAATAATGAAATTACCTTAATCACTGTTCAATGGCTATATGTTGGTGTTGGATTACTTTTCTTAGGTGCTGCTGCCTTATTTTATTTTTCAAAAAAACTACCAGCTTTAAAATCAGATACCGCCTTTGAACCTGCTAAGAAAGCACAAAACTTACTAATAGTTTTAACCTTAATTATTATTGGCTGTTTCGGTTATATATTTAGCACATATTCGGATGATGCTATTGCCACTGAAGATTTGGAACAAACACGATTAATTGTATTGTTTATAGCCCTTTTTGCTGTAATAGTCTCTGTGTTTGTAGCAAACTCAAGTGCAACAAAAAAACCAGATGGTTGGGGCGCTATGAAATATCCTCAACTTGTTTTGGGGATGTTAGCTATATTCACTTATGTGGGTGTTGAGGTTACCATTGGTAGTAACTTAGGAGAGTTGCTAAAAAAAGGGGTTGAAGGTTCTGGATTAAATGCTTTAGGGTTGCCAGTTTTAAACGATTCTGAACTGGGTTCGTATATATCATTGTATTGGGGTGGTTTAATGATTGGTCGTTGGGTAGGCTCCATAACAGTTTTTAATCCTAGCAAAGGTTTAAAAAAAGCACTACTAATTATTGTACCATATATTGCTTTTGGTGTGATTATATTGGTGAATTCAATAAAATATAGTTTTACTTCCAATGAAATTTTATTTTTTAGTATTTGTATTGCTGTACAAATTATAGGCTTTTTTATAGCCAAAGATAATCCTGTAGCAACACTTAAGGTGTTTAGCTTACTAGGTGTTTTGGGTATGTTAATAGGCTTATTTTCTTCTGGAAATATTGCACTGTTTGCATTTTTATCTGGCGGATTATTCTGTTCCATAATGTGGCCATGTATTTTTACCTTGAGTATTGCAGGCTTAGGAAAATACACATCACAAGGGTCGGCATTTTTAATTATGATGATTCTTGGGGGTGCTATTATTCCTCCGGTGCAAGGTAAACTTGCTGATGTGTTTGACATACAATCATCCTATTGGATTGCCGTAGCCTGTTTTGCTTATTTATTATTATATGCTTATAGAACAAAAACGGTTTTAGACAAGCAAAATGTAACGTACTAATTTCTAATACGCCATAAAATTCAGCCTAACTTTTTGTAGCTTTGGTTTTCTATCAAAACAATCAAAATGTCAGACCAAAAACGCCTTTTTTTAGTAGATGCTTACGCTCTAATTTTCCGTGGATATTATGCCTTTATAAAAAACCCAAGAATTAATTCAAAAGGTGAAGACACATCAGCCATTATGGGGTTTATGAATTCGCTTTTAGACGTTATTAAACGAGAGCGACCAGACCATTTAGCAGTATGTTTTGATAAAGGTGGAAGTACTGACCGAGTAGAGATGTACGAAGCATATAAAGCCAACAGAGATGAAACGCCTGAAGGGATAAAAACAGCTATTCCATATATCTATGAAATTTTAAAGGCCATGCATATTCCTATAATGGTGAAAGAAGGTTATGAAGCTGACGATGTTATTGGTACACTGTCCCGTCAAGCGGAAAAAGAAGGTTTTAAAACTTTTATGGTAACTCCAGATAAGGATTTTGCACAATTAGTAACAGATAATATATTTATGTATCGTCCCGTTTTTGGTGGTGGTTATGAAACTTGGGGCATTCCTGAAGTACAAAAAAAGTTTGAAGTAGAAGACCCTATGCAGGTTATTGACTTTTTGGGGATGATGGGTGACTCTAGTGATAATATACCAGGGTTACCAGGTGTTGGTGAAAAAACTGCTAAAAAGTTTTTAGCACAATTTGGGAGTATGGAAGGTTTATTGGCAAATACAGACCAGCTGAAAGGCAAAATGAAGGAAAAGGTAGAAGCGAATGGCGAATTAGGCTTACTCTCTAAAAAATTAGCAACCATAATGCTTGATGTTCCTGTTGAGTTTAATGCGAAAGATTTTGAACTCGACCATCCTGATGTAGAAAAAGTTAAAGAAATATTTCAAAATTTAGAATTTAGACGTTTAACTGATAATTTTGTGAAGACTTTTTCAGTTGAAACACCAACTACAAATGAAACTACAAAACCTTCAGAAGTAGCAGAAACAAAAGCAACACCAAAGGAAGTTAAATCTGCTGGAGCAGGACAATTTTCTTTATTTGGAGCAGATACCAGTTCCGCGGAAGCGCAAACAGAAAGCACAAGAAAAACAGCTGAAACTGCATCGCATTTTTATCAAAGTGTAGCATCAGGAATGGCAACAAAATTATTTATTAAAAACTTGATGAGCCAAACCTCGGTATGCTTTGATACAGAAACTACAGGCTTAAATCCACTTACTGCAGAATTAGTAGGTATTGCATTTTCATGGGAGGTTGGCAAAGGTTTTTATTTACCATTTCCAGAGGATAAAAACGAGGCTCAAGAATTAATTGAGCAATTACGTCCATTTTTTGAAAGTGATACGATTGAAAAAGTAGGTCAGAATTTAAAATACGATATTAAAGTTCTAGCCAAATATAATGTTGAAGTTAAGGGTAAGTTATTCGATACCATGCTAGCGCATTACCTTATAAATCCCGATATGCGCCACAACATGGATGTTTTGGCAGAAGCCTATTTAAATTACACACCTATTTCTATAATAGAATTACTTGGTAAAAAAGGCAAAAATCAACTCTCGATGAGAGACGTACCATTGGACAAGCAAACTGAATATGCTGTTGAAGATGCTGATATTACTTTGCAATTAAAAGAGCATTTTCAAAATGAATTAGGTGAAGCCAATACACAAAAATTATTTGATGATATTGAAATTCCGTTACTGCGAGTTTTAGCAACTATGGAATTAGAAGGCATCAATTTAGATAAAGGCTTTTTAAATGGCTTATCTGAAGAATTAGATCACGATATTAAAGCTTTAGAAAACAAAATTTATACAGAAGCTGGTGAAGAATTCAACATAGCTTCTCCAAAGCAATTGGGTGTTATTTTATTTGAAAAAATGAAATTGGTTGATAAGCCAAAAAAGACCAAAACAGGACAATATTCTACTGCTGAAGATGTATTAAGTTATTTAGCTAAAGACCATGAAATTATTCAAAATATTCTAGATTTCAGAGGGTTATCAAAACTAAAAAGCACGTATGTTGACGCATTACCAACACAGGTTGATGAAACCACTGGGCGTGTTCATACAGATTATATGCAAACTGTTGCTGCAACTGGACGATTAAGTAGTAATAACCCGAACTTACAAAACATCCCAATTCGAACAGAACGTGGGCGACAAGTGCGTAAAGCCTTTATTCCTAGAAATAAAGACTATACACTTTTAGCTGCTGATTATTCGCAAATAGAACTACGTATTATTGCCGCTTTAAGTAAAGAAGAGACTATGATTTCGGCTTTTAAAAATGGAGAAGATATTCACGCTTCTACCGCTTCAAAAGTATTTAACGTTTCTATTGATGAAGTAACACGCGAGCAACGTAGTAATGCAAAAACTGTGAATTTCGGTATTATTTATGGGGTATCTGCTTTTGGGTTAAGTAATCAGACAAGTTTATCAAGAAGTGAATCCAAAGAATTGATTGACACTTATTATGCTACTTATCCTAAGTTAAGGAATTACATCAGTGAGCAGGTTGATTATGCACGAGATAATGGTTATGTACAGACTGTTTTAGGTCGTAGACGATATTTAAAAGATATTAATTCCAGAAATGCTGTAGTACGAGGTGCTGCAGAGCGTAATGCGGTAAATGCACCTATTCAAGGTAGTGCTGCCGACATCATAAAAATTGCCATGATTAATATTCATAACAAACTATCAGAAGGTAATTATAAAACTAAAATGCTTTTACAGGTGCATGATGAATTGGTGTTTGATGTTTACAAACCAGAATTAGAGAGCATCAAATCTTTAGTAAAAACCGAAATGGAAAATGCCTATAAGCTAGAAGTGCCTTTAGATGTTGATCTAGATATTGGCGATAATTGGTTGGAGGCGCATTAACATTTAAGTGTTAAAATTGGTAAGGACATAAAATATATAGCGACAACTTATTAGTTAATAAGTTTTCATTATGTTTTTTAAAAAAGTCCTACTTAGTATTTTTCTTTTTGGTACGATAAATATTAGTGCGCAATGCTGTTCTGGTGGTGTTCCTTTATCAAACAATTTAGGCTTATCACAAGAAAACAAAGGCACACTACAAATAGGTTTAAATTATGACTACAATAATTTAAATACTCTAAAGTCAGGGCTAAAAAAATTAAATGAAAAATTCAGATTGCGAACTACGCACTCTGTATTATTAAATACAAGCTATGCAATTACTAATAACTTTTCAGCAGAAGGGTTATTAACATGGGTAAACCAACGTCGAATTATTACAAGTCAGTTTGATGGTAGCAAAAACACAGAAGCTTCATCTGGGATAGGAGATGCCATCCTTTTATTAAAATACCGCTTTAATAATGTATATTCTAAAAACAGTGATTTAACTATTGGATTTGGTACTAAAATGCCTTTAGGTTCTTCAACTGAATTAGACTCAAGAGGTATTCTATTGATAAACGATTTACAACCTGGAAGTAATGCTTGGGATTTTATTTATTGGTTATCAACTTCCAAACGCTTTAATTTTAGGCCTTCATTAAACACATCGCTTAGGTTTACTTATAGAAACACAGGTACAGACAATGAGTACCTTGGAAACTCAACCTATAAATATGGTAATGAATTTCAGGGTTTCTTAAGTTTTTCAGATCAATTCTTACTTTTTAAATCTCTTATAAATCCTAGTTTATCATTTAAATATAGAAATGCTGTAAGAGATCAGGTAGATGGAGAAGTATTAGAAAATACCGGAGGAGATTGGATATTTTTAATCCCAAATTTTTCAATAGATATTACACCAAATATAGCTTTCTCTACAAGAGCAGAATTACCGCTTTACAGCAATGTTGATGGAACACAATTAACACCTACATACAGAATAACTACTGGCTTTTTATTCAGAATAAACCCAAAAACAAAAAGTGTTTTACCTAATCTAAATATATAACTATGAAAAAGTATACCTTAAAATTAATTTTAGCACTACTAATCGTTTCTTGCAGTAGCCCCTCTGATAATGAACAAAATGGAATTGGTGGCTCAGGATCAACTCCTATTAACGAAACAAGTAATGGTAACGGCTGGTTAATTCCTATTAGCGAAATAAGAGATGGTGGTCCAGGAAAAGATGGTATTCCGTCCATAGATAGTCCAAATTTTACAAATGCAAATGATGTTGATTTTTTAAATGATAATGATTTAGTTATTGGTATTATTAATAACAATGAAGTAAAAGCCTACCCGCATATCATTATGGATTGGCATGAAATTAGTAATGACCAAGTTGGTGATGATTTTGTTACTATAAATTACTGTCCATTAACGGGCACCGCTTTTGCTTGGGAAAGTATAGCAAATGGAACGCGGAGTTCTTTTGGTGTATCAGGGTTACTTTATAATGCTAATTTAATATTATATGATAGAAATACAGATAGTAATTGGTCTCAATTGGGTTTAGAATGTGTTAATGGAGAACTAATAAGTGATAAACCTATTTTACAAGATGTTGTTGAAACAGACTGGAAAACATGGAGAGCTTTATATCCGGATTCAAAAATTTTGAACAGGCAAACTGGGTTTTCTAGAACTTATGGTATATCTCCCTATGGTAATTACGCTACCAATAATGATTTTTTTATTTTTAGGCCCGATATTATAAATCCTGCACTACCCAATAAAGAGCGCGTATATTGCTTAATTGATGATGATACATCAAAAGTTTATCAATTTTCAAGTTTTGCAGGAGGTAAAGTTATTAAGGACAGTTTTAATGGTAAAGACTATTTAATTGTTGGTAATGAATCTATAATTAATGCTTTCGAGCTTTCAGCTGAATATATTGATATTACTTTCGAATACGAACTTAATGAAGCAGAAGGAACCATTTTTAATGATGAATTTGGAAACTCATGGTCTATTTTTGGAAAAGTTATATCAGGTCCAAATACTGGAGATTCATTAGGTAAATCTAAATCTGTAGTTAGTTATTGGTTTGCTATTGCTGCTTTTTATCCAAATCCAGAAATCTACACCCAATTATAGACACAATAGTAAAGGTGAAATCAAAATTTTGATTTCACCTTTACTTTCTCTTAACGTCTCTTCTTCTTACTCCTAAACTTAGCCTTATTCTTACGTTGATTAAAAGGTATAGCATCATCAAACGTATGCTTGGTTTTACCTGGTTTATTTTTACGCCATTTTTCTTCTTTTTTAGGCAGTAAAACATTTAGTAAATCTTGACGCCCAAGTTTATTTAGCGTATTTCTAATCCAAGCTTTATTTTCATCTTTATACCAAAAGAAAAAACGATGCTGTTCATCTTTTTCCTTACGTGTTTTAGGCGTATTTACTTTTTTAAGCGTATAAGGATGATACCCACTGTAATATATTACCGTAGCCACCGTCATGGGCGTTGGCGTAAAACCTTGCACTTGCTCTAACTGAAATCCCATATCTTTAGTTTCAGCAGCTAAATTAGCCATATCTTCTGCTTCACAAGCTGGGTGATTTGATATAAAATATGGAATTAATTGTAGCTTTAAACCTTTCTTAATATTAATCTTATCAAAACGCTCTTTAAACTTATGGAAGTAACTAAAAGATGGCTTTCGCATCAATTTTAAAACAGGGTCGCTGGTATGTTCTGGTGCTACTTTAAGTCGTCCAGAAACATGTTTAGTCATCACTTCTTCTGTATAATCATCTAATTCTTTAGCATCAGCATTTTTATTAAACTCTGGGACCAGCATATCATGACGAATACCACTTCCTATAAATGATTTCTTTATTTTAGGATGACTATCAACCGCCTGATACAAATCAGTTAAAGGCTTATGCGATGTATCCAAGTTGCTACAAATTACAGGCGAAATACATGAAGGTGCCACACACTTATCGCAAATCTCCTGCACTTTACCTTTCATTTTATACATATTCGCACTTGGCCCGCCAATATCAGATAAGTAACCTTTAAAATCTGGCATATTTGCCACAGTATCTACCTCTCTCAATACAGATTCCTGACTTCGAGAAGCAATAAACTTTCCTTGATGCGCAGAAATAGTACAAAAACTACAGCCACCAAAACACCCACGATGGATGTTTATAGAAAACTTAATCATTTCATAAGCAGGAATTGGCCCGCGCTTATTATATTTTGGATGAGGCATTCTTGTATAAGGCAATTCAAAAGACGCATCAATTTCATCCTCAGTCATCGTTGGATAAGGCGGATTAATCATCAACGTTTTATCACCTACCTTCTGAAAAATTCTTCGTGCAGCCAATTTATTACTCTCCTGCTCAATAACCTTAAAATTAGCAGCATAAGCTTTTTTATCCTTCAAACACCGTTCATGAGAAACAATTTCAACATCTTCCCAATTACTGTTTTTAGGGATTTTTGCATGAGCATCAACTAAAACAGCGGTTTGTTTAACTGTGGTAATACTAGAAAACGGAACACCTTTTTGTAGCAACCTAACCACTTCTCGTAATGGTTGCTCACCCATACCATAAACCAACATATCCGCTTTAGAACTCTCTAAAATAGTAGGCATCAGTTTATCACTCCAATAATCATAATGGGTTACACGCCTTAAAGACGCCTCAATACCACCTATTAAAACAGGTACATCTGGCCATTTCTCCTTTAAAATTTTTGAATAAACGGTTGTAGCATAATCAGGTCTAAAACCAATATCACCATTTGGCGTATAAGCATCTTTGTCGCGGCGCTTTTTACTAGCAGTATAATTACTAATCATAGGGTCCATACAACCACCAGTAACTCCAAAAAACAATTTTGGAGCACCTAATTTCACAAAATCCTGAAGATTATCATTCACATTAGGTTGCGGAACAATAGCTACCCTTAATCCGTAACTCTCTAAAATTCGTCCAATAACAGCAGGCCCAAAAGACGGATGGTCTACATAAGCATCACCACTAAACAATATCACGTCCAACGCATCCCATCCACGTATTTTCACCTCCTTATTTGTGGTTGGCAACCAATCTGATAATTTTAATTCCTGCATAGCGTTGCAAAAATAAGCAAAATTAGCCGCTTGTACCTTATTATCATTTTTTTGGCGTTACCACAAGGGTCGGGCTTTTCACTACAAGTCCTCGTACCACCAATAAAAATTGTTGGTACTGTGGGCTATCCGTTTCAATCCCTAACGCGGGCGTGCTTTCTAGCTTTACGGTAATTATGTTCTCTATTTTCACTAATTTTGCAATCTGATTTTTCAATAATGAGTATCATTTCAAAAGATATAAAAAAAGCTATTTCACTTTTAAGTGCAGATAAACTTGTAGCTATACCTACCGAAACTGTTTATGGTCTTGCAGGAAACATCTACAGCAAAAAAGCTATAAACCTCATTTTTGAAACAAAAAAACGCCCATTTTTCAATCCGCTTATTGTTCATATTCCATCGCCAGATGCTTTAAAAAACATAGTAAGCTATGTTCCAGAAAAAGCAAAATTATTAGCAGATGCCTTTTGGCCAGGTTCAATGACTTTAGTTTTGAAAAAACAATCTACAATCCCAGATTTAATTACAGCTGGAAAAGATACTGTAGCTGTGCGTATACCAAACCACCCTGTAACTCTAGAGCTTTTAAAACAATTACCATTTCCGTTAGCTGCACCAAGCGCAAACCCTTTTGGGAGTATAAGCCCCACAAAGCCAGAACACGTAGAACGCTATTTTAAAAACAATATAGAGCAAGTTTTAGATGGAGGTGCCTGCACAAACGGTATAGAATCAACCATTGTAGGTTTTGAAAACAATGAGCCAATCATTTATCGTTTAGGCGCTTTAGCTCTAGAAGATATTGAAGCTGTTGTTGGAAAAGTGACTATAAAAAACAAAAAAGAAGTGAGTCCTGATGCTCCTGGGATGTTAGAGCGCCATTACGCACCATTAACAAAAACCTTCCTTACTGATGACGTTTCCGAAGAAATAAAAAAACATCGTGGTAAACGCATTGGTATTCTTACTTTCAAAAAAGACTTAAAAAACGATTCAGTTACCACACAAATCATCTTATCAAAAAAAGGGAATCTGCAAGAAGCTGCATCAAAATTATACGAATCCATGCATGATTTAGACCATCAAAATTTAGATGTAATCATTGCTGAAAAATTCCCAGGTTTTGGTCTAGGAAAATCTATTAATGACAGGTTAAAACGTGCTACTTATAGCTCGTAAATTCAGTTTAAAATTTAATTAAAAAGAGAAACGAACTAAACAATAACTACCCTCTATATAAAATTAATTCTATAAAGAGGGTAGTATAGTTTTTAAAGTTAATTGAATTAATGACGTATAACTATTCTTTTTGTTTCTGTTTTACCATTAATAGTATTTCTTAATAGATACACACCATCAGGAAAATTATCAAGATGTATTCTTGTTTTCCTTGATTCCGTTTTCTCAATTGTTTTTAAAGAAACTCCTAAAACATTAATAATTTCAATCTTACTACTTTTATATCCATAAACATCAATAAAAGTATCTGAAGGATTAGGTACTACTCTTAAAATAGCACTATTAGCTGATAGTGAATTACTTGAAAGTGTTTTATTAGATTCAGACCTACTTGAAGCACTATTAGGATCTTCTATATTTATATCTAATGTAACAATACATCCAAATTCTGACTCTATAGTATATACTCCTGATTGCGATAACGCTACAT